>CAJTFS010000002.1 GCA_910575495.1 Bacteroidales bacterium | reverse complement strand
CGAGCAAGGAGGAGAAAGACAAACGAAGTGCAGTCAAACATCTGCAACCTTGCCCAGAATAGATTCTTCGATGACAATTATGGCAGGCATGTCCCGCAGGCTTTTTCTGATACGGAAGACCTTGCGCCCGGGGCCGGCTCGCGCCCATAGGCGCGACCCCCGCAGCCGGCCCGGGCGAGCACATGAATGAGTTCCCGAACGGCAATGATTCAATGCAAAGACAGCATTGTCATTCTGAGGAGCAGAGCGACGAAGAATCTGTAACCTTTCCCCAAATAGATCCTTCGCTTACGCTCAGGATGACAAAGTAGGGTTGTCGAGGTGGGGCGGGCGCAGCCGCGGGGCATGCCCGGCGACAGCTGGATGTTTGCGGGCCTCCGCCGGCCAAGGCTGCGGCCCGCACGGCTCAAAAGAGCCGCGATGCACCGGCAATTGTAGCAAAAACCATTGTTCCGCACCCTCCGCCGCATTCCTTCAAGCGATTGCTATTCGCGCCTGCTGCGGGCTACCGCTACAGCGCGATGGGAGCCCTGAGCGTCATCGGTGCGCGCGGTTACTATTGGAGTTCGTCGAGCTATGCCGCTGGCAATCTCAATGCTGGCGACATGGATTTCACCGATGTGCGCGTTGTCCCCTTGGGCTATCCGAGCCGGGCGTCAGCCCTTTCCGTGCGCTGCGTCCAAGCATCTGCGCTGAAGTTGCTATTGTTGGAAATAGTTGTCGTCGCTGCCGTCCGTTCATGGCGGATGGAGGACCTTTCTTTGGCGATAATTTTTCCGTTTGTCGATTTTTTCCTATCTTTGTCGTCCCGAGCCGCAAGGCGGGGAAATGTGGAAAGATTTGACTGATTGCAAACCACAATAAAAAATCGCTAAAACAGCACATTTTTTATTTCCAAACAGCCAATTTTTCCCATTTATACGTTTAACCCTTAAAATGTATAGAATGGGCTTTTTGTTTACATCGGAGTCGGTGTCCGAGGGACACCCCGATAAAGTTTCGGATCAGATTTCCGACGCCATCCTCGACGAGTTCCTGCGCCGCGACCCCAATTCGAAGGTCGCATGCGAAACCCTCTGCACCACCGGCTTGGTGGTCGTGGCGGGCGAGGTGCGTTCGGAGGCTTATGTCGATGTGCAGGGCGTGGCGCGCCGTGTCATCGATCGCATCGGTTACACCAAGAGCGAGTACCAGTTCGACTGCAATTCGTGCGGTATCCTTTCGGCCATCCACGAGCAGTCGTCCGACATCAACCAGGGCGTCGAGCGCGGTTCCGAGGAGGAGCAGGGGGCCGGCGACCAGGGCATCATGTTCGGTTACGCCTGCAACGAGACGCGCGAGTTGATGCCTGCTACGCTGATTCTTTCGCACGTCATCCTTAAAGAGTTGGCCGTTATCCGTCGCGAGGGAAAGGAGATGACCTACCTGCGGCCCGATTCGAAGTCGCAGGTGACTATCGAGTACGACGAGCAGACAGGGCGTCCGTTGCGCGTGCATACCATCGTGGTGTCGACGCAGCACGACGAGTTCATCGTTTCCGGCGGCGGCCTTTCCGAGCAGGAGGCCGAGCGCCGGATGCAGGACCGCATCCGCGAGGACGTGCGCACGATTCTTATCCCGCGTGTCAAGGCGCGCCTGGAGCGGGCGGGGGACAAGCTCGCCGGATTGATCGGCGACGATTATATCCTGCATGTCAATCCTACGGGCAAGTTCGTTATCGGCGGTCCTCATGGCGATACGGGCCTTACGGGCCGCAAGATCATTGTCGATACCTACGGTGGCCGCGGCGCTCACGGCGGCGGTGCCTTTTCGGGCAAGGATTCGTCGAAGGTCGACCGTTCGGCCGCCTATGCTGCGCGTCATATCGCCAAGAACCTGGTGGCCGCAGGCGTTGCCGACGAGGTTTTGGTCGAGCTCTCCTACGCTATCGGAATCGCCGAGCCGCTGTCGATCTATGTCGATACCTACCGTTCGCCGCGTCCCGAGGCTTTGCAGGGCATGACCGACGGCGAGATCGCCCGCCGCATCGGCAAACTCTTCGATCTGCGGCCTGCCGCCATCGTGAAGCGCTTCGGGTTGAAGAATCCGATTTTCGAGGCTACGGCTTCCTACGGCCACTTCGGCAACCGTCCTTTCAAGCAGACGGCGAAGGTTTGGGAGAACGGCCGCGAGGTGGAGCGCGAGATCGAATTCTTCGGGTGGGAGAAGCTCGACGCCGTCGATGCCATCCGCCGCGAATTCGGACTCTGAGAGCGAATCGGGGGCCCGGCCGGGCTCCCGGTTTTCTTGCAGGGGCAGGGGAGCGCGGTTTTCTGCAGGGTTCCGGGCGGATGCCGGAGCAATGTTGTGCCGGAGTGTCGGTGCAGAATACCGGTTCGGATATTTCAGCAGACGGATTCGTGGGCTGCACCGCGAATTGAGAACGGAGGTTCAGGCCAATGTTTGCGGTGCATGCTTGCGAGCCGAGGTCTCTCGAAACGGCGGCCCGCCCGAAAAGATAGGGATTCATGGCAGCACCGGGCTTCTTGTTTGGCAGGTGTCAGCCCGTACTGCGTTTGCCGCTCTGAGCCCTCGGTATGACGGCATGGGCGGTTTCTGAAAATTCGCTTCTGATTTTTAGCTTTTCATTTTCAATTTCGTTCGACTCCGGCATACTATTTTCGGCGCAGGGTGCGTTTGTCCTGCAAAATACCGGTTTTGCCTATGATGAAGATTGCCTACGAATAATTCAAACCAACATTCGACTATGAAAAAGGCATTTTTGTTTTTGGGAATTCTTGCCGCTTCGGCCGTGGCCGGCGGCGTTTCGGCTTGGGCGGTCGCCGACAGCGGTGCCCGGGTGGAATACATCGAGCGCGAGGTGGAGCGTACGCCCGCCCTCGGTGCGCAGTTCACCGCCTACGAGGCGGGACAGTATCCCGACCTGACCTACGCGGCGGAGAACGCCGTGAAAGCCGTGGTCAATATCGAGGCGATCCAGCAGGTCGAGGTGCCCCGGCGCGGACAGTTCGGTTACGATCCGTTCCTCGAATTCTTCGGTTTTCCGCAGCAACAGCCGCGAGGCGGCAACGGCGGTGAACCCCGTTACCAGGAGCGCCGGGCCGGCGGTTCGGGCGTCATCATCTCGGAGGACGGCTATGTGGTGACCAACAACCATGTGGTCGACGGTGCCACCAAGTTGCGCGTGAAGCTCAACGACGGACGCGCTTTCGACGCCGAGTTGATCGGCAAGGATTCGGCGACCGACCTGGCGCTGCTGAAGATCGACGCCGGGAATTTGCCTACGTTGGCTTTCGGGTCGTCCGACGCGCTGCGGCTGGGCGAGTGGGTGCTGGCCATCGGTTCGCCGTTCGATCTTCAGTCGACCATTACGGCGGGCATCGTCAGCGCCAAGGCGCGCAACCTGGGTGCGATTCCCAACGATTTCAGCATCGAGGCCTTCATTCAGACCGATGCGGCCGTCAATCCCGGCAATTCGGGCGGTGCCTTGGTCAACACCCATGGCGAGCTGGTGGGCATCAACACGCTCATCAAGTCGCAGACGGGCAGCTATGTAGGTTACTCGTTCGCCATTCCCGAGTCGATCGTGCGCAAGGTGGTCGTCGACCTCAAGGAGTACGGTTTCGTGCAGCGGGCCCTGCTGGGCGTGATGTTTCGTCCGGTGGACCAGGATTTCATCGATAGCGAGGGCAAGGAGTTGGGCATCAAGGAGATCGGCGGTGTTTACGTGGCCGGTGTGACCGAGGGCGGCGCTGCTTCCGAAGCGGGTATCCGCAAGGGCGACGTGATCCTCGAGATCGACGGTGTGGCGCTCACTTCGTCGGCAAGCCTCCAGGAGCAGATCGCGCGGCGCCGACCCAACGATAAGGTCGTTTTGTCGGTAAAAAGAGACGGTAAACTGAAACAATTCGAGGTCGTTTTGCGTAATAAGGCAGATAAACCCGAACTGTTGACCCGTGAGGACGTCGACGTGGTCGAAACCTTGGGCGGCAAGTTCCAGGATGCCGGCGAGAAGCTCTGCCGTCAGCTGGAGATCAAGGGCGGCGTGCAGGTCGTGAGCGTCAAGGCCGACGGTATTCTGGCCCGGGCGCGCGTGAAGCAGGGATTCGTCATCACGCACATCAACGACCGCGAGGTGCGCTCCCTGGCCGACATGCGGCGTCTGAGCGACAAGGTGCGTTCGATCGACGGCATCTATCCCGACGGCCGTGCCGCCAGCTACGTTCTGGTGGAGTAGGCGCCGCAGGGCGGGTCGTAATAACGAAGAAATTACTTTGGAGGATAAAACATGCGTCAGTTAAAAATTACGAAATCCATCACCAACCGCGAAAGCGCCTCGCTGGACAAGTATCTGCAGGAGATCGGCAAGGAGGAGCTCATCACGGTCGAGGAGGAGGTGGAACTCGCCCAACGGATCAAGAAAGGAGACCAGGAAGCGCTCGAGAAACTCACCAAGGCCAATCTGCGTTTCGTCGTCTCCGTCGCCAAGCAATACCAGAACCAGGGGCTCAGCCTGCCCGACCTGATCAACGAGGGCAACCTCGGCCTGATCAAGGCGGCCGAGAAGTTCGACGAGACCCGCGGTTTCAAGTTCATCTCCTACGCTGTGTGGTGGATCCGCCAGTCGATTTTGCAGGCGCTGGCCGAGCAGTCGCGCATCGTGCGCCTGCCGCTCAACCAGGTGGGTTCGCTCAACAAGATCAACAAGGCGTTCGCCCGCTTCGAACAGGAGCATGAGCGTACGCCGTCGCCCGAGGAGCTGGCCACAGAGCTCGAGTTGCCCAAGGAGAAGGTGACCGATACGCTGCGTGTCGCCGGTCGCCATGTCTCGGTCGATGCCCCGTTCGCCGACGGTGAGGACAATTCGCTGTTGGACGTGCTGGTCAACCCCGATTCGCCCAATGCCGACCGCGGGCTGATCAACGAGTCGCTCTCTACGGAGGTCGACCGTGCCCTGGAGACGCTCACCGAGCGCGAACGCGACATCATCAAGTATTTCTTCGGCATCGGGTGTTCGGAAATGACGCTCGAGGAGATCGGCGAGAAGTTCGACCTTACGCGCGAGCGCGTGCGTCAGATCAAGGAGAAAGCCATCCGCCGTCTCCGCCAT
This sequence comes from Bacteroidales bacterium, assembly GCA_910575495.1. Lineage (GTDB taxonomy): Bacteria > Bacteroidota > Bacteroidia > Bacteroidales > Rikenellaceae > Alistipes. The sequence continues at coordinate 499,126 of CAJTFS010000002.1, read as the reverse complement.
TCGTCGCGGTCGAAGCTGCTGAAATCCTACTTGGGATAGGACGCTTCGGCAGCGCGAGGCGGGCAGCTGTCCCGCAGCTCGGTTTTCTGAGCGTTATTATTTGTAATGATGAATTCCCGGCACCTCTTGCAAGAGGTGCCGGGAATTTCGTTTGAGGTGCCGGCTGTTGGGATTCGGGCTTTTGTTTCCGGATTCGGGCTTCGGAGACGGCGGAGAGGATAGGGTGCCGGGGGAGGTGACGCAAGGTGACAGGGGAGTCGGTCGGAGTGCCGGGCCGATGCTTTGCTTGCGATGATGCCCGGCTAAGAACCGGTTTTCGTTGCTTTACCGGTCACCGATTCTTCGTTGCCCGGCTCGCGCTTTGCGCGACCGCCCCCGGCCGGGCAACGAGAAAGAAACGGAAAAACGGGTGTGAGTTTGCGATGGGTCCGCAAAGCGATGAAATCAATCTTTCGGGGCTCCGTTTGACGGATTGCCATGGCTCTTGATGCCTTTGCGATGACGGAGCGGATGGGGAGCGGGATGGGGAGCGGGATGGCTATATCGAACTAACGCCCCTCCTCGCAATGAGGAGAGCGGAATGTGAATTTCGAATGCGGAATCGATGGTTTACGCCTGCGCGCCGAACTCCATCAGATAGGCCTTGATGAAAGCATCGAGGTCGCCGTCCATGACCGCCTCGACGGCCGAGGTCTGACACCCCGTGCGGTGGTCCTTGACACGGCGGTCGTCGAAGACGTAGGAGCGGATCTGCGAGCCCCATTCGATCTTCTTCTTCGAGGCCTCGAGCGCCTGCTGCGTGGCCATGCGCTTGTCGAGTTCGCGCTGGTAGAGCTTCGAGCGCAGGATGCGCATGGCGTTCTCGCGGTTCATCAGCTGCGAGCGGGTCTCCATGTTCTCGATCAGGAACTCCACCGGTTCGCCCGTGTCGGCATCCTTGCCATGGTAGCGCAGCCGCACGGCCGTCTCGACCTTGTTGACGTTCTGACCGCCGGCGCCCGACGAGCGGAACGTGTCCCACTCGATGTCGGAGGGGTTGATCGTGATTTCGATCGTATCGTCCACGGCCGGCGACACGAAGACCGACGCAAAGGTCGTCTGCCGCTTGTTGTTGGCGTTGAAAGGCGAAAGCCGCACCATGCGGTGCACGCCGTTTTCGCTTTTGAGGTAGCCGTAGGCGTATTCGCCCTCGAATTCCAGCGTGCACGACTTGACACCCACTTCGTCGCCCGCCTGGTAGTCGAGCACCTTCACCTTGTAGCCGTGGGCCTCGCCCCAGCGGGTGTACATGCGCAGCAGCATCGAGGCCCAGTCGAGCGCTTCGGTGCCGCCGGCTCCGGCGTTGATGTCGAGAATGGCGCCCAGCTTGTCTTCGTCGCGGCGCAGCATGTTGCGCATCTCCAGTTTTTCGATGCGGTCGAGCGTGCGGGCGTAGTGTTCGTCGAGTTCGGCTTCGCTGACCACCCCTTCCTTCACGAAGTCGGGCATCAGCTCCAGGTCCTCGACATCCTTGCGCACGGCGTCGTAGTCTTCGACCCACGCTTTGATGGCCGCCACTTTGCGCAGTTGTTCGCGCGCCGCGGCCGGGTCGTTCCAGAAGTCGGGTTCCTGGGTCTTCTCCTCTTCGTTGCGCAGGTCGATGCGTTTCTGTTCGATGTCCAGGCAGCGTTCGAGGGCTCCGCGGCGGGTCCCGAGCTCCTTGATCTGTTCGGCGAGTATCATAAGTCTGTTTTCAAATCGAGTTTTTGTGCGGCGAACCGCAGGATCAGTTCGGCCGTAGCTTCGATGCCCAGCACCGAGGTGCTCACGCACAGGTCGTACGAGCCGGCGGCGCCCCACGTGCGCATGCTATAATAGTTGTAGTAGTCGGCACGGCGCGCATCGCCGTGGGCCATCGTCTGGCGCGCTTCGGCTTCGGTGCAGCCCGTGCGGCCGCAGATGCGCGCTGCGCGGTCGGCTTCGGAGGCCGTGATGAAGACGCTCAGCGCCCGCGGATGGTCGCGCAGGATGTAGTCGGCGCAGCGGCCTACGAAAATGGCCGGTTCGCGGGCCGCTATGTTGCGGATGACGTCGCTCTGTATCTTGAACAGCGCATCGCCCGACAGTACGTCGGAAGCGCCGCCGTCATCGCCGGCGAACGGAGCCCGCAGATAGCCCAGCAGGGTCGCCAGGCGGTTGTGCGACTCCTTTTCGTCGGCCCGTTCGAAGATTTCGGGGCAGAGTCCGCTCTCTTTGGCCGCCAGGTTGATTAGTTCCTTGTCGTAGAGCCGGATGCCCAGCCGCCGGGCCAGCGCTTCGCCGACCGATTTGCCGCCGCTGCCTATCTGGCGGCCGATGTTGATCACGAATCTATTCTCCATCGCGGGGTTCGTTGAGTGTTTGCGCCGCCATCATCGCGCGGAACTTGCGCAGCTGGTCGGTCAGCATGAAGAATGCCACGACGGCTGCCAGCAGGTCGGAGAGCGGCATGGCGCACCATACGCCCCAGCTTCCGTTCCACGAGGTCGCCGTGTCGAACAGACGCGGCAGGAGCAGCAGCCCCGGCACCAGAAAGAGCAGCTGCCGCGACAGCGACAGGAAAACCGCCTTGCCGGCCATGCCGATGCTCTGGAAGAAGTTGGTCGCCACCATCTGGAAGCCGATGATCGGGAAGAAGGCGAAGACGATGCGCATGCCCGTCGATGCCAGACCGATGAGTTCTTCGTCCTTGGTGAAAAGCGCGGCTGCGAATCCGGGCGCCAGTTCTCCTATGAGGAATCCGGTCGTCGTGATGCACGTGGCGCCCATGATCGTCAGCCGCAGCACGCGCAGCACGCGTCCGTACTGCCGGGCGCCGAAGTTGTAGCCTGCAATGGGCTGCATGCCCTGGTTGACACCCATGACGATCATCACGAAGAAGAAGCCCAGGCGGTTGACGATGCCGTAGGCGCCGATCATCAGGTCGCCGCCGTAGCGTTGCAGTCCTTTGTTTATAAGGATGACGATGAAGCACGCCGCGAGGTTCATCAGAAAGGGCGACATGCCGATGGCCACGATGTCCTTGACGATGCGTTTCTTCAGTTTGTAGATGCCGCGGCGGAAGTGCAGCAGTTCGTTCTTGTCGGAGAGAATGCGGAACTGCCACATGAGCGATACGACCTGCGCCAGCACCGTGGCGATGGCTGCTCCGCGGATGCCCCAGCCGAAGCCGTAGATGAAAAGCGCGTCGAGCAGCGTGTTGATGATTACGGTGTTGATCGTCGCGTACATCGACTTGCGGGGATGGCCCGAAGCTCGCAGCACCGAGTTGAGACCCAGATACATGTGCGTAACGACGTTGCCCGAGAGTATGATGGTCATGTATTCGTGGGCGTATTCCACCGTCGCTTCGCTGCCGCCGAAGAAATAGAGGATCGGGTCGAGAAAGGCCAGCGTCACGGCGGCGAACGCCACGCCGATCACGGCATTGAGCACCACTACGTTGCCCAGCACGCGCTGGGCCGTGTCGTAGTCGCGCTGGCCCAGGCGCATCGAGATCAACGTCGCGGCGCCCACGCCCACGAGCGACCCGAACGCCGCAGCGAGGTTCATCAGCGGAAACGTCAGCGCCAGGCCCGAAATGGCCAGAGGACCTACGATCTGCCCGATGAAAATGCTGTCGACCATGTTGTAGAGCGACGACGCGGTCATGGCGATGATCGCCGGCACGGCATACTGCACCAGCAATTTGCGGATGCGTTCCGTTCCCAATTCCGTGGCTGCCGACTTCAATTCTGTCACTTCGTTCAAGGTTTAGGGTGAAGGGTGAAAAGCGAAATGTTCTTCATCCGGTCTGTCGTTGACTGCGAGGTGGAAAACAACTGCGTGAACGATGCGTTACTTTTCACCTTTTACTTTTCACTTTATTCCAGTTCCCAGTCGCTGCCGTCCTTGCGGTCCTTGACCCGGATGCCGGCCGCGGCCAGTCCGTCGCGGATGCGGTCGGAGGCCGCCCAGTCCTTGGCGGCGCGGGCCTGCAGGCGTTCGGCCAGCAGCATTTCGACCAGCGGGGTCACGTAGTCGCGTCCCGAGGCCGTTCCGGCGGCTTTTTCGTCTTTCAGCCCCAGGATGTCGAACGCATAGCGGTGTACGGTCGCCGTCAGCTTCTCCAGATCGGCTGCCGTGATGGTCTGCGCCCCGTCGACCAGCTGGTTGATCGTGCGCACCCAGTCGAAGAGGGCCGAGATGACCATCGGCGAGTTCAGATCGTCGTCCATCGCCGCGCGGCAGCGGTTTTCCAGTTCCGACGGGTCGACCGTCGATGCCGCCGCAGGCTTGATCTTGCCGAGCGCCTCGATGCCTTTCATCAGGCGGTCGAGCCCCTTTTCGGCGGCCTGGAGCGCTTCGTTCGAGAAGTCGAGCGTCGAGCGGTAGTGGGCCTGCAGTACGAAAAAGCGGATCGTCATGGGGGTGTAGGCCTGCGCCAGCAGCCGGTGGCTGCCTGTGAAGAGCTCCTCCAGCGTGATGAAGTTGCCCAGCGACTTGCCCATCTTCTGTCCGTTGATCGTGATCATGTTGTTGTGCACCCAATAGCGTGCCGAATCGTGGCCCAGGGCCGCCGTCGACTGCGCGATCTCGCATTCGTGGTGGGGGAACATCAGGTCCATGCCGCCGCCGTGGATGTCGAAGCGTTCGCCCAGATAGCGGGTCGACATGGCCGAGCATTCCATGTGCCAGCCCGGGAATCCGTCGCTCCAGGGCGAGGGCCAGCGCATGATGTGCTCCGGCGAGGCCTTTTTCCACAGCGCGAAGTCGTAGGAATGGCGTTTGTCGCTCTGGCCGTCGAGTTCGCGCGTGTTGGCCACGATGTCGTCCAGGTTGCGGCCCGACAGGCGGCCGTAGTTATGCTTGGCGTTGTATTTCTCCACATCGAAGTAGACCGAGCCGTTCGAAACGTAGGCGAAACCTTCGTCGAGGATGCGCTGTACGAAAGCGATCTGTTCGATGATGTGGCCCGAGGCGTGCGGTTCGATCGAGGGTGTCTCGACGTTGAGCGCCTCCATGGCGCGGTGGTAGCGCTCGGTGTAGTAGTGGGCCACCTCCATCGGTTCGAGTTGTTCGAGCCGCGCTTTCTTGGCGATCTTGTCTTCGCCTTCGTCGGCGTCGTGTTCCAGATGTCCGACGTCCGTAATGTTGCGTACGTAGCGCACCTTGTAGCCCGCGGCCTTGAGGTAGCGGAAAAGCAGGTCGAAAGTCACCGCCGGCCGGGCGTGGCCCAGGTGGGGATCGCCGTAGACCGTCGGACCGCAGACATACATGCCCGCCCGGCCCGGGACCAGGGGCTCGAACTCCTCCTTGCGGCGCGTAAGCGTATTGTAAAGCGTCAGTTTCGATTCCATTGCATCGGCAAATTTTCCACAAAAGTAACAATTATTGGCGACAATCTGAATTTTTCTTCACAAACTTGGGACCTCGGCCTGCATGCAATAGCCTTTGCAATTCTCCGTTAATTGATTACTTTTGCAAATTGAAATCCGGGCACGGCCGGCACCCGCCGCAAGGCGGGTTTGCGGAGGTCCGTTTCCCGCAGGCTGCGGCCGGTGCGCATTTTTTCAGCCTCGCCGCAGGCTAAGGCCGTCGCTGCAATGCACAATATATCGTTAAAAACAATATGAATCTTTTCAAACGTTGGAACAACATCGTCGGCTGGGCGGTCTTCGCGGCCGCTGCCGTCGTCTACCTGCTGACCATCGAGCCCGTATCGAGTCTGTGGGACTGCTCGGAGTTCATCGCCACTTCCTACAAGCTCGAAGTGGGCCACCCGCCCGGAGCGCCGCTCTTCATGATGCTTGCGCGCCTGGCCACGCTCTTCGCTTTCGGCAACCCCGACTATGTCGGCATGGCCGTCAACGCCATGAACGCCATCGTCAGCGCTTTCTGCATCCTCTTTCTCTTCTGGACCATCACCCACCTGGCCCGCCGCCTCGTCACGCGCGACGGCCGTGAGCTGACCGTGCCTGCGACCTGGGCCGTCCTCGGCGCCGGCGCCGTCGGGGCGCTCGCCTACACCTTCACCGATACCTTCTGGTTCTCGGCCATCGAAGGCGAGGTCTACGCCCTCTCGTCGATGTTCACCGCACTGGTCGTGTGGCTCATGCTCAAGTGGGAGGAGGAGGCCGACCAGCCCCGCGCTTCGCGCTGGATCGTGCTGATCGCCTACCTCATGGGTCTCTCCATCGGCGTGCATATCCTCAATCTGCTGACCATTCCCGCGCTGGTCTTCATCTATTATTTCCGTACGGTGCAGACCGTCACCTGGCGCGGATTCTTCTACGCCATGTTGATCGCCGGGGCCATTCTGCTGGTCATCAACGGCATCATCATTCCCTATACGGTCTACGTCGGGGCCATGTTCGACCTCTTCTTCGTCAACACGCTCGGGCTGCCCGTCAATTCCGGTATGGTCTTCTTCGCGCTGGCGCTCATCGGCGGCCTGGGCTGGGCTTCGTGGGCGACCCACAAGCGCGGCAAGGTCGTGTGGAACGTCATTCTGCTCTCCTCGACCATGATCCTCGTCGGCTTCTCGTCCTACGCCTCGATGACCATCCGCGCTGCGGCCAATCCGCCGATGAACTCCAACAAGCCCGACAATCCCCATGCGCTGCTTTCGGTGCTCAACCGCGACCAGTACGGCGACAAACCCCTGCTCTACGGCGCCTACTACTCCGCACCGCCCGCCGACTACAAGGAGAAGCATTTCTATTACCTCGACGAGGACGGCAAGTACAAGCCTGCCAGCAGCATCACGGGTTACACCCACCAGCCGCAGTTCATGCACTTCTTCCCGCGCATGTGGGACTACCGCAAGAGCGAGAAAGAGTACAAGCAGTGGGCCGCCTACCGCACCAAGACCGAGATCATCCGCGACGACAACGGCGAGATCGTGCGCGACCGGCAGGGCCAGCCCCTCCGGCAGGAGGTCCTCGACTTCGGCCGCAAGCGCACCTACGACGACGGCTACGAGGTGAAGAGCGTCGTGGAGCCTACTTTCGGCGAGAATCTCAACTACTTCTTCAACTACCAGCTCTCCTACATGTACTGGCGTTATTTCCTCTGGAATTTCGTCGGGCGGCAGAGCGACATCCAGCCCACGTCGACCACCATCACCGACGGCAACTGGCTTTCGGGCATCCGGCCCATCGACGAACTTTTCCTCGGGCCGCAGGACAACCTGCCTCGCGAGATCGCCGAAAACCGCGGGCGCAACACCTATTATTTCCTGCCGTTCATCCTCGGACTGATCGGACTGATCTACCAGCTCAACCGCGACCAGCGCAACTTCTCGATCGTCATGTGGCTCTTCATTCTCACGGGCGTGGCGCTGGTGGTCTACCTCAATGCGTCGCCTGCCGAAGTGCGTGAGCGCGACTATGTTTATGCCGGTTCGTTCTATGCCTTCTGCATCTGGATCGGCTTCGGCGTTTTGGCCCTGCACGATCTTTTCGTGCGCATCTCCAAGCGCAACAACGTCGCCGTCGCAGCCGTCGCCACCGCCGTCTGCATGAGCGTTCCCGCCGTGCTTGCCGCACAGAACTGGGACGACCACGACCGTTCGGGCCGCTACATGGCCCGCGACATCGGCTGGAACTATCTGATGTCGACGCTCCCCAACTCCATCATTCTCAACTACGGCGACAACGACACCTTCCCCTTGTGGAACAACCAGGAGGTCTACGGCGTACGGCCCGACGTGCGCATCATGAACACCTCCTATCTGGGCGGCGAATGGTACATCGACGAGATGAAGACCAAGGCCAACGATGCCGCCGGCGTGCCTTTCTCGCTTCCGAAGCGGAAATACACCCACGTCAACGACTGGGTGCCCGTCGACAACCGCATCGACCGCCCTGTGGAGATCGGGCAGGTCATGGATTTCGTCCTCAGCGACGATCCGCGTACCAAGATCCGGCTCGAGGACGGAACGGCCGTCGACTACATCCCCACCAAACGCATCGCCCTGCCTGTCAACAAGGAGAACGTGCTCGCTTCGGGCATCGTGGCCGAAAAGGACCGCGATCTGATCGTCGACACCGTCTACATCAACCTGCGCAAGAACGCCTTGGACAAAAGCCAGCTGATGCTGCTCGACATGTTGGCCAACTTCGACTGGAAGCGCCCCATCTTCATGACGCAGGTCTATGTCTTTCAGGATTTCGGACTGCTCGACTACCTCCAGTTCGACGGCTATGCCTATCGGTTCGTGCCCATCCTCACGCCCATGGAGAATCCGTGGGAGATCGGGCGCATCGACACCGACTATACGCTGCCGCTTCTGAAAGATACTTTCCGCTACGGCAACCTTGCCGATCCCGATGTCTATGTCGACTATTTCCTCCAGTATAACCTCGCCGCGTCGCATGCCCGCGACTCTTTCGCGCGCGTGGCCAAGGAGTTGTTGCGCGAGAATCGTCCGCAGGAGGCCGTCGAACTTCTCGACCTGGGACTCGAGCGGCTCCCGACATCGCAGATCCGCTTCCTCGATACCAATACCTATCCTTTCCTCGAGGCCTACTATGCCGCTTCGGCCATGGGTGTGCCCGAGGCAGCCGACAAGGGCGATGCACTGCTGACGGAATACGCCCGTACGCTGATCGAATACATCGATTACTATCTTCGCTTCGACGGGGTGCAGGGCGACATGGTCGCCGGCGTCATGGAGGACAAGATCGAGGAGCTGGGCGATCTCTACTACCTGGCTTCCTATGCCGGACGGCGCGGAATCGTCGCCGAACTCAACGATTATTATCGGTCGCTGGGCATCTCCGAGGAGAACCTGGTCGATGTCGGCGACAAGCCGGCTCCGGCCGATTCGGTCGGTTCCGGGCTTTGATGCCTTTCCGACGGATGTTGGCGCTGGCTTTCGGACATGCAGTCCGAAAGCCAGCGTTCTTTTTGTGCTGTTGTTTTATATTTAATACTCTTTTTTGCATCAATTATTTTTGTTTTATCTTCGCTCAAGCAACTTCACACCCGGAGTGACAGGGGCTACGGCTCTTGTCAGCGTGGTTTGTAGATTCAGCAGTCCACTGGCGGCGTAATGACGCGGGAGGGTTAAAAGAATTCGTTCTTTGCGGTTGTTTGATCGCTGTTTTTTTGTGGTTTTGCAATTCGTAGGCTTGCGTTGTTTGCAGTCGTTTTTTTCGGAGATTGTTTTTTGCAATTTGCAGTGTTGCGCGGGCCGCAGCCTCCCAGCGCGGTGGATCGTCACTTCGGCTTTCGCCGGGCTCGCTGCTCCGCAGGCTGCGTTCGCTTTATTCAGAAAGAGCGCACGCTGTTTAAGTTCGCGAGCTTTGCTTCGGTCGGTGCAGGAGTTGTTCTCGTGCCGAAGCCAGCGGGGCGAGTTTTGCGAGCCTCCGCGTGGCGGGGCTTCGGCTCGCACGGCTATCGCCAGTGTTTATCTCTGCAAGCTGCGACCGCCCCGAACATCTATCTTTCCCTTTTACCTCCCCTCGTTCCCGCCAGTTGCATATTCCAGTCTGCTGCGGAGTTTGCGAACAATTCAGTAGTTTGTCATTCTAAGGAGCAGAGCGACGAAGAATCTGTATAAAAGTATACATAGACAGATTCTTGACCGCACTGCGTTTGTCGTTCACTTCTTTGCGAAGAGCCGCTGCAACCGTCATGTTGAGCGCAGCGAAACATCTGTAACCTTGTCCAAAATAGATTCTTGACTGCACTTCGTTTGTCTCTCTCCTCCTTGCTCGGCATAGTTCGCAAGCGGCCTCTGCACTCACTGCGTTCGTCGATCCGCTCCGCTCAGAATGACAATTATGGCAAGCATGTCCCGCAGGCTCTGTTCTCTTTCTGATACGGAAGACCTTGCGCCCGGGGCCGGCTCGCATCAAAGATGCGACCCCCGCAGCCGGCCCGGGCGAGCATACGAATGAGTTTCCGATCCGAAATGATTCAATGCAAAGACAGCATTGTCATTCTGAGAAGATCGGAAGATCGACGAAGAATCTGTATAAAAGTATACGTAGACAGATTCTTGACTGCACTTCGTTTGTCTTTTTCCTCCTTGCAAGGCATAGTCCGTCCGCGGCCTTTGGTTCGCAAGGGAAAAGATTCTTCACTTCGTTCAGAATGACAAAGTAAGTCTGTCGGGGATTCGGTCGCAGCCTGCGGGGCACGCCCGGCGACAGCCGGATGTTTGCGGGCCTGCGCCGGCCAAGGCTGCGGCCCGCACGGCCCAAAAGAGCCGCGATGCACCGGCAATTGTAGCAAAAACCATTGTTCCGCACCCTCCGCCGCACTCCTCCGAGCGATTGCTTTTTACTCCTGCTGCGGGCTACCGCAGCCACGAGATGGGAGCCTTGAATGTTGTCGGTGCGTACGGCTATGCCTGGTCGTCTTCGACCTTTGCATCCGGTAATTTCGATGCTGGCCACCTGCGCTTTTTCGAGAGCGAAGTGACGCCGGTTCACGGCTTCTACCGGGCGCGCTCGGTTTTCCCGTGCGCTGCGTCCAAGCATCTGCACGAAGTTGTTTTCCGCGATAGGCGTTCTGCGAAATCGTTGAGGCTGACGGCGGAAAGTTTGGCCGGTCGGGATTTAATCGTTATCTTTGTGCCTTGCGGGCTTGTGGCCCGTGATTTGTCGGGTTGCCGGCAGACAGAAAGATGGTTTTCGCCCGGCCGGGGCAGAGCAAGGTCCTGACGGATTTTGCCCGGGCCGGAAAGCCAGTATGAAAGTTGAACCATTAAAAAAACAAAGACGAATCATGAAAAAGTTTTTTGCAGCCGCCATGTTGTTCGGCGCAATGACCGCTTGCTGCGGTGGCCGGAATGACAAACCCCTTGCGGGGACCAACTGGAAGCTCGTTTCGATGGAGGGTATCCCTGCCGCGATCATCGACAGCGAGGAGGACGCCTTCACGCTGTTGTTCAACGGCGAGGAGATGATGGTTTCGGGCCGCACCAACTGCAACCGTTTCTTCGGCAACTACGAGGCCATCGACGGCACCCTCGCTTTCGGCGATAACATGGGCATGACCCGGATGGCGTGCCCCAATATGGAGTACGAGCAGCCGTTCGTCGACATGCTCGACCAGGTCGACGGCTTCTCCATCAACGGCGATATGCTGACCCTCACCGGCGACGGTCAGGTGCTCGCTACGTTCAAGGCTGTCGAGCTGCCGGCATCCGAGGAGTAGTCGGGTAGGAGTTACACCAAAACGGAGCGGTTTCCTCTATGGGAGCCGCTCCGTTTCGTTTGTACGCCTGACTGCAAGCAGGGGGATTTCGTTAGGCCGGGCCCGGAGATGGGGTAGCGGGGGACCGTAAAACAACGAGCACCGGATTCGCCAAAAGCCGTGCGGTCGGCCTCTCCCCGGTGCTGCGGACCGCCGTGTGCTTCGGGCGCCCCGATGCCGAGTGTCCGGGTCAGACCTTGCAGCCTTTCGCCCGGCTCACGAACCAGGGATTGCGCAGGTCTTCCTCGTTGTAGCGCAGCGCCCGGTCGTCGGGGAGCGTGCGGGTGGAGCCGCCGGCTTCGGCCAGAATCAGTTCTCCGGCCGCCGTGTCCCATTCGTAGGTGTGGGTCGTGCGGACATAGTAGTCGACCTTGCCCTCGGCCAGCAGGCAGAATTTGTAGGAGCTGCCCTGTTCGACCACCTCCAGATCGGGGTGCCGTTCGCGCAGCCGGGCGATGTGCCGGTGCGTCTCCTCGGTCTGGTGCGACCGCGACACGGCCACGCGCAGCACCTCGTGGTCCGGTTCCAGCGGCAGCTGCCGGCAGCCGGCGACGATTCGGTCGTAGGTGTATTCGGCGGCGGCATCGGGTGCGACGCCCTCCTTGAGGAAGGTGCCCGTGCCGCGTCCGGCGATGTACATCTTTTCGTAATAGGGTACGTAGATCACGGCTCCCGTGCATACGTTGTTCTCCATCAGGGCTATGTTGACCGTGAATTCGTTGTTGCCCTTGATGAATTCGACCGTGCCGTCCAGCGGATCGACCAGCCAGTAGAGTTCCCAGTTGCGGCGTTCGTCGTAGCGCATCTCGCGCCCCTCCTCGCTCAGCACGGGGATGCGCGTCGGTCCCAGATATTCGCGGATGGTCTTGTGGGCCAGGCGGTCGGCTATGGTGATGGGGGTATGGTCGCTCTTGAGGCTGATGTCGTAGTCGTCGCGGTTCTTGTAGACTTGCATGATCGAGGCTCCGGCCCGTACTGCCGCGTTGAAGAGCGGGGGCAGCAGATACATCGCCATCTTGTCGTTTGTCATCGTAGCGCGTTGTTTGTTTGCCGTTGTCGGGAGAGGGTATCTCTCCGGCGAAGTCAAAGATAGCTAATTTTTACGAGTCTGTGAAATTTTTCACACCGATTTTACAGCCTGCCGTGCGACCGGCCATTGCGGCGAGCAGCTGGTCTGCACAGGCCGCCGCGCTCCATGCCGTTGCCGCATCGAGCAGCAGGACCGTCAGCACCCCGTGTCCCGTCGCTGCGGTCGCCGCAATGGCGCCGCCAAGCGCCAGTGCCGCCCACGGCTGCCATTTGCGATGCCCCGACTTCGTTTGCGGCCGGTAGAAGAGCGGTTCCCACAGGAGGTGCCGGTGGCGGCGCGGCACTTGCCGGACCGGGCGGTTGCCGAAACCTCCCGCTGCCGCCACCCGTTCGCGGTCGAACAGCGCGAACGGATGCCCCATCCATGAGCGGACGAGTTGCGTTCGTTCCTGTCCCGCCTCGGCGGCCAGCCGTTCGAGCGCTCCCGGCAGCATGTATTGGCCGTCGCGTACGGGGATCAGCCAGTCGTAGGAGGCTACCGATGCCGCGGCGTTCCAGTCGTCGGCCGCTGAGTCTTCGGGGCGGTCGAGCAGCACCAGGCGCCGGAAGCAGCGTTGGCGCGAACGCCACATGCTCCGCACACCGTGCACGGGCAGTTCGTCGGACGGCAGGTAGTCGACGCGGATCATCCGGTAGCGGGCGGCCAGTTTCTCGAAAAGCATGCGTTGCTGCCATGCGTCCAGCACTGCGATCACCTCGCAGCGGTCGTATTCCGACGAGAGCAGGTTTTCGATTTGTCCGAGACGTTGCACGCCGCTGCACAGCAGCGAAAATCCGATGTTTCCTTCGGCGTCGCTGACTTGTCCGTGCATCCGGTCGATCAGCAGGTGTTTGTTGCGGGCCCGCAGGAGGATTGCGATCCACGTGCCGGCCAGGGCGATGACCGCCAGCGAAAAAAGGGCGACGGCAACGATCATACCAGACAGCGTTTATGCGATTGCACGATCGTTTCGTAGTAGGCGCATTCGTTTTTGTCGAAGAGCCGGCGCAGCAGTTCCGGGGCGTAGCTCGAACGCGCCATGCAGCGCATCAGGGTCCGGCGTTCGGCCGGTTTCATGCGCCCGAGCGAATGCCGCACTTCGCGGCACAGCAGCGGCCGCCGCAGGGCGCACAGCGTGTGGAGAACGTCGGCCTGCGCAACGGCGGTTTCGTCGTCGTCGAGCAGTTGCAGAAGCTGGGGGCCGGCTTCTGCGATGCCGAACTGCCGCACGATGCTCAGCCCCACGCGGCGCAGGTTGGGCGATGCCGAAGCCACGAGCGGCCGATAGGCGATGGGCAGCAGTCCGCGCCGCAGAGCGGCCGTGATTTCGGCGACTTCGGTGGACGAGAAAGCCCAGGCGCAGCCGGCCATCCGTTGCAGGGCGGCAGGGGGTTCGGCCGTGAGGGCGATCATCAGCGCATAGAAACGTACATAGCGGTTGCGGCTGTCTCCGTAGCGGGCCGCATGGCGGGAAACCGATTCGGTTGCGGGCAGTTCGGAGAGCAGCGCCAGATAACGGGCCCGGCGGTACCCCTGCGCGAAGCGTGCGCGGCGCAGCAGCCATTCGTCCAGCCGGTAGCGGGCCGTTATCTCGGACAGCAGGCCGGTCGGAAGTCCGTAGGTCATCGCTCCCAGCCCGGCGAGCGTCTCGGCCAGAAGCAGGCGCGAATCCCGACGCCGCAGCAGGGGGAAGTGCGGCACGGCCGGCCGCTCGGCGAAGAGCGCCAGCATCACGATGCGAAGATAGCGTTGCCGCAGCAGGTTGTGATAACACGTTCTGCGGCGGTTCCGCAGCGTCTCCGCCGCGAGCAGGAACGCGAAGCCTGCGGCTGCGGCTGCCGTGCAGGCGAGGCATGCGATCAAGAGAGCATTCATGGCTGTTGCAATGTCAGATCGCCCGCGACCTTGGCTCTCAGCCGTTGCAGGCTCACGGGGAAAGTCAGATATTGATTCACGCCGCACTCCAGCAGGCTCAGCACCGTCTGCTCGCTCTGCTGCCACGACACCACATAGACCAGCGGCCGGCGCAGTCCCGGGGGCCGCAGCCGGCCGATCAGTTCGCGGCCGCAGAAAAAGGGTGCCGTCTGCAGGACGATGATCAGGTCGAACAGCACGCGGGCGCAGAGCCGTTCGAGTTCGGCGCCGCACCCTGCGCACCTCACTTCGGCACCCAGCCCTGCGAGGGCCAGGCGGATCAGTTCGCGGGAAAACCCGTCGTCGGAAGCGATCAATATCCGTTGCATGGCGTATAACTCCGGTCCGAAGCCCGGGAACGGCCCCGGCAGCGCCCAAAACCGTGCCAGAGGGCGGGGCGGAGAAAAAAAGTTCCCGCGGGTGTTGTTTATACGATAAATATGCGTATATTTGCACTCCGAATTATATAACCAATCGCATTCGATGTACGTTATAGTAGAGATTGCAGGTCAGCAATTCAAGGCTGAGAAAGGTCGGAAACTTTATGTTCACCGTCTCCAGGGCGAAGAGAATTCGTCCGTAAGTTTCGACAAGGTCCTGCTCACAGACAACGACGGTCAGGTCAAAGTCGGCGCACCTGTAGTGAAAGGCGCCACGGTAAAGTGCAAGATCCTGAAGCACCTGAAGGACGACAAGGTTCTGGTCTTCAAGAAGAAGCGTCGCACGGGATACCAGAAATGCAACGGTCATCGCCAGTATCTGACGCAGATTCTCATCGAGGAAGTCGTCGCATAACCTTTTAAAACCGAAGCAACATGGCACATAAGAAAGGTGTAGGTAGTTCGAAGAACGGCCGCGAGTCGGAAAGCAAGCGACTCGGCATCAAATTGTTCGGCGGTCAGTTCGCAAAGGCGGGCAACATCATCGTTCGTCAGCGCGGCACGGTTCACAACGCCGGTGAGAACGTAGGCATGGGTAAGGATCATACGCTCTTCGCGCTGGTCGACGGTACGGTCGCTTTCTGCAAGAAGGGCGAGGGCAAGTCTTACGTCAGCGTAACTCCTCTGAGCGAATAGCGTTTTTCGCTTTTATCCATAATGGCGGCTGCCGGTTTTCCGGCGGTCGCTTTTTGTTTGTCTTTTTGCGGGTGTACTCTTTTCCGTAATTTATGCCGGCTCTCCGGCCCGCCCGAAACCGGGTCGCGAGTCGTTTTTGTTTCGGTCGGTTTCTTCGGGCGGATTTGGCTGTTCTTTGCCGGTCGTATCTCTCTAATTATAATATGGCCGCTCGGCCCCGGTTCTGCGGCAATCGTTCGCCGGCTTGCTTTCTCTTCGCCGCAGTTTCACATTCCCTTGCTAAAGTCCGGAAGTCTTATGATGCGGAATGGATTCGGTCAGTTCTCATTCTGTTGCAACTTTTCCGGTATTGCGACGGCGGCATCCCGATATTTTTCGTAAACACCCGCACGAAATGCGGCAGGTCGTTGAAGCCGACCGTATAGCGAATTCCGATACTCGTTTTGGTGAATGCTTCAGCAGCTCGCGGGCCATATTCAAGCGGTGTTGCGTGACGAACTGCGAAAAGGTCATCTCTTTGCACAATATAATACAGCTCCCGCGCAGCGTGACGGTGCAGCTTGGCTTCGAGACTCGGCTCCACGCGCTGGTCGATGAAGAAAAACGAATGGCTCTCCGCTTCGGGCGGATACGAAAAACACCGCCCGACCAGATGTCGAGCGGTGCTCCCGAAGGATGTGAGTTGCGTCTTCATCCCAGTATCCGAACATCCAGCGTAGTGCCCGGATGTTGCAAAGATACAAAAAATCCCCCCCCCGCAAATTTTGGACCAATTTTTTCACCAAAAAGTCCTATTGCGTTATTTCTATAACACAAAACGTTTGTTCCGTGCGGCGAAAGGCTCTGTGCGAGAGTATATTTGAATACGTCCGATTCGGGGTCCGGCATCTGCGTGACCGTGGTTTTCGCCGGCTTGCAGATTCCGGTCCGAACCTTCGTTTGCATTTCGGCGGCGCAAGATAAATAAAAGATTGTATCGCCGGAGCGCCCGGCGAACAACAGGACCGAAATAGCGATCGATAGGCCGAATCGGAAAACGGAATGTTGCGCCGATCGACCGACTGCTGCCGCACTTCGTGCGCCCGCGTGCTTTGTCCCTGCATCTTCCCGAGTGAAATACGGCTTGACAAATCATTGTCCCGTGCCGGGGCGGGCCGTTCTTTCCTCGCGGCCGCAAATTCGCCGGCGAGGTGCAGTTTTGTCTTTTCGCGTTTGAAATTGCAAATTGATTTCGTACCTTTGTTCCAATTTTCTGCGGCTTAGGCAGGCTGCTCCGCGAGCACGTGCGGTTGCTCCCCGGCATCGGGTTTGCAGGGTCGCAGTAGGATATTTTAGCATTGCAGAGACGGTTTTTAAGCCGGGGCAAAGCCGAACAAGTTCGGGGTTTTGTCAGGGCGGAAAAAAGTTGCATATATAAATGAACGATCAAGAGTTGCTGGAACATATCGGCGGACAGGAGTACAAGTACGGCTTCACTACGCAGATCGACACCGAGTTGATCCGCAAGGGGCTGGACGAGGAGGTCGTGCGCCTGATTTCGGCCAAGAAGGGCGAACCCGGGTGGATGACCGAGCGGCGCGTGGCGGCTTTCCGCCATTGGCTCACGCTTGAGCCCCCTGCGTGGGCGCACCTGACGATTCCCGAAATCGATTTCCAGGATATTATCTACTACGCGGCTCCCAAGCCCCAAAAGCAGTTGGAGTCGATGGACGAGGTCGATCCCGAGCTCAAGCGCACTTTCGACAAGCTGGGCATTCCGCTCGAGGAGCAGATGGCGCTCGCGGGCGTCGCCGTCGATGCCGTCATGGACTCCGTCTCGGTGAAGACCACTTTCAAGGAGACGCTCGCAGGCATGGGCATCGTCTTCTGTTCGATGTCCGAGGCCCTGCGCGATTATCCCGACCTGGTGCGCAAATACCTCGGGAGCGTCGTGCCCTATACCGACAATTTCTACGCCGCCTTGAATGCCGCCGTCTTCTCCGACGGGTCGTTCTGCTACATTCCCAAGGGGGTGCGGTGCCCCATGGAGCTCTCCACCTACTTCCGCATCAACGCCGCCGGTACGGGGCAGTTCGAGCGTACGCTCATCGTCGCCGACGAAGGGGCTTACGTCAGTTACCTGGAGGGGTGCACGGCGCCGCAGCGCGACGAGAATCAGTTGCACGCCGCCGTCGTGGAGATCGTCGTCGAGAAGAACGCCGAGGTTAAATATTCCACCGTGCAGAATTGGTATCCCGGCGACCGCGAGGGCCGCGGCGGCATCTACAATTTCGTCACCAAGCGCGGCATCTGCCGCGAGAACGCGCGCCTTTCGTGGACGCAGGTCGAGACCGGTTCGGCCATCACGTGGAAATATCCCAGCTGCATCCTCGCGGGCGACAATTCGGTCGGCGAGTTCTACTCGGTGGCCATGACCAACCATTTCCAGCAGGCCGACACCGGCACCAAGATGATCCACATCGGGCGCAATACGCGCAGCCGCATCGTCTCCAAGGGCATTTCGGCCGGGTGCAGCGAAAACTCCTACCGCGGACTCGTCCGCGTGGGCAGGCGGGCCGAGGGCGCGCGCAACTATTCGCAGTGCGATTCGTTGTTGATCGGCGACCGCTGCGGGGCCCATACGTTCCCCGAGCTCGACTGCCGCAACCGTTCGGCGGTCGTGGAGCACGAGGCCACCACGTCGAAGATTTCCGACGACCAGCTCTTCTACTGCAACCAGCGCGGCCTCTCCACCGAGGACGCCGTCGGGCTGATCGTCAACGGCTACGCCCGCGAGGTGCTGGCCAAGTTGCCCATGGAGTTCGCCGTCGAGGCGCAGAAATTGTTGTCCCTCAGTCTGGAGGGCAGCGTAGGTTAACAGCATAAAACAAGGCAAAAAGATATGTTGAGTGTAAAGAATCTGCATGCGTCGGTCGACGGCAAGGAGATTTTGCGGGGCATCGACCTCGAGGTCCGGGCCGGCGAGGTGCACGCCATCATGGGGCCCAACGGGTCGGGCAAGTCGACCTTGGCGTCGGTTTTGGCCGGTAACGAAAAGTTCACCGTCACCGAAGGGTCCGCTTCGTTCGAGGGGCAGGATCTGCTTGCTATGTCCATCGAGGACCGGGCCCGTTCGGGGCTTTTCCTCGGGTTCCAGTATCCCGTCGAGATTCCCGGCGTCACGATGGCCAATTTCATGAAGCTGGCCGTCAACGAGCAGCGCAAGTTCCGCGGTCAGGAGCCGTTGTCCGCCGCCGAGTTCCTCAAGCTCATGCGCGAGAAAAGCACCGTGGTCGAACTGGACGCCAAGCTCACCTCGCGCGCCGTCAACGAGGGTTTCTCGGGCGGCGAGAAGAAGAAGAACGAGATTTTCCAGATGGCCATGCTCGACCCCAAGCTGGCCATTCTCGACGAGACCGATTCGGGGCTCGACATCGACGCTCTGCGCATCGTCGCCACGGGCGTCACCAAGCTGCATACGCCGCAGAACGCCACGGTGGTCATCACCCATTACCAGCGTTTGTTGGATTACATCGTCCCCGACGTGGTGCACGTCCTCTACAAGGGCCGCATCATCCACTCGGGCGACAAGACGTTGGCCCTCAAGCTCGAGAAGGAGGGTTACGATTGGTTGATTAACGAGTATAAGGAATAATGGCCGCCATGACCGATATTCTCAGCGGGTTCCGGTCCGTCGGGAGCGAGCGGCTCCGCATCGGGGAGGATTCCGACGCAGTGCAGCCGTTCGTCGCCGTCGACCCCGCAAAGTTGCGCGTCGAGGTTGCCGCCGGCGTTTCGGCGCGCCTGGTCGTCGTGCACAAGAAGCCCGTCGCGGCGACGCTCTCCGTTTTGTTGGAGCAGGACGCCGCCTTGCAGTTCACCGAAATCTTCCTCGCCGAGGCTTTCGCCGAAACAACGGTGATGCAGGCGGCCCGAAGCCGGTGTTGCATGACGGTCGTGCAGCTCGCGAGCGCCAATGCCTCGTATCGCGTCGATCTCGACGGCGCCCATGCCGAGAGTTCGCTGGGCGGGCTCTTTCTGGCCGCCGGCGAGGAGCATTGCGTCATCGACCTGCATACGGCCCACAACGTGCCCGATTGCAGCAGCGATTCGCTCGTCAAGGGTATCGCCGGCGGCTGCGCCGTGGGCGAGTTCCGGGGATTGGTCTACGTCGCCCGCGATGCGCAGCGGACCGACGCCCGCCAGCAGAGCCGCAACATCCTGTTGAGCGAAACGGCCCGCATCGATGCCAAGCCCCAGCTTGAAATCTATGCCGACGACGTCAAGTGTTCGCACGGCGCCACGGTGGGGCAGATGGATGCCGATGCCATCCTCTACATGCGGCAGCGCGGGCTGAGTCCGGCTCAGGCCCGGCGTCTGCAGATCGAGGGCTTCGCCGGCGACATCGTGCGGCGCTGCGGCATCGACGCCTTGGGCGAGGCCCTGGCAGACGCCATGTCCCGTAAAATGGAGAAGATCCGATAAGAAAGATGTTCGACGTCAATCAAATACGCGAGGAGTTCCCGATTCTCTCCCGCGAGGTCTACGGCCGGCCGCTCGTCTATCTGGACAGCGGCGCCACGGCGCAGAAGCCCCGGTCGGTGATCGAGACGGTCGACCGTCTCATGCGTTGGCAGAATGCCAACATCCATCGCGGCGTGCATTTCCTTGCCGAGCAGACCACCGAGGCTTACGAGGAGGCCCGCGCCCGGATCGCCGGGTGGATCGGGGCCGCCGAGAAGGAGGAGGTGATCTTCACGTCCGGCGCCACCGCGTCGCTCAACACCGTGGCCTATGCCTGGGGCGAAAGGTTCGTCGGGGCGGGCGACAACATCCTCGTCAGCGAGATGGAGCACCACTCCAACCTCGTGCCGTGGCAGTTGCTGGCCGAGCGCAAGGGCGCCGAAGTCCGCATGCTGCCGTTCGACGATACGGGCCGTCTGCATAGCGAGTTGCTCGGCCAGCTCATCGACGCACGTACGCGTGTCGTCGCCGTGACGCAGGCTTCCAATACGCTCGGTTCGCGGCCCGACCTGCGGCCCGTGGTCGACGCGGCGCACGCCGTCGGCGCCATCGTCGTGGTCGACGGGTGCCAGGGCGCCGTGCACGGCGGGGTCGACGTTCGGGCTTCGGACTTCGATTTCTATGCTTTTTCGGGCCACAAGCTCTACGGTCCCACAGGCATCGGCGTGCTCTTCGGCAAGCGGGCGCTTCTGGAAGCCATGCCGCCTTTTCTGGGCGGCGGCGACATGGTCGACCGCGTCACTTTCGCCCGTACGACCTATGCTCCCGTGCCGCTCAAGTTCGAGGCCGGCACGGCCAATTTCATCGGGGCCATCGGGTTGGGCGAGGCCGTGAAGTTCGTGCAGCGTTTCGATCCCGCCGAGGTCGAAGCCTACGAGACCGCCCTGCTCCGCCGGGCCGAAGCGGAGCTCAGCGAAATCGACGGGCTCCGCATCTACGGCCGGACTCCCGACAAGTGTCCCATCGTCTCGTTCAACGTCGAGGGCGTGCATCCCTACGACCTCGGGATGATCCTCGACAAGCTCGGCATCGCCGTCCGTACGGGCCACCATTGCGCCGAGCCCGTCATGGACCATTTCGGCGTCACGGGCATGTGCCGCGCCTCGCTGGCCCTCTACAACACCTTCTCCGAGGTCGACGCCCTGGCCGAGGGCTTGCGGCGGGCCGTGCGCATGTTGCGCTCCTAATGCCATAAACGAAGAAACCCCTATGTTCATCGTACTCGAAGGCCTGGACGGTGCCGGCAAATCGACGCAGATCGGTTTGTTGCGCGAGCGGTTCGCGCAGCGCGGCATCGAGAGCGCCTATCTCCATTTTCCGCGTTTCGACGCTCCGGTCTACGGCGAGCTCGTCGCCCGTTTTCTGCGCGGCGAGTTCGGCAGCGCCGACCGGGTCGATCCCTACCTCGTCGCCTTGCTCTTTGCCGGCGACCGGGCCGAGGCCGCGCCCCAGATCCGGCAGTGGATCGCCGACGGCAAGGCCGTGCTGCTCGACCGCTATGTCTATTCCAACGTCGGTTACCAGTGCGCCAAGCTGCCCGCGGGCGACGAGCGCCGCAGGCTGGCCCGTTGGATCCTCGATCTCGAGTTCGGACACAACGCCCTGCCGCGGCCCGATCTGTCGTTGTTCCTCGACGTACCCTTTTCATTTACTGAGCGCAAGCTCTCCGCCGTGCGCGAGGGCGACGACCGCAGCTACCTGCAAGGCGCCGAGGACATCCACGAGTCGTCGCTCGCCCTCCAGCGTGCCGTGCGCGAGGTCTACCTCGATACCGCAGCTCTCGATCCTGCGCTGCGCGTGGTCGATTGCAGCAACGATTGCGGCGGCATGGAGACGCCGCAGGGCATCTTCGCCAAGATATGCGATTTGTTGAATCCTCTCTTTCCCGTCCATGCGAAGTAGCCGTCTGTTCAAGTGGGCGGCCTGCGTCTGCCGCCTCGTGCTGGCCTGCACGTTCGTCGTGTCGGGTTTCACCAAGGTCGTCGATCCGTGGGGCACGGCCCTGAAGATCAACGAATATCTCTCGATCTACGGCATCGAGTATCTCCAGCGCGCCAGCATGGGTTTTTCGATCTGGCTGTGCGGCGCCGAGCTCATGATGGGGTGCATGCTGCTTTTCAAGGTGCGCATCCGGTTGATTTCGATCTTCGCCTTGGCATCGATGTCGTTTTTCACGGTGCTCACCTTCCTCAGCGCCACGGTCCTCCCCGTCGAGGACTGCGGTTGCTTCGGCGAGGCGCTGAAACTCACGCCGTGGCAGACGTTCTTCAAGAATCTGGCGTTGCTGCCCATGGCCGTGGTGGTGTGGTGGCGTTACCGTCCCGACCGCATTTTCGCTTTCAAGGCGCTGGAGATCGCGCTGACCTGCATCTTCTTCACTTCGTCGATGTATCTGGGTTATTATTGCTACCGCCATCTTCCGCTCGTCGACTTTCTCCCTTACCGCGTCGGGGTCAACATCCGCGAGGCCATGTCGGAGGTCGAGTCGGAGGGTGCCGTGGCCGAAACCGTCCTCGTCTATCGCAACCTCCGCACGGGCGAGGTGCGTGAATTCGGGCTCGAGGAGAGCGAGTGGCAGGATGCCGACGTGTGGGAGTGGGTCGATACCCGCACTCCCGAGGCGGTGCATGTTTCGCGTTTCATGATCGGCGAGTTTTCGCTGCACGATGCCGAAGGCAACGCCACGGAGCGTGTGCTGGCCACTCCCGGGCGGCTCTACATGTTGTGCGTCACCCGTTTCGACCGCCTGTCGCGGCGGTGCGAGCGGCGCATGGAGCGGTTGGCCGTCGCGGCCCGGGCCGAGGGTGCTGAGGTCGTCTGTCTGACGCCCGATGCGCTCGACGATGGTTACAGCCATGCTTTCGGTTCGGTGCGGGTGCCGTGTTACAACATCGACGCCTCGACCATGAAAACCATGCTGCGCGCCAACAACGGCCTGGTCGTGCTCGACGACGGAACCATCGCCGCCAAGGCCAATTGCCGCGATATTGACGATTTGCGCTTCTGACGCGTCGGCGGGGCAGGGCTCCCGGCGGCGTGCGGACTGCGGTGTACGGGCGTGATCGTCCGAATGTTGGTCCGTTGAGGCCCGCCGCAGGGCTGTGGTATGAAAGTTGACTTCCTTTCCGCAGGAAGCCAACTTTTTTCGTATGCGCCCTTTCTTCCTGTTTCTTCTCTCTTTGTCGTGCGGCGCCTGCCGTTCCGGGAGCGTCGCTCCTTCCGCTCCGGTGCGGCCCGTCAAGATCGCTGTCGCGGCGGAGGCATCGGCCATCCGCAAGGATTTCGCCGGCATGGCCACGCCCGACGATGCCGTGACCCTCGCCTTCAAGCTCGCGGGCCAGGTGGCCGACATCCCCGTGGCGCAGGGCGAAAGCGTCGTGCGCGGGGAGCTGCTCGCCGAGCTCGACCCCCGCGACGTCGAGTTGCAGGTGTCGGCCACGCGCTCGGCTTTCGAGGAGGCGCGCTCCCGGCAGCAGCGCATGCAGCGGCTGCTCGAACATCAGGCCGTCTCCCGTCAGGAGGCCGAGGCGGCCCGTACGCACTTCGCGCAGGCCCGTTCGGCCTACGACAATGCCCTCGACCTCCTGAAAGATACCAAGATCAAGGCTCCTTTCCCGGGCGTCATCGAGGCTACCTATGTCGACAACTACCAGCGCGTGCAGGCCGGCGAAGCCATCCTGCGGCTCGTCGATCCGCATACCACGACCGTCAAGTTCACCATGCCCGAGCAGGGGCTGCGGGCGTTGGCCGATACGGCCACCCGTTTCGAGGTGGCGTTCGACAACTACCGCGGCGTGCGTTTCGCCGCCCGGCTGAAAGATTATGCCCGCACATCGTCCGACGCGTCGGGATTCCCCGTCACGCTGAAGCTCGCCGGCGTCGATACGGTGCGCTACGACATCTCGCCCGGCATGTCGTGCACCGTCACCATGTTCTCGGCCGATCCCGTGCCCGATGCCGTTTCGTTGCCGCTCTCGGCCATCTACGCACCCACGGGCGGCGGCACCTACGTCTGGGTCGTCGATGCCGACGACCGGGTCGAGCGGCGCGAGGTGACCCTCGGCGAGCTCTTCGGCAGCGACCGCGTGATCATCGACAGCGGCGTCGGACCCGGCGACCGAGTCGTCACGGCGGGGGTCTACCGCCTGCAGCCCGGCGAGCAGGTGCGCATTCTGAAATGATACGGTCATGACGCTTCCCGAATATTCCGTCCGCAACGCCAAGGTCGTAGCCTTCTTTCTGTTCATCCTGCTGGCCGGCGGTCTGGCAGGTTTCTTCACGTTGGGCAAAAAGGAGGATTCGGTCTTCGTCATCAAGAGCGCGTCGCTCGTCTGCTCCTATCCCGGCGCCACGCCCGAGGAGGTCGAATCGCTCGTCACGGAGCCCGTGGAGCGCGAGGTGCAGTCGATGCGCGGCGTGCACAAGGTCACGTCCGAATCCTACTTCGGACTCTCCAAAATTCTGGTCGAACTCGACCCCGCCATCTCCGCACGCGAGATTCCGCAGTTGTGGGACGAGTTGCGGCGCAAGGTGCTCAACATCCAGCCGCGGCTGCCGTCGGGTGCATCGCCTGTCACCGTCGCCGACGATTTCGGCGATGTCTACGGCATCTATTACGGGCTTTCGGTCGACGAGGGATTCACCTGGGACGAGCTGCGGCAGTGGGCCCAACGTCTGAAAACGGCCCTCGTGACGGTCGACGGCGTGCAGAAGGTGACCCTTTTCGGCGAGCAGACGCCCGTGGTCAACGTCTACGTTTCGGCGTCGGCCCTGGCCAATTTCGACATCCGCCCCGAAACCATCGTCGCCACCATCCGCCAGCAGAATGCCGTGGTCGGCAGCGGCGAGAAGCTCGCCGGGGCCCTCGAAATCCGGATTCTGGAGGAGGGCGCCTACAAGAGTCTCGACGACATCGCCGACCAGCTGCTGATCTCCTCGTCGGGCAAGCAGTACCGTCTGGGCGACATCGCCCGCGTCGAGCGGGGCTACGCCGAGCCGCAGACCCTGATGCGGGTCGACGGCCACCGCGCCGTCGGCATCGGCATCTCCACCGAGGCGCAGGCCGATGTCGTCAAGACCGGCGAGCGCATCGCCCGCCTGCTCGCAGCCGAGACCGGCCGCATGCCTGTCGGCATGGAGCTGACGGTTCTCTATCCCGAGGACCGCATCGCCCGCGAGGCCAACGCCGCGTTCGTGCTCAATCTGGCCGAATCGGTGGCCATCGTCATCGCCATCATCATGTTGGTCATGGGATTCCGGGCCGGGGTGCTGATCGGCAGTTCGCTGCTCTTTTCCATCGGCGGCACGCTGCTGTTCATGCAGTTTTTGGGCGAGGGGCTCAACCGCACGTCGCTCGCCGGCTTCATCATCGCCATGGGCATGCTGGTCGACAACGCCATCGTCGTCACCGACAACGCCCAGCAGTCCATGATGCGGGGCGCCGATCGTTTCCGGGCCGTTGTCGACGGTGCCAACGCACCGCGCTGGAGCCTTCTGGGCGCTACGTTGATCGCCATCTTCTCGTTTCTGCCCCTCTACCTCGCTCCGTCGTCCGTTGCCGAGATCGTCAAGCCGTTGTTCGTGGTCCTGGCCCTGTCGCTGTTGCTCAGCTGGGTGCTGGCGCTCACGCAGACGCCGCTTTTCGGCAATTTCATGCTGCGGGTCAAGCCCCGGCCGGGCGATCCCTACGACACGAAGTTCTACCGTGCGTTCGACCGCCTGCTGGCGTGGCTTCTGCGCCGGCGGTGGGGTGTGGTCGCCGGGGCGGTCCTGCTTTTCTTCGGGTCGCTGGTCGTCATGGGGCGGATGCCGCAGAACTTCTTTCCGGCGCTCGACAAACCCTATTTCCGGGCCGACGTCCTGCTGCCCGAGGGCTTCTCCATCCGCGAAACCGAGCGCAACATGCTGCGCATGGAGCAGTGGTTGCGCGAGCAGCCCGAGGTCAGGGGCGTTTCGATGACGCTGGGATCCACGCCGCCGCGCTATTATCTGGCCAGCAGCTCCGTGTCGTTGCGGCCCAACTTCGGCAACATCCTCGTCGAGGTGCACGACAAGAAGCAGACCGCCGTCGTCGAGGAGCGTTTCGACGCCTATGTCTCCGCCGAATTTCCCGACGTGTGGCTGCGTTCGTCGCTTTTCAAACTCTCGCCCGTGCCCGACGCCGCCATCGAATTCGGTTTCATCGGCGACAACATCGACACCCTTTGCCGGCTCACCGAAGCTGCCGAGCGGATCATGTGGCGCACGCCCGGCGCCGTGCGCGTCCGCAACAGCTGGGGCAACCGCGAGCCCGCCTGGATGCCCCTCTATTCGCAGATGAAGGGGCAGCGCATCGGCATCTCCCGCAGCCAGCTGGCGCAGGGGCTCACCATCGCCACCGACGGCTACCGCCTGGGCGAATACCGCGAGGGCGACCTATTCATGCCGATTCTGCTGAAGGACGAGAACGTCGACGCCTACAACCTCACCAACCTCCAGGCGCTGCCGATCTTCAATCCCGCCGGCCGCGTCTTTTCGCTCGGCCAGGCCGTCGACGACTTCCGGTTCGGGTTCCGTCAGGGGGTGATCCGGCGCTACAACCGCCAGCGCGTCATGAAGGCGCAGTGCGACCCCGGGCGCGACGTCAACACCATGCGGCTTTTCGCCGCCCTGCGCGATTCGGTCGGGCGGATCGCGCTGCCCGAGGGGTATTCGATGAAAGTTTTCGGCGAGCAGGAGAGCCAGCAGGAGTCCAACGAGGCGCTGGCCGAATACATGCCTCTTACGTTGGTGCTGATCCTTATCGTCTTGCTGCTGCTCTTCCGCAACTACCGCGAGCCTACCGTCATTCTGTCGATGATTCCCCTGATCTTCATCGGCGTGGTGCTCGGACTGGCCGTCACCGGCAAGGTTTTCAACTTCTTCTCGCTCCTGGGACTGCTGGGGCTCGTGGGCATGAACATCAAGAACGCCGTGGTGCTCGTCGAGCAGATCGGCGAGTTGAGGCGCGGCGGTGCGGCGCCCTACGACGCCCTCATTGCGGCCACGCGCAGCCGCATCGTCCCCGTGGCGATGGCTTCGGGCACCACCATCCTCGGCATGCTGCCTCTGCTCTTCGATTCGATGTTCGGGGCGATGGCCGCCACCATCATGGGCGGGCTCTTCGTCGCCACGCTGCTCACGGTCTTCGTGCTGCCCGTCGTCTATGCCCTTTTCTACAACATCCGCCAAGCATGAAACGCATCCTTTCCCTCCTTTGCCTGCTTTGTTGCGCGCCTCTTGCCGCGCAGACTTCCCTCGGCGACTACAGGCGCGCCGTGCTCCGGTACAGCTGGCAGCTCAAGGCCGCCGCTGCCCGGACCGAAGCCGCCGCACAGCGTTTCGGACAGGCCCGCACGGGTTTTCTGCCGCAGCTTTCGCTCGACGGGAGTTTTTCCGCCACGGTCCGGCGTTCCAACGATGCCGAGCGGTGGACTTTCAGCGTTCTGCCGCAGCTCGTGCAGGTGGTCTACGGCGGAGGGTCGGTGCGGGCCGCCGTAGATAGAGCCCGGGCGGGTTACGACATCGCCTTGTGCGACGAGGAGTTCTCGCGGCTGGAGATCGGCTACGCGGCCGACTATGCCTATTGGAACCTCTCGGCGCTGGAGCTCTACGCCGCCGCCATGCGGCAGTATGTGCGGTTGATCGTATCGTTGAAGGAGGTGGTCGACCGCCGTTTCGAGGAGGGGTACATCGCCAAGGGCGACGTGCTGATGATCGACGCCCGCCTGAGCGAGGCCCGTTACCAGCTCGTCACCGCCGAACAGCGGGCCGAGGTGGCGCTGCACAACTTCAACATCTTGCAGGGTGCCGATGCTTCGGCGCCGGTGCGTCTGACCGACAGCGTGCGCGATTCCATCCTCATGCCGCAACATGCCGATCATGCCGAAGCGCTCGAACGGCGCCCCGACTATGCTGCCGCGCAGTTGCGTATCGTGCAGGCCGAAGCCAGCATCAGGGGTGCCCGGGCGCCCTTCAATCCGCAGGTGAGCGTCGGTATCGGAGGGGCCTGGCGGCCCCATACGCCCAACCGCAGCGGCTCCACGCTCGTCGACGGCTCGGCTTTCGTCAAGCTCTCCGTCCCTATCTTCCACGGCGGCGAGCGCCGCAGGGCCGTAGGGGTGGCGCAGGCGCTCCGGCGCGCAAGCGAGTGGAACGCGCAGCAGCTCCGTGAAGAGATCCTGCTCGAGGAGATGAACGGCTGGACGGCCATCGTGCAGAGCCGTGCACAGGTCGACGCTTCGGAGCGCAGCCTGCGCATCGCCGGCGAAAACCTCGAACTGAGCACCTATTCCTACGGCGAGGGTCTGGTCACCATTCTCGATGTGCTCCAGGCCCAGCTCAGCTGGATACAGCTCTATACCAACGACATCACCGCCCGCTACAACTACGCGCTCGCCATCTCCGACTATCGCCGCATCACGGCAGGGGAGGAGTAGTGCGATTCTGAATCACTATATTGAAATCCATCTATATACTTCGATGTAGCAGCGTCCTTGGACCGGCATCCTGAATCCGACCGCAGTAATTCGCGGCTATGGCCGCGTATTCAAGTTCTGACCCACCCCTAAACCCCCGCCTCAGGCAGGGGCTTCTGTCGGAAATCCGAAAGAAATGAAATTACAGCCTTGTTGGTACAACAAGGTATATAATCGAGTATTGATAAATTCTCTTCGAGGGCTCGATTCCTGCTTTGTCATTCTGAGGCGAAGCGGATCGACCAACGCAGCAAGGGTGGCCAAACAAGCGCCCGGCTGTCATTCTGAGGAGCATAGCGACGAAGAATCCGTATCTTCGGCATACAGATTCTTGACTGCACTGCGTTTGTCTCTCTCCTCCTTGCTCGGAAGAGTCCGCAAGCGGCCTCTGCTCTCGCTGCGTTCGTCGATCGACGCTTGCGGCAAGCGGTCTCCGTAGACTGCGTTCGTCGATCCGCTTCGCTCGACATCACATTGGCGGCAGAAGCATTCGTGCCGAAGCCTTGCGGGGCGAGCCCCGTTAAGAACGGGGATTTGTAAATTCTGCGAGTCTCCGCGGGGCGGGGCTTCGGCTCGCCCGGCTAAAGCCGGATTTTGTTTCTATAAGCCGCCCCGATGCCTGCGCCGTAGACGGGGGAGGGGCTGAAAGCGGCAAATGCCCGGGGCCGGCTGCGGGGACACGCTGCAAGTCCGAGCCGGCTCCGGGCGCAGGGCTTTTCAATGCAGAATCAATTTTGCATCGTGAGTCGTCACACCGTTTCCGGTTCGGTGCTCACCACGGCTATCTCGTGCGACACGGGGGCTATGCGGCGCAGCATCTGCGTCAGTCCGCAGTATTTCTCGTGCGTGAGCAGAAGCGCCCGGCTCGCTTTCTCCTGGTCGCTGCCCGGGCCGCAGTCCACGTTGTAGACCACGTGGAACGAGCGGAACATGCTTTCGGCCTGCAGCGCCTCGGTGTTCAGTTCGCCCGAGTAGCCGATCTCCAGCCGCTTGGGCCTGAGGTGCATCTTTTCCATTACCATCAGTGCCGTCTGCCCCGAGCACTGGGCCGCCGCGTAGAGCAGCAGTTCCTTGGGGTTCATCGTGTCGCATCCCGAGCCGTTCGCGGCGCGGAACTTTCCGTTTTCGGTCATTTCGACCGTCGCTTTTTCGATCATGTCTCCTTCGTTTTTTAGGGTGAATGTCTTTCCTGCGGCAAATTCCGTTCCCCGAGGGTGTCCCGGCGCCAAAATAGTTGCCGGGCGAGCGGGCGCATAATCGGATGGCGAACCGAAAAAACACCTTTCGCTTTTCACCTTTCAACTTTTACCTTATCTTTGTCCTGTCGTTTTCTCCGATTTCACCTATGCGCAAACATATCTTTCTGCTGATCCTGCTTTGCAGCTTGCTGCCTGCCGCTGCCGTACCCGATTCGCCCCGTTCCTTCGTCGACCGCGGACGCGGCCTTTTCGAGTCGGGCCGCTGGGCCGATGCCCGCCACGAGTTTCTGGCCGCCCGCAGGCTCCTTTCGCCCGAGCAGCTTTCCGAGGCCGAGGAGATCGACTTCTTCCTTGCCGCCTGCGCCGTCGAGCTGGGCAGCGAGGAGGCCGAAAGCGCCTTGCTGCGCTTCATCGCCGAGCATCCGCGCTCGGTCTACAACAACGATGTGCGTTTCGCCCTCGCTTCCTGCTACTGCGCCCGCGACGACATGCGCCGAGCCCGCGAAATGTTCGATAAGACCGACTACAAGGCCCTGTCGCCTGCACGGCGCGAGCAGTACGACATCCGCATGGGCTGCGTCGAGTTCGCCGACCGCAATTTCGCCGCCGCCTACGACTATTTCGACCGCATCGCCCCGAACAGCAAGTATGCCGACCATGCGCTCTACCACAAGGCTTATATCGACTATGCCGAGGGGCGTTACGATCGCGCCAAACTGGCTTTCGGTACGCTCACGCAGAGCGATGCCTATCGCGAGCTCATCCCGTTTTACCTTTTGCAGCTCGAATTCCGCGAGGGCAATTACCGTTATGTCGTTACGGAGGGCCAGGCTTTGGTCGGCCGCGCCGTCCCCGAGCGGCGCGCCGAGTTGGAGCGCATCATCGCCGAGTCGTGGTTCCGGCTCGACGAGTTCGGGCAGAGTGCCGCCCACCTCGAAGCGTTCGGCCGGGCCGGCGGCAAGTTCGACCGCGATGCCGACTACCTCATGGGGTTCTCGCTCTACCGTACGGCCCGCTACTCCGAGGCCGCCGAGTGGCTGCGCAAGGCCTGCGGTCCCGAGGACGCCATCACGCAGAATGCCTCCTATCACCTGGCCGACTGCTACCTCCGCGCCGGCGACAAGCGTTCGGCCATGCAGTCGTTCGCCATGGCTGCCGACGAGCGTTTCGACGCCGCCATCGCCGAGGAGGCCCTCTTCAACTATGCCAAGTTGCAGTACGAGACCGACAGCGAGGCGTTCAACGGCGCCATCAACATGCTGACCAAGTACCTCGAACGTTATCCCTCGTCGCCCCGCGCCGGCGAGATCCGGTCGCTGCTGATCGCCGCCTATTACAATTCGCGCGACTACGATGCCGCCTACCGGGCCATCCGGGCGTCGTCCGCGGCCGACAGCGAAGTGCGCGCTGCCTTGCAGAAGATCGCCTATTTCCGCGGTCTGGAGGCCTACGCCGCCGGCAACATCCCCGAGGCGCGGCGTTATCTGGAGGAGTCGGCCGCCGTGGGCGTCAGCGCCAAGTATGCGGCGCTCAACATCTTCTGGCAGGGCGAAATCGCATTCGCCGAGGGCGATCTCACGGTTGCCGCCGCCAAATTCCGGACCTACCTCAAACGCGCTCCCCAGACCGAGCGGGAATATGCTTTCGCTTGCTATAACCTTGGTTATTGCGCTTTCTCGCGGCAGCAGCCGGCCGAGGCCGACGAATCGTTCCGGCGCTTTCTCTCCCTCCGCACCGAACGCGACCGCTACAGTGCCGACGCCCACAACCGCCTGGGCGATATCCGCTATGCCTCGCGCGAGTTCGAACAGGCCGTCGCCGAGTATGACCGGGCTATCGCCATCGGCACCCCCGAAAAGCAATACGCCGCCTACAAGCGCGCCGTGACGCTCGGCCTGCTCGGGCGGACCGGGCAGAAAACCGAGGCCTTGCGCAAGATCGCCGCCGAGCCTGCCGGCGAGTATGCCGATGCCGCTTCCTACGAGCTGGGCCGCATGTCCATCGCCCGGGAAGCCTATGCCGAGGGGGCCGCGCAGCTCGAAAAGTTCCTCGTCGAGTATCCCGCCTCGCCGCGTCGCGTGCAGGCCTGCTCCGACCTGGGACTTGCCTATTTCAACCTGGGCAACCGCAAAAAATCGCTGTTCTACTACGACCAGGTCGTGGCTTCCGCGCCGCGTTCGTCCGAGGCGCGCGAGGCCATGCAGGGCATCCGCGACATCTATGTCTCGGAGGGCGACGCCGAGGGTTATTTCGGCTACGCCGCCAAAATGGGCATGGAGAGCGACGTGACCTCCATCTCGCGCGATTCGCTTTCGTTCGCCGCCGCCCAGAAACTCTACCTCACCAACCGTCACGAGATCGCCGCGCGTACGCTGCGTTCTTACGTGCGCAGCTATCCCAAGGGCAGTTACCGGGCCGATGCGCTCTATTATCTGAGCGATTGCTATCTCCGTCTCGGACAGCGCAGCGAGGCCATCGCCACGCTTTCGGAGTTGGCCGGGCTGGGCACCAACCAATACAGCATCACGGTGCTGGAGAAACTCTCGGCCATGACTTTCGCCGACAAGCGTTACTCCGAAGCGGCCGCCGCCTACCGCAAGCTCTACGATGCGGTTACCGCTGCTTCCGAGCGTGAGAAGGCCATGACCGGCTACGTGCGGGCCACCGTCGCCGAGGGCGATCCGGCGAAGATCGAGGCCATGGCCGCCGATGTCTGCGCCCGCGACGATGTCGGGGCCGTCGCCTTGCGCGAAGCCCGCTTCGCGTGGGCCGAGCAGCTGCGCAGCCGCGGCAAGCGTGCCGAAGCGGCGAAACTCTATCGCTCGCTCGCTTCCGACGTGCGTTCGCGCGAGGGTTCGGCGGCTGCCTACCACCTCATCGAGGAGAGCTTCGCCGCCGGTAATCTGGACCGCACCGAGAAGGAGATTTTCGCCTACTCCGAGCGCGGACCGCAGGCCTACTGGCTCGCCAGGGCCTACCTGCTTCTGGGCGACGTCTACGCCCGGCGCGGCGATGCGTTCCAGGCGCGCGCCACCTGGCAGAGTATCGCCGACGGTTATTCGCCTTCCGACGACGGCATCGTCGACGAGGCGAAAGCGCGCATCCAAAAACTGAAATGACCATGAAACGACTCCTCCTTTTCGGCATCTTCGTCTCGCTGCTGCCGCTCGGGGCCTCGGCGCAGGTCGGCAAGCAGGTCGAGGTGACAAAGACCTATGTCCCCGGTCTGGAGAGCGCCTCCAAGCTCCCGGTGCGTCCCGACATGACCGACACGGTGCGGATGCACCCCGACATAGACTACTCCGTCAAGCCGCTCGCCATCCGCACGGCGCTCGCCGCGCGCACCATCCGGCCGGCGTCGGTCACCTATTGGGAGTTCAACCGGCCGCACACCTTCTATGTCAAGGCCGGTGCCGGTTATCCGCTCAATTCCGTGGTCGATTTCTATGCCGCGTCGCAGAATTCCGGTACGGGTTACGTCGTGGGCTATCTCAACCACGAGGGGCGCTATGCCGACATCCGCAACGATTTCGGCGCCAAGCTCAATTCGATCCGTCTGACCAACCGCGTCGGCGCGGCCGCCGGCAAATACATCGGGCGCCACCTGCTCGAGGGCGAGGTCTGCTACGACAACCGGTTGTTCCACCGCTACGGGCGCCATTGGCCTGCCGGCGGGGGTTTCGATGCTTCGGCAGCCCCGGGCCCCGTCGTCGATTACGGCGATGCCGGCATCGCCGTGCGTATCGGCGACGATTTCCAGGACCTCTCGCGGTTCAACTTCGAGGTCGGCGTGCATGGCGGCATCTTCTTCGACCATTCCGACATGGCCGTGCCGGCTCGCCAGAACCGGCTCGGCGCCTCCGCCAAGATCGGACGGGCTTTCGGACGCCATCGTGTTACGTTGGAGACCGGTTACGAATGGCTGGACGGCCGCAAGTCGCTGGCCGGTATGCGGCAGCAGCAGGTGCGCGTCGGGGCGCGTTACGGGCTCGACGGCGAGATCGCCCGCTTCGTCGTCGGGGCCGATTATTACCACGACATGATCTCCGGCGAGGAGAACGGCAACTACATCATCCCTTTCGCGCGGCTCGATTTCGTGCTCGGCGCCCATGAGTTCAAACCTTTTCTCGAACTCGACGGCGGGGTCCGCGACAATAGTTTCCGATCGCTCGCGCGGCAGAATCCCTACGTGCGCAGCGGGGTGTGGGGCAACAAAAGTTCGGTCGACTACAACGTCCGCATCGGTCTGGGCGGCAGTCTCTGGCGCGACCGCTTCGACTATCGCGTCTATGCGGCCTTTTCTGTCCGCGACCACCATCTTTTCTGGTACGGCGATCTGTTGGCCGACGACACCTTTTCCCAGGCTTTTTCGGGCGAGTTGTTGCCCGCGCTTTCCCGGCAGACCGTCACGTCGTTCCACGGCGAGGTAGTCTATCGGCCTGTCAGCCAGTTGCGCATGGACCTGGGTGTCCACGGATTCCTCTACAACGACGAAGCGTTGTTCATCTACGGGCATCGCAACAAGCTCGAAAACGGCGAGCCGGCGTTCCGGGCCGATGCCGCCGTCCGCTATGTCGGACGCAAGATTGCGTTCGGCATATCCGCCCGGGCCGAGAGCCGGCGCCGGTGGAGCGTGTTCGTCGAGCAGGACGGCGAGCGTTCGCTCGGGCGTTATTCGGTGCCTTTCGCCGTCGACCTCGGCGTCGATTTCCAATGGAAGATTTCGGGGCGCGTCTCCCTCTTCGCCGAGGGGCGCAACCTGCTCGACCGCAGGCTCTACGACTATCCCTGGTACCCGGGTTATCGGGTCAATTGCACCGTCGGCGCCAAAGTTTCGTTTTAAGCGGAAAGCCGAAGGCAGAGAGCGACAGGGGCGATGCCGGAAACGGAAGACGGGAAACCGTCGGGACAGATCCCGATTCCCGGACGGCGGACAAGCAAAAGGACGGAATCCGAAGCCGGGTCCCGTCCTTCCCTTTTGCGTGAGGGTCACGTATGGGCATGAAAAAAGGGTGAGCTACTCATATCGCACCGCTGCGACCGCATACCCTTGCTCGATTCCTCGCCTGGGGGATTCTGCAGGAGCTGGTCGTATGAGACTCACCCGGGCACAAAAGTAGGAAATTTTTATATCTTTGCAAAAATTTCGTGAAGCAATGCGTAAAAAAATCCTCAGCGTCCTGGCCGCATGCGCCGCTGCGGCGCTGCTTGCCGCTCTGATACTCTTCGTGCAGTTCAAGGGCAATGCCGTGCGTGCGGAGTACGAGCTCTACATCGGTTCGCAGGCCGACTACGCCCAGGTCGTCGATTCGCTCATGCCCCATATCCGCCACCGCGCCGCTTTCCGTTTCTACGCGAAGCGGATCGGGCTCGCCAGGAGTTTCAAGCCCGGCCATTATACCTTGACCCGCGGCATGAACGTGATCCGCATCGCCCGTACGATCAAACTGGGATTGCAGACTCCCGTGCGCGTGACCATCAACAACGTGCGCATTCCTGCCCAGCTGGCCGCCAAGCTCGCGGCGCAGATCGAGGCCGATTCCGCCGCGTTGATGGCGGTCCTCGCTTCGGGTCCGAAGGCCCGCGAGCTGGGTTTCGACAGCATCACGCTCTTTTCGATGTTCATTCCCGATTCCTACGAGTTCTACTGGACCGTCACGCCCGAGGAGCTGGTCGGGCGCATGAAACGCGAGTACGACCGTTTCTGGACTCCCGAGCGCGACGCCTTGCGCAAGCGCAGCGGGCTGAGCCGCCTGGAGGTGATGACGCTGGCTTCGATCGTCTACGAGGAGACCCGCATGACCGACGAAATGCCGCGCGTGGCGGGTGTCTACATCAACCGCCTCAAACGGGGCATTCCGTTGCAGGCCGACCCTACGGTCAAGTATGCCATGCAGGACTTCGCCCTGCGGCGCATCCTCTACAAACATCTCAGGTTTCCGTCGCCCTACAACACCTATATTAATAAGGGGTTGCCGCCGTCGCCCATCTGCATGCCCGGCAAGAACGCCATCGATGCCGTGCTCAACTTCGAGAAGCACGACTACATCTTCTTCTGCGCGCGGCCCACGTTCGACGGCTACCACAATTTCGCCCGCACGCTCGACGAGCACATGAAGAATGCCCGCGCCTACAGCGCCGAGCTCGACCGGCGCAAGATCAGGTGACCGGCAGCTTCGGTTGACAGAAAAAGCCGCCTTGAAAGGCGGGCTTTTCGGTTCGGTTCGGCGCGGGCCGGCTTCTATTTCCGGACGGTGTCGGAATTCTGGTTGTAGGCTTTCGCCACACACTTCCATTCGCCGCCAATTTTCAGCAGCAGGAGATAGTCGGTGAAGTCGATGCGGCCGCCCCAGCCCTCTTCGAGCACACGGACGACGGCGAGCGTCTCCTCGACGGCCACAACGTCGATGCGGGCCTTGAAACCCTCGCCGCCGCTGACGCTGTCGACGTTGCGGTAGAATTGCTCAATGGAGCCGCGCTCCAACGCCCCGTCGAGAAAGCCGAACAGCACGGCATCGTGGGTGAAGAGTTCGCGTGCATGGCTGCTGTCGCCCTCGGCCACGCTTCTGACAAATTTCATGGCGGCCGCCTCGACAGCCTCGTATTCCTGGATCGGATTGCGCATGGTGATTGTGTTTTTGGGGTTATACGGCCGCAAAGTTAACGGGTGCCGCCGATCGGTGCAAGTACCGAAAAATGATTCGGATACCGAAAAAATTATCGGTATATTTTCCGTATGGAGGATTATGGCTATTTTTGTGGCGTAACCCGATTGAACGGCCATGTACGAAAGAAAAATACCCGTCGACCTGAGTTGTCCTCTGCGGCTGACCATGAGTCTGATCAATTCGAAATGGAAGTCGTGCATCCTCGATGAACTGCGGAACGGACCGATGCGCCCCAGCGAACTGCATAAAGTGCTGCCGGAAGCGGCGCCCCGTGTGTTGGACCTCCAGCTCAAAGAACTGGCGGAGGACGGTCTGGTTGCGAAAACCATCTTCGCGGAACTCCCGCCGCGTTCGGAATATGCCATCACCGGGTTGGGGCGGTCGCTGCTGCCGATCATAGATGCCATGATTGCCTGGGGCGAGGAGAACCGGTTGCTGTTCGAACGGAAATTCGGGACAACCGGCTGACGGATAGGTTGTCATGTTCGTATCGGCGGGGCATTGTCGTGTCCGGCAGGCGGGCGGACGTTGCCGCAAAGCGTTTTATTTGCGGACGGTCGCCTGTTTTCCACCGTTTTTACCTATATTTGTTCCATGCTTACGAAAATCTACGGGCAGAATCCTTCGGAACGCGAGTTGCAGCGGGTCGTGGCGGTGCTGGAGAACGACGGCACGGTCATCTGGCCCACCGACAGCGTCTACGCTTTCGGGTGTTCGCTGCGTTCGGCCAAGGCCATCGAGCGGCTGCGGCGGTTGAAGGAGAAGAACGAGTTCACCCTCGTTTTCGCCAACCTGGCCCAGGTCGCCGAGTTCTGCCGGGTGGACAACGCTGCGTTTAGGATTCTGAAACGCAATCTGCCGGGGCCTTTCACTTTCGTGCTGCCTGCTTCGTCGCGCGTGCCCGACAAGACGCTCGGCAAGCGCCGCACCATCGGCGTGCGCATCCCTGCGCATCCCGTGGCCCGGGCCATCGTCGAGGCTTCGGGCACCCCGTTGGTCACCGCTTCGGTGCGGCAGGACGACGAGACGCAGGAGTATATGACCGACCCCGAGTTGATCCACGAGCGCTACCTGCGCGACGTGCAGTTGGTCATCGACGGCGGCCCCGGAGCGTTGGAGCCCACCACCGTGGTCGACCTCACGGGCGACGAACCCGAAATCCTGCGTCAGGGCCGGGGCGAGCTGCAATAGACGCTTTCCATGGCTGCGGCCGGGGCGTCGGGTTCCGCCGAAGCCGGAGGGGCTGGGGGCGGCCGTATGATTCCGGCCTTTTCGAGCGGCCGCCTGCAGAGCCAGGCTTGCCTGATCCGTGCCGGGACGCGAAAGGTTGCTGCCGATTAATGATTAATGAATGTAAAACATATTTGCAATGGAAAAGACTTTTTGGAGCGATGCCGCCCGGTACGGTGCTTACGTAGGCTTGTTGCTGGCCGCATCGTCCGTGCTGGAGACCGGCGTGTTGTTCAGCGGTAAGATCGGGCTTTACGCGATCATCATGATCGAGTGGCTGGCGGTTGCCGTGCTGCATTTCTATCTGTTGTTGCGCTTCACGCGCCGGCGTTCCGCGCTGGCCGCGGCGGCCGACGGGTTCTCGTTCGGCGAGGGCTACGGTTATGTGCTTTCCATGTCGTTGCCGGCCGGTCTGCTTCTCGGCGTGGTCAACTACATCTTCCTGCATCTCGTGCTCGGCTACGGCAACTATGTCGACAAGATTGGCGACATCTTCGCCCGCCTGGCCGGCAAGAGCGGCATGACCGGTCCCGTGGAGGCGCTCGTCGAGCAGCTCCGCAATACGCCCGAACCGTCGCTTTTCTCCACCATCCTGGGCGGTATCTGGTCGAGCGTCTTTTTCGGGCTCTTCTTCGGATTGATCGTCGCCGGCATGACGGCGCGCGCTCCACAACCTTTCGCCGGCAATGACAACGAATAGTCCCGACATTTCGGTCGTCGTGCCGCTCTTCAACGAGGAGGAGTCGCTGCCCGAGCTGACTGCGTGGATCGCCCGCGTGGCCCGCGACCATGCCTTGACGTGCGAAGTCATCTTCGTCGACGACGGTTCGACCGACGGTTCGTGGAGCGTCATCGAGCAGCTCCGGCGGGAGCATCCTTTCGTGCGGGCCATCGGCTTCGCGCGCAACTACGGCAAGTCGGCCGCGCTCTATTGCGGTTTCGAGGCCGCGCAGGGCGAGGTGGTCGTTACCATGGATGCCGACTTGCAGGATTCGCCCGACGAGATTCCCGAGTTGCGCCGCATGATCCTCGAGGAGGGCTACGACCTCGTCTCGGGGTGGAAGAAGAAGCGCTACGACCCCATCGGCAAGCGTTGGCCCAGTAAGTTCTTCAACTGGACGGCCCGCGTGGCGTCGGGCATCCGGCTCCACGACTTCAACTGCGGGCTGAAGGCCTACCGGCGCAAGACCGTGAAAGCCATCGAGGTCTATGGCGAAATGCACCGCTTCATCCCCATCCTGGCGCGCCAGGCCGGTTTCCGCCGCATCGGCGAGAAGGTCGTCGAGCACCGGGCCCGCAAATACGGACACTCCAAATTCGGTCTCGAACGCATGGTCAAAGGCTACCTCGACCTGATAACGGTGTTGTTCATGTCCCATTTCGGGCGTTCGCCGATGTATTTTTTCGGTAGTCTCGGTACGCTGATGTTTCTGGTCGGCGGCGGCACGACGGTGTGGATCATCGCCGGGAAGTTGTGGAAGCAGATGCACGGACTGCCGCTGCGCCCCGTGGCCGACCAGCCGCTTTTCTATCTGGCCATGCTGACCGTCGTGCTCGGCGTCCAGCTCTTTCTGGCCGGTTTCCTCGGCGAATTGATCAACCGCGGTTCGTCCGACCGCAACAAATACCTGATCGATAAAAAACTCTGATTATGATACAGCGTATCCA
This sequence comes from Bacteroidales bacterium, assembly GCA_910575495.1. Classification (GTDB taxonomy): domain Bacteria; phylum Bacteroidota; class Bacteroidia; order Bacteroidales; family Rikenellaceae; genus Alistipes. Next base: position 460,096 of record CAJTFS010000002.1, on the reverse strand, counting down.
GTCACTCTATCTGTTCGTCGCATCGGCCCTCATGGCCGTCACGCTCTTCGCGCCGCTGGCCCGGTTCGCCGGCGAGGGCAGCGAATTCCGGCTTTACGCTTTCGCGTTCCGTTCGCTCGACGGTGCCGCGTCGCAGCCGACCCTCTACATGGGTGTTTTGCTCGCCGCGGCTTGTGCATTGCCGCTTGTCACGCTTTTTCTCTTCCGGCGGCGGTTGTTGCAGATCCGGTTGTGCGTCGTCGAGGCGGTGTTGCTCATCGGGGCGGCCGTCATGGAGGGAATCTATTATTATCTCGGCTCCCGCATCTTTTCCGGTCTGGAGTCCCACTTCCAGGGCGTGCATGCCGCCATCGCGTTGCCGCTCGTCAGCCTCGTCTTCGTGTGGTTGGCCGCCCGGGCCATTTTCCGCGACGAGGTGCTCGTCCGGGCTGCCGATCGCATCCGTTAGGGTGGGGCGCTCGCGTTTTCGGGGCCTGTTTCCGTGTTCGGAGACAGGCCCTTGTCTTGGTCGGGCGTTTCTTTTCCGGTGCCGCAACTTCGGGCGGGCGGCGTTCTGCGTGTGCCGATCGCCCGGGCGGCGATCTTCGGGTGTCGGACCCGGGCGGGCTGTCGGTTTTTTCGGTTTTTCGCCCCGATTGCTTTCGGATTTTTCTCTTTTTGCATGCCGCGGTCTCTTTCTGTCATAAAAAAAGTGGCAGAAACTTTGTTGCCATTCAAAATAATTTTAACTTTACACATCAATATTTCTGTTTCGGCAGGATGTTGGCCTTTCAACCGGAATTGCTACTGTTTGTTTTATTAAAATCGTTTTTTATGAAAAGTTTGAATTTTTGGCGTTCGTTGTTCTTCTCGGCGCTGGCTGCGGCTGCTTTCGGCGCCTGCTCCGACGACGACAAGGGCGGCGATGTGGACGCCTCCATCACGGTCAACGACAAGGAGGCCACGACGATAGGCATCGCCTCCGCGGGTGGCGAGACCGAGGCTGTTTCGGTCGTTTCGTCCGGTACGTGGACGCTGGCTTTCGAGTCCGACCAGGATTGGTGCATTCCCAACATCACTTCCGGTAAGGCCGGCACCTCCTCGCTCGTCTTCACCGTCGACCCCATGCCGGCCGGCATCGAGGAGCGTTCGGCCGTCGCCGTTCTTTCGGCCACCGGGGAGATTTACGGCGTACCTTATACGGTTACTGCCAAAATCACGGTTCTGCAGTCGCCGAGCGGCGAAATCGTGACGCCCGTTCTGATTTACAAGGAGACGTTCGGCACGGATGCCAATGTGGCCAATACCGATGTAGACAAGTATACGGGTTGGACCAAGACCGGTGAGGGTGCGGCCGGCGTAACTTACGCGGGCACGAATGTTTCGGTGCGCAAGTCGTCTCCCAATAATTCGTCCAGCTACGAGGAAGCTTCGGGTGCGCCGATTCTCTTTTTCGGCAATGTGCCCGCCAGGTTTATCGTGCAGAATATCGCGTTGACGCCCGAGCAGACCCATCTCCATCTGACATTCGGCGGTCAGCAGACCATCGATTATGATAAGAAAGACTATACGTGGTCGAACGCGAACCTGCTCGTCGCTCTTAGCGCCGATGGTGCGACCTGGTCGACTATCGAGTACACGACCAACGATGGCGACAAGAACAGCGCCGGAAAGAACTGGGTGCTGGCTACCGCCGACTTTACGCTCAAGGCTCCGGCCGAAAAGCTTTTCATCCGTTTCCTGTCGCCTATTCTTGCATCCAACGTGCGTATCGACGACATTACGCTGCAGACGGGTGCGGGCGGTCAGGTCGTCGATCTGGAAGCCGGCGATCCCATTCCTGTCGTGAATATTTCCGGGATTTCCGCTGCCGGCGATTACGAGGTTAAGGATGCTACGGTCGTTGCTACTTATGCTGCCGGTTTCGTCATGCAGGATGCTACGGGAACCATGTTGGTCTTCCTCAATGCTCTTCCGGAAGTTGCCGTCGGCGATGTCGTTTCGGTCAAGGGTACCGTTGCTGCTTACGGCGGCGTGTACCAGTTCGGCGAAGGCGCCAAGGTGACCAAAACCGGTACGGGGACGGCTCCGACCCCCCCCCAGCCGGTGGAGATCACGGCCGATAATATTGCCGGTTTGATGACTTCGCCCAAAGTGACTTTCGTCAAAATGACCGGTACGCTTGTCAAGAGCGGCAATTATTACAATGTGACGTTCCCGTTCGAGTCGACTTATACGGGTTCTCTCTCTTCTCCGAGCGCCGATCTCAATATTGATACGTATGTCGGCAATCTCGTCGATATTGAGGGTTGGTTCGTCAACAATGGCAATGCCGCCGGAACCGGTAGTTACTTCACGGTCGTCGCTACCAAGGTTGCTAACAATACGGCGATTCCGGTTCTGAGATTCACTTCTGAGCTCAAGTCTTTCGCCGGCAGCGATCCGCAGCCTCAGACGGTTACGTTCACAACGCAGAACATTGCTACCAGTGCGCTCGTCATGTTTGAATGCAAGGGCGGCAACAGCGATAAGTTCAGTGCCCCGCAACAAAGCGATAATTCGGTGACGATCACGGCTTTGGGAAACAACGATTCGGGTGCTCCCTACACCACTACGCTCGTCGCTTCCTTGAACGGAACCACTTTGGCTGAACTCGCTGTCGAGCAGGAAGCCCAATTGCCTGACGGTGCTGCCGAAGTGGAGTTCGATTATGCTACGATAACGGCTGTAAATACTACGGTCGGAGATGTTACGATTGCCTGCGACAAGGGGACCAGCAACTCTTCGCCTACGTACAATGCTTCCGCCAAGGAGTTGCGTATTTATCGTTACAACACGTTTGCGTTCTCTGTTCCGGAGGGAAAGAAGATCATCGACATTAAGTTTACTTTCTCTGATAAGAAGTATATGGGCTATCAGTTGTCGGTTGATTCGGGAACATATGCCGGCGATGCAAGTACGGAAAGCGGATCATGGACCGGCGATGCGCAGACGGTCAAGTTCACCAACAATGGCGATGCTTCCAATAATGTGCAGGCCCGTTTCAAAAAGATCGTTGTAATTTATAAGTAATTCTTCAGCAAGAAGTCTTGCTGTACGGTTTATTCCCTTTTTCGAAACCTACTCTTGGCGGGGCGTTGTCCCTGCCAAGAGTTCGGTTTCTTTGAGAAATTTCTCAAGATCGAATTTTTGCGCGGTTTCCGATAAGCCGAGGGCAGAGCCGTGCTTGCACAGGGCTATGCCGAGGCGAGAAAACCTGCATGAAATTGAACTTTTCTGAATGACGATTTTCAAGAAATACCTTTGGCCGGCGGCTCTTCTGACGGCCATCTTTCTGCTGTTTGCGGGGTGTAAGGACGACGACGAGGCGTCGATCGACGTAGTGTTGCGTTCCGACTTCGTAGACTGCAACGCCACAACGAACCGGATTCTCGCAACAGGCAGTTCGATGTCTTTCGTCGCCACGATCGTGGAGCAGGACGGCGACGAAACCTGGTGTGCGTTCGATTCGTTCGAGCCGGGTGCAACCCCCCCCCGTTTGTCTAAAGAGGGGCAGGTGGGTATCCCCATGACAATTTACCTGCTGCGCAACGAAGTGGAGCAGGAGCGGACGGCGACCATCGACGTGGTTTTTGCCGATGCTACGGTCCGCAGGCTTACGTTCACCCAGGGCGCTTATTCCGAAACGGCTTGGTACGACCGCAAGTGGGGCGAGCAGCCCGCTTACCGGCAGAACGAATCCTATGTTTACAAGACCTATTTCACCGATCTGAAACGCGGCGGACACGTGCGCAACTTCACCGTCTGCTTCGATACCGGCAAGCGTGTGGCGCATTGGGCGGCTTACCCGCTGACGCTTAATTATGTCTCTCCGGCTGTAGACCGTACCGACAAGTGGGCCTACGATCCTAACAACCAGCAGCCCGTCATTCCGCAGTCGGCACAGGCCAATATCATCGATTATTACGGTTCGGGCTACGCGCGCGGCCACCAGGTTCCTTCGGCCGACCGTTACAGCACCATAGGAACCAACGAGATGACTTTCTACGCCACCAACATCATGCCTCAGAACGGCAATTTCAACGGCGGAGTATGGGGTGCGTTGGAGAGTAAAATACGCGAAGTGCGGTCGCTTCACAATGCCGATACGATTTTTGTCGTGACAGGCACCTATTTTGCAGACAACAAAACAATTACCGACAAAAGCGGCAAGAAAGTAGGCGTTCCGTCCAATTGCTGGAAGGTGCTGCTCCGCGGTTCCGGCGGCAAGGCCGTGTGGGAATGTTCGGCCGGCGAGTTCCATGCCATCGGGTTCTGGTTCCAGAACAACTCGTCCAATTCGGGTTCGATACGCGATCATTCGACGACCGTGGCCGACATCGAGAGGAAAACGGGCTTCACCTTCTTCCGCAACATCCCGCCCGAGGCGGCCGACGCGGTGAAGGCGCAGAACCGACCCTCGGACTGGGGCATCTGACGACTGCCGGCGGCCGGTCTCCGGCCGGAATCGGAACCGAGGACAGCGCTCCGGGAGAACAAAATATGGAAAACGCACAACGGGGAACCTCCCGGGCTGGAATTCCGCTGCGGCGGCGATCCGCACAACCGGAAAATCCCGGCGGCAAGCCGGAAAACAAGAAACCGACCGAAACAAAATATCTAAAATAAGGCAACCATGAAGAAATTCCTTTTTACAGGAGTGTTCGTCGCGCTGATGTTGGCGTGCTTTGCGCAGAAGCCCTACAAAGTGGTCTTCTACAACTTCGAGAACCTTTTCGACACGATCAACGATCCCGACATCCTCGACGACGAGTTCACGCCCGAGGGTCCCAAGCGTTGGAATTCGACCAAGTACAACAAGAAGATCGCCAACCTCGAGCACGTGCTCTTCGACCTCGCCGCCGAGGACCGCGACTTTCCGGCCGTGATCGGCGTTTCCGAGATCGAGAACCGCAACGTCATGGAGGACGTCATCGGCCGGCCGCGGCTGCTGCCTGCCAACTATCGCATCGTGCACTACGATTCGCCCGATGCCCGCGGCGTGGACGTGGGTTTCTACTATCGTCCCGATGTCTTCAAGATCGAGGGCAGCGCCCCCATTCCTTTCAAGATGGCTGAGTTGCCCAACTTCCGCACGCGCGACTTCGTGACGATGTGGGGTACGATCGACGGCGAACCTTTCTTCTTCCTGGTCAGCCATTGGCCGTCGCGTCTGGGCGGCAAGGAGGCTTCCGATCCCAAGCGCATGGCCGCCGCCCGTCAGGTGCGCGCCATCGTCGACTCGGTGCAGCAGGCCAATCCCGCCACGAAGGTCGTGGTCATGGGCGACCTGAACGACGACGCCACGGACGACAGCATCGTCGTGGGGCTGAGTGCCAAGGGCCGGCCCAAGGATATGTGCCCGGGCGACATGTTCAATCCGTTCATCCCCATGTTGAAGGCCGGTTACGGTACGCTGGCTTACCGCGATGCCTGGAACCTCTTCGACAACATCATCGTCTCCTACAACCTGGTCTTCGCTCCGGAGGGTTCGCTGCGCATTCTCGCCGCCGGCAAGTCGAAATTCTACGGCGGTATTTTCCAACGTTCCTACATGTTGCAGAAAGAGGGACAGTACAAGGGCTATCCGCTGCGTACGTTCGTGGGCAACAACTTCCAGGGAGGTTTCAGCGACCACTTCCCCGTGTTCATCTATATCGGCAAATAAAAGCTAACAATACTTTCCTATGAAACTGAAATCTCTACTTCTTTTTCTGTTTGCTCTGGCGACCTTCTCCGTGTCCTACGCGCAGGAGGGCGGTATCCGCGGCAAGGTGGTTGCGCGCGGCAGCCGCGAAGCGTTGAGCAACGTCAAGGTGACGCTCGAATCGACGGGTCTCTCCGCCGTGACCGACAAGGACGGCAACTTCCTTTTCGAGAATCTGCCGGCCGGCGACTACCGCGTGGCTTTCGACGCACCCGATCTCGAAGAGCTCGAGCTCCGCGTGAGGGTAGGGCAGAACATGCGCGACCTGAACGCTGTGGTCGTTTCGCCGCTGGCTTCTTCGGCCGGTTTCGACGATTCGCTCTTCGCCGAGTTCGACAGCGATTCGTCGTCGTCCGACGAGCAGTCGCTGCCGTCGTCGCTCTCTTCGTCGAAGGACCTTTACAACAGCGTCGCGTCGTATCGTTTCAGCGAGATGCGTTTCAACGTCCGCGGTTACGATTCGCAGTATTCCGACATCTATCTTAACGGCATCCGTTTCAACGACGCCATGACCGGCTACGGCCCCTGGTCGTTGTGGAGCGGTCTCAACGACGCTACGCGCAGCCAGAATACGCTGCCCGGTCTGGCCGCTTCCGACTTCGGCGTGGGCGGCATCGGCGGCATGACCAACGTCAACGCCCGCGCTTCGCAGATGCGCAAGGGATTGCGTGTGAGCGTCGCCAACGGCAACCAGATGTACCGTTTCCGCGCATTGGTCACCTACGCTTCGGGCCAGCTCGACAACGGTTGGTCGTACGGCCTCTCGGTCGGTACGCGTCAGGGCGGCAACGGCTATGTGGACGGAGTCTACTATAATTCCTATTCCTACTTCCTCTCGGCCGAGAAGCTCTTCGGCGACAAGCATCGCCTGGCTCTGACTTTCTTCGCGTCGCCTTCGGAGCGCGGCGCCCAGCAGGCATCGACCGACGAAGCCTACGACCTCTTCGGCAACCATTACTATAACCCCAATGTGGGTTACCAGGCCGGCAAACTCCGCAATTCGCGTGTGCGCAACACCCACGAGCCGATCGCCATGCTCAACTATACGTGGGACATCGACGACCGCACGCGTCTGAACGCCGCCACGGCGCTCCGTTTCGGCAAGAACGGTTATTCGGCCCTCACCTGGAAGGACGCGAGCGATCCCCGCGGCGACTACTACCGTTATCTGCCGTCGTCGCTGTTGAGCCAGATCGAGCCGGGCGTGACCAGCGAGGAGACGAAGATGGAATACATCTTCCGCGCCCGCGAGCTGGCACGCAACTTCACCGGTATGTTGCAGTATGACCGTTTCTATCATCAGAACCAGTTGATCGACAATACGTTGATCGATCAGTTCGCCGACAGCACCGACGAGAAGTTCAAGGAGACGCTCGCCACGCAGCATCGTTCCAACCTCATGATCGAGGAGCGCCATACCGACCAGCTCGACTATAACCTGGCCGTGGACGTTTCGCATCAGATCCGCAACAACATGCGCATCGTCGGCGGTGCCAACCTGCGCATCAACCGCACCTGGTACTACGACGAGGTGAAAGACCTCCTGGGCGGCGACTATTGGTACGATGTCGACAAGTTTGCCGAGCGCGACATGTCGCAGAGCGCGCTCAACTACCAGAACGACCTCGATTACTACCTCAAGACCGGGCACGCCCGCGTGGCCCGCGTCGGCGACAAGATCAGCTACAACTACCGCGCACACCTGCTCGAGAGCAACGCCTGGGCCGTCTACACCTACGGCGTCGGCGGTTTCTCGATGAACGTGGCCGGCAAGGTCGGTTATTCGACCATGCACCGCGAGGGTCTGTGGCGCAAGGGTCTCTTCCCCAACAATTCGCTGGGCGATTCCAAGAAGCTCGACTACCTCGTCTACAGCGGCAAGCTCAATCTGTCGTACCGTTTCTCGGGCGCCCATTCGCTCGAAGCGGGCGTCGTTTACATGCAGAACGCGCCCAAGTTCGCCAATGCCTTCGTCTCGCCCCGTACGCGCAACACGACCACGCCGGGCGTTTCGGCCGAGCAGATTTTCGGTGCCGATCTGACCTACAATCTCAATCTGCCCTACATCAAGGCCCGCGTTTCGGGTTACTACACGTCGATGCACAACCAGACGAAGGTCATCTCGTTCTATGACGACGTCGAGCGTTCGTTCACCAACTTCGCCATGAGCGGCATCGACAAGCGTTACTACGGCGTCGAGGCCGCCGTCTCGGTGCCCGTGTGGAACGGCATTTCAGTCGTCGGTGCGATCAACTGGGGCGATTACACCTACACCTCCAATCCCGACTTCGTGCAGACGATCGACAACAGCGAGAAGATCGCCCGCGGCGACAAGGTGCTGTGGGACGGCCTGCACGTCGAGAGTTCGCCGCAGCTGGCTCTCAACGTGGGTCTCGACTACCGCGGTCCGCGCAACTGGTTCGCAGGGTTGAATTTCAACTACTACGACAAGCTCTATCTCTCGATGAATCCCTACTACCGCACTTCGCAGGCCACGCAGTACTATGCCAACATCATTATCAACGAGAGCCAGAAGGGTTCCGACATGAACGTCGAGGCGATGAAGGCGGCGGCCCGCGGCATTCGCGATATGCGCGCGCAGGAGAAGTTCGGCGGTTACTGTACGTTGAGCGCCAACGTGGGCAAGAACTGGTATATCCACCGTGTCTACATGCTCGGATTCAGCCTCGAAGTGAAGAACATCCTCAATAACCAGGACATCCGCACCGGCGGTTACGAGCAGATGCGTCTGCGCCGCGTGCGCACGCCGGAGGGCGTGAAGTTCTCGCGCTTCGATTCCAAGTATTTCTACATGCTCGGGACTACCTACTATCTGAACGTCTATTTCCGTTTCTAACCCCGAAAAGCGATTCTACTTACTATGAAAACCAATAAGATACTTCTGTTCGCAGCGCTCGCGTTCTTCATGGCCGGGTGCTACAACGACTTCGATACGCCGGCGCCGGCCAAGATATGGACCGACGAGGACATGCAGTTGGAGGGACTCCAGCCCATAACCATCAAGGAGGTGAAGGACAAGTTCATCTCTTCCGAATATTTCGGTTCGTTGGAGAATACCGGTTCCAACAACAGTTGGTCGGACACCAAGACCGTCAAGCTGGGTGCTCCCATATCGGCCGTCGAGGCGGAGTTCGAGACCGATCCCGGCAACCTGAAGTTCTGGAAGGAAGCCGCCGGCTACTATATCAAGGGCAAGGTCATTTCGACCGATTCGCAGGGCAACATCTACAAGTCGCTCTACATCGACGACGGCACGGCCGCCATCGAGCTCAAGCTCTGCGGTACGCTCTACACCACGTTCAACGTCAACCTCGACACGTTCGACAGCATGTGGGTCTACGTCAAGCTCAAGGATTTCTACCTGGGCAACTACCGCATGATGCTTTCGCTGGGCGATGCGCCCTCCAACGCCCTCAATGCGGGCCTGCGCGACCGTTACTATGCCAATTCCAACTTCGAGAGCCCCGATCTGTGGTGCAGTCTGACGAATCCCGCCTACAACCGCGTGCTTCCGGGCGAGCCCTGCAAGTTGGACGCAACCAACGTCAAGGAGGTCGATGCTTCCAACTACAGCCAGCTGGGCCGCGACGACTACGGCCGTCTGATGCGTTTCAAGGGGGTGAAAATCCGTTACGCCAACATCACCTACCAGGATGAGGAGCGCGATGCCGAGGGCAATATCGTGCGCGACGCCGAGGGCAATATCGTGTGGGAGCCCGAGCAGAAGGCTCCGTCTTTCGGCACCAACGGCGATCCTTTCCCCAACTGGATCGTCACCGATTCGGGTTCGCCGGTTTTCGGCAAGTGGTTCTACTGGGCTTACAGCCGCGATAATGCCAGTCTCTACGGTGCCGTGCTGATGACGCTCAACGACAGCGCTTCCGGATCGGCCGATCCGGGCGTCTATTCCATCCGTACGAGCGGTTACGCGCGTTTCGCCATGCAGCCCGTTCCGCGCCACGGTACGGTCGGCAACGTGTTGGGCATCTACAGCATCTATTCCACCCGTCTGAACCAGTACGCCCAGTACCAGATTACGGTGAACCGCATCGAGGACCTCGATTTCCCCAAGGATTCGTTGCTCACGCAGGAGTGGATCGACAAGAATACCCCGCAGTCTTCCTACAATCCGCCTGTCAAGGACGGCAGCGGCGAGTACGACGAGTAGTCCGAACCGTTTCCGGTTTCCCCGGTGCCTGTCCGGCACCGGCGGATTCCGGTTCGCGTTTCCGGCCCGGCCCTTTGCCGGGCCGTTTTTTTTTGCCCATTGCCTATTTGCCCATTGTCCGCCACCTGCATCGCTTGCCCCCCCCCGGCCGCTTATATCGCGCGAGCTGCCCATGCTTCCACACCTCTTCCTCTTCCTCTTCCTCTTCCTCTTCCTCTTCCTCTTCCTCTCTCGCTAATATCTTTCGGGGCCCCAGCCCCCCCCCGGTCCCGAAGCGCCCGGGTGCTGACCGCCCGGGCGCGGAAATCTTTTCCGCCGTTTGCGGGGCAATAACCCCAAGATGGGAAAAACTCGAACCGGACATGTACTCACCCGGTCGGAAAGGTCGTGTATCCTCGTTGTTGTTATAACTGCCAAGTCTGCCAAATTATGCGCATTGGACGCATGCCCGATTCGCAGTTTCCGAACGTGTTTCGGTTCTTCGAACAACACTCCTTTCTTATTTGGATTAATATTTATTTTTATTTATAATGCAATGATATATTAAATAGTTCGAATCAAAAATCGCTATTTTAAAATATTAAAATAACTATTTCCCGGTCCGTTCGGCGGATCGGAAAAGAGCAGATAAAAATCTTTTCATTGTATCTGATGGCGTAAATTATTGGTCTGTAGATGTTTATTTATTTTATGGGGGGGGTAGAAAAACATTCCTCCGTCGTTTGCTATTATCGTAGCTTTTTCATACCTTTACACTCGTTAATTCAAACTTTTACCCGCAGTTCGGTACGGATCGGTTTGCGAAACGATGCGTAAAGGAATCCGTCTGTCGTCGGTTGATTCCCAATATTTTGCGTTGCTCGGGAGCAATCCGGCGGATGCCCGGGCTTCGTGTCGGGACTCGGGTAAATGAAGCGGAATCCGTCGGCCGTAGCGTGGCGGATCGGTTTCGTGACGTTTCGCCGCACGTGCCTGCCGAGCTCGGGAAAAGAGGCTCCGATCGTGCTTGAAAGGGTATAAGACCCATGTTTAGGCCGTGCGTTTTGGTGTAACGCGAATCCGTTTCGGTCGCTCGCTCGGAGGTCGGGTGTCCGGCCCGCAGTGCGGTTCGGGTTCGCTCCAACCGTCTGAAGAAACGTATGGGAGCAGGAAAATCCGGTTGCAGCGCTGTGAAGCGCGGCTTTCGGTGCCCGCCGAGGGCAGACAGGCCGATATGCGTATCGGTAAGAAACAACTGAAAAATGCTTTTTCGGGAACGGCTTTTGTTTGGCAGTCGTTGCAGGAAAAGTTTTAAAAACAGAAGACGTCGATATGGATTTTATGATAAACAGGGATGCCTTTTTTCGAAAATTTCTGGCGGATCGCTATCTCAACGCGTGGCTGATATTGGGCTGCGACGTGGCTGCGTCGATCGCATCGTCGTTGACGGTGCTGCTGGTGTGCGACTTGTGGACCTATCATAGTTTCGGCCGGCGGTTCATGTTGCTGTGGATGCTCGGCGCCGCGCTCTTTTCGCTGTTGACGTTCGTGGCTTTCAGGACTTACCGCACCATCATCCGTTATTCGACGTTGCGCGACATCGGCGCGATCTGCCTGGCTGTTTTCGGCAAGGATGCGCTGTTGGGCCTGTTCTTGTGGCTGACCGGTTCCATCGACATGGCAATGCCGATTTTCATCGGAATTCTGTTCTGCGACGTGGCCATCACGATCTTCCTCCTGGTGCTTCTTCGCGTGGCGATGATCCTCGTCTACGACATCCTGAAAAAGCGCGTCAAGGAGCAGAACTCGCTGTGCCGCGTGCTCATCTACGGCAACAGCGACAAGTCGGTGGGCCTCGTAACGCGTCTGAGCCACTCCAGCCACTACCATGTGGCCGGTTTTCTCACCTATGGCAAGCATCTCAAAGGGCATACGGCTTCGGGGCGTCCGATCTACTATTTCAATACGGGCGAAAACCTCGATTATCTGTGCAAGCGTTATGACATCGACGCCGTGTTGTTCGCCTACCATACCGATGCGCAGTCCGAGCAGCAGCGCCTGGTCAAGTATTGCCAGCAGTACAACATCAAGATGCTGATCGCTCCCGTGATCGACGAGATCGAGGGCGGCAAGCTGCTGAATCTGTCGAGCATCCGCAAAATCAAGATCGAAGATCTGCTGGGGCGTCCCGAGATCGAAATCTCGATGAAGGAGATCGTCGCCAACTTCAAGGACAAGGTCGTGTTGGTGACCGGTGCGGCCGGGTCGATCGGTTCGGAACTGTGCCGCCAGCTGGTGAAGTTCGGGATCCGCCGGCTGATTCTCTTCGACAACGCCGAAACTCCCTTGCACAACCTGCGTCTCGAGTTCGAGGACGAGCACTCCGACCTCCATTTCGTGCCCGTCATCGGCGATGTCCGCATCCCTACGCGGTTGGACTACGTCTTCCGCACCTACCATCCGCAGGTGGTGTTCCACGCGGCGGCCTACAAGCATGTGCCGCTCATGGAGGAGAACCCGTGCGAAGCGGTGCTGGTCAACGTGGCCGGTTCGCGCAACGTGGCCGACAAGTGTATCGAATACGGCGTGGAGAGCATGGTGATGATCTCCACCGACAAGGCCGTCAATCCGACCAATATCATGGGCTGCACCAAGCGGCTCGCCGAAATCTACATCCAGTCGCTGGGTCTGGCCGTCGAGAAGGGTGTCGTCAAGGGTTGCACCAAGTTCGTCACCACGCGTTTCGGCAACGTGCTGGGTTCCAACGGTTCGGTCATTCCCCGCTTCCGCGAGCAGATCGCTGCGGGCGGTCCCGTTACGGTCACCGACCCCGAGATCGAGCGTTTCTTCATGACCATTCCCGAGGCCTGCCGACTGGTCATGGAGGCGGCGACCATCTCTTCGGGCAACCAGATTTTCGTCTTCGACATGGGCGAACCCGTCAAGATCGTCCATCTGGCCGAGCAGATGATCCACCTGGCCGGTTTCGAAGTCGGCAAGGACATCCGGATCGAGTATGTCGGCCTGCGTCCGGGCGAAAAGCTCTATGAGGAGGTCCTCGCCAGCAAGGAGAATACGCTGCCCACGTCGCACGACCGCATCCGCATCGCCAAAATCCGCGAGTACGATTACGCCGATGCGCTCAAGGCCGTGTGCCGGCTGGAGGAGCTCGGCCGCGACGTCAATATTCCCGAAATGGTCCGTCTGATGAAGCGCACCGTTCCCGAGTACAAGTCCGAGAACTCTGCTTTCGAACAATACGATCAGGAGATTAAAAACGCTGAGGAGACGGCTTGATTGTCTGTCGGTCTCGGTCCTCGGCCGGTTATGACACAGGTTTCCAACAATAGTCCGGTCGCCATGAACAGCACCTTTTCTTAAGCCGAGTCCAGTCCGCACGAATTCGGACTTTGCCGAGGTGTGAAAAGCTGCAAGAAATTGAAGAGCAAGCAAGAACAGAAAAGCATTATGGAAAAAACCGTTTACGTCGGTATGAGTGCCGACATTATTCATCCCGGGCATTTGAATATCATTTCCGAGGCCTGTAAGTACGGCCGCGTGATTGTGGGGGTGTTGACAGATGCCGCTATCGCCAGCTACAAACGACTTCCGTATCTGAATTATGAACAACGCGCATTGGTTGTGCAGAATCTGAAAGGTGTGTCGGAGGTGATTCCTCAGACTACGTTGGACTATGTGCCGAATCTGGAGAAACTCAAGCCCGATTATGTAGTGCATGGCGACGATTGGAAAGAAGGTGTTCAGAAAGAGACTCGTCAGCGAGTAATCGACGTGCTTGCGAAATGGGGCGGAAAAGTGATCGACGTGCCTTATACGAAAGGCATATCGTCTACGCAGCTGAACGAGAAACTCAAGGAGATCGGTACGACGCCCGATATTCGTCTGAAACGTCTGAAACGTTTGATATCGGCGAAAAAAATCGTGCGTATCTGCGAATCGCATTGCGGACTGACGGGTTTGATCATCGAACATACGAACGTGGAGGTCAACGGCATCAAGCGGGAGTTCGACGGAATGTGGTCGAGCAGTCTGACGGATTCGGTATCCAAAGGAAAACCCGACATCGAGGCCGTCGATCTGACTACGCGCCTGCACGATCTTAACGATACGCTTGAATGTACGACCAAACCGGTTATTTTCGATGGTGATACGGGTGGCAAGATCGAGCACTTCGTTTTCACGGTACGTACATTGGAGCGCCTGGGCATTTCTGCTGTTATCATCGAAGATAAAATAGGTCTGAAAAAGAATTCTCTTTTCGGTACGGATGCCGTTCAGACGCAGGATTCGATCGAAGGTTTCTGCAACAAGATAAGAGCCGGCAAACACGCTCAGATTACGGATGATTTCATGATCATTGCACGTATCGAGAGTTTTATCGCAGGCAAAGACCTGGCGGATGCAATGGAGCGGGCGCTTGCTTATATCGAAGCCGGTGCGGACGGCATCATGATTCATAGCAAAGACAAGTCGGGAGCGGACATAAAGGAGTTCTGCACGGCATTGCGCAAAGTCAATTCATCGGTTCCCATAGTGGTCGTACCGACGACGTACAATCATATCGCCGAAGAGGAATTGGCCGAGTGGGGCGTTAATGTGGTTATTTATGCCAACCACATGTTGCGGAGCGCTTATCCCGCCATGGTCGATACGGCAAAATCCATTCTCGCCCATGGTCGTTCCTATGAGGCCAATTCGTTATGTATGCCGGTCAAAGAGATTCTCGAACTGATTCCCGGTACAAAGTAGTTTTACTGAAAAATGATTAGTCCTGAATTCTTTGTAGAGAAGCTGCGTTCGTTGCAGATGGATTTTTTTACCGGTGTGCCCGATTCGTTGTTGAAAGCGATGTGTGCATATATTACGGATACCTCCTCAACGAGCGATAATATCATACCTGCCAACGAGGGTGCAGCCGTAGGATTGGCTGTCGGTCATCATTTGGCTACAGGGCGGATTCCGGTGGTATATATGCAAAATTCCGGTTTGGGTAATGCTGTGAATCCATTGTTGTCGCTTTCCGACAAGGAAGTGTATAATGTTCCCATGCTGTTGTTGATCGGATGGCGGGGAGAGCCTGGAGTCAAGGACGAGCCGCAGCATGTCAAGCAGGGCAAGGTGACGCTTCCGCTGTTGGAAACCATGGGAATCGAGCATGCGGTATTGTCGCAGGATGCAGACGAGGCTTCCCGACAGATCGAGGAAGCCAAAGTTTATATGGATCGTACCGGCGAGCCGTTTGCGTTGGTTATCCGTAAAGGAACGTTCGAGAATTACTCGCTGCAGAAAAAAGACGATGTCTGTTTGTCGTTGAACAGAGAGGAGGCCATCCGAATCGTGGCTGCCTCCATGGCGCCGGAGGATGCAGCGGTTTCGACTACCGGCATGATTTCTCGGGAGCTGTTCGAGTTCCGGGAAGCTCGGAACCAAGGTCATCATCGCGATTTTCTTACGGTCGGTTCCATGGGGCATGCCTCGCAGATCGCTTTGGGTATAGCACTCCGGAAGCCGGATAAGAAGGTTTTCTGTTTTGACGGTGACGGGGCCGTACTGATGCATATGGGGTCCATGGCCATCATCGGAGATAATAAACCGGCTAATTATATCCACGTCGTGTTCAATAACGGGGCGCATGACTCGGTCGGTGGACAGCCTACCGTGGCTTTGCGAATGGATCTTCTGCAGATAGCAACGGCTTGCGGTTATAGGACCGTCAAATCGGTTGCGGATGCCGGAAGTCTGGAATCCGCGTTGGCGGAACTGCGGGCAGCGGAAGGTCCCGTATTGCTCGAAGTGAAGGTTTGCAAAGGTGCTCGTGCCGATTTGGGGCGTCCGACGGTCGCTCCCGTTGAAAATAAGAAAGCGTTGATGGAGTTTCTGAAATAGCAATGGTTGATATGGCGCAGATTGCATACAGGGGTAGTGCGTCCATCGATGAGTTGCTGCCGGCATTGGAACAATATGCCGGCAGGCATATTCTTTTGGTGCGAGGAAAGAGATCGTATGAAGCCTGCGGTGCAAAGCGGCATTTTGATGCGATTTTCAAGGCATTGGGTATTTCTGTGTCCGAATTTTTCGATTTCGAAGAAAATCCCAGGGAGCCCGATTTGCAGCGAGGTCTCTCTTTGTTCGGCGCTTTTCCTATTTCGGCTGTCGTTGCTGTCGGTGGCGGCAGCGTATTGGATATGGCCAAACTTTTGCGTTTCTTCCATGCTTATGTAGGTGAGATCGATACCGGAAATTACAGAAAAGATGGTGAATTGCTTCCTTTGATCGTTCTTCCGACAACTGCCGGAACCGGAAGCGAAGCAACCCGATTCGCTGTGTTATATCGCAACAAGGTGAAGTATTCGGTGGAACATGACAGTATTTTACCGGATAAGGTGATCGTGTATCCGCCTTTTACCTACGACAATCCGCCTTATCTGACGGCCTGCACCGGTTTCGATGCGCTCGCCCAGGCCATCGAGGCATTTTGGAATGTAAATGCAACCGAAGAATCGGAATGTTTTGCCCGTCGGGCGATAACTTTATTGTGGCCGAATCTGCCGGTTGCAGTCAGTGCCCCTACGCCCGAAGTCCGCGATAAGGTTTCCGAGGGGGCATATTGGGCCGGCCGAGCTATCAATATCACAAAGACGACCGCTCCGCATGCGTTTTCCTATCCGTTCACCTCTTATTACGGGTATCCGCATGGACATGCGGTGGCTTTGCTGTTTCCCTATATAGCGGGTTACAATATCCGGAACGGGCATATCCGTTCGTTGCAGAATATATTGGGTCTTGACGACGAGCCGGAAGTTTGTTTCCGGAATTATGTTTATGCGCTCGGTCTG
Source organism: Bacteroidales bacterium (assembly GCA_910575495.1). Taxonomy (GTDB): domain Bacteria; phylum Bacteroidota; class Bacteroidia; order Bacteroidales; family Rikenellaceae; genus Alistipes. The sequence continues at coordinate 443,346 of CAJTFS010000002.1, read as the reverse complement.
GCTCCCCGAATTTCGGATGAGTCGTTCGATCCGGAGGTGATCGTGTCCAATATCAATTTGAACAGACTGAAAAACAATCCCGTTCCGATCGACAGCCGCACTGCTTACGACTTCATGGAGCGATTGAATGCGGCTGTTCGCGCGCGAAGCAGAATGGATTTTTCGTCGAGTGCCGCGTTGTAGGTGTGCAGGATTCGGTATGGTGAAGTTGAATCATAGTATCGTAAGAGACTTTCTGTCGCTTATAACAAACCGGGGGCTGGACAGTTTGATCAGTATTGTTATTGTCCCTTATTTGTTGTCGAAGATCGGAAATATCGAATATGGTAAAATCATAGTGGCCCAGTCTATCGCCTGTATCGGCGTAGCCATCATCAATTACGGGACCGATCTGTTGATGTTGCAAAAGGTGCCCGAATATGTCAGGTTCCGCAAAGGGGCCGGAATCTCCATATTGGTGTCAAGAATCTTCTGGCTCCGGTCGGTGTTGTTCATCTTTTTCGGGGTCGTCGTTTTTCTGATTTTGACCGTTTTTGTCGAGGATGCAGCCATCAGGCTGTATACTGAGGTTTTCTTGATTTTGTGTTTGGCCGAAGTCTTTTCCGTAAGCCATGTGCTGGTTGCATTCCATGACGTAAAGATCCTGCCTCGCATATCCGTTGTCAGATTCTTGTTTCTGTTGCTGTTTACTTTCCTTCTGGTCAAGGGCAGCAGCGATAGCATTCGGTATGTTTGCCTGCTTGTGATTTCATATTTTCTCAGCAATCTGTATATTCTCGGGTATGTCTTCCGCAAGTACCATCTTCATTGTTATCCGACCAATAGTTTCGTGGCCATACAGAATGTATTCGTCCAATCGTCTCCGTTTTTTACAAGTCGGTTGAATTTATTGCTGTCGGACAAATTGTACAATTTGTTGTCGGCTACGTTCATATCTCTTTCTACGGCGGCGTTGCTCGATATTTCGTTCAAAATCCTGTCGGTGCTTGTTATTCCCGTTCAGATATTGAATTCGATCATATTGGGGCATGTGTCGGTTCGGTCGTCTCCGTCGCAGATGCGGCGAATATTCGGGGGCGTTTTTGTTTTCAGTGTTTCGCTGTTCCTTGTGTTGGTATTGTTACAGAAATATGTGTTGCTGTATTATTCGTTCCCGCTAACAACGGAAATATGCTTGGCTTTGAGTATCATCTTGTTTTCCTCCGTTTTTGCCAATCTTTCCATTTTTATCGGTGAAAACGTTATGGTTTCGTATTCGTTGGGGAGTTCTCTGGTCAAAAGTTCGATTTACGCATCTTTGTTCGTGTTCCCATTGCTGATCGGCGTGCTCAACATGAAGCAATCGATTATCGTAATCGCTTTGTTCTTTCTGTTGCACAAGATATGTGAGTTTGCATTGCGGTTGTTTTATTCATGGAAGTACCTGTAAAATCAATATCGTCGACCAATAGCCGCTTTCTGTTGGCTGTGCAGGGGATTTTTTTGCTCGGTTCATTGCTGGTTCATGTTCTGAACGTAGTCGATGAACACCTTTTTTCATGTTCGGCTTTGGAATGCTACCTCCTGTTTACTTTTCTATATATTTGTTTGGTGAGCATTCGCCGATATAGCTTGACTTCGGCGTTCAATTTGTTTTTGTTCGGCTATTTCATGTTCCAGGTTTCAGTGCTGTTCGTGGCATTCGATACCATAGCGGAGCGGAAATTGATGCAGGTGGATTTCGTCTTTTCCGATACGGTGATTAAGAATACATTATGTGCGAATGCGCTTATTCTTAATAGTATTTTCATCGGCGTGCTGTGTTCCGGACCTCGCAGGCGGACTTCTTGTTCGGAGTGTCGAATGCAGCATTCTCCTAAATTAGAGGAGTGGGGCAGGGGAATATTTTTGTTGTCGCTGCCACTCACCCTCTTGAAATACTACCTGGAAATCAAATTCATTCTTTCCCAGGGGTATTATGCCTATTACACTTCTGCTTTGTCGATTCCCATTGTCATTTCGGTGTCCCGAGTCTTTTTCGAGTTCGGTTATTTTCTGTTTATTGCTTCGCTGCCCGATGTGGACCGGTTCAAAAAATACTCCAAAATCTATTTGTTGGTTATTTCTCTGTTCTTCTTCGTGGGAGTAAGAAATCGGGTCATTCTTTCTTTTCTGTTCGTTCTGTGGTTTTACTATAGATTCTATACCCGTAAGTCGCCGAAACTTCTGCTGATGTCTATCTTGGGCGTGGCGGGTGTTCTGCTTTTGTTGTTGGTCCAGTATGTCCGGCAGTCGGGTGTTTTCGTTATGAGCGACGAGCGTTCGCTTTTGGGCTATTTCCTTTACGCGCAGTCTACCAATTTCTACATTCTGCCTTTGATGCAATATTTCGATTTGCATTCCGATGTGCCGTATGTTTTCGCTCCTTTGATCAATATTAACGAAGGAGGGTATTTGCCGGACAATCCGAGCAATCTGCTGGGCAATGCTGTTGCGTATCATATTTCACCCGAAGGTTTTGCGAACGGACACGGTCTCGGATCGAGTTTCATAGCTGAATTGTATGACCTGGGGTTGGGCGGTTTGACGATCGTTCCGATTGTTTTGGGCTATGCAATCGGCTGGTTCGAACGCAACGTCTCCCGGAGCAGGGTTCTGCTGGTGATCTCTTTCTATGTCATAACGAATTGTATCTATATTTCCCGCAGCAGTCTGTTGCGTAATTTCTATATGATTTTCGTCCTTCTGATCTTCGCGGACATATTGTTGAGGGTGAAGTATCCTTTCAAAAAAGCACACGTATGAAAATTGTCCACATATCCGATATAGATGCGACCGCTTTGGGCGGTGGCATGAATACGGTCATTCCGGAGTTGATGCGGCGGCAGACGGCTGCGGATGACAGCATCCGGAATTTTCTGTTGCTCGTCGGAAAGAAAAAGGATACGAACGGTCGTTATCCGTTTCCTGTGATATACAGATCCGAAACGCCGCTGCGATTTTTGCGCGATGCCGATCTGCTGGTTTTCCATTCGGTGTATAATTTGCGGTTTATCCCTTATTTTTTCTATGCGATAGCCCAAGGTATACCCTATGTGATAGTCAGCCATGGAGGGTTGTCGCGCGCGGCATTGCGGCGAGGCCGTTTGAAGAAAGGTCTTTTCGCTGCGATTTTTCTGAACCGATTCGTCGCCAAGGCGGCGGCATTATGCTTTACTTCGGATGATGAACAGCGCAATTCGGCTTATCCGGACCACCCTTATATCGTCGTTCCCAATCCGATCAGCATTGGGGATTACCCTCCTCGTCTGAATGGAGGGGGGACGGATCCAATTCGTATCGTCTATTTGTCGAAGATCGACTTTTATTACAAAGGGCTGGATATGCTCCTCGATGCCTTGCATTCGGTCCGGGATGTTCTTGCCGGCAATGTCCGTATCGACATCTACGGTTATGGAAACAGCAAAGAGATCAATGTGGATAATATTCCGCCGGGAGAGAAAGACGTATTGCGTTTGATCGAAGCATTGAAGGAACTGAATCTCGCTTCGGTGGAGTACCATGGTCCGGTCTTCGGTACGGAGAAGATGGATATTTTGCAGCAGAGCGACATCTATCTGTTGACTTCGCGTTCCGAGGCCATGCCTTTGAGCATAACGGAGGCTTTGTCCGTCGGTACGCCCTGTCTGGTCAGTTATGGTACCAATATGGGGCGGATGATCGAAACGCGGGGCGCAGGCTGGGCTGTCGTCTTGGACAAAGAGGATATTGCGCGAGGACTTCTCACTGCCATCAGGGAGTACAGTTCCGATCCGTCCCGATTCCGAAGAGCGGCAAGAGCTCTTTATGAAGAGAATGCCTCCGTCGATATCGGACGTATCTCCATTGCTCAATATAAGGATATTCTAAATCGTTAGATATATGCTGAATTATTTGCGAATCCTATTCGCCTATCTTCGGTACGAGTTTGCCGCGCGGTCAAAAAATACCGTCGTTTTTTCCGGATACGATAGCTTGAAGTACAATTTCAATTCAAAATATCTGTTCGAGTATTTTTTGGCGAACGCACCTCAGTACAAAGTCTATTTTATCATCAATAACGATGTCTTGAGAGCGGAGCTCAACAAGACGGTCGGACCTTATTTCATCACAACCAAGAGGTTTTCGCATCTTGCGATTATTTTCACCGCTTTCACCTGGATCACCTCGGGCGGTCTGCCGATTCGGATCCCGTATGTCGATTTTCGACGGGTCGTAGTCAATTTATGGCATGGGCTTCCTTTCAAGGGTATCGGTTTGATGAACGGCGAGAACAATTTCATCCAAAACCTGTTGATTCGCTTCATCTACTCACGATACGATCTTGTTTCTGCAACATCCGAACTTTTTCAGCAGATCATGTCCCGGAGTTTCGCTGTTCCCGTCGGGAAGGTGAAAATCTTGGGACAGGCTTGGAACGATCAGCTTTGGAATCCTCAGGATAAGATCGGTTTTCTGCACCGTATCTACGGGTTGCCGTTTGACGTATCATCCAACGATCGGCTGGTTCTGTATGCTCCGACGTGGCGTGCAACTTCTCCGACGCGTTTCTTTCCGTTCCCCGATTTTTCCTTGGACCGGTTTCAGGAGTTTTTGGAGGAGCAGAGGATCATCCTTTGTTTGCGGACCCACCAGTTGGATTGCAACCATATCGAAAAATACAGGTCTTGCCGCCGAATTCTCTTGCTGAACGAAGACCGGATTCCCGATGTCATGTCTGTTGTGAACAATTTCGATGCGTTGATATCGGATTACTCGGGCATTATCTTCGATTTTCTGTTGCTGGACCGACCGATCATTTTGCTTCCTTATGACAAGGAGGAGTATGTGTCGACACGCAAGGTGAATATGGATTTTTCAATTCTCGAATGTACTCCTTCTCCGCAGAATATGGAGGATTTCATGGCCCAGCTCTCCGGTATCGGGCAGAAGTCCGTTACTCCCAGGCAGAAACGATTGAAGGAAGTGTGTCATTTTTGGCAGGACAACGGAAGCTGCCAACGGCATTTGGATGCTATTACGGAATTGATCAACTCTAAATATCGGTATTAAGATGCGTAATTTGGCAGTCATCATGTCGTTGTACGCCAACGACCGGCCGGAGTTCGTCAGGGAGGCCGTGGAGAGTATTCTGAATCAGTCTTACGACCGGTTCGATTTCTACCTTATTTATGATGGGCCCGTCAAAAAGGAGGTCGACGAATATGTCGGCAGTCTGCCCGACGATCGCCTGCATGTCGTGAAACGGGACCGGAATCTGGGACTTGCTTGTTCGCTGAACGAGTTGTTGCAGTTGGTGTTGCCCAAGGGCTATTCCTACATCGCCCGCATGGATGCCGACGACGTTTCATTGCCGGAGCGATTCGCAAAGCAAGTCGCTTATCTGGACGAGCATCCCGAGACCGAATGCCTGGGTACATGGGCCGTTGAGATGGACGCCGCCGGCAACGACTATTTTCACAAGCGGATGCCTGCCACGCACGATGCGTGCTTCGAATTGTTCCGCAAGCGCGATTGCATGATTCATCCTACCGTCATGTTCCGACGTACCTATTTCGATAAGGCGGGTTTGTATCCCGAGGATACTTATTTCGGAGAAGACATGATGATGTGGGCCGCCGGATTCAAAAACGGATGTCGGTTCGCCAACGTTCCCGAGTTCCTTTTCCGGTTCCGTCTGGACGAGAACTTTTTCAAACGTCGCCGGGGATGGAAGCATGCCAGGAGCATTCTGACGCTCCGTCGTCGGGTCAAACGGATGCTCGGATTCGGATGGAAAGAGGATGTTTGGGCCCTTCTGTATGCTGCGGCCAAGTTGATGCCGTCGCGGGTGTTGAATATCATTTACAAAACATGTAGATAAATTTCGAAAGAAAGATGAAACTACGGAATATTCCTTTCTCGCCGCCGGACATTACGGAGGCGGAGATCGCCGAGGTCGGCGAAGCATTGCGTTCGGGCTGGATCACCACCGGCCCCCGCACCAAAGAGTTCGAAAAGCAGATCGCCGCCCGGTGCGGCACTTCGCGGGCCGTGTGTCTCAATTCGGCGACTGCCTGCATGGAGCTGGCCCTGCGGGTGTTGGGCGTCGGTCCCGGTGACGAGGTCATCGTCCCGGCTTACACCTACACAGCGACGGCCAGCGTCGTGCACCACGTCGGTGCCCGGATCGTAATGGTCGACACGGCGCCCGGTTCGTTCGAAATGAACTACGATCGTTTGGCGGATGCCGTCACCGAGCGTACGAAGGTCATCATTCCGGTCGACCTGGGCGGCGTGGTGTGCGATTACGACCGGATTTTCGCCGTCGTCGAGAGCAAACGTCCTCTTTTCCGTCCTGCCAACGACATACAGCAGGCTTTCGGCCGTATCGTCGTTCTGGCCGATGCGGCCCATGCTTTCGGGGCCGAGCGCGGCGGACGGCCGTGCGGTGCGATCGCCGATTTCACCTCTTTTTCGTTCCACGCCGTCAAGAACCTCACTACGGCCGAGGGCGGTGCACTGACATGGCTGCCTGTCGAGGGGATCGACGACGAACGCATCTACAAGGAGTTGCAGCTGCTGTCGCTTCACGGTCAGAACAAGGATGCGCTGGCCAAAACGAAGCTCGGTGCCTGGGAATACGACATCATCGCGCCCAACTTCAAGTGCAACATGACCGACATCATGGCAGCGCTCGGTTTGGTGCAGCTCGACCGTTATCCGGAGCTGCTGCGCCGGCGCCGGCAGATCATCGAGACCTACGACCGGGCTTTGGAGGGCTGTAACGTGCAGGTTCTGAACCATTATGGCCCGAATCACGCTTCGAGCGGCCACCTCTATCTTGTGCGACTGCTCGGCCGCGACGTCGCTCAGCGCAATGCGGTCATCGAGCGGATGGCCGAGCGCGGCATCGCCTGCAACGTCCACTATAAGCCGCTGCCCATGATGACCGCCTACAAGGCTTTGGGCTTCGACATCGCGGATTTTCCCAACGCCTACGACCAGTATCGCAACGAGGTTACGCTGCCGTTGCACACGCGTCTGAGCGATGAGGATGTGGAATACGTCATCTCCAACTTCGTGGAGATCATCTCCGAATAGGCGCCCGTGAAACGGATTTTCGACATCTTGGCAAGCGGAGCGGGACTCCTCGTGTTGAGCCCTGTGTTCGCGATCGTTGCGCTCTGGATCAAGTTCGATTCGCGCGGTCCGGTGTTCTATCGTCAGACGAGGGTAGGGCGCCATAACAAGGATTTCGGGTTGCTGAAGTTCCGGTCGATGGTGGTCGGCGCCGACAAAAAGGGGCTCATCACGGTCGGCGGCCGCGATCCGCGCGTGACCCGTTCGGGTTACTTCATCCGCAAATACAAGCTCGACGAACTGCCGCAGCTCGTCAACGTGTTCTGGGGCCACATGAGCCTCGTGGGGCCGCGGCCGGAGGTGCGCAAGTATGTCGATCTCTATACGCCCGAGCAGCTTCACGTGTTGGATGTGCGTCCCGGCATCACCGATCTGGCATCGATCCGTTATCGCAACGAGAACGAGTTGTTGGCGCAGGCCGATGATCCCGACCGGTATTATGTCGAGGTCATCATGCCGGACAAGTTGCGCATCAACCTGGAGTATGTCGCCCGCCATTCGTTCTGGTACGATCTCAAGTTGATTTTCATGACTTTCCGCGAGATCGTGACCAAGTGAGCCGGTCCGGCACCCCACAGATGATAGCAGCACACTCCGAACCAAAGTTCGGGGTGTGCTGTGTTTGGCAGGGATGCTTGCGACATGCAGGACAAGACCCTCCCTAAGCTCCGTCGAAGGTGCTAAGCATGTAGGTTCCTCTGTGTCTGAGTAGCTCTACGGATCGGTAGTGTGTCCCGGCAGCTCCGGTCCGGTATCTTTAACCGGGGCTTGTCGACCCGTTGCTATTGTTCGGCATTCGTGCGATTTCGTGCAGACGTGGTTTTCGGTCGGCGCGTTCCCGCTTCGGCCTGTCTTGTTCAAAGTCGGTTGCGGGAGTCGGCGTTTGCGTTTGGTTTGCGGCGATTGGGTGGGGCCGTGCAGGCAGCGGTACGAAGCGTTTCTTTTCGGGGTTTCCGGGCGGGTTGCGCCGAAGACAAGTTGCGGCAAAAAGTACGGCCGCCCCTTGGGGCGGCCGTATCGTATGCGGCGGAGCCGATGTTTATTCCGCCTGTGCGGGACGCATGACGACCTTCACCAGGTTGCCGTCGTCGAGCATCTTCTTGGCCAAAGCCTGTACATCGGCGTTGGTGAGCTCGCGCAGGGCCTTTTCGTAGTCGGCGAGGTAGTCGGCGCCGTTCGTGTACTTCGTCTGTACGTAGCGCATCCAGCTGTTGTTCTGCTCCAGGCTGTTCTTCCAGCTCTTGAGCATGAATTCGCGGTTCTTCTCGATGTCCTCGGTCAGCGGGCCTTCCTCGGCGATCTTCTCGATCTCCTTCATCACGATCGCCAGCAGTTCGTCGGCCATCTCCTCGTTGGTGTCGAAGACGATGTGCATCTTGTAGGTCTCGTTGGGCAGGTACTCCGCAGAGCCGTAGGTGCTTACGCCGTAGGTGCCGCCCTTCTCCTCGCGGATCGAAACCAGGTAGCGCGAATCGAGCGCCTGCGTGAGGAACGTGAGGGCCAGGCGGTTGGTGAAGTTGTAGGGCATGTCGCCCGAGAAGAGATAGTGCACCGAAACCTTGGGCTGCTGCATGGCGAACCGGAAGTTTTCCGTCACTTCGCCCTTGACGGGAGCGGCTTTGTCATCGACGGCCTGCATCTTCTTGCCCGTTACGGGCAGCGAACCGATGTATTTCTCCACCAGCGGCTTGAGCGTGTCGAGGTTCACATTGCCAACGAATATGAACGTGAAGCTGTCGGCCCCCGGGAAGAGTTTCTCGTGGATGGCGGGCAGGGTTTCGAAGCGGAATTCGTCGGTCATTTCGGCCGTCGTCATCCGGCGGCGCGGGTTATGGCCGTAGGCCGCATCGATGAAGTGCTCCTCCATGACGAAGTCGGGGTTCGTCTTGGCGTTCTCCAGCTGCGAGCGGATCATCTTCATGAGCGTGTTGTAGTCGGCCTCGTCGAAGCGGGGCTGCGCGAAGTTGAGGTAGAGCAGCTGGAGCATCGTCTCGATGTCTTTGGGCGAGCACGCAGCGTTGACCGTGCTGAAGTAGTTGTCGACATCGATGTTCACCGAGGCCGTGATGCCGGCCAGCTGTTTGCGCAGCTCGGTCGACGAGAATTTGCCGGCGCCCGACATCGAACGGATGACCGGGAGGAATTCGGCTACGGGCACCTCTTCGTCGGAGAGCACCGAAAGGCCGCCTTCGGCAATGGCGTTCATGCGTATTTCGTCAGCCTTGAAAGTCGTCGGCTTCACGACGACCTTCACGCCGTTCTTCAGCGTCCAGACCGTCGTGCCGTAGGCTGCGTCCTCTACCGTCTTCTTCACCGGCGATCCCTTCAGCTTGAGTCCTTCGGGCAGCAGGGGTTCCTTCACGGTGGTGTCTTCGTAGGGCTGCAGTTCGGCGGCCGTCACCTTGTCGCGGATGGCCAGAATCTCCTCCTCGGTCGGCGTCTCGATGCCCTCTTTCTCCGGTACGGTGACCGTGATTACCTGGTTGTTCGGGGTGATCAGCTGCCGGGCCACGGCGTTGACCGAATTGAGGTCCACCGACACGATCAGCATGCTGTCGATCTGCCACTCCGTTTCGGCGGAGGGGATCGGCGTGTTCTTGCTGAAGTTCGAGAGGTAGCTGCGCACGAATTCGTTGTTGGTGCGGTCGTTGCGGTTGGTGTATTTCCGCTCGGCACGGCGCAGCAGGTTGGTCTGCGCACGTTCGAATTCGCCCTGCGTGAAGCCGAAGCGACGGACTTTCTCCATCTCGGTGCAGAGTGCTTCGAAGCCCCGCGGGAGTTTGCCGTCCTGCGTCACGGCGATGAAGGCCGTGAGGTTCATCGTCGGGATGACGCCCAGAATGTCGCCGCAGTCCATGCCGGCACCCAGGAACGGAGCGTCGGGCTGCATGGCGATTTCTTGCAGACGGGCGTCCTCCATAGCCGATATGTAGGCTTGGATCACATCGAGCGTTTCGGCCTGTACGGTGTTGTTCATCTCCTTGGGTAGCGCCGGGCGCTTGATAAAGATCTGGGTGCGCGAACCCTGCATCTCGGGATCGGACAGAATGCTGACGATGGGTTTCTCGTTGTCGGGCACGACGATCATCTCCTTGTGCGAGGCGTCGGCCGCCGGTGCGGGGATGTCGCTCATGAGCTTCTTCACCTTCGCTTCGATCGTGTCGACGTCGATGTCGCCCACGATGATGACGGCCTGATAGTCGGGACGATACCACTGGTGGTAGAAGTCGCGCAATGCCTGATGGTCGAAGCTCTTCAGGTAGTCGAGGTAGCCGATCAGGTTGCGGTGTTCATACTTCGAGTCTTTGCCCAGAGCCTTGATCAGGGCCATCGTCGAGCGCCACGAAGCACCGTCGCGCGTGCGCAGCTCCTCGCAGATCACTCCGCGCTCGGCGTCGATCTCGTCGCCCTCCAGGGCGATGAAGTGCGACCAGTCGTGCAGGATCAGCAGCGCCGAGTCGATCACCCCTTCGCGGGCCGTCGGCACGTCCTTGATCTGGTAGGTCGTCTGGTCCCAGCCGGTCGATGCGTTGAGGTTGTAGCCGAACTTCACGCCTACGGTCTCCAGGTATTCGGTGAGCATCTTGCCCGGCAGGTTCTTCGTGCCGTTGAAGGCCATGTGCTCCAGGAAGTGGGCCAGTCCCTGCTGGTTGTCGTCCTCCTGGATGGCGCCCACGTCGTGCAGGATGTAGAAGTCGGCCTGCCCCTTGGGCTTTTCGTTGTGGCGGATGTAGTAGGTCATGCCGTTCTCCAGCGTGCCCGTGCGTACCGCTTCGTCGGCCGGAATCGGCATCATCGGCTGTGCCGCCGTGCTCCCTGCGACGATCGCCGCCAGGAACAATAACATCAGTTTTTTCATACGCATTATTTGTTTGTATTACCGGTTGTCGGCTTCGGGAGCTTCGGGGCGGTATTCGATGATGTCGCCCGGTTGGCATTCCAGCTCGCGGCAGATCGCTTCGAGCGTCGAAAAACGGATGGCCTTGGCCTTGCCGTTCTTGAGGATCGAAAGGTTGGCGGGCGTGATGTCCACGCGTTCGGCCAGTTCGCCGAGCGACACCTTGCGGCGGGCCATCATGACGTCGATGTTGATGATTATAGCCATCGCCCCCCCCCTTTCGTAATAGTATAAGTTGCAGTTGTCATGTTGCTTTCAGATGGTCAGTTTCTGTTCTTCGCTCAGGTTCCGTCCGATGGCGAACACCTCGGCTGCGAAGATGATCAGGATGCCGATGATGATCGTCGAGTAGGAGAGGTGGAACGCGGTGTCGACGGTGTATTCGCTTCCGGCCAGCAGTTCGGCGGCGCGCGAATTCATCGTCCAGTCGACGATGCTGTCGGTCAGTTCCGTGACGATGGCCAGTCCGCCGATGGCGCGCAGGTACCAGATGTTGCGTTTGCCGAGCGTGCGTTCTTCGCGTATCGAGCGGCGCACCGAGTTGATGATCAGGAACATCAGCGCCACGATGGTCAGGTAGGCCACCAGCGTCAGCATCACCGACGCATAGATCCAGCCGCTGCCGCCCAGCGAGCGGAACGCCAGTCCGACGATCGAGGCTCCGGGCGCTTCCTGCTCGACCACCATCCCGATGTTGCGGATTTTGGTGCCGATCTTCATGTCGGGTGCCGTCGGCAGTTCGATGCTCGTTTGGGGTCCTTCTTTCACCCGGATGTTTTCGAGCATGTAGATCAGGCGGGGCGTTCCCGAGCCCCAGTTCTTGGCCAGGTCCATGCTGATTTCGTCGCCGTCGGCATAGCCCTGGCTGAATCCGGGCAGGAATTCCAGTGCGAGCCCGGCTACCAGCGCACCGAAGAATGCGATGTAGATGATCAGCAGCCGCTGTAAAAACGGTCTTTTGTTTTGCATCTCCGTTGGTTCGTTTGTCGCCGTGCCTGCCTTTCGGGGAGCTTCTCCGTCTCCCCGTCGGGCCGCAGCGGCATTCGTTACATGACAAAGGTACGATTTACTTTCTGAAAAACAAATAATATTTATCGTTCTACGATAAAATATGCTGTTTTTACCGTTGCATCGCTCCCGGTCCCGGTCCGTTTCGTTCTCCTCATCGGCAGCGGCGCGGTTGTCCGCCGCACCATCCCCGCAAGAACCGGTTCGCGGGTGTCGATGCCTTTCTCCGGCTCCGGTCGCTGGAAGAGGAGCGGCGGCAGGCCCGCGAGCAGGCCGTGTGGAACAACCGCAACCGGCTTGAGCGGGGCAATCCGGCAAAAGTGTTCCGCGAAACGTTCTGAATCCGGCTAAATTGCCTATCTTTGCAGAAGGAGAGGGAGGCTGCGTTGCGGCAATTCCGCACCGGATGCGCCTGTGGCCCGGCCTACTTTCTTCTATCCTTTGAAACCGGAATCTATGAAAGCTGAAAAAACGTTGTATCGCTATCGCGTCGAGCCGCACGAGGTCGACTTCACCTTGCGGGCCACGATTCCTGCGCTGGGCAGCGCCGTACTCAACACCGCCGGGGCCGATGCCCATGGCAAGGGCTTCGGGGTCGATGCGCTCAGTGCCGGCAACCGTTCGTGGGTGCTCTCGCGCATCGCTTTCGAGTTCGACAGCCGCCCCCAGCAGTACGACGACTATACCATCGCCACCTGGATCAGCGACTACGGTCGTCTGCTCTCCACCCGCAACTTCACGCTCTGCGATGCGGCAGGCCGCGAGTTCGGCCGCGCCGTGTCGCAATGGGCGATGATCGACCTCGGGAGCCGCGCGGCCGTCGACCTTTCGTGGGTGGGCGACGCGCATGCCGACGCCATCGTCGACGTGCCGCCTCCCGCCGAAAAGCCGCGCAAGATACGGTCCGTGACTCCCTCCGAGCGGTACGAGCACCGCGTGGTCTACAGCGACATCGACTTCAACCGCCATGTCAACACGATGCGTTACATCGAAATGATGCTCGACATGCTGCCCATCGAACGGCTCACCGACGGGGCGCCCATGCGCCTCGACATCCATTTCATGAAGGAGTGCCGCTACGGGCAGACGCTCGCCGTCGGGGCCGAATTCCGCGACGACGGGGCCCTTTTCGAGATTGTGAGCGACGAGGGCGCCGTGGCCGTTCGCGCTGCGATCGAGTGGAAATAGTCGTCGGGGCGAAGCGGCTGGAACGGGTTTTGCACTGCGCCTGCAAAATCCCTTTTCATCCATGGAGACCACCGAACTCAAAACCAAACACCAGGTCAGCATCGACCTGCTGAACGACGCCGTCGGCAAGGAGATCGCCGCGTCGCTCCAGTACATGTATTTCCACACCCATTTCGAAGATGCCCGCTATCGTTATCTGTCGCGCATCATGCGCGAGATTTCGATCGCCGAGATGCGTCATATCGAGGAGTTCTCCGACCGCATTCTCTTTCTGGAGGGCGACGTCGACATGAACGCGGCGTTCCGCACGCGGCAGATCACCGACGTCAAGGAGATGTTGGCTTTCGCCGTGCAGCTGGAGCAGAGCACGATCGATTCCTACAATGAGGCTTCGCGCGTGGCTTCGGAGCACAACGACGCCGTCACGCACAAGATGTTCCAGGACATCATCGCCGAGGAGGAGTCGCACCTCGATACGTTCCGCACCGAATTGCAGAATCTCACCGACTACGGCGAGGAGTACCTGGCGCTCCAGTCCGTTGCCGCAAGCAAGCAGACGGCCGGTGCGCTGCACCATTCGCACGGCGAGGAGTAGTCCGGAACGCAAACATCCGGAACGGCTGCTCCCCGCAACATCTGTTCTCCGAACCTGGCTTTCGGCAGAATGACGGGGCGGACGGTTGCGCCCGGATCGGAGATGCCGTTCCTCTGCTGTCGAAGCATCGAAGTGTAAGGTCAGGGCCGGAAATTATCGGGATTCCGACATCGGAGTCCCGGTTTTTTTGTATATTCGCTGAAAACAACGGATATATGATGAAACGACTCTTCCTGCTTTTGCTTTTGCTTTTGCTTTTGGCTGTCACTACGTCCGGTGCTGCGGCGCAGACCGATTCCCTGCCGCCGTTTGATGCTTTGCTCAACCGTGCTCGCGAGTTTGTCAAGCAAGGCGATTACGCATCGTGCGTGAAGTGTTACGAGGAGGCCGAAAAAGTTTTTGCCGAATTGCCCGATTCCCTCCGCACGCAGTTTTCCGATGACGGGGAGCTGTTTGGCGGTTTTTATTACAACAAAGCCTGCTACCTCTCGATGGCCGGACGCCGCAAGGCCGCTGTGGAGACGTTCGAACACTATGCCGACCGGGTAATCGGCCGCGAAGAAGTCGATTTCCCCTGGATATGCCAGGATTCCGACCTCGACAACATCCGCTCCGACAAGCGGTTCCGACGGGTTCTCGAACGCCTTTCGCAGTACGGCGACTACAAATCGGTTCTGTGCAGTGCGGCTCCTTACCGGGCCGACAGCGTCGATACGATGCCGCGCTTCCGCTACGCTGCGCCCAACGACCGCAATCTGGTGCGCCTGCGCCGGAAGTTCGATCTCGACAGCATCGCCGGGGCCGGGGATGAAATATCGAAGATACTGAATCTGATGACCTGGGTGCACGATGCCGTACGCCACGACGGCGGCTCCGACAACCCCTCGGAAAGGAATGCCGAGGCGATGATCGAACTTTGCCGGCGCGAGGGCCGGGGTGTCAATTGCCGCATGCTGGCCCAGATTCTCAACGAATGCTACCTGGCCATGGGCTTCAAGTCGCGGTTCGTTACCTGCATGCCCCGCAAGTTGTTCAACGATTGCCATGTTATCAATGCGGTTTATTCCGCGACGCTCGACAAATGGGTGTGGGTCGATCCGACGTTCAATGCCTATGTAATGGACGAGAACGGCACCCTGCTTTCGATTGCCGAGGTGCGCGAGCGCCTGCGCGACGGCCGGCCGCTCGTGCTGAACGAGGATGCCAACTGGAATCGCAAGGAGGCAGAGACCAAGGAACATTACCTCGATTATTATATGGCCAAGAATCTTTATTACGTGGTCTGTTCCGAATGGAGCATGTACAACACCGAAACCCGGTGTGAGGGCCGGCCCAGGATGTCCTATGTCGCTCTGGTGCCCGAGGGCTTCCGTCCCGACGAAAGCGCGGTGCAGCTGACGTCGGACGACCGGCGGTTCTGGCAGTCGCCCTACGAAGAAACGAATTGATTCCACTCTTTCTATGAAAATCACGATTCTTGGCCCGGCGCATCCCTACCGGGGCGGTCTGGCGTCGATCATGGAGACGATGGCCCGTGTCTTCCGGCACCGGGGCCACGAGGTGAAGATCGACACCTTCAGCTTGCAGTATCCCTCGTGGCTCTTTCCCGGAAAGAGCCAGACGGTCGACACGCCGCCTCCCGCCGACCTGCGCATCGAGCGCAGCGTGAATACGGTGAATCCGTTCAACTGGCTGCGTGTCGGGCGGCGTTTGCGGCGCGAGCGGCCCGATTTCGTGCTGCTGAAATACTGGACGCCCTTCATGGCGCCCTGTTTCGGGACGATCGCCCGGCTGGCCCGCCGCAACGGCCACACCCGCGTGCTGTGTCAGATCGACAACGTCGAGCCGCACGAGCACCATTTTGTCGACCGGCCTTTCAACCGCTATTTCCTGCGCTCGGTCGACGGGTTCGTCTACATGTCCGAGCAGGTGCACCGCGAACTGGCGGCTTACACCGATGCTCCGGCGCTCTTTTCGCCGCACCCGCGGTTCGAGCATTTCGGCGAGCGGGTCGCCCGCAGCGAGGCCTGCGTGCGCCTGGGACTCGACCCGGCGAGCGGCTATGCGCTTTTCTTCGGTCTGATCCGCGATTACAAGGGGTTGGATCTGCTCCTCGACGCGTGGGCGAAACTCCGGCGCGAGGGGCGCATCACGGACAGGAAACTCATCATCGCAGGGGAGTTCTACGCTTCCAGAGAGCCTTATCTGGCGCAGATCGCCGCACTCGGGTTGCAGGACGAAGTGATTCTTCACGACCGGTTCGTAGCCGATGCCGAGGTCAAATATTACTTCTCGGCAGCCGACTGCGTCGTGCTTCCCTACAAGACCGCCACGCAGAGCGGCGTAACGCAGATCGCCTACCAGTTCTGTACGCCGATGATCGTCACGGCGGTCGGCGGTCTGGCCGAGATCGTGCCCGACGGGCAGGTGGGGTATGTCTGCCCGCCGACTGCCGAGGGTGTGGCCGATGCCATCGAGCGTATCTGCCGGCCCGGCGTGCTGGAGCGCTTTAGGGAAAACTGCCTCGAAGAGCGCAAGCGTTTTTCGTGGGAGGAGATGTGCAGCCGCATCGAGGAGCTCTACGGGCAGGTGAAGTAGGGCGGATATGTGTTCCGGCGTCGGTATCCCGCATCCAGCTCCACTCCGGCGTCGGTATCCTGCATCCCGCTCCGTTCCGGTATCTGTGTTCCGTCGCCTGTATCCCGCTTCATCCCGCTTCATCCCGCTTCATCCCATGCCATCACGGCATTTGCATCCCGGCGCCCGCATTCGTTCGGTGCTTTGCGTCGCAGGCTGGTTGTGCGTCGGTTGCGGCTTTTCCGGTCGGACAGCAAAAAGCGCCGGCGATCCGTTGCAAGGATCGCCGGCGCTTCTTCATTTATTAAGTGTAGCTTGGGCTACTTCTTGATGTTGGGCAGTTCGAGCCCGTAACCTTTCTTGTGGTCTTCGATCTTAAGATAGAAGCTGATGATGAAAGCGGCCACGCCGAACGACGAGAAGATGATCATCGGCATCGTGTAGCCGCCCGTGGCGTCGAGCACCAGTCCGATGAGCAGCGGCACCAGGCAGAGCCCGATGTTCTGAATCCAGAAAATCACGCAGTAGGCCGAGCCGAGGATCTTTTCGTCGATGATCTTCGGAACCGAGGGCCACAGCGCTGCCGGCACCAGCGAGAACGACACGCCGAGCGTTACGATCAGCAGCAGCGCCAGTCCCTGCGAGGGGAACATCGGCAGGATGAAGGCGAAACTCAGGTGGCAGCCGATCATGATGATGGCTCCGACCATCAGCATCGTTGCGCCCTTGCCCTTGAAGTCGAGCAGCGCGCCGAGGAATGGCGTGAGCACCATGGCCAGAATGGGGAAGCAGCTGAACAGCCGGGCCGCCGATTCGGCGTCGATGCCGAGCGTTACTTCGAGGAAGTTGGGTGCGTAGCGCTGGAACGGGAAGATGGCCGAGTAGTAGAGCACGCACAGCAGCGCCACGAGCCAGAACATCTTGCTGGTGAAAATCTTGCCGAGGTCTCTGAGGTGGAATTCTTCGTCCGACGACTTCTCCTCTTTCATTTCGCCGGCGGCGATCAGCTGGCTGTCCAGCTTCCGGTCCATGAAGACGAATACCGTGTAGCTCAGCAGGCCGATGACGAGCAGGGCCGTGCAGAACGCTACCGGAGCCACGATCGACTGGTCGTAGCGGTTCGAGATCATCGGCGCCAGCCACATCACGGCGAAGACACCTAGTCGGGCGATCGCCATTTCGAGACCCATGGCCATGGCCATCTCCTTGCCCTGGAACCACTTGGCGATGGCTTTCGAGACCGTCGTGCCGGCCATTTCGCAGCCGCAGCCGAAGATCATGAAGCCCAGCGATGCCATCTTCGCGCTGCCCGGGAGCGCCGTCCACCAGCTGTCGAGCCACGCGCAGAGCTCCGTGGTCTGGAACCAGTCGGTGATGCCCACGAACTTGATCGTGGCGCCGGCCACCATCAGACCCGCCGACAGCAGGCCCGTGAAGCGGATGCCCATCTTGTCGAGGATGATGCCTGCGAAGATCAGGAAAAAGAAGAACACGTTGAGGAAGTACTCCGAGGCGGCATAGGTGCCGAACGTGGCGCTGTCCCAGCCGCGCGCCGATTCGACGAGCGACTTGAGCGGCGACATCACGTCGACGAACATGTAGCCGAAGAACATCATCGACGCGATCAGCACCAGAGCGGTCCAGCGCACGAAGGCCGAATCGTTGAGTTTTCGTTGGATAGTTGCTGTCATTTCTTATCGTTGTTTTTGAGTTAGTTTTCCGTCCGCATGCGTTGTTTCAGCACTTCGTAGGCTTCGTCGATGCCCAGTTCGCCCGCTTTCGAGAGGTCGAGACAGCCCTTGCGCGTGTCTTTCATGAAGAGCTGCACGATTCCGCGGTTGTAGTAGGCTTCGGCGAACCACGGGTTGAGTTTGATGGCCTTTGTATAGTCTTCGAACGCTTCCGGCAGGCTGCCCGACAGGGCCCGCAGGTTGGCGCGGTTGTAGTAGGCGTGGGCGAAGTCGGGGCAGAGCTTGATCACCTTGTTCAGATCGACGATCGCCTCGTCGTAGCTGTACGTGCGTTTGGTCGTGTTGTTGAGCCGGTTGGCCGGGTCGGAGTCGATCGTTATGCGCTGAAACGAGTTGTCGATCGACGAGATGAAGTCGATCATCTCCGCGCGCGTGGTCGAGCGGTTGAGGTAGAGGAACGGGTTGGTCGGGTTGAAGTCGATGGCCGCCGAAAAGGTGTTCACCGAGTTGGTGTACTGCTTGATGAGCGACTGCGTCACGGCCCGTTCGAAGTAGAGTTCCCACGTCTGTTCGCCGTTCTTGAGCCGTTGCGCCAGGTTCTTGTCGAGCATCATCAGCGTGTCGGGCGCCAGGTCGCTGACGCGGCAGGTCAGCCGCAGGCGGGGATTGCCGATCCGGCGCTTGAAGTCTTCGATGCGTTGCAGGTGGTAGCGCTCCACCACGGGCATCGTGTCGGGCTGCACGAGCGAGAATTTGAAGAGCGGCAGCAGGCGCATCTCTTCGCGGGAGTTTCTGCGGCCCGCGGCGGTGTCGAAGCTGGCGCCCGAAAGTTTGGTGTCGAACGACAGCAGCCGGTCGAAGTGTTGCGTCGTGTCGGCATAGATCGAGTAGGTGCTGTCGGTCAGCCGTGCACGGTATTCGGCGATCTTGCGTTGCGCCGTGTTGCGGTCGGCGCGGGCTCCCCGGGGGTCGCGCAGAAATTCGCGCAGCCGCCCGCGGTAGAGATAGGCCGTGGCGAAATCGGGATAGAGTCCGATGGCCGTCGTGTAGTCGGCGACGGCCTTTTCCAGATTGCCCAGACGGGTGTGGACGCCGGCGCGGTTGAAGTAGACCAGCACGTTGTTGGGCGAGTAGTCCGCCACCCGGTCGTAGTCTTCCAGCGCCCGGTTGTAGTCGCCCACCTGCGTCCGCAGCATGGCCCGGTTGAAGTAGGCCAGCGAGTTGAGCGAGTCGAGCCCGATCACGCGGTCGAAATCGGCCAGCGCCCGGGCCGGCCGGTTGGTCGACGAGTAGACCAGCGCCCGGTTGAAGTAGGAGAGCAGGAACGTCGAGTCGCATTCGACCGCCTTGTCGAAGTCGGCTTCGGCCTCGGGGTAGCGTTTCTGCCGCATGTAGAGTTCGCCGCGGTGGTTGTAGCTGCTCGGGTTCTCGCGGTTGGTGCGGATCGCCGTTGTGAAGTTGTCGTAGGCGCGCAGCGTGTCTTTCAGATTCAGATAGCTCAGACCGCGGCAGATGTAGGCGTCGGCCACCTTGTTGTCCTGGCGGATGAACTTGTCGAAGTCTTCGATGGCTTCGCGGTACTGGCCGTTCAGCAGACGCGTCATGCCCCGGCTGTAGTAGGGTCCCGGCAGGTCGGGGCGCAGGTCGATCGCTTCGCGGAAGTCTTGCAGGGCGTCGTCATAGTTGCCCAGGCGCGAGCGCGTCACGGCCCGATAATAGTAGGCTTGGGTGTAGACCGGGTTTTTGGCGATGGCCATCGAAAGATCGGCTTCGGCACCGATCAGATCGTCGAGGTTGTATTTCGCCACGCCGCGCAGGAAATAGCCTTCGTGGGCATCTTCGTCGAAGCGCAGCAGCGTGTTGAGCGTGCGTATGGCAGCCTGGTAGTCGTTTTCCATCACGCAGCGGCGGCCCATCCAGAAGAAATACTCCCGGTTGTACTGCGCCCGGCTCTCCGCCGCGCACAGCAGCGCTGCTCCCAGCACGATTCCTGTGATCCACTTTCGCATTTCGTTCCTTATAACGCGCTTTGCTTCCGTTTTATTTCCTTGTCCGGTCCGATCGCATTCTTAATCGTCCTTTTTTAAGCAGGTTTTCTCGCCTCGGCATAGCCCGGACAAGTTCGGCTCTGCCCTCGGCTTATCGAAAACGTTCCTTACTCCTGTTCGTACCCGAACCGCCGCAGCTGCCGCGGGTTGTTGCGCCAGTCGTCGTTGACCTTCACGAAAAGTTGCAGGAACACCTTTTTCTCCAGAAATTGTTCGAGGTCTTCGCGCGCCGCCTGGCCCACGCGTTTGAGTTTTTCGCCCTTGTGACCGATCAGAATGCCTTTCTGGGAGTCGCGCGACACATAGATCGTCGCCGCTATGCGGTCGATGGCGGGTTCTTCCTTGTAGCTGTCTATCTCGATTTCGCAGCAGTAGGGTATCTCCTTGTCGTAGAAGCGCAGGATCTTTTCGCGGATGATCTCCGACGCAAAGAAGCGCAGCGTCTTGTCCGTCAGCGTATCTTTCGGATAGAAGGCCGGGCCCTCGGGCAGCAGCCCGAGGATGGTTTCGAAGACTCCCTCGATGTTGAACTTCTCTTTGGCCGACACCGGCACGATCCGCGCTTCGGGCAGTTTCGCATGCCATTGTTCGACCAGTTTTTCCAGCGCTTCGGGCGTCGAGAGGTCGATTTTGTTCACCACTACGATCGTCGGGATGCCGCTCCGGGCGATCTGTCCGACGATCTCTTCCGAGCGGTCGCTCTGTTCCACCGTGTCGGTAACGTAGAGGATCACATCCGCGTCGGTCAGCGCCCCCGTCACGAATTTCATCATCGACTCCTGCAGCTTGTAGTTCGGCTTCAGGATTCCCGGCGTGTCCGAGTAGACGATCTGGAAGTCGTCGCCCGAGACGATGCCCATGATGCGGTGGCGCGTCGTCTGCGCCTTGGAGGTGATGATCGAGAGCTTCTCGCCCACCAGCGCGTTCATCAGCGTCGATTTGCCTACGTTGGGATTTCCGATGATGTTTACAAAGCCCGATTTGTGCATTTTTCTTCTTGCGCTTTTATCTCCCAAAGATAGTTATTTTCTGCGGATTTTTCGTATATTTGCCAAATATTAACCCAAATTGAGAGCCTATGGTGAATAAAAATTGATTGTTTTTAGTTCTATTTGAATTTTCCGTGCCGTTTACGCACTAAAAGCGCCGGCACCTACATATAAAAAGCGTTAATTTTACGTCTTGTCTCTGAAATCTCGACAGTTTCACATGGCACAAGAAGTGAAGTTGATGCTCACGTGTTCAGCGTGGGCTTCACTTTCGTATTTGTGCCAAAGGTTGTCGAGAACCTCAGAGACAGATATAAAGTTTTGTCCCACGTTTTTTATATGCTTGTTTCAAACCGAAAAACGCCGTGGGACACGGCCGCTCAAATCACAAAAACAATTATGAAAAAGTTATTTGTAAGCACCCTGTTTATTAGTCTGTCTGTTGTAGCATTGGCAGATTCTCCGATGACAAATACCGTTGCCGGTAATGATTGCCGAGATAGGGGTGTATCCGTACAAAAAGATAACAATTCTGTTCGGGTTCGCTCGAATGCAAACACGGACTATAACCTGCGAGTAACCACCGGGAATGGCAACTCCTATGAATACGATACCCGAAATAGCACGACCCAAAATAAGATGGGTACTTGGGATCATACGTATGACAAAGGAAACAATGCGTCAAATCCCGCTGCTAATCGATCTTATATAAGCGACGGTGGCGTTAAGGATGTTGATATTAAATGTTATTCTAGGTAGTTTGCAACTAAAAAACAAAGCGCTCGGACTCAATCCGAGCGCTTTGGTGTCTATTGTTTAAAACTTACCGCCTCATCATGCCGCCGGGGAATTTGGGCATGCGGAGGTTGCCGCCCGCCACGGTCTTCATCATCTTGCGCGTCTGCTCGAACTGCTTGAGCAGGCGGTTGACGTCGGCCATCGTCGTGCCCGAGCCCTTGGCTATGCGTTCGCGGCGCCGGGCGTTGATGATCTCGGGGTGCGAGCGTTCGTCGGGCGTCATCGAGCCGATGATCGCCTCGGTCTGTTTGAAGACGTCGTCGGGTATGTCTATGTCTTTGAGCGCCTTGCCCATGCCCGGAAGCATCGAGGCGATGTCTTTCAGATTGCCCATCTTCTTCACCTGCTGGATCTGCGCGATGAAGTCGTTGAAGTCGAACTGGTTCTTCACCAGCTTCTTTTTCAGCCTGCGGGCTTCCTCTTCGTCGAACTGTTCCTGCGCACGTTCCACCAGCGACACCACGTCGCCCATGCCCAGGATGCGGTCGGCCATGCGTTCCGGGTGGAAAACTTGCAGGGCGTCCATCTTCTCGCCGCTCGATATGAATTTCAGCGGTTTGTCCACCACCGAGCGGATCGATATGGCCGCACCGCCGCGCGTGTCGCCGTCGAGCTTGGTCAGCACCACGCCGTCGAAGTCGAGACGGTCGTTGAATTCCTTGGCCGTGTTCACGGCATCCTGACCCGTCATGGCGTCCACCACGAAGAGCGTTTCCGAGGGGTTCACCGCCGCCTTGATGGCCGTTATCTCCTGCATCATCGCTTCGTCGACGGCCAGGCGGCCGGCGGTGTCGACGATGACTGCATTGTAACCTTTCTGACGTGCATGTCTGATGGCGTTCTGCGCGATCTCCACCGGATTGTTGTTGCCTTCCTCGGTGTAGACTTCCACGCCGATCTGTTCGCCCAGCACCTTCAGCTGGTCGATGGCCGCCGGACGGTAGACGTCGCCCGCGACGAGCAGCACCTGGCGGCCTTTCTTGTTCTTGAGCTGCGCCGCCAGCTTGCCCGAGAACGTGGTTTTGCCCGAGCCTTGCAGACCTGCGATCAGGATCACGGCCGGCGTGCCCTCCAGGCGGATGTCGGTCGCCGAGCCGCCCATCAGCAGGGCCAGTTCGTCGCGCACGATCTTGGTCATCATCTGCCCCGGCTTCACGGCCGTCAGCACGTTCTGACCCAGCGCCTTCTGCTTCACCGTGTCAGTGAACGACTTGGCTACCTTGTAGTTGACGTCGGCATCGATCAGTGCACGGCGGATTTCCTTGAGCGTCTCCGCCACGTTGATCTCCGTAATGCGGCCTTCGCCCTTGAGTATCTTGAACGACCGTTCGAGTTTGTCTGTCAGGTTTTCAAACATGGTTTTCCGAATTTGGCAGCACAAAGGTAAGCAGAAAAACGTATCCCTGCAAGCCCCGGCGCCTGCCCGCGCGCGGAAAAAGCGGATTGCGGTCCGGTTTCCGATTCCCGCGTGCGGCCGTCTTCAGCTCTGGTTCCCGACTCCGTGTGCGGCTGGTTGGGGCGGTTCCCGACTTCTGCGTGCGGCCGCGTCCTCCGCTCCGCTTCCCGGCTTCGCAGCCTTTACAGCAGCCCCGCTTCGTAGTAGATCACGATCTGTTCGATGACGCGATCTTCGCCCTCGCGGTCGTACTCCGACTTGAGGTCCTGCCCGAAGATTTTCGACACGCTCTGCCAGAATCCCGCCACGAATCCGCCGCGGAATTCGCGCAGCACTTCGTAGGCGGTGTATTCCGTTTCGCGGTCGATGAGTTTCAGCAGTACGCGGCCCTGCGTGCGGGTCATGTGTTTCAGCACGGGCGTATATTCATCCTTGATTTCGCGGTAGAGTTGTCTGATATAGGCTTTCTGCTCTTTTTCGGTCGGCAGCCCTGCCAGCCGCGCTTCCATCTCGGCCATCTTCGCCTTGGCCGTCTGCGCAATGGGGTATACCTTCTTCACGGCGTCGACCAGCCGGCGGTAGCGGCGCAGGTCGGCCGGACGATGGAACACCGGCACCGCCACGATGTGGACCAGCGGCGTCGAGTCGCCCGCTTCGACGAGCCACTCCTGCCCGAGGCAGCCGCGGCCTCCCTGCGCCCGGGCTTCCGGAACCGCGGCGCACAGGATGCACAAAAGCCCAAGCAACTTTTTCATACTCCGTGAAAATCCTTATCTTCGCACAGTCGTACGGCGCACGGGCAATGCCGGGTCCGGCCGTTGCCGCGCCTTATGCAAAGATAAGCATTATCATTCTATATTCGATCAAGCATCATGTTGGAAAAAGGAGCCGCGGCACAGAGCCGCACGACGGTCTGCGAAGCCAATACGGCCGCAGCGATGGGTTCGGGCGACATGCCCGTTTTCGCCACGCCGGCCATGGTGGCTCTCATGGAGAATGCGGCCATGCTGGCCGTGGCCCCCGGGTTGCCCGAGGGGGCCGCTACCGTGGGCGCCGAGATGAACGTTTCGCACATCAAGCCTTCGGGGTTGGGTGCCGAGATCGTCGCTTCGGCCGTCGTCACGGCGGTCGAGGGGCGCAAGATCACCTTCAATGTCGGTGCCCGCGACGCCGAGGGGATGATCGGCGAGGGCACTCATGTCCGCTTCATCGTCGACCGGGAGCGCTTCCTCGCCAAGCTGAAGTAGCGTCCGCTACCAGCCCGCCAGGTGCTGGAGCCAGATGGCCAGCAGGCCTGCAGCATAGCCGGCCAGCGCCAGGGGCGTGATTTTGCGCAGGTACCAGCCGAAATCGATCTTTTCGAGCCCCATGGCCACGACGCCCGCCGCCGAACCGATGATCAGCAGGCTGCCGCCCACGCCGGCGGCATAGGAGAGCAGGTGCCAGAAGAGCCCGTCGGCCACGAAGTTCTGCATGAAGGCCGGGTCGGCGCTGGCCGCCGCACCCGCCGCGCCCGCTACGGGGTACATGCCCATGCAGGCCGCCACGAGCGGTACGTTGTCGACTACGGACGACAATATGCCGATCAGTCCGGCGATCAGGAAAGGTTCGTGCAGATGTTTGTCGAACCATCGGGCCATGTCGGTGAGGATGCCCGCGCTCTGCAGCGCACCGACCGCCATCAGTATGCCCAGGAAGAAGAGGATCGTCGGCATGTCGATGTGTTTCACCACTTTCGACACCCGGTTCTGGATCGACGCCTCCATGTCGCGCCGCCGGTCGTAGAGTATTTCGGTCAGCACCCAGATGGCGCCCAGCGCGATGGTCATGCCCATGTAAGGCGGCAGGCCCGTCGCTTCCTTGAACACCGGCACGAAGAGCAGCCCGCCTACGCCCACCGTCAGAATCAGCCGGCTCATGCGCGGCTCGACGCCCTGCGGCAGTTCCTGGGGTGCGGCTGCGGTGTCGGCGGTTTCGCCCTTGCCCACCAGGCGGCAGGCCAGGGCGGTGGGGACCGCCACCGAGAGCAGCGACGGCAGAATCAGGTTGGCCATCAAGGGGCCGGCCGCCACGTTGCCGCGCATCCAGAGCATGATGGTCGTCACGTCGCCGATGGGCGACCATGCGCCGCCGCTGTTGGCCGCCACGACGATCAGTCCGGCGAAGATCCACCGGTCGCGCTGTTCCGGGACGATGCGCCGCAGCAGCATGATCATGATGATCGCTGTGGTCATGTTGTCCAGCACGGCCGACATGAAGAAGGTGACCAGCGCCAACAGCCACAGCAGCCGGCGTTTGTTGCGGGTCCGGATGCGCGAGGTGATGACGTTGAAGCCTCCGTGGGTGTCGATCAGGTCGACGATGGTCATGGCGCCGATCAGGTAGATCAGTATCTCGCACGTGCTGCTCAGTTGTTCGGCGAGCTGCGTGCCGGTCCGCATGCCGCCGCCCGCCAGGCTGAAGAGGGCCCAGAGCGCGCCGCACATGAGCAGCGCAATGGCCGATTTGTTGACGTTGATTTTGTGTTCCAGCGCGATGAGCAGGTAGCCTGCGCAGAAGAGCGCGATCATGGTTGCGATCATGGTTCGGAATTTCAGAGGTGCGTGTTCCCGGGTGCACCGTTTGGATATTGCGTTTTTTTGTTTATCTTTGTCCCGCTTTCGAGCGAACGATTGAGCTGTGGTGTAATGGTAACACAGCAGATTTTGGTTCTGTCGTTCCAGGTTCGAGTCCTGGCAGCTCAACCACTCCGAACAGAAGCGGAGACCTGCAAAGGTCTCCGCTTCCGGTTTTCGGGCAGGCGTATCAATAGTTCTTCTTGCCCTGAAGACGGTCAGTCGCCGAGTCGACGGCGTGGCCGATCTTGTCGGTGGCCTTGTCGACGCCCTGTTTGATGTTGTCGCCCATCTTGCGGCCGGCTTCGCCCACGCGGTTGGCGGCGTTCTCAACGCCGTTTTTCATCTTGTCGACGGTCTTTTCCGTCTTGTTCTTGTCGCAGTCGGTCGCCTTGTCCAGTTTTTCGGCAAAGCGGTCTGCGGTCTGCCGGTCTTCCCAGCTGTTTTTCGTGTCGTTCATTTCGTTCGTGTTTTTCATTGTTCAACATGTTTGCGTCGGGTGATCATCGAGACGATCCACAACAGGATGACGGCGCCGGCCAGGGCCGTAAGGAAACTGCCGAACGTGCCGACAGGAATCCATCCGAACCACGAGAATATCCAGCCGCCCAGCACGCCGCCGATAAGTCCCACGATCAGGTTGATGACAAGTCCCGAGCCGTCGCCCTTGACGATCAGGTTGGCGATCCATCCGGCCGCCAAGCCGATCAGAAGATACCATAAGAAATACATAATCTTTCGTTTTTTACATGAACGGAAGTAGACACAGCAAAATCCGTTCCCCAATTTGCAGGAACGGAAAAGTCGCATGGGGCGAACGGTCGTTTGCCGGGTTTTCGGGGCAGCTTCGCGCCGTGCCGCAGGGACGTTTGCCGGCGGCAGGCGATTTCGCCGCGGCTCTGATAAACAGCAGCAAGCGCGGCACCCTCGGTGCCGCGCTTGGCGTTGATGCTGCGCCCGCGGGGAATGAACGGCCGGCTCGGTGTTTCTTTAGGAGCGATCGGGGCTACCGGTCGGCCTGCATGCTCTCCAGCGCCCGGGCCAGCTGGTCGGGACACGAGGTGCCGCGGCCGCGGCAGTCGATGCCTTTGAGCCGTGCGACGGCTTCTTCGGCCCGCATGCCTTCTACCAGCGCCGCAATGCCTTGCGTGTTGCCGTGGCAGCCGCCGGCGAATTCCACGCTGCGGATAACGTCACCTTCGAGTTCGATCTCTATCTGCTTCGAGCAGGTTCCCACGCAGGGATAGGTCAGTTTTCGGGTCATAGTGTCGATATGCGTTGTTTCGGAGTGCGAAGATACGAATAAGCCGAGCGGAATGCCAAATTTATTGGGGCATTGCCGCGGCGAAAGTATCTAAGACGGAGTCAAAGATAACAATAAGCCAGCGATTATGAAAGTCTTTTCGTCGGTCGCGGCGCTTTCCGCCGGCTGCCGTTCCGTTCTCGGGCAGGGCCGCCGCCGTTCGCCGGCCCGTCGCAGGGCACAGCCGTCAAGTAAAACGGGGAGCGTCCATGAAAACGCTCCCCGTCGTTGCTTGCGGCGCGCCGCAAAGGGCTATTTCTGCTGGGCGGCGCTGTTGTCGGCCATGATCATGTTCTTGTCGATGCGCAGCGTCACGTCGCTGTCCACTTCGATCAGCAGCGACGTCTCCTTCACCTCCTTCACCGTGCCGTAGATGCCGCCGGCGGTGATTACCTTGTCGCCTTTTTTCAGGCCTTCGCGGAACTCCTGCATCTGTTTGCGGCGCTTGGCTTCGGGGCGCCACATCAGCAGCCAGATGCCCACGAACATGAGTCCGATCATGATGAAGCTGCCGTACTGCTGCAGCCAGCTCACTTGAGGTTCGGCCGGTACGGCGGCCTGAAGAAAATCGATCATAGTAGTGTTCTGTTTTTGGTTTTCGCCGACAAAGGTACACAAATTCGGCCAATCGGCGAAATTCTTTTTCGTCGGATCGTCCGTTCGTTTCGTCCGTTCGTCTGTTGCGCGGCCGCCGGGCGTCCGTTTTTACCGCCGCATCGAGCAGGGTTGTTCCAGTGCGCAGGCTTCCAGCAGCGCCGTGTCGCGGAACAGTTCGGTAGTGGGTCCGTCGGCCGCCACCGTGCCGTCGCGCAGGATGATCGTGCGCGGACAGAGTTCCGCCGCCATCTCCAGATCGTGCGTCGCCACCAGCATCGTGTGGTCGAACCGGCGGAGCAGTTCGATCGTCTGGCGCCGGGCGCGCGGATCGAGGTCGGAGGTCGGTTCGTCCAGCACCAGCACCGCAGGTTCCATGGAGAGCACCGTGGCGATCGCCACGCTCCGTTTCTGTCCGCCCGATAGCCGGTAGGGCGATTTCTTGCGCAGATGCGATGCTCCCACAGCTTCGAGCGCCGCCGCGACCCGCTGTTCGATCTCGTCGGGCGTCAGTCCCATGTTCGCAGGGCCGAACGCTACGTCTTCTTCGACCGTGGGCATGAAAAGTTGGTTGTCCGGATTCTGGAATACTACGCCCACCTTCTGCCGGACGGAGGGCAGCGTGCGGGGCGTCAGTCCGACTCCGCCGACCGCCACTTCGCCTTGCGTGGGCAGCAGCAGCCCCGCCGCATGCAGCAGCAGGGTCGATTTGCCGGTCCCGTTGGCTCCCACGAGCGCCGCCTTTTCGCCGTGGGGCAGGCGCAGCGTTACGCCCCGCAGGGCTTCGCAGCCGTCGGGATAGCGGTAGTGCACCCGGTCGAAAAGCAGGCAGTGGTGGCTCATGGCAGCAGTCGTGTCAGAGTTTCGACGGGACCCGTCAGCCGCGCAAGCAGCAGCGCCGCACCCCAGACGGCAAGAAATTGCGTGTCGGCTCGCCGCCAGCGGTTGTGCGGGCTTATGCCGTCGGGCAGGCGGCCCTTGAATCCGCGCGCCAGCATGGCCCGGTGGATCTGTTCGGCCCGGTCGCAGGTGCGCACCAGCAGCTGCGCCACCAGCGTGCCCCACACCTGAAGCGGAAAGGAGCGGCGGCCGAAACTGCGCGCCTCGCGCGCCCACGACAGCCGGAGCGCTTCGTCGAGCAGCAGATGCAGGTAGCGGTAGACGAAAAGCAGCTGCACGGTGAAAAGATGCGGCATGCCCAGGCGCTGCATTCCCCGGCAAAGTTCGAAGAAGCCGGTCGATCCGATCAGCACGAGCAGCGCCTGCACCGAAAGCATTCCGCGCAGCAGAATCGACACGAAGACAACCCAGCCCTCGGTGACGGCAAGCGTGCCGATGCGCAGGGCCGGTTGGTGGTCGCAGAACAAGTTGAAAACGCCGATCAGGGCCGCGAACGGCACCACGTAGAGCGAGCGCCGGAGGATCGTTCCGTAGCGCATTCCGCCCAGCGGGGCCGTCAGCAGCGGATAGAGTGCGAAAAGCAGGATTTCCGAGAGTCTCGTCAGAGGTACCGAAAGCATCGTTGCCAGAAATACGACGGTCGTCAGCAGTTTCGATCTCGCGTCGAGCCGCTGGAGCGGGGACTCCGTCCGGGCGGAGTTTTCCAGCGTTTCGAGTTCGCAGAGGGCGTATTGAAGCCGGTTTTTCATGCTTGCCGACGTCGGGTGCGCAGGAGCCGTGTGCCGCCCCAGGCGGCCAGCAGGATGACGCCGCAGCCCACCAGTCCCGCGGCCGAGGTGTCGTAGTCGGGCAGGGCGGCCGTTCGTTGCTGGAGTGCGGCCGCCGTGCGGTGGGCGCCGTCGGGCTGCGCTTCTATTTCCGGGTCTGCGGCCGTCCGTTCGATCGACCACTCCAGTCCGTCGGGCCGCGACGAGGCGATCCACGAAAAGGAGCCGCCGACAACAAGGGCGGCCAGGGCGATCGCAGCCAGCGTTTTTCCGGTTTGTTTTTCGTTGCGTCGTCCGGCGAGCAGTTCGGGACGGTAGCGTTGTACGGCGCAGAGCACCGTTCCCGTCGCTATGCCTTCACCGATGCCGATCGCCAGGTGGATGGGCAGCATGAAGAGCAGAAAGCGTCCGAACGGCAGGGCCGTGATGCCCGAAGCCACCGTCTCGGCGGTCACCGCCAGCGCTCCCAGTTCGAGTCCCGCGACCGATGCCGCCAGCGAGGCGGCGAAGATCCGGCCGGGCGACGTGCTGCGGCCCGCGATCGGGCGGTAGACGAGCGGATAGGCCGCCAGGCACGAGAGCACCGCCATGTTGAATATGTTGCAGCCCAGCGCCAGCAGGCCGCCGTCGGCGAACAGCAGGCATTGCAGCACCAGCACCGAGGAGAGGGTCAGCAGCGCCGCCCACGGCCCCAGGATGGCCGAGAGCAGGATGCCCCCGACGATGTGGCCGCTTGACCCGGTGCCCGGCACGGCGAAGTTGATCATCTGCGCCGCAAATACGAAGGCGCCCGTCACGCCCATCAGCGGGACGATGCGTTCGTTCGCTTCGGGCGCTGCATGCATCCCCGATGCGGGACGCAGTTTGCGCAGCGCCGTGCCCAGCAGCAGCAGCGAGGCGGTGCCCGCCACGGCGGCTACCGTCGGCGAGACCAGAGCGTCGGACATGTGCATGGTCGGTTATTTTTGCGTTTTTTCGATCGGCCGGCGCGCCAGGTGGGTTTTGTTCGCCGGGTGCCAGTTGGAGTGGTCGGGGTGTTCCGTATGGTCGAAGCGGATAAGCGGCAGCAGGAAGAGCCACGTCGTCAGGCAGAAGGGCGCGGTCAGCGTCGGAATGCCCAGCGGTGCCAGCATAACGTTCATGCCCGCCTGCACGAAGACCGTGACGACGATGCCGATGAGCGCCCATACGGCCGAGCGCTGCCCCGGCTTGTAGAACACCGTTCCCAGAGCGATGGCCGTCAGCACGGGGCTGAATCCGTAGAGCCCGCCGGCCACGTTGACGCCCGACGCTCCGAAAGCGATCGCCACCACCAGCGCCGCCGCCGAGCCGATGGCGGCCCACAGTGCAGCGCGGTAACTGCTCATCCATAACCCGATAAGGAAGAAAAGCCCCGTGACCCACGAGTCGACCAGGAAGACCTGCCCGACGCCCTTGAGCCAGTAGACCGCCAGATGTCCGAAGCGCAGGCTCTCGTCCGTCGCGAAAAGCGCCGGGAGCGTCGGTTCCGACAGGTGGGTCGGCGGCATCCCGTGCATGGCGCGTGCGGCCAGCAGGAAAAGCCAGGTGCAGAAGACGAAGGGGAAGGTCAGCGAATTGACCTTCCAGGGGGCCATCACGTTGTTGAATCCGGTGCGCACCCAGGTGGTCAGCGCGGCGCAGAGCACCAGCGCCATCCACATCCACACGGTGTTGCCCAGGAACGTGGGGAACGCGCAGCCCGCCAGCACGCCGTTGAAGCCCCAGAGACCCTGTGCGCCGTCGTCGGCCGGCAGCCGCAGCCAGCGGCCCGTCAGCGTCGAGACCGCCACGCCTGCCAGGGCGCCCCATGCCACCACGCCGGCATGGTTGGCGTAGGAACCCCAGAAGATGCCGATCAGAAAAAGCATTCCGGTCCAGGCGCTCGGCTGGAACATCACCTGTCCCGTGCCGCGCAGCATTTTTTTCAGAAAGCCGACGCCGGTTTGGGCCGTCGGCGAGGAGATGGTCGTATCCATGATCATAGGCTGTTTGTTGTCGGTTGTCGTCAGCGCCACGGGAATTCGTCGGGCATGGGGCGCCGTTTCACTTCTTCGCGCACCGTGGCGCAGAAACTTCTCACGAGCCGTTTCACCGGGTCGGTTTCGGCGCCCAGTGCCTTGTAGAGCACTCCGCAGCCGTTGGGCAGGCGCGTGATTCCAGCCGCCAGCCGGCGCCGGTCGTCGACGAAGGCTTCGGTGCGGTCGTAGATGCGTTCCGCCTCGGCGGGCGGCGTCAGTACGATGGCGTTGGCGAAGACGTCGTAGCCGTTCATGACTCCGAGCGTCTCCGGCGAGCGCCGTCCGGGCCGGATGACGAACTTTTCGCGAAAGAGCCGTTCGCCGTCGGGCCGAGCGGCCCGCGTCGTCACCGAAAGAATGTCGTAGGCGAACTTCTCGCCCCGGTCGTAGTATTTGCGGCCGCTCATGTAGATTTCGGCATAGAACAGCGTGGCCGTGGGGTCGATGCGGATCGTCGTGTCGGCGATGAAGCGCGTGTGGCGGCAGGGAATCGTCGGCTCGGGCAGGTACTCCAGATAGGCGCCCGCTTCGAGTTCGAAGTGTTGGCGCAGCCCCGAGCAGTTGCAGCGCATCTCGGCCAGTTTGGTGGCCGCTCCCGTCGAGACATGGGCGAACGCCCCCTCGCGCACGGTGAAGCGCTGTTCGTAGCGGTCGCCGTCGACGTTGGGACCTCCCGACGAAAGAATGTAGACGCACGGCATCTCAGGCATTCCCTCGTCGAAGTAGAGTTCCTGTTGTACGATCAGCGGCGTGCGGCGTTCCAGGTCGCGCAGGATCGAGCGCCCCTCGTCGTCCAGTTCGAATCCCAGGCGCAGATAGCCCGCTTTCCCGGGACTCCCCACCGGCATCGCCGTGGGTTCGGCCAGGTAGGGGGCCATCTCTTTGGCGGCGGCGATGTTCATCGTGCGGCGGCGGTTTGCGGGGGTGTTTCGGACTTGGCGGCGCCTTCTGCACCGGCGGTTTCGCGGCGGTCGTCCGGATCGAAAAGCGCCATGCGGCGGATCAGCCCCACCAGTTCGTCGACGCCCTCGCCCGTCATGCAGTTGGTGAACAGGAAGGGTTTGCCCGGGCGCATGCGTTCCGAGTCGACGCGCATCACCTCCAGATCGGCGTGCACGTAGGGTGCCAGGTCGGTCTTGTTGATGACCAGTATGTCCGACTGCGAGATGCCCGGACCGTCCTTGCGGGGTATCTTGTCGCCGGCCGCCACGTCGATCACATAGATGAAGAAGTCGACCAGCGCCGGGCTGAACGTGAGGGTCAGGTTGTCGCCGCCCGATTCGATCAGCACCACGTCGCCGTCGGGGAAGCGCGCCTCCATCTCTTCGACGGCGGCGATGTTCATCGAGGGGTCCTCGCGTACGGCGGTGTGAGGGCAGGCGCCCGTCTCCACCCCGATGATGCGGTCTTCCACAAGCACGCCCTTGAGCGTCTTGCGCACGTGTTTGGCGTCTTCGGTCGTCACGATGTCGTTGGTGATGATCAGGACCTTGCAGCCCATCTCCAGCAGGCGCGGCGTGATGGCTTCGATCAGCGCCGTTTTGCCCGATCCTACGGGACCTCCGATCCCTATGCGGCAAGTGTTGTTCATTTTTTTGAGTCGTGTTGTTTGTGCGATTGCCGGCCGGCGTGTCCGGATGCGGCCGGCCTGTTCAGTTCATGAAGAGTCGTTTGGTGCCTTTTTCGTGCAGCGACGCCAGAATGTCGGTCTGCGGCGCAAAGGCGTGCATGTCGTCGTAGTCCATGCCGGCCGCTTCGTCGTAGAGGGCCTGCGTTTCGCCCGAGAGACGGAAAAGGATGCGCTGTGTGTCGTAGTGCGACACGCGTACGCAGCGCAGCGCGGCGTTGAGCACCGTGTTGACTACGCCGTACTGGTGCGAGCAGAAGAGTTCGCGTTCGCCGATGCCGCAGGCCGCGAAGACAATGCCTTGGGCCGCCGGGTAGGTGCCCGGCGTGCGCCCGGCGCCGATTTCGTCGAGCCAGCGCGCCACCGTCGCATCCGCGGCGATGTGCGTGTGGAGTTCGGCCAGTTTCTTGCCCATGCGGCAGCTCATCAGGCGTGCTTCGGCGTTGAGCTTGCAGAGAATGGCCTGGTGGTCGGCCGCCACGATCTCGTCGAAACGCTCGTCGCGCCGGCCGCGCCAGGCGTGCAGGGCCGCTACGCCGTCGGTCGTGGCCGCCTGTACCGCCACGTCGCGCACAAAGGCTTCGAGCGTCGCCGCATCGTGCACCAGCCCCGTGTCGGCCGCCGTCTCCAGTCCGTTCGAGAAGGAGAACGTGCCCACCGGGAAGGCCGAGTCGGTCAGCGCCATCAGCCGCATGAGCGTGGTCATGGCGTCAGACGCAGGCATGGTGGTGATGCGTGTGTTCCGTTTCGCTGGCATGGCTCGCTCCGCCGAACAGGCGGCGTATCTCGTGGGGCGCCAGGTAGGGGATGACTTCTTCGCCGGAGCGGAAGGCGTAGTCGACGTGTTCGATCCGGTGGGTGCGCATGACGCTTTCCATCACTTTCTTGTCCACCGTGAGCGGCACCATCACCCGGCAGCCCTTGACCACGGCGGGCCAGTGCTGGTTGCCGATGGCATGTCCCAGTTCGAGGGCTATGTGGATGATCTCTTCGGGCGTTTCGCGGGCCAGGGAGGTCAGGTCGGCGACCAGCACCTCGTTGAGCCGGATGCGCAGCACCACCATGCGGCGGTCGGCGGGGTCGTATTCAAGGATGTCGCCGTCGAGCAGCTGCGAGTGGCGTTCGAGCGCTACGGCATATTCGGTCTTGCGGTCGCTCGTGGCGGCAAAACGGCTTTTCTGCGCCGTCCATTGGTCGAGCTCGATGGTTTCGACGTCGGCGTCTTTCACGCGGGCGGCCCATTCGGGGTCGCGGAGGTTGCCGACGATGGCATGGTAGATTTTCATGGGCAGGAGTGTTCGTTGGGGTTGTGAAATCCGGTTCGGGCGGCATTTTTTTTTCGCCGTCCGAACCGAACGTAAGGTTAGCTGAACCAGTAGAGCTGGCCCAGAGGGAATTCGCGGGCCGGCTGGACGTAGGTGCGTACGCCGTCGACCAGTACTTCGAAGGTCTCGGGGTCGACGTCGATGCGCGGCGTGCCGCCGTTGCGCACCATGTCGAATTTCGTAAGTTGGCGCGTGCGGCGCACGGGCAGCACCATGCGTTCGAGCGCCAGGCGTTCCTTGATGCCGCTTTCGTAGGCTGCGTTCGACACGAACGAGATGCAGGTCTGCGGCAGCGCGCGCCCGCAGGCTCCGAACATCGGACGATAGTAGCACGGCTGCGGCGTGGGCAGCGAGGCGTTCGGATCGCCCATGTTGGCCCAGTTGATGACGCCGCCCTTGATGACCATCTTGGGCTTGGCGCCGAAGAACCGGGGCTCCCACAGCACCAGGTCGGCCACCTTGCCTTTCTCCACGGAGCCCAGGTAGTCCGATACGCCGAAGGTCACGGCCGGGTTGATCGTCACCTTGGCCAGGTAGCGCAGTACGCGGAAGTTGTCGTTGCCGTCGGCGTCTTCGGCCAGTTTGCCGCAGGCGTTCTTCATGTACGAGGCGGTCTGGAACGTGCGCATGAACGATTCGCCGATGCGGCCCATGGCCTGCGAGTCGGACGAGACCATCGACAGCACGCCCAGGTCGTGCAGCACGTTTTCGGCCGCCTGCGTCTCGGGGCGTACGCGGCTTTCGGCGAACGCCACGTCCGACGGAATCTTCGGATTGAGGTTGTGGCACACCATGATCATGTCGAAGAGTTCGGCCTGCGAGTTGATGCCGAACGGCAGCGTGGGGTTGGTCGACGACGGCAGCACGTAGGGCATCGACGCCACCTTCAGCAGGTCGGGGGCGTGGCCTCCGCCGGCTCCTTCGGTGTGGTAGGTGTGGATCGTGCGGCCGTCCATGGCGGCGATCGTGTCTTCCACGTAGCCGCCTTCGTTGAGCGTGTCGGAGTGGATGGCCACCTGTACGTCGTAGCGGTCGGCCACGTCGAGCGCCGCGCGGATCGCTTCCGGCGTGGAGCCCCAGTCTTCGTGGACCTTCAGTCCGCAGACGCCCGCTTCGATCTGTTCTTCGAGCGACTGGGCCACCGAGCAGTTGCCCTTGCCCAGCATGCCCACGTTCACCGGAATCCCTTCCAGCGATTCGAGCATGCGTTCGGTGTTCCACTTGCCTGAGGTGATGGTCGTGCCGTTGGTGCCGTCGGTGGGGCCGATGCCGCCGCCGAAGAGGGTGGTGATGCCGTTGCTCAGCGAGGCGTAGGCCTGCTGGGGCGATATGAGGTGCACATGGCCGTCGATGCCGGCCGCCGTCAGGATCAGGTGTTCGCCCGAAATGGCGTCGGTCGCCACTCCGGTCACCAGGTCGGGGTGCACGCCGTGCATGGTGTTGGGGTTACCCGACTTGCCGATGCCGGCGATCAGTCCGTCCTTGATGCCCACGTCGGCCTTCACTACGCCCAGGATCGGGTCGATGATCGTCACGTTGGTGATGACGATGTCGAGCGCCCCTTCCTTCGAGGTCATCGTGTTGGCCAGTCCCATGCCGTCGCGCAGCGTCTTGCCGCCGCCGTAGACGATCTCGTCGCCGTATTCGCGCAGATCCTTCTCGATCTCCACGTAGAGGTCGGTGTCGCCGAGGCGGATCTTGTCGCCGACGGTCGGTCCGAACAGGTTGTTGTATTCTTGCCGTGAAATGGTTGCCATGGTCGTTATTTTTTTGCGTTGTCGTTCTTTTGTGCGGCGGCGGCTTCGTATTTCTTGTAGTCCGCTTCGGCCTGTTTCTCGCCGATCTCCTTGAATCCCGCCTCACGCACCTTGCGCACGGCCTTCATGCGGGCCGGGAAGTAGGCGGGGTTGTCTTCGTCGCCCGTGTAGCCCATCACCAGACCGTTGAAGCCGATGATGCGGCGCTTGCCGGCGAAGGCCACCACCTCCACCTCTTTCTGGTCGCCCGGTTCGAAACGGATGGCCGTCGTCGCCGGTATGTTCAGGTGGCAGCCGAACGAGGCGTCGCGGTCGAACTCCAGGTAGCGGTTCACTTCGAAGAAATGGAAGTGCGAACCCACCTGGATGGGACGGTCGCCCGTGTTGCGGACGACCAGCCGGACCGTCTTGCGGCCCAGGTTGTAGGCGATCGGTTCGGAGGCCAGTATCTCGCCGCCCGCTGCGACCGGCTGCGAGGGCTTGAAGCCCGGTTCGTTCGGATAGAGTCCCGGGGCCTGCTGCTTCGTGCCGGCCTGGGGCGTCTTTTGCGTATTCGTGTTGTTGTCCATTGTTCGGTGCGTTAGGGGATTACTTGATGGGGTGATGGATGCTGACCAGCCGCGATCCGTCGGTGAATACGGCTTCGACCTGCAGCAGGTCGATCATGTCGGCCACGCCGTCCATGACGTCGCTCTTGCGCAGTACGCTGGCGGCGCTGGTCATGACCTCTTCGACGGTCTTGCCCGCACGGGCTTCCTCCAGCGCCGTCGAGGTGATGTAGGCCACAGCCTCCGGATAGTTGAGTTTGAGCCCCTTCTTCATGCGTCGTTCGGCGATCATGCCCAGCGAGAGGAGCATCAGTTTGTCGATCTCTTTCGGTGATAAGTGCATAGTTGGATGGATTTTTGTGGTTCGGCGTCCGCCGTCATCTTCGGAGACCGACGGTTCGTCCGGCGCGTTGAAATCCAAAGAATATGCCACGCCGCCCGGGGCGCCGGTGCGTTTCTTGCGCCCGGCGGACTTCTTTATAGGTAAAAAAGTGCGCCGGACGGTCGGACGGAACGCCGTTCGTGACTACTTTTGTACCCGGCGTCCGCCGCGTCGCCGGCAGTTCGGCGGCGGTGGTGCGGAATTTGCAGCGGGGGACGTCGAAAAAATTTTTTCCTACTATGATTCGAGCAATGCTTATTGCGGGCCTGGGCGGCTTCATCGGCACCTGCCTGCGTTTTCTGACAGGCAAACTTTTCCATGTCGCCGGTGCGGCGGCTTTTCCGTGGGGGACCTTCACGGTCAACCTGGTGGGCGGCTTCATCATCGGCATCTTCTTCGGCATGGCCGAGAAGACGCACCTGATTTCGCCTTCGATGAACGTCTTTCTGATTACGGGCTTCTGCGGCGGCTTCACCACCTTCTCGTCGTTTTCCGACGACATGTTCCTGCTTTTGCAGCAGCGGCATTGGCTGAGTTTCGGACTCTACGTGGGGTTGAGTTTCACGTTGGGCCTGCTGCTCGTGTGGTTGGGCCGGTCGCTCATCAAGGCCGCGTAGCCGTTTTCCGACGGACAAAAAAAGAGCGGGACGATCATTCGTCCCGCTTTGTCTGCTTCTCACGGCCTCTTCGGTCCGCTGCGTTTATTGTCGCGCTATGTTGAACGCTGCCATCATCTGCGAATTCTGATTCCTTTTTCGTCCATCTCGATCGTACCCTGCTTGAGCAGCACGCCTGCCGAGCGTTTGAACGTCTTCTTGCTCATCGCCGTCAGCCGCTGCACTTCCGCCGGGTCGCTGGCGTCGTTGAGCGGCAGCCGGCCGCCGTTCCCGCGCAGCAGTTCGAGCAGCGTGCGGGCCGAATCCTTCACCTGGGCGTAGCCCGTTTGTTGAAGACTGATGTCGATGCGTTTCTCCTCCGTGATGCGGCGTACGTAGCCTTGCAGCCGGTCGCCCACGGCCACCGGACGGAAAATCTCGTTGCGGTAGATCATGCCCCAGTGGCGGTTGTTGACGATGACCCGGTAGCCTATCGGGCTCTCCGACGCCACCAGCACCTCCACCTCCTCGCGCGGGCGCACCGTTATCTCGTCGTTGTCGATGAAGGTTTTCAGTTTGTTCGTCGCCACGCAGCGGCCCGTCACGCTGTCTTCGTAGAGGTAGACTATGTAGCTGTGGCCGGCCAGGATGCCTCCCTGCTGGTTGCGGTTGGGCAGAAAGAGATCCTTGCCCTGCAGCCCCCAGTCCAGAAACGCCCCGTGCACGGTCTTGTCCACTACTTTCAGATAGCCTGCTTCGCCCGCGCGCAGCAGCGGCGTCTCGGTAGTCGCCACCAGACGGTCTTCCGAGTCGTGGTAGACGAAGACTTCCTTGCGGTCGCCGGGTTTGTCCGTCAGCGAGACATAGCGGTTGGGGAGCAGCACTTCGTCGTGTTCCTCGTTCTCAAGATAGAGTCCGTAGTCCGATATGCGGCTGACGGTGAGCGTGTGGTTGCGGCCTGCTTTGAGCATGGTTCGTGGGATTAGGTTGCAAAAGTACGTTTTATTTTGTTGTGTCGCAACTTTACGGTCGATTCGTTCTTGGCCGGGGGATTGCGCGTTTGAGAAAAAACGTTTATCTTTGAATGATCCAAAATTCCGTTTCCGATATGAAAATCCGCATTGCCCTTTGCCAGGTCGACATGGAGTGGGAGCACACCGCCCGCAACCTGGAGCGTCTCGAACCGGTCGTCGCGGCCGCCGATGCCGACATCGTGGTGTTGCCCGAGATGTTCGCCACCGGTTTCAAGCTGCGCCCCGCAGTGGTCGCCGAGCCGTGCGACGGACTGGTCGTCACCACCATGCGCCGCTGGGCCGCTGTCTATGGCAAGGCCGTCGTCGGCAGCGCCGTGATCGTCGAGGAGGGCACCTACCGCAACCGCATGTTCTTCGTCAGGCCGTCGGGCGAGACCGAGTGGTACGACAAGCGCCACCTCTTCCGGCCCGGCGGCGAGGGCCGCGACTATACGCCCGGCAACCGCCGCGTGGTGGTCGAATACATGGGCTTCCGGTTCCTGCTGCAGATTTGTTACGATCTGCGGTTCCCCGTCTGGAGCCGCAACCGGGGCGATTACGACGCCATCATCTACTGCGCTTCGTGGGACAACAAGCGGCGCGACGCCTGGTGCGCGTTGTTGCGGGCCCGGGCCATCGAGAATCAGTGCTACGTCATCGGCGTCAATCGCGTGGGCACCGATCCCGATGCCGTCTACATCGGCGATTCGATGGCGCTCGACTTCCTCGGCCGGACGATCGCCGGTGCCGACAGCGGCGAGTGGACGATGGTCGTGACGCTCGACCTCGACCAGCAGCGCGCTTTCCGCGAGTCGTTCCCCGCCTGGCAGGACGCCGACGACTTCGAGCTGAAAGCGTAGCCGCCCTCTTTGCAGGGGCGTTTTCCGCTCTCCGGGCCGAAAAAATCCTCTGCCGCCGGGGGTATTCCGTCCGAATGTGTTATCTTTGCCGATTCGCACGTCCCGGCCAATAATCCGGGACGGCCGTACGTTTCTTTACCGATGAAAGAAGATTCGATCAAAATCCTCGGTGCCCGCGTGCACAACCTCAAGAATGTCGATCTGGAGATCCCGCGCCGCAAGCTGGTCGTCATCACCGGACTGAGCGGTTCGGGCAAGTCGTCGCTGGCCTTCGACACCATCTATGCCGAGGGGCAGCGCCGTTACATGGAGACCCTCTCGACCTATGCCCGGCAGTTCGTCGGGACCATGGAGCGTCCCGACGTCGACAAGATCACGGGACTCAGCCCCGTGGTGGCCATCGAGCAGAAGACCACCAACAAGAATCCCCGTTCGACGGTCGGCACCGTCACCGAGATCAACGACTTCCTGCGTCTGCTTTTCGCCCGCGCTTCGCGGGCCTATTCGCCCGTCACCGGCGAGGAGATGGTGCATTACACCGACGAGCGCATCGCCGAGCTGATCCGCGAGGGGTTCGCCGGCCGCAAGATCGCCTTGCTCGCGCCCATCGTCCAGGGCCGCAAGGGCCACTACCGCGAGCTTTTCGAGACGCTCGCCAAGAAAGGTTATATCCATGCCCGCATCGACGGCGAGATTCGCGAAATTTCGCCCGGCATGCGGCTCGACCGCTACAAGATACACACCATCGACCTGGTCGTCGACCGGCTCACCGTCAACGACGACGCCTGCGAGCGCATCATGACCTCGCTCCGGGAGGCCATGCGCCAGGGCAAGGGCACCATGGCCCTCTACGACTACGGCACCGGCGAGCAGCGTTTCTATTCGCGCCACCTCATGTGCCCCTCCACCGGCGTCGCCTTCGAGGACCCCGCGCCCCACACCTTTTCGTTCAATTCGCCCAAGGGGGCCTGCCCCCATTGCAACGGACTGGGCGAGGAGGCCGTGTTCGACATCGCCAAGATCATTCCCGACCGGGGGCTTTCCCTGCGCCAGGGCGCCGTCGAGCCGTTGGGAAAGTACCGCAATGACATGCTTTTCGCCACCCTCGAAATGTTGGGGCGGCGCTACGATTTCACGCTCGACGACCCCGTCTCCACCTTCTCCGAGGCGGCGCTCAACGCCGTGCTCTACGGCGATTCCGAGCCGTTGACCGTCGACCTTTCCGAGTTCAGCTCGCCTTCCGGCGGGCGGCAGTTCCTCTCGTGGGAGGGCGTCGCCGAGTACATCGGCCGCACCGAGGACGACGATTCGGCCCGCGGCCGCAAGTGGCGTGAGCAGTTCATCGTCTACCGCACCTGCTCGGCTTGCGGCGGTTCGCGCCTCAAGTCCGAGGCCTTGCAGTTCCGCATCGGCGGCAAGAGCATCGCCGACGTCTCGGCCCTCTCCATCGAGGAGTTCGCCGCGTGGATGGCGCAGGTCGAGGAGCATCTCAGCGACAAGGAGCGGCGCATCGCCCAGGAGATCGTCAAGGAGATCCGCGAGCGTGTCGGGTTCCTGCTCGAGGTGGGGTTGGGGTATCTCTCCCTCGCCCGGTCGTCGCGGTCGCTCTCGGGCGGCGAGAGCCAGCGCATCCGCCTCGCCACGCAGATCGGTTCCAAACTGGTCAATGTTCTTTACATTCTCGACGAGCCCTCCATCGGCCTGCACCAGCGCGACAACCAGCGTTTGATCCGCAGCCTGGAGGAGCTGCGCGATGCCGGCAACTCGGTCGTCGTCGTCGAGCACGACGAGGAGATGATGCGTGCCGCCGACTTCATCGTCGACGTCGGGCCCAAGGCCGGACGCCGGGGCGGCCGGATCGTCGCTGCCGGCACTTTCGACGACATCCTCCGGTCCGATTCCATCACGGCCGACTACCTCACGGGGCGCCGCCGCATCGAGATCCCCGCAACACTGCGCCCCGGTTCCGGACAAAGCATCGTCGTCCGCGGCGCCCGGGGCAACAACCTCAAGAATATCGACGTCGCGTTTCCTCTGGGCAAGTTCATCTGCGTGACGGGCGTCAGCGGTTCGGGCAAATCCACGCTCGTCAACGAAACCCTGCGTCCCGCGCTTTCCCGGGTGCTCTACCGTTCGCTCGACCGTCCGCTGGAGTGCGACGGCGTCGAGGGCATCGAGCATGTCGACAAGCTCGTCGTCGTCGACCAGTCGCCCATCGGGCGTACGCCCCGGTCCAATCCGGCGACCTATTCCAACGTCTTCACCGACATCCGCAAGCTCTTCGAAATGACGCCCGACGCGCAGATCCGGGGTTTCAAGGCCGGGCGCTTCTCGTTCAACGTCAAGGGCGGCCGCTGCGAGGAGTGCCGCGGCGCCGGCGTGCAGACCATCGAGATGAATTTCCTGCCCGACGTCTACGTCACCTGCAAGGCATGCGGCGGCCATCGTTACAACCGCGAGACGCTCGAAGTCAAGTACAAGGGCAAGTCCATCGACGACGTGCTCAACATGACGGTCAACATGGCCGTCGAGTTCTTCGAGAACATCCCGGCCATCCACCAGAAGCTCCGCGCCATCCAGGAGGTGGGCCTCGGTTACCTCACCCTCGGACAGCCTTGCACGACCCTTTCGGGCGGCGAAAGCCAGCGCATCAAGCTGGCTTCGGAGCTCTCCAAGCGCGACACCGGGCGTACGCTCTACATCCTCGACGAGCCCACCACGGGGCTCCATTTCGAGGACATCCGGCTGCTTCTGGAGGTGTTGAACAAGCTTGTCGACCGCGGCAATACGGTCATCGTCATCGAACATAACCTCGACGTCGTCAAGGTCGCCGACCATATCATCGACATCGGCCCCGAGGGCGGGGTAGGGGGCGGCCGGGTCGTCGCCGAGGGTACGCCTCACGACGTGGCCCTCTCTTCGCACAGCCACACCGGGCGCTTCCTCAAAAAGATGGGTCTCCGGTAGGTTTGTTGGCGGAAAGTCGTTACCTTTGCCCCCCCCCGGTGCGCGTTTTCGGGACGTGCGCCCGCATATCTTCCTGAAATAAGATGACGATGAAAAATATCTTTGGCTTGTTTCTCCTGGCGGCTCTTTTTGCCGGTTGCAGCAGGGAGAGTTTGGATGACCGGCAGCTCCCTCCGGAGCTGACCATCGGGACCGTGGAATATACGATCGCTGCCGAAGGCGGTGAGGTGCAGGTTCCGTTCGCAGTCAACGTCGACTGGGAAGCGTCGGTCGCATACGACGAGGGCGATTCCGGATGGCTCGTTTTACCCCCCCCCGCGAACGGAGCGGCCGGCGAGGCCACGCTGACGCTGACTGCCGGCAGTCGTTTTGCCACGACGGAGCGCAGGGCTTTCGTCGATATTTCCTATGCCGGCGAGTCGTGCCGGCTGACCGTCGTCCAGCAGGCCATGAACGACGCAACGGATATTGCGTCGGTTTTCGATCCCGATTTCGCCCGCGAGTTGCAGAAGCACGGTTATGTGGCCGATGCCGGGCATATCGCTTTCGGCGAGGTGAAGAATATCCGCGACATCGATCTCTCGGTGGCGTCCGGCAGCGATTGTGTCGAGTTGACGTCTTTGGCCGGGCTCCGGTTCTTCGAATCGCTGATCCGCCTGGATTGCAGCTATAACAAGCTCACCGCGCTGGAGCTTTCCGCTCATTCTGCATTGGAGATGCTCAACTGCCGCGGCAACGAGCTGACCGGCCTCGATCTCTCGGCCAATCCCGCTTTGAAAGAACTGAACTGCGC
Source organism: Bacteroidales bacterium (assembly GCA_910575495.1). Taxonomy (GTDB): domain Bacteria; phylum Bacteroidota; class Bacteroidia; order Bacteroidales; family Rikenellaceae; genus Alistipes. The sequence goes on along the minus strand of CAJTFS010000002.1, from coordinate 399,932 downwards.
CAACAACAAGCTGACGAAGCTCGATCTGTCCGTCAACTCCGCGTTGGAGACGCTGTATTGCGACAATAACAAGTTGGTTTCGTTGTCGGTAAGCCGTAGTCCGAATCTGGCGGTTCTCGGTTGCAGCAATAACAAGTTGACGACGTTGGACGTGACCGGCAATACGGCCCTGCTCTCCTTGTCGTGCTTCGCCAACAGCCTGACTGCGCTGGATGTCAGCCGCAATACGCTCTTGAAAACATTGTCCTGCATCGACAATCGGCTGGTCGTCCTCGATGTCTCCGCCAACGTGAAATTGGAGGAGTTGTTCTGCAACTCCAACCGCTTGGAGTCGATCGACATCCACCGCAATACGAGTCTTACGGAGTTCCGTTGCCGCGACAACCCCGGCAAAAACAACAAGTTCGTCGTGAAAGCGTGGTTCGACGACCGCAGCGTTCCGTTGCAGAAATTCACGAACAGTCCGTGGGAGTTCAACGGCGTTGAGATCGCCATTCATTACGAGAGGGTGGTGTAGGAGGCTTGTTTCCGCAGCCCGAGCCGCCGGGCCGTTACTCTGAGCCGAACGGCTGCCCGTTTCTCCGAACCGAACTTTCGAACCTCGCCGCAGGGATCTCCGTTGCCGGAAACCCTGCGGTTTTTCGTCGCTTGCGGTTTCCGGCACCGAAATTGCAATCATGGCCGCAAACCAAACCATTACGTGCCATGAAAAAAGCAGTAATTATCCTCAGCGGCCTGTTGCTCTGCGTGGCGGCCGCCACCGTCATCGGTCAGAAAAAGATGCTCTCGCCCAAGCAGGAGCGCCGCGAAGTGCGTGAAAAGCGCCGTGCCGAGCGCATCGCCAACTACGAGCGCATGATCGATTCCATCGTGCTCTCGCGCAACTTCCAGTTCAATCCCCAGACGATGCAGCGCCAGCCGGCCGGCCCCATGCGCCAGGTCATCAACCCGGCCTTCAACGTCGGCATCTGGGACGGCACGGTGGACATCTGCCTGCCTTATATCAAAGGTTACGTGCCGCCTTACTACGCCACGGTCATCAACTACACTGTCTCCGATGTTCAGGGCTACACTACCGAGCAGACCCACGAGGGTTGGATGGTGACCTTCACCACGTCGCTCTTCTCAGCTTCGAACTACACCTTTACGTTCGAGATCTTCTCCCGTACGGGCGGCGCCAACCTCACGATCACCAATCCCTGGTACAATCCCGTGCAGTACACCGGAACCATCTCGCAGCTCTATTGATCTCCATGAAATATGCCTTTCCGATCGGCGCCGCGCTGCTTGCAGCCGGTGCCGTTTTCGCCCGCTCACCTCAGGTCGTCCCCATGCAGCAGGTTGTTCCGATGCAAGTCGTGCAGCAGCCTCAGGTCGTGCAGCAGGCCATGCCGGCGCCCCAGGTCGCCGTCGTCCGGGCCGGTGCCGACAGCGTGCCGCAGACTACCGTCGTGACGGTGCAGCAGGCACCCGTGCAGCTCGTCGGGCATACCGCCGTCTACGAGGACCCGACGCGGCACATGAGCCGTCCCGAGCGCCGCGCCTACCGCGCCAAGGTCTACGCCGCGCACATCGATTCGATCGTCCGGTCGCGCAACTACCTGTTCTATCCCAATTCGATGCAGGAGATGCCCGGCGGACTGATCCGTTCGATCTATGCCGATTACTTCTTCTTCGGGTTGCTGGTCGACCACGTCGAGGTGCACCTGCCCACCGAGCGCGGCATCACGCAGTATGTCGAGATGCTCAACTTCGATTCGATGTCGATCCGCGATTACCGCGCTTCGCGCATGCAGTGGGGGTGGTGCGTATCGTTCGACTTCCTCGACGGCAGCGCTTCCTACCATGCCGAGTTAGCCGTTTCTACCGTCACCGGCGAAACCGTCCTCACGCTCATCACGCCCGGCGTCACCATGCGTTACGCAGGGTGGTTGTGGGACAAGCGCATGGGCGATCCCAGATACCGGCAGCTGGACTGACCGTCAGCAGACGAATGGTGAACGAGAACCGTTCACTTTTTGTAAATCAGCGCCACGGCCGTGACCGAGACTCCTTCTTCGCGGCCTTCGAAACCGAGTTGCTCTGTGGTCGTAGCTTTGACCGATACCCGGTCATCGTCTACACCCATTGCACCGGCCATCGCGGCACGCATCGCGTCGATGTAGGGTCGCAGTTTGGGCCGTTGCATGCGGATCGTGCAGTCCACATTGCCTATCTCGTATCCCTTTTCGCGCAGCATCGCCGCCACGCGGCGCAGCAGAATTTTCGAGTCGATGCCCGCATAGTCGGCCGACGTGTCGGGAAAGTGCTGCCCGATGTCGCCCAGCGCGGCCGCTCCCAGCAGTGCGTCGCATACGGCGTGGATCGCCACGTCGCCGTCCGAGTGGGCCACGAAACCTTTCGTGTGAGGAATCTCCACCCCTCCCAGCACCAGCCGCAGTCCGCCGGCCAGCGCATGGACATCGTATCCGTGTCCGATTCTGTAATCCATAGGTGTTCGTCTGTTTTTCTGTTGCCAAAATTAGGAAAAATCCCTATTTTTGCAAACACGATCCTGCAATAATGTACCGACGGCTCGCAATCCCGTTTTTTTCGGAGTTCCGGCCGGAGTCCTTCCCGGGGCAAGCGGGCGACTGCGCGGCTGTGCACCGCGTCGGGAGCACCGGACCTGCAATGACGGTCGAGGGGTACGTCGGAACGCATGACTGACTTTGCAAAATAATTAAGAATCCTATGTCCGAAATCGCCAATCTGGAGCCCCGCCCTGTGTGGGAGCAGTTCGACGCCATTCTGAAGGTGCCGCGTCCCTCGAAAAAGGAGGGCAAGATCATCGAATTCCTGGTCGACTTCGCCAAGAAACACAACCTCGAGTATCGCAAGGACGCTGTCGGCAACGTCGTCATGCGCAAGCCCGCTTCTCCCGGGTTCGAGGAGCGGCCCGCCGTGGTCCTCCAGTCGCACATGGACATGGTGTGCGAGAAGAATTCCGACGTCGAGTTCGATTTCGACAACGATCCCATCCGCGCCCGTGTCGAGGGCGGCTGGGTGCGCGCCGAGGGCACCACGCTCGGCGCCGACTGCGGCATCGGCATGGCGGCCGCTCTGGCCATGATGATCGATCCCGAGGCGCAGCACGGACCGCTGGAGGCGCTTTTCACCGTCGACGAGGAGACCGGGCTCACGGGCGCCTTCGAGTTGGGCGACGGGATGTTGCAGGGCAAATACCTCATCAACCTCGATTCCGAGGACGAGGGCGAGCTCTTCATCGGGTGCGCCGGCGGCATCGACACCGTCGCCACCTTCCGCTACACCATGGAGCCGGCCCCCAAGAACTATACGTTCTTCCGCGTCGACGTCTCCGATCTGCTGGGCGGCCATTCGGGCGACGACATCGACAAGGGCCGCGTCAATTCCAACAAGACCGTCGCACGGCTTCTGTGGGGCGGCATGCAGTCGTTCGAGTTGCGTCTGAGTTATTTTTCGGGCGGCAATCTCCGCAATGCCATCCCGCGCGAGGCTTACGCCATCTTCGGCGTGCCCGAGCGCTTCGTCAAGGAGTTCCGCAAGCGTTACGAGCTCTTCGCCGCCGATCTCGAATCGGAGTTCCGCCTGCGCGAGCCCAATTTCAAGATCACGCTCAACGAGATGCCCCAGGTCGACGAGGTTCTCGACGCCCGCACGCAGTTCGCGCTCGTCTATTCGCTCGTCGGCGTGCCCAACGGCGTCATCGCCATGTCGGCCGCCGTGCCGGGCTTGGTGGAGACTTCCACCAACCTCGCTTCCGTCAAGTTCGAGGAGGGCGGCCGCATCGTCGTCACTTCGTCGCAGCGTTCGTCGGTCGAGAGCGCCAAGACCTACGTCATGCAGATGGTCGAGTCGATCTTCGCCTTGGCCGGTGCCGACGTCGCCCACTCCGACGGTTATCCCGGCTGGGCGCCCGATCCCGATTCGCGGCTGCTCGAGGTCACGGCCGATGCCTATCGTCGTCTCTTCGCCGCCGAGCCCAAGGTGCGGGCCATCCATGCCGGACTCGAATGCGGCCTCTTTCTCGAGAAGTATCCCGGGTTGGAAATGGTGTCGTTCGGTCCTACGCTGCGGGGCGTCCATTCGCCCGACGAGCGGCTCGAAATAGCCACCGTACCCAAGTTCTGGGACCTCCTCCGCGAGGTGTTGCGGACCTTGTAGCCTACATTGTCACTTGATTTTGGGAAGCCCTCCGAAAAGGAGGGCTTCCTTTTTTGTTCTGCCGATGAATCCGGCCGAAAATTTGTTGTATCGCCTCCGCATGACAACTTTGTGGAAAGGATTTAGGAAAGGAGCGCCGGCCGACGTCCGACAGCAATTCTGCACGAACCGTTTCGCCAGGAGATGCACCGGGGCGGGCGGAGTTGCGAAAGGCATTGCAAAAATTGCAAGAACAGCAGGGTTCGATCTTTCGTAATGCCAGGTTGCAAGTTGAAAAACCTGCGCGTTGCAAAAGTCGGATCATTTTATTAAAAACCAATATTTTACGATTGAAGCTGCCTGCTCTGAAAAACGCTCGATATTAAATATTGAACATATATTGGCTCTGTTTTCTAAAATTTTTTGTGTACTTTAGTCCCCGTTTGCAATTTATACACTCAAACAATACCCGGGTTTCGACCTCACGACGAAAGAATGGACAGGCAGGCGGACGAATTGATATTGGAGAGCCTCCGGCAGGGCAGCTACGACGCATTCGATGCGTTGTACATGCGTTATGCCCCGCATGTGGAGGCGTTTGCCTTCTGCATGCTGAAAAACCGGAGCGAAGCCGAGGATCTGGCGCACGACATCTTTCTGAAAATCTGGGAAACCCGCGAGTCCATCGTCCACATCCGATCGTTCCGCAGCTACCTGTTCCGGATGACCAAGAACGCCGTTTTCGACATCTTCGAACACAAGAGCGTGCAGACACGCTACCGGCAGCGGCTCCTGCACGTCGAGGAGCTTCTGACGGACGATCTTTCGGCCAAGGTCGCCACCGAGGATCTGATGATGATCATCAACATGGCCGTGGAGCAGATGCCCCGGCAGCGGCAGCAGATCTTCCGGCTGAGCCGCTATGAAGGACTCTCCCATCAGGAAATCGCACAGCAGTTGGGCATCAGTCCCAAAACCGTGGAATATCACATCGGCAGGGCGCTCGCCGAGCTGAAAAAGATCATCAGCATCATCGCCTTCTTCTTCTGATTCTTCCGCTCTGCGCTTCCGGGCAAGCCAAGGACAACACAAAATCGTGTTGTCCTTTTTTTTTGCCCAAAAATTCGATTCCGGTTAGGGATGCCCTTCTTTTCCCCGTCATACTAATACAACCCACAGAAAGAACAGACATGATTGAAAAGATCATACACACCTTCCTGCACAACCCGATGCCGGAACAGGCCCAGCAGCAGTTCCGGGCATGGTGCCTCAATCGGGAGCATGCGGGCGAAAAGACCGACGCCTTGTGGGAGGAATGGGAGCGCCTCGACCCGATCGTCTACGACCGGCCGGGCGACTACACCGTCACCCTCACGGCATGGGGCGCCGACGGCAACCGCGCCTCGACGACACGCACGCTCACCATCCTTGCGGACAACCTGCTGCCGGCGGCCGACTTCAGCTATATGCCCCAGATGGTCAGCGTCGGCACGACCGTGACCTTTACGGACCGGTCGACCGACTCCGACGGCTCGATCGCGTCGCGCGAATGGCTCTTCCCCGACGGTACGATCTCCACGGAGATCAATGCGACCTACACCTTCCAGCAGGCGGGCATGTTCAACGTCCGGCTGACCGTGACTGACGACCGCGGCGGCACGAGCACCGCCTCCAAAACCATCAACGTCCGCTCGGGCGATGTCGGGGCCTTCACGCTGCTCTGGTCCACTGCTGTGGCTTCCGCCGATGCGCTCTGCACAGCGAGCGTCGTTGCGGCCAGCGACATGGGTTATATCTATGCGGTGTCGGGCGACGGCAAGATGGTCGCACTCAACACCGACGGCGCCAAGGTATGGGAATACGACGCCATGGCCAAAGACGGCGTATACCTCAAGAGCGAAATTTCCTATCCTTCGGTCGACACCGACGGCACGGTTTACTGGGTGGGGCATGGTTACGGCGGTTCTTCTTCGGCTTCGGTCGCCTACGCGTTCGACGGTGCCACGGGTTCCGTCCTCTGGAAGAACACGACGGCCTACGCTCCGGCAGCGCGCATCGCTTTCTCGACGCCCTGCATCAGCCCGAGCATGGTCATCGTGGGCAGCCGCGGCACCAACGGCGCGATCCGCGGGTTCGAGAAATCCACCGGCAAGAACACCGCCACGGCCACTCCGGCCAACGGCGGCGGCACCTCCGGCACGATCGCCCTCAAGAGCGGCGTGGTGATCTTCACCAACACCGCCGAATACGGCTACGGCATCATGGTTCCCGACGCATCGTTCGTCTGGTCGCCGGTTCCGACTTCCGATACGTTCGCTCCCGGCAAGATCCTCTCGGCCGGCCGTTGCCAGCCTTGCGTCGATGCCGACAATTGCGTATACCTCGCCGGCTCCGTCTACGGATCGGGCACCTGGAACCTCGCAAGCTTCGACTGCACCAACCTCACCGCTTCGTCCAAGAAGACCCCGAAGTGGAGCGTGAACCTGCCCGGCGGATTCTCGCAGACGGGTGCATCGCTCAGCGCCGACGGTTCGACGCTCTACATCGTCGCCGACAAGGCCGATCCTTCGGTGGTTTACGCGCTGAACACCGCCAACGGTTCGACCTGCTGGTCGTATACGCTCGACGCGGCAAGCAACAGCATTCCGGCCGTCGACAACCTCGGTCAGATCCATCTCTGCACCAAGACGGGCGATTACGTCGTGCTCAGCGCCGAAGGCGAACTCCGCTACAAGGAGCACCTGGCCGACTCGGTGAACGGTTCGCCGACGATTTCCGAATGGGGCTACTCCTATTTCCTCGGCAAGGACTCCGCAGCCGGTGCGCTCAAGGTCTACTGCGTTGCGCTGCCCGGCGTCGCTTCGCCCGCCGCTTCGGCGTGGTCGCAGTACGGACAGAACGCACGCCACAGCAACTGCCAGAAATAACCCAATGTAGCATTCAGGAGGGGCGTCGGTACCGCAAACCGCCCCGCCTTCCTGAAAATTAAAGGAACCTCAACATGAAAAAATCAATAATTCTCGCGCTGTTCGCGGCATTTTGCACCCTGGCCGCCGGATGCGCCGACGATTTCGAAACGGTACTCAACGACAAGTACTACGAGGACGATACCCCCTCGCGCGAACCTGACATCACCGAGCAGACGCTCTCGCTCGGCTGTTACAACCTCTGGATTTCGGGCAAGGGCACGGGCGACTACCTGTGGTCCAACCGCCGCACGGTGTTGGCCCAGTCGATCGTCAAAAACGAATGGGACATCTTCGGCTTCCAGGAGGCCAACGCTACGATCCGGAACGAGCTGCCGACCCTCATCGAGCAGCAGGGCGGCAGCTACGAATGGTGGTTCGTGGGCCGCGATTCGCAGGACGGCACCAGCGGCGAGGCGTCGGGCATCGCCTACAATCCCGATCGGTTCGAGCTCAGCGACAAACACTTCTTCTGGATTTCGCCCACGCCCGACGAAATGAGCTACGGTTGGGACGAGCTGGGTTATTACCGCATCGCCGCCTGCGCCATGGTGACCGACAAGCTCTACAACAAGCAGTTCTTCATGATGGTCACCCATGCTCCGTTGGCCGCCGCGGCGCGCGCGGAGGGCGCCAAACTGCTCATCGAGCGCGAAAAGATGTACAACCCCGGAGGCATTCCCTCGATCCTGGTCGGCGACATGAATGCCACCATGGACGATGCTTCGTCGAAGACGCTGCGCACCCATTGGAACGATTCGTTCCTCACCGTGGACTCGGATTTCATCAGCGGTCCCGTCGGTACGTTCAACGGTCACAAGACTTCGGCCGACCTCACGCAGGCCACGGCGCGCATCGACTACATCTATGTCCGCGGAGACGTCGAACTCAAAACCTACAAGGTGGACAATACCGTCTACGGAAACATCTATCCTTCGGACCATTGCCCCCTGACGATTCGGTTCGACACCGACTACGAGAAACCCGCGCCCGACGAGGTCGAGGGTTCCGGAACGGCTGCGGATCCGTGGCAGCTCAACTCCGTGAGCGACTGGAACACGGTCGCCGCTTCGATCAACGGGCCGGCCGACGACGCCGTCTACGCTTCGACGGCTTATTACAAGCTCACGGCCGACATCGACTTCAACAACAAGAACTTCACGCCGATCGGCTTCTCGGACGACAACACGGCCAGTTTCGAGGGCGAGTTCGACGGTGTGGGGCATAAGCTCCTCAATGTGAAGATCGTGGCTCCGGGCAAATCCTGCGGTGTTTTCGGCTCCAACAAGGGCACGATCCGCAACCTGGCTGTCGAAGGTGCGCTTTCTACCGAATTCGAGATCGCGGGCGGCATCGTCGGCGTGAACTCCGGCGTCGTCGACGGTGCGACCTTCAAGGGCGACATCACGGGCGGTGCGAATGCCAAGACCCTCGGCGGCATCGCGGGTCAGAACCGGGGTACGATCGTCAACTGCGCCAACCTCGGCGGCACGATGAAGACCGACGCACCCAAAGACCCCAACATGGGCGGCATCGCCGGACAGATCGCCAAAGGCGACGACGGTTCGGGCCGTTATGTCATCAACTGCTACAGCCGGGTGGACAGACTCGAAGCGCTGCACAACAACGTCGGCGGCATTGTCGGCATCGTCAGCGACAACAGCTTCGTCATCAACTGCTATTCGACCGTGGAAGAGATCGTGGCCAACAGTTCCTGCGCATCGGTCGTGGGTTACAGCAAGATAGGCAACTTGCAGAACATCTACGGCAACTCTGCGTGTCCGTCCAAGTCGGCGGCTAACGCGGCCGTCGGCAGCGACAAGAAAGCCGGTACGGTCTGGTCTCAGACGACCTTTGCCCTGCTCTCGCTCGGCGAGATGAAATCGGGCGCCGTCACCGTTCCTTCGAGCAACGAGTCGTGCGATAGTTTCGTTGCGGCGCTCAACGCCGGCGCGGCGATCTTCAACGACACGCCGGAGGCAACGCTGCCGGGCAAACCCAACGTCGTCCTGCGCAAATGGGTGGCATCGGAGAGCTGCCCCGTATTGGAATAACCGCTTTTCAGGAGAACCGGACTTTTCCGGTTCTCCCTTTCTAACCCGAACCCAATGAAACGTTTCCTACTCATCCTGTGCGCAGCGGCAGGCCTCTGGGCTTGTTCGCAGCCGGCGGCCGGTCCGGCCGGCAAAGCCCGTTTCGTCTGCGCCGAGCTCCGCAACCCCTCCTCACCCTACGTGGTGGTGGTTTCGCACCGGGGCGACTGGCGCAACTGGCCCGAAAACTCCATCCCGGCCATCGAGTCGGTGATCGGCATGGGGGCCGACATCATGGAGCTCGACCTCAAGCTCACCAAGGACAGCGTGCTGGTGCTGTGCCACGACAAGACCATCGACCGCACGACCAACGGCCATGGCCGCGTCTGCGACATCACCTACGATTCGCTCCGGCGGTGCGTGCTGAAAACCGGTCACGGCGTGAAGACCTCGCTCCGTATGCCGACCCTGCGCGAAGCGCTCGCCGTCTGCAAAGACCGCATCGTGGTGAATATCGACCAGGGATACGAATATTACGACCTCGCGCTCGCCGTCACCGAAGAGTTGGGCGTCACCGATCAGGTGCTCATCAAGGGCAAACGGCCGGTGGAGATCGTCGCTGCAAAGTTCGCGCAGCATCCGCACAACATGATGTACATGCCGATCATCGACATCCTCAGGCCGCAGGGCCGCGAGCTCTTCGAGGAATATGCCTCCAAAGGCGTCGTCCCGCTGGCTTACGAAGTGTGCTGGAACGAGTATACGCCCGATGTGGAGGCCTGCATGCGGCAGGTCGTCGCCGGCGGTTCGAAATTGTGGGTCAATTCGCTCTGGGATTCGCTCTGCGGCGGTCTGAGCGACGACAAGGCTTTCGCCGGGTCGCCCGACCGGGTGTACGGCCCCTTGCTCGATATGGGCGCTTCGATCATCCAGACCGACCGTCCCGACTTGTTGATCCGCTACCTCGAATCGCAGGGCAGGCGCTAACAACGGAACACCATGAACAAATTACTGATCTGCATGGCCGTCGCATGCGTGTCGGCCGCCAACGTCGCAGCCCAAAGTTTTTCGGCCGCAACCTACAACATCCGCCAGCTCAACGCAAAGGATACGGCCGCGGGCAACGGCTGGGAGCAGCGTCTTCCGGTCATCTCGTCGCTGATCCGGTTCCACGACTTCGACATCTTCGGGGCGCAGGAGGTCTTCCACAGCCAGTTGCAGGACATGCTCGCAGCGCTGCCCGGCTACGATTATGTGGGCGTCGGCCGCGACGACGGCGCCACGGATGGCGAATATTCCGCGATCTTCTACAAGCGCGGCCGCTTCAAGCTGCTCGATTCGGGCCACTTCTGGCTTGCCGAAGATCCTTCGGGACCCAACAGGGGTTGGGATGCCAAGTATGTCCGCATCTGCACCTGGGGCCGGTTCTACGACAAAGAGAGCCGCCGCAGGTTCTGGTTCTTCACGACCCATACCGACCACCGCGGCGAACAGGCCCAGGCCGAGAGCTGCCGTCTGATACTGGCCAAGATCGAAGAGTTGTGCCACGGCGAGCGGGTCATCCTCACCGGCGACTTCAACGTGGGCCGGACAAGCCCGAGCTATGCCATCCTCCGCGATTCCGGGCTTTTGTCCGACACCTACGACACGGCCGGAATCCGCTATGCCGAAACAGGCACCGAAAACCGGTTCGACCCCGACATCAAGACCTTCCGCCGCATCGACTACCTCTTCGTGACTCCGGGTTTCCGGGTGCTCCGCTACGGAATCCTGACCGACACCTACCGTTCGGAAATCCCCGGCGGCGCGGAGCCGAAATTCCGGGCACGCACTCCTTCGGACCACTTCCCCGTACAGGTCGAACTGGAGTTCACGAAGCGGTGACCGCTCTTTTAACCCGACAATGTAACCAACCTGCTCATGTCACTACTTTCATTTTTCAGAAAAAGCGCACCGGCGCCGCGCTTGCAGAAGGACAGCGCCGCCATGATGCGTTTCTATAAGAAACTCCGCTGGCAGAGTTTCATCGCCGGCACCGTCGGCTACAGCCTCTATTACGTCTGCCGCACGAGCCTCAACGTGGTCAAGAAGCCCATCCTCGAAAGCGGAGCGCTCGACGCCGCGCAGCTGGGCGTCATCGGTTCGGCGTTGTTGTTCGCCTACGCCGTCGGCAAGTTCGTCAACGGATTTCTCTCCGACCACAGCAACATCAGGCGCTTCATGGCCGCGGGCCTTGCCGTCTCGGCGGCCGCCAACCTGCTCGTCGGCCTCCTCGGCTTCGCCAACGGCGGCGGCTTCGTCGGCAACATGGCGTTGTTCGTCGCGTTCGCCGTCATGTGGGGCGTCAACGGCTGGAGCCAGTCGATGGGCGCTCCTCCGGCCATCATCGCCCTTTCGCGGTGGTACCCGCTCAGCAAGCGGGGCACCTACTACGGATTCTTCAGCGCCAGCCACAACCTCGGCGAATTTCTGTCGTTCCTGTTCGTCGGCGCGGTCGTCGGCTTCTGCGGTTGGCAATGGGGCTTCGTCGGTTCGTCGGTCGCCGGCGTGCTCGGCGTGGCGACGATCCTGCTGCTCATGCACGACACGCCCGAATCGAAGGGGCTGCCTCCGATCGAGGAGCTGACCGGCGAGGAGCCGTCCGGCACGCCCGGCGACCGCGGCAAGACTTCCGATCTGCAGCGCTCCGTGATCCGCAATCCGCTGGTCTGGGTGCTGGCGCTCTCCAGTGCGTTCATGTATGTCAGCCGCTACGCCATCAACGGCTGGGGCGTGCTTTTCCTGCAGGAAATCAAGGGTTATACGTTGGCCGCGGCCACCCAGGTCATCTCGGTCAACGCCTTGTGCGGCATCGTGGGCACGGTCTTTTCGGGTTGGCTCTCCGACGCCTTTTTCAGCGGGCGGCGCAACGTGCCGGCTTTCGGTTTCGGCGTGTTGAACACCGTCGCGCTCTGCCTGTTCCTCTACTCCGGCAGCGGGTTGGTCATCAACATTCTCAGCATGATTCTGTTCGGCGTGGCGATCGGCGTTCTCATCTGTTTTCTGGGCGGTCTGATGGCCATCGACATCGTGCCGCGCGAAGCGACGGGCGCAGCGCTGGGAATCGTCGGCATGGCAAGTTATGTCGGCGCAGGCCTGCAAGACATCGTCAGCGGCTGGCTCATCAACTCCGGCAAGACGGAGCTGGACGGTGTGACAAGCTACAATTTCGATTCGGCGATCGTTTTCTGGATCGGCGCTTCGGTCGTATCGTTCATTCTGGCGCTCTTCGTCGCCAGGCGTTCGCATAGTTGAATCGTTCGCGGTTCTTTCTCCGCATCCGGCTGCAGGATCTTTCTTGCAGCCGGATTTTTTCGTATTCGGCTTTTTATCGTAGCTTTGTATTCCGAAAAGTCCGCAATGTATGCCGAAAGGTCGCCTTTCTCTTTTCTTTCTGCTTTGCGTAGGGTCGGCGGCGGCCCAGCATTACGACGACGGTTATTATCCTTTCGCTTCGTACGAGGAGCCGCGGCCTCTCCTTCAGCCCGATTCAGCGCTTTTCTACCGCGCCGTGCAGTCGGCGCCCGACCTCTACGACGAGAACATGCGTTTCACCTTGCCGCAGGTCGCCGCGAAACGCCGCGGCAGGGCTTTCCATGAAGAAATCGCCACGGTCGACGGCGCGCAGGTTCCCTATCGCGTCTTTCATGCCTTGCGCACCTTGGGTGCTTCGGAGAGCAGTTCGCCGGGTATTGCTTTGGCCGAGGGCGGGGCAGGCGGAGTCGTCGGTCGGCGTGCGTTCGATTTCCCGGAGGGAATGCCCTTGCAGCCTTACCGCGCTTCCGTCTCCTTTTCGGGGCGGAATTACCTCGTAGGCGCCAAATTCTCCGCCGTGGGCGAGTCGTCTCACGGCTGGCGTTATGCCGCCGCTCTCGACGCCCGCACCGGGCGCGATCTCTACGTCGACGGCGTTTTCACCAATGCGTTCACTGCCGCTTTCCGTGCAGAGCGGAGTTTCGGACCGCGCCACAGGATCGCCTTGCTCGCCGTCGCGCCTTTTTCCGTGCGCGGCACCCGGCTGTCGGCTACCGAGGAGGCTTTCTCCCTCACCGGCGACCGGCTCTACAACCCCGCCTGGGGCTTTCAGAACGGCAAGGTGCGCAATTCCCGCGTGCGGCGCGAAGCGGTCCCTCTGGCCGTCGTGTCATGGCGGAGCGAGTTGTCGGCCGCCACTTCGTTGCTTGCCGCCGTGAGCGTCGAGGCCGGTTCGCAGCGTTATAGCATGCTCGACTGGTACGATGCCCGCACGCCCATGCCCGACAATTACCGTTACATGCCCTCGTTCGCCGGCGATTCCGAGACCGAACAGGCGTGGCGCGCGGCCGATCCCCGCTATACGCAGATCGACTGGGACGCTCTGATCGCCGTCAACCGGCTTGCCGGCGGTCCTGCGGTCTATGCCCTTGAGGAGCGGGTCGGACGGCTCTGCAACCTGGCCCTCGATGCCGCTTTCACCTCGCGTCCCGAGCGGCGCCTGACACTCGACTACGGTTTCTTCCTCCGGCGCGAGTCGACCCGCAGTTTCAGGCGCATGCGCGACTTGCTGGGCGCCCGCTACGTGGCCGACATCGACCGGTTCCTGGTCGACGACGACACCTACAGCAACCGGTTGCAGAACGATTTGCGCCATCCAGGCCGCCTGATCGGCGAGGGCGACCGCTTCGGCTACGATTACAGCCTCGTGCAGCTGCGGGCCGGCGCTGGTTTGCGGGCTTCGTGGCGTGCCGACCGTTTCCGGGCCGATGCCGCCGCCGGGTTGGGCGCTTCTTCCGTTTTTCGCCGCGGGCGCATGGAGAAGGAGCTCTTTCCCGGAGCCCGTTCCTACGGTCGGTCGCGGGCGATGCGTACGGCCGAATATCTTTTCATGGCGTCGGCCGGGTGGTCTTTTTCGCCGCGCAGCTATGTCGGGTTTTCGGCCGCTGCCTGCGCCTCGGCGCCCGAGCCCGAAGCGCTCTTCTTCCAGCCGCTCTATAACAACCTCACGGTCGGGGAGTGCAGCCCCGAACGTTGCTACGCCGCCGAACTGAACTATCGGTTGACCGGTCCTGTCCTCGATCTCCAGGTCGCGGCGTTCGTCACCGCGTCGTTCGACGCTTCGGAGACAAGGCGTTATTTCGACGACCTCTCGGGACTCTATTGCGACATGGCCGTTTCCGGCATCGGGCGCCGGGCCTGCGGTCTCGAAGCGGCTGCGTCCGTGCGTCTCTCCTATCGGTGGCGGCTGTCGCTCGGCGTCTCGGCCGGGCGTTACGAGTATCTGCGCAATCCCCGCGTGACGGTCATCGCCGACAGCGACAACCGGGCCGTCGACACCAGCGCCGAAAGCTACATGGGCGGTTGTTCGGTCGGCGGGGCTCCCCGGGTCTGCGCCAGCGCCGGATTGCTCTATTTCGGACCGAAAGGGTGGGGCGCCCGCCTCTCGGCAGGTTATGCCGGCGTGCGTTACGTCGAGCCCATGCCTTTGCGGCGCACCGCCCGCATCGCCCGCCAGGGCGGTGTCTCGCCCGAGGATTTCGAGGCTTTCGTCCGCCAGGAGCGCCTGCCCGACGCCTTCACGGTCGACGCTTCGTTGTTCAAGTCCTTTTATTTCGGTCGTTCGCGGCTCGTGGCTTCGCTCATCGTGCGCAACCTTCCCGGCAGCCGCACAACTTTCTACAACGGTTACGAATCCCTGCGCGTGCGGCGCATCACGGCCGGCGATGCCGTCGGGTTCCGGCCCCACGACACGCGTTACACCTGCGCCTATCCGCGTTCGTTCTACCTCTCGGTCGCCTATAGCTTCTGATCCCGTCCGGTCTCGATCGAAGCGGCCGTCTCTTATAGGAGACGGCCGCTGTCCGGTCATTCGATGTCGAGCCGGCGTTCTTTGGGATATTTCACCTTGTAGCGCAGGCGCAGGTTGCGTTGTGCCCCGGGTGCCAGCTGCATTTCCCAAGTCACCAGCCCCTTGGCCGGGTCCAGCCGTCCGCCGCTCAGTTCTTCGGCCGTCACCGTTATCTCGTTGTTGCGCGAGACAGGCAGCTGGTCGCGGAGCTCCAGCGTCACCGCTTCGTTGCGCGTGTTGCGCACGGTGAGCAGCCAGCCTACGGTCTGCGTGCGGTTCGAGCCTGCGGCGCGCCGGGCCGTGTAGTCGTGTTCTTTTTCCCGCTTGATCGCTATGCCGCGGTCGCGGCCCAGCGAGAAGCGAAGCGTGTCGTTCGCAAGATCGGGACTGAGGATGCTTTTGCCTATGAACGTACCCTCGAAGTAGACGTTCGCTTCGCCCTCCAGCAGGTTGTACTGCCTCCAGCCCGTCGCTTCGGCCGTCAGAAAGGCATCCTTGTCGATCTTGGGCGTGCTGCCGTAGAGATAGTTCGCCGGCAGTTCGTAGCGTCCGATCTCCACGGCGACCGGTTTGCCGTCCGACGGGATGGTGTAGGGGCGCCGGATCGCGAATTCGTAGTCCGTGCGGTTCTGCGTCCGATCTACGGCGATCGTTTCGCTCGCTTCTTCTTCAGCAAAATCGGTGCCCGCCTCAAGGGCCATTGCCCGATTTTGTGCCGCACTGCCTGTAATTCCGCGTTTGCTCCGTGTGCCGTAGGCTACAACCACCGTTTCGTCCAGTTGCTGCATGTTCGGGCGCAGCACCGCATTGATCGTCGGCCCCGTGATGCGCCGTACTTCCGCCTGCATGCCTACGAAGCTGAATTTCAGTTCCGAGGCTCCGTTCGGAAGCGTCAGCGAGTAGCGTCCGTCCACATCGGTTGCCGTGCCGATCGTCGTGCCCGGAATCGTTACCATGGCCCCGGCGATCGGTTCGTGCGTTTCCGCATCGTAGACCATGCCCGAAACGGTGTTGTCTTTCAGTCGCAGGTCGTAGCGGGGCGCGCTGAGTCCGTAGTCGAGCCAGTAGGTCTGCAGTTCGGGTACGATGTTGCCGACAAGCGGATTGGCCGACGAGAGGGTCAGCTCTACGTCCGTCCACTTCTCGCGCGTGTTCTGCCGGATGTTGGCCTTGTAGGAGAGGGAGAGCGGAATATTGAGGCCCGCCGAACGGATGTCGTAGCTGGGATGCCAGCCGGCGTTGTTCACATAGTAGACCAGCGTGAAGGTCGCCTGGCAGCGCGTTTTCGCGTCGATCTTCACCTCTACGGTGCTCATCGGGTCCTTCGGTTTGCCGCCGGCCTGCGCCAGTTCCTTGCTGATGCGCTGTTTCTCTTCCGCCAGGGTCTTCTGTTGTTCTTCAAGTTCGAGTTGCCGGGCCCGGAGTTTGCGTAGTTGCGCGGCGTAGTAGTCGGTGAGTTCCCGCACCGTGGCGATGGGTATGTTGGCTGCCCGGGTGCTCGCCGAGCAGTTGACTTCCAGGAGTTTGAGCTCCGACTGCACGTTTTCCCGCTCCGCTTCGTTGCGCCGGGCTTCGCGTTCGTTCGCCTTGAGTTCCTGTTCCAGTTGCTGTTGGCGCCGGGTGCGGACCAGCGAGTCGGCATAGTCGTAGGTGCGTTCCACACCCAGGATCGTCAGCCGGCCTTCGGCCGTCACCTGCAGGCTTTTGGCATCCAGATAGGGCGACAGATCGGTGAAACGCAGGGTCGTTTCGCCTGCCGGCAGTTCGATCTGCCGGGTGCGGGTCACTTGCGCTCCGTCGAGGAACAGGGTCACTTTCGAAACTTCGGTTTTCACTTTTTCGGTGCTCCGGGCCGTCGTGCAGGCCAGCAGCGCCAGACACAAAAGAAAGGAGATTTTCATGCTTCGTTGTTCGGTTTCACACAAAGGTAGTGATTTATTTATTACCTTTGCAAACGAAATTTCCCAAAGTCATGGCAGGTTCCAACTTCGTAGATTACGTGAAGATATTCGCCCGTTCGGGCCACGGAGGCGCCGGTTCGGCCCATTTCCGCCGCGAGAAGTTCGTGGCGTTCGGCGGTCCCGACGGCGGCGACGGCGGCAAGGGCGGCAGCATCATATTGCAGGGCGACCGGCAGTATTGGACGCTCATCCACCTCAAGTACCAGCGCCACCAGTTCGCCGAGGACGGGCAGTGCGGTTCCGGCGCCCGTTCGTCGGGCAAGGATGCGCCCAATATCGTCATCCCCGTACCCCTCGGTACGGTCGCCAAGCGGCTCGTGGAGCAGGAGGACGGTTCCACCGTGCTCGAAACGGTGGGCGAGGTGACCGAGCACGGCGAGCAGCTGGTGCTGCTCAAGGGCGGCCGCGGAGGCTTGGGCAACTGGCATTTCAAGAGCGCCACCAACCAGACGCCGCGTTATGCGCAGCCCGGCGAGGAGGGCGACGAGGGGGCTTTCGTTCTCGAACTTAAGGTCTTGGCCGACGTGGGCCTGGTCGGTTTTCCCAACGCCGGGAAGTCGACGTTGTTGTCGGTCGTCTCGGCCGCCAAGCCCAAGATCGCCAACTATGCTTTCACGACGCTCGAACCCAACCTGGGCATCGTCGAGGTGCGCGACCACAAGTCGTTCGTCATGGCCGACATTCCGGGCATCATCGAGGGGGCGCACGAGGGCCGGGGGCTCGGTACGCGTTTCCTGCGCCACATCGAGCGCAATTCGGTGTTGTTGTTCATGATTCCGGCCGACAGCGACGATGTGCAACGCGACTACGAGGTGCTGTTGGGCGAGCTCACGCAGTACAATCCCGAGCTGCTCGACAAACGCCGCCTGCTGGCCGTCACCAAGTGCGACATGCTCGACGACGAGCTTATGGAACAGATGAAGCCCCATCTCCCGGCTGGTATTCCGGCGATCTTCATCTCGTCGGTCTCGGGGCTCAATATCCGGCAGCTCAAGGATATGCTGTGGGAGGCGTTGCAGGAGTAGCTGCGAAGTAGGCCTCGAATCCGGTGACGCGGAGCGAGTAGACTCCGTTGAAATAGTCGACGATTCCGCATAGCGATCCGCTGCCTTCGGGCAGCGGATCGTTCGCATAGGTCGCCGAGCCCGCCGTGCGCACGGTCAGTCTGTTGCCCCGCGCGTCCGCAACGGTCCGTTCCGAGGTTCGGGGCCGGCCCGTCTCCGGGTCGCGGTCGCACCAGGTGCCCGTCTCCACGAAATGCACGCCGTCGATCCGTACGTAGGTATCCACATGTGCGGCGGTCAGTTCGTCGATCCGCACCGGCCGCGCCGGCTTCCGTACGGGTGTTTTTCCGCTTTTGCGCAGGTGTTTTCCCAGTTCTTCGCGCGGGATGCGGGTCGTGCCGTCCCCGATTTTTCCCAGTTCGATTTTTCCTCCGTAGTCATAGAGCGTCAGCCCGTTGCAGTAGACGACCGCTTCTTCGCCGAGCGGATAGGCGTTGTCGGCGGCAGGGTAGTCGGCCGCTATGGCAATGCCGCTCGTCGCATCTTCGATGACCAGCTGGCCCGGAAACTCTCCGTAGCGGTTGTTCGCCGTCACAATGCCCCGCACCGAGGTCTGGCCGGCGATCGTGTGGCTTTGGCCGTCGCAGAGCAGTTTCAGTTGTGCAATGGTGCATATGGATTCCGGCAGGGCGTCGTAGTCGAGGCCCGTGGCTTTGTCGCAGGCCGTCAGCAGGAGGCCGAACAGCACGAGCCTACAGCCGTTCGCAATCGGTTTCATCGCGGAGCTTGAGCAGATAGCGGTTGCCGTCGTGCTGGAGAATGCCCGTCAGGGCGCAGCGGCCCGCCGGAATGTCGTAGTCGGCAAACCGGGCGTAGGGGCGGACATAGGTGCGTATTTCGTTGCCGGCATCGTCCGCAAAGCGGTTGTCGCCGGCCCAGGTTCCCGGCACGGGTTCTTGCGGGGCGTAGTGCACTCCCTCGATGCGGACCAGCGTGCCGCACATCGTCGGCCGCAGTTCTCCGATCGTGCACAGGGCCGCGGCGGGAGGTCGGAGCGGTTCGGCTTCGCGCACTACCGTGCGGTCCAGCGCCGGCCGCGATGCGATGTAGTCGGTAGGGTAGCCGTTGTCGGTCGTCGGTTTGCGGCCGAGTTGGAGTAGGCCGCGGTTTTCGGCCAGCATCCAGCCTTGCAGGTGCACCGTCACGGTGCTGCCCTCCGGATAGTCGTTGTGCAGATGGTCGAGCCCCGCCATGATCTCCAGCCCGGCACCGTCGGCTTCGATGCAGAGCGTGCGGTAGAAGTTTTCGCTGCGGTCGCAGCTCGTCACGCATCCTCGCACCGTCATGGGGCTTTCCACCACCGTCGGATTGCCCTCGAATTGTCCGCGCAGGGCTTTCAGCGTCGTCGTCACCGGGGCCGGGGTCTCCGTCCGCTTCTTCTCGCCGAACGACGAATCGTAGCATCCGGCCGGCAGCAGCAACATGGCCGCTCCTGCCAGCACTCCTCGTGTTCTTGCCATTCTCCCTGCTCCCGGCACGCTCCGCATGGCCGTTATTCTTCGATGCGCGAATCTTTCAGCCCCAGGAAGTAGAGGATGCCGTCCAGACCGATCGTCGAGATCGCCTGCCGGACTCCCGCCTTGACCTTGGGCTTGGCGTGGAACGCAATGCCCAGACCCGCCAGGTTGAGCATCGGCAGGTCGTTGGCTCCGTCGCCCACGGCCACCGACTGGGCGATGTTGATGCCCTCGAACTGGCACAGCAGGCGCAGCAGTTCGGCTTTGCGGCGGCCGTCGACGATCTCGCCGGCATAGCGGCCCGTCAGGCGGCCGTTCTCGACTTC
Organism: Bacteroidales bacterium; assembly: GCA_910575495.1. GTDB lineage: Bacteria > Bacteroidota > Bacteroidia > Bacteroidales > Rikenellaceae > Alistipes. Next base: position 380,098 of record CAJTFS010000002.1, on the reverse strand, counting down.
CAGTTCGTTGGCATAGACGTAGTCGAAGCCGTATTTCTGACGCAGGTAGTTGCCGAAGTAGGTGAATCCGCCCGAGAGGATGGCTGTCTTGTAGCCCACGCGCTTGAGGATGGTCATCATGCGCTCCAGCCCCTCGGTGATGGGGAGGTTGCGGGCTATTTCGTCCATCACCGCTACGTCCAGCCCTTTGAGCAGGGCCACGCGGCGCGTGAAGCTCTCGCGGAAGTCTATCTCGCCGCGCATGGCGCTTTCGGTGATGGCGCGTACCTCGTCGCCCGCGCCCGCCCGGTCGGCCAGTTCGTCGATCACTTCGGTTTCGATGAGCGTCGAGTCCATGTCGAAGCAGATTAGACGGCGGCTGCGGCGGTAGATGTCGTCTTTCTGGAACGAGACGTCGAGCCCCAGTTCCGACAGGTTCATGAAGCGTTCCTGCATGGCGCTGCGGCTCTCGTCCGTCAGCGAGCCGCGCACCGAAAGTTCGATGCAGGCCTTGGCCGCACGGTCGTCCTCGTGCAGCGGCATGCGGCCCGTCAGACGCTTGATGGCGTCGATGTTCAGCCCGTGTTCCGCCACCGCGGCCGTCGCTTCGGCTATGTGGCGCGCCGAGACCGTGCGGCCCAGCAGCGTGATGATGTAGCGGTTCTTGCCCTGGCGGCCCACCCAGGCTTCGTAGTCTTCCTCCGAGATGGGGGTGAAGCGGATCATCACGCCCAGCTCCGAGGCCTTGAACAGCAGTTCTTTCATGATGTTGCCCGACTTGTCGGGGGTGGTCATGATCAGGATGCCCAAGGTCAGCGACTGGTGGATGTTGGCCTGGCCGATGTCGAGGATGCAGGCGTCGTAGCGCGCCAGGATGGCCGTCAGCGACGAGGTCATGCCCGGTTTGTCGGCGCCCGCAATGTTTATCTGTATGATTTCGATGTCGTTCTGCATGGTGTGTTGCGTCCGTACGATTTTATTTATACAAAGGTAGCAAAGTTCTTTTCTTCTTCAGCAGATTATCCGTTCTTTTTTGCGCTGGAACAGCCGATTATTTCCGTATTCGGCGGATTTTGCCTATTTTTGCGTGCAAACTTAAACCGACAGACTTATGTGGAATTTTTTCGCCCAGGCGCTCCCCGTCGACGAGCCGCTGCTCGTGCCCGACAGCGTGCAGAAAGCCAACTTCGCGCAGACGATCGACAAGGTGATGCACATGGACTACCGCCAGTTTTTCATCGACATGTTCGGCGACATCGTGTGGATCGGACTGAAACTTCTGGTCGCCGTCGCCATCTACCTCGTCGGACGTTGGGTCGTGCGGCGCCTGATCCGGCTGGTCGACCTGGCCTTCGAGCGCCGCAGGGTCGACGTGTCGCTGCGTTCGTTCCTGCGCCATAGCATCAAGGTGGTCTTCACGTTGCTGCTCGTCCTCATCGTCGTGCAGACGCTGGGTGTCAACGTCACCTCCATCATCGCCCTCTTCTCGGCCGCCACGCTGGCCATCGGTATGGCGTTGAGCGGTACGGCCCAGAACTTCGCCGGCGGCGTGATGATCCTGCTGATGAAGCCTTACCGCGTCGGCGACTTCATCTCGGCCCAGGGCCAGTCGGGCACCGTGCGCGAGATCAAGCTCTTCTCCACGGTCATCACCACGGGCGACAACCAGACCATCTACATCCCCAACAACGTCATCGCCACGGCCATCATCGACAACTATTCCACCGCCGACGTGCGGCGCGTCGACTGGACCGTCGGCATCTCCTACGGCGACAGCGTCGAGACCGCCCGCAAGGCGCTGCTCGAAATCCTCGCCGCCGACAGCCGCGTGCTCGCCGAGCCCGCTCCGGTCGTGTGGGTCGCCGCGCTGGCCGATTCGTCGGTCAACCTCACCATCCGCGCCTGGGTGCGCAACGCCGACTATTGGGACGTCTTCTTCCAGAACAACGAGCTTTTCTACAACCGCCTGCCCGAGCACGGCATCTCGTTCCCGTTCCCGCAGATGGACGTGCACATGAAAAAAGAGTAGTATCTATAAAAAGCATAAATCATGGAACTCAAAGAGATTCTGGCCATCTCGGGCCAGCCCGGTCTGTACAAATATGTCGCGCAGTCGACGCGCGGCGTCATCGTCGAGTCGTTGGTCGACGGGCGGCGGCTCAACGCCCCGGCTTCGTCCAAGGTCAGCGCATTGACCGAAATTTCGATGTACACCGAGGGCGACGACATTCCCCTGGCCGAGGTGTTCACCCGCATCTACGCCCATACCGGCGGCAAGGAGGCCATCAGCCACAAGGAGAGCCCCGAGAAGCTCCGGGCCGCTTTCGGCGAGGTGATCCCCGAGTTCGACCGCGACCGCGTGCATGCTTCCGACATCAAGAAGTGTTTTTCGTGGTTCAATACGCTGGTCGCCGCAGGCTTCACCGAGTTCAGGCTCCCCGACGAGTCCGAGGCTTAGTTTGGGCGTTTTCCGATTCCATGTCCCGACGCATTCGCCGCGTCGGGGCTTTTTTATTTGTTCCCTTTCAAGCTGGGTTTCTCGCCTTGCATAGTTCAAGCAAGTTGGCTCTGCCCTCGGTTGTCGAAAACGTTCCCTTTTGGGGCAGGTTTTCTCGCCTCGGCATAGCCCGAACAAGTTCGGCTCTGCCCTCGGTTGTCGAAAACGTTGGTATCGGGGATTCTACTTGCTTCAGTGTGGCCCGAATACCTCTTTTTCGTGTCATTCTGAACGCAGTGAAGCCCCCGCTCCGCAGGCTCCGGTTCTTCTTTCTGCTGTGCCGTCCCGAATGCAGTTCGCTGCATCTCTCCTCCGTGTCATTCTGAACGCAGTGAAGAATCTCCGATCTTTCCGGGTTAACATTCAGGATCACGGGCCGCAACGCTCTGATAACCTATAGGGTAAAAAAAACTTATGGACCGCAGCCTTGTCGGCTGCAGTCCATAATCGATCGGATAACTCGTATCCGGCATGCGCGCTGGAACACATGTGGGGAACCCGGCGGAAGAACCGGTGCCGGCGGTCCCCGAAAGTTGCGTCACTGATCATTTTTGCGGTGTGGGAGCACCGGAAAGAATGATTCCGAATACGACCTCTGCCCGTTTCCGGTCGGGATGGGGCGGTCGGTCGCAGTCGAAGCCATGCAGGGCCGTCGCTCTCCTTGCCGGATTCCGCCGCGGGCGCTGTCGCTTCGGTCGACCGCGTCGCGATACGGAATGCTGACGGTGCTTTTTCAAGCGTCGGCATGGCTCTCTTCGTGCATTGCAAAGTTACGGACTTCTGTTCCGGATGGTGTTTTCGGGCATATCCTAAGTGAGACGTGCAAACGCTTGCGTGTCATTCAATTAAAATTATTTAATTACCCCTCCCTTTCCGGATGTCATTTCGCGGTCGAAAAATAGCATAAAAGGGCGCTTGCCGCGGTTGCAATCGCTTCCCGGGCTCTCTGAGGCCCGTTGTTGCTTTTGTGCCGTCTTCCGGTTCCGGACCGTTTGCCTTTCAGTTCCCTTCGTTCCATAAATTCGCAATGTCATGGAACCGTTCCGCTGTGCGGCATCATCCCGCGGCTGGCCGCGGGATGCGTTGTTCGCGTCCGGCGCCGGTTCGTTCAAGCTGCGCAATACGTTCGAAAACCGGGTAGGGTAGGGCTCCGACACATCCTTGACCTCGACACCGGGCCGCCGGACGACCCGCCTGTCCGGTGCAACCGGAGATATTCGTAAATAATTTTATTAATCACGGTTTTTTGCACTATCTTTGCGCTTCGAGCCGCTCCGTACGCCGCGGGTCGTCCGGGTTTGTTCCCGAGCGGGCCGGTTTTCGGATTTCGTGCCGGCGGCGGATCGAGATACGTATGTTGGAAAAGGGAGCCCGGAGGGTTCCCGCAGATGCAAAATTTATGGACAAGAAGAAAATGGTGGCGCTCGTCGCCCACGACAACATGAAACGCGACCTGGCCGAATGGGTCGACTGGAATTGCGCCGTGCTGGCCCTGCATCCGCTGGTCTGCACCGGTACGACCGGCAAGATGGTGGAAAAGACCCTCAAGAATCATAGCAACGAGACCTGCAACGTCGATTCGCTCGACATCACGCTGCTCAAGTCGGGCCCGCTGGGCGGCGACCAGCAGCTGGGTTCGCTCATCGTCTCGGGCAAGGTCAGCGCGCTGATCTTTTTCTGCGATCCGATGGCGGCGCAGCCTCACGACGTCGACGTCAAGGCCTTGTTGCGTCTCGCTTCGCTCTACAACGTGCCTACGGCCATCAACCGCGCCACGGCCGATTTTCTGATTTCGTCGCCCCTTTTCAAGGACGATGCCTACGAGCCCGTGGTCAAGGATTACCGCGAGTATGTCGAGCGCGTGCTGAAGTAGCCGCCCGCCTCGCCCCGATATGAAAAAGGAGTCTCTTGGGAGACTCCTTTTCGTTTCAGCGCAGTCGGTCGAGCAGTTTTTCCAGCACGGCGTCGCGCCCCGTCAGGTATTCCGCCGCCACGCAGGGGATCGCGATGTCGGGCACCACATAGCCGTCGTCGCGGCGCGTGCATTCGTCGATTTCCACCATCGAAACGCAGCTCTCGGCCAGTTGCGACGGATGCAGCGTCCGCCCTTCCAGCACTTCGCCGTATTTCAGCGCGTTGTGCCGCAGCGGTTCGCCGGCCAGCTGCGCCGCACCGTGGTATTGCAGCATGTTGACGAACGATGCGGCTATCGAGCCCGTGTCGCGGCTCACCAGTACGTAGCAGCGCATGCCGCCGACGTGCATTTCCGGATTCGTCTCGAACGAGCGGACATATTCCGTCTCGGGCAGTTCCACCGTTTGTCCGGCCTGTTCTTCGGTCAGAAAATCATAGTAGAGCATCGCTTCTTTCGATGCCTTGACCCGCTGCCCCGTGCAGTAGCCGACCACCGGTTTGTCGATGAAGATCGAGAGCAGTTCGTCGAACGCGTGGCCGTTGCCGCCCGGGTTGCGCCGCAGGTCGAGAATCACGTTTCGCAGCCCTTGTTTCTTGAAATCGACGATCGCCTTGCGCACAATGCGTATCAGCCGGCTGTTGTTGGGGAAAAACGCAGGGATCGCTATGTAGCCCGCTCCGGCGTCGGCATAGGTGCGTATGTTGGCGTCGGTCTCTTCGGCCTTGTTCAGGGCGAAGATGGCTTTTCGGGCCGGTTGTCCCGCCGTCTCCACCGTCAGCATTTCGCCGTTGCGTTCCAGGTCGATGCGGAACCGCCCGACGGCCTGGCTGTAGAAATAGCGGTTCATCAGCGAGGTCGGTATCGTGTGCCGGTCGTCGTAGCCGTATTTCAGATAGTCGGCCGCCGCCACTCCGTTGATGGCCGCCACACGGTCGCCGCGCCGGAACTGCGGGTCGAGCGAGCGGTCGACGACGAGCGTGTCGTTGATCTGCAGCAGCGAGAAGGCCGGCATCCGCAGTTCGCGGCTCAGCCTGCGTTGGTCGCTCTTTTTCGTGTAGACTTCGGAGTCGCCGTACGGTACCGGGGTGATCCGGTAGTGCGGGTCTTCGTGGTGCAGCCGGTCGTAATAGGGGCGCATGACCCAGAACAGGTCGGAGGTCAGCAGCGAATCCTTGCCCAGCGCATCGCAGCGGGCGTTGATCTCGGCCAGCACTTCGGCTTTTTCGGCGGGGGAGAGGAGCGAATCGAGCCCCGGATGGCGCGGGACGCGGTGGAGATTCCTTTCCAGACCCACACGCGTGCGGGGCAGTTTGTAGTCCAGCATGGCGAAGCAGCGGCCGGCGATGGACACCGAGCGGCCTTTGGGGGTGTCGGGTTCTTCGGCCCGGGCGCTGAGGGTGCTTGCCGCAAGCAGCAGCGAAAGGAGGATGATTCTCATGGAGTTTCGGGATTCTGTTCGTTTCGCTAACGCACTTTTCCCGGATTTATTGCAGTCGCCGGCCGGTTTGTTTTCGGCAATCGTTCGGAATTTTTTATGCCGATCCGTAAAAATATGCTTCTGCCCTTTGCGCGCGGCGCCCGGAGCCGCCCGGCCTCAATTTTTTCCGGCAAAGGACCGCAACCGTCCGAGGTCACGGATAGGTGCCATACCTATTTTATTTTATATAGGTATCCGTCAGGGCGGGTCAGAGGTTGTGCGACAGCGGGGCAGGGACAGCGTTGCCGGCATCGAAATCGCCCCAGCGGTCGGCGATAAGGTCGAGCGTGGCGAAGAGTTCGTCGATGTCGAGCGATGTCACCAGTTTCAGCCGCGTCTCCTTGAAGTTGGGCAGTCCCTTGAAATAGTTGGTCAGATGGCGCCGCATCTCCAGGATTCCTACGTGGTCGCCTTTGATTTCGAGCGATTTGCGAAGGTGTTCCTTCGCTATCGCCACCCGCTCCGCCACCGACGGCTGCGGCAGCACCTCGCCCGTCGCAAGGTAATGTTTCACTTCGCGGAAAATCCACGGACGGCCGTAGGTCGCGCGGCCGATCATCACGCCGTCCACTCCGTAGCGGTCGAACATCTCCGCCGCCCGGGGCCCCGAGTCCACGTCGCCGTTGCCGATGATCGGTATGCGTATCTGCGGGTTGTTCTTCACCTTGCCTATCAGCGTCCAGTCCGCTTCGCCGCGGTACATCTGGGCCCGCGTGCGGCCATGAATCGTCAGCGCCGCAATGCCGACGTCCTGCAGGCGCAGGGCTATCTCTTCGATGTTTTTGTGTTCGTCGTCCCAGCCCAGCCGGGTCTTCACCGTCACCGGTTTGCGCACCGCTTCCACAATGCGCCGCGTCATCTCCACCATCGTCGGCACGTCGCGCATCATCCCCGATCCTGCCCCGCGCCCCGCGATCTTCTTCACCGGACACCCGAAGTTGATGTCTATCACGTCCGGTCCGGCCGCTTCGGCCATGCGGGCCGCCTCCACCATCGGTTCTATCAGATGGCCGTAGATCTGGATGCCCACCGGGCGTTCCGCTTCGTCGATCTCCAGTTTCTTGAGCGACTTGGCCGCATCGCGGATCAGTCCGTCCGACGAGATGAATTCCGTGTACACCATGTCGGCTCCGAAGTGCTTGCACATGTAGCGGAACGAGGGGTCGGTCACGTCTTCCATCGGCGCCAGCAGCAGCGGGCGCTCTCCGAGGTCTATGTCGGCAATCTTCATGACAGGGGGCGATTTTGGCTGCAAAGGTAGTTGTTATTTGGCAATAAAGCGTTAAATTTGCACATCAAATCCCACAGAGAAAAGATGAATATCGAAACCTTTCTTTCGGAGGCGGTCCGCCGTGCGGCGGAAGCGCTCTACGGTCCGCTCGACGGCGAGCAGTTGCAGATCCAGAAGACCCGCAGGGAGTTCGAGGGCGATTATACGCTCGTCGTCTTCCCGCTGCTGCGACGAAGCCGCAAGTCGCCCGAAGCCACCGCCGCCGAGATAGGCGGGTACATGACGGCCAACGTTCCGGAAATCAAGGCGTTCAACGTCGTTAAAGGTTTCCTCAATCTCTCGTTCGACGCTTCGTTCTGGGCGGCGCGTTTCGCCGGGATCGCGGCCGACGAGCGCTTCGGCGAGGCCGCACCTACGGGCCGCACGGTCATGATCGAATATTCGTCGCCCAATACCAACAAGCCCCTGCACCTGGGCCATATCCGCAACAACCTGCTGGGTTACTCCGTGGCGCGCATCCTCGCCGCCAACGGCCACCGCGTCATCAAGGCCAACCTGGTCAACGACCGCGGCATCCACATCTGCAAGTCGATGCTCGCGTGGAAGCTCTACGGCAACGGCGAGACTCCCGCATCGTCGGGCATGAAGGGCGATCATCTCGTCGGCAAATACTACGTCGAGTTCGACAAGCACTACAAGGCCCAGATCAAGGAGCTCGTGGCGCAGGGACTCTCCGAGGAGGAGGCCAAGAAGCAGGCGCCCGTCATGTTGCAGGCGCAGGAGATGCTGCGCAAGTGGGAGGCCAAGGATCCCGAGGTCTACGCCTTGTGGGAGACCATGAACGGTTGGGTCTACGAGGGCTTCGACGTCACTTACAAGGCGTTGGGCGTCGATTTCGACAAGGTCTACTACGAGTCGCAGACCTACCTGCTGGGCAAGTCGCTCGTCGAGGAGGGACTCGCCAAGGGCGTCTTCTATCGTCGCGACGACAATTCGGTGTGGATCGACCTTACGGCCGACGGTCTCGACGAGAAGCTGCTCCTGCGCGGCGACGGCACCTCTGTATATATGACGCAGGACCTCGGCACCGCGTTCCGCCGTTTCGAGGAGAACAAGCTCGATGATATGATCTACGTCGTCGGCAACGAGCAGAACTACCACTTCCAGGTGCTCAAACTCATCCTCAAGAAGTTGGGTTATGCCGACTGGAGCGACCACATCACCCATCTTTCCTACGGCATGGTCGAGTTGCCCGAGGGCAAGATGAAGTCGCGCGAGGGCACCGTCGTCGACGCCGACGACCTGATCGCCGACATGGTCGGCACGGCCCGCGAGATGTCCGTCGAGTTGGGCAAGCTCGACGGTTGTTCCGACGAGGAGGCCGACGCCGTCTCCACGACGGTCGGTCTCGGCGCCTTGAAGTATTTCATCCTCAAGGTCGATCCCAAGAAAACCATGCTTTTCGATCCGCGCGAGTCGATCGACTTCAACGGCAACACGGGTCCTTTCATCCAGTATACCCATGCGCGCATCCGGTCGGTTCTGCGCAAGGCGGCCGAGGCCGGTGTCGATTTCGGCGGTGCCGTGCAGGCCGAATGGCTGCCCGAGGAGATCGCTTTGGTGAAGATGCTCGCCGATTATCCTGCTGCGGTCAAGGCCGCCGGCGACAACTTCGCGCCTTCGGTCATCGGCGCCTATGTCTACGAGCTCGCCAAGCAGTTCAATGGTTACTACCACGACCATTCGATCCTCAAGGAGGAGAACGCCGCCGTGCGTTGTCTGCGGTTGCAGTTGGCCGCACAGGTCGCCCGCGTCATCCGCCGCGGCATGGCGTTGCTCGGCATCGACGTCCCCGAGCGGATGTAGCAGCATCTTCCGTACATTCGCGGGCCGGTCGTTTCCGGCCCGCTTTTTTTGTTTGAAGTCGTTCCGGGTCCGCCGTTTCTGTGTTTTTCGACCATCTTTGCGTTTCGTTTTTCCTTTCTTCCGGTGGCTGGCGGAGCGTCGGGGTTGCGTTTGTGCAGGTGTCCGGATTGCGAGGCGGAGCTGCGTTTGGCTTTTTCAGGTAGGGCAGTTGCGGGTGTTTCGTCTTCCGAACGGGAATTGTGTTTTGAGTCGTCGGTCCTAAAAAAAAGAGCGGCCATTCGGCCGCTCGTGTCTTACAAGGTTTTCAGTATTTTGCCGTCTTTTGTTTTCCATTCGGTGAGGCCGTTGGCACAGCGTCCCATTACTACGCTTGCAGCGGTCGACGGGCTGGAAAACAGCGTGTCTTTCGTCAGCCGCAGCATTTTTCCGTCCTTAACAAGCGTGTCGTTCGAGAGCATCGCCTCGCGTATGCGTATGTAGTTTTCGGTGAGCGACGGGGTTGTCTCTGCTGCGATCCGGGAGTCTTTCAGAACAACGAACCCTTCCGGTGTGCTGATTCCTTGTGCATCGGCACTCCGGGAGTTGCGAATGTATAGCGTCTCTTGCCGTGACGGGTTGTTTTGCGAAACGAGCGGTTCGAATATCTTGAAACCCAGCGTTCCGATCAGCAGTTCGATATTGGCTATGAACTCTTCCATCTCTGCGACGTCCGGTTCCGAAATCGTAGAACGGGTCGGTTTGTTCGAGTTCTCCAGTTTGTAGCGGCCCGTTTCGACCGCCATCTCGTAAAGCCGGCTTTCGAGGTATTTGATATGGGCTTTGTTCAGGTTGTTGTCTTTGCTGATGAAAACGATGGCGTCGTTCCAGAAATCCTTTTGTGCCAGATGCTGCTCGAGACGTTGACGCACGCCGTCCGCTTCTCCGATATAAGCCCGGCCCTCTTTTGCCGGGTCGTCCGATTTCCCGAACAGGATGTAGACGCCCGCTTTGTCCAGGCCGTTCTTCTCGCCGTATTGGCGGATATGCGAGCGGGGTATGCGGTAGGCTTTTCCTGTCCAGTTCGAGAGTTCGCAACTGATCGGGCCGTCTGGCCGGCCCTCCACCAGAAATAAGGTTATCTTTTTGCCGAAAGCAGCCATGGGATGTTATTTTTCTTCAAAGGTACTGAAAAATATCGGAATCGGCGGTCGGGGAGCCAAAAAAGGCGCCGCAATCGTGGTACGAATCTTGCGAACGGGTAGGGCAGCAATGACCAAACACTTTATTAGCGTGAAAACAACAGTTACCACATTCGCCCTTTCTCTTGCGTTGTGCGCCGCTGCCGGTGCAACGGCCCAGACGCGGAGGTCGGTGCCGGCTTCTGCGGCCGACACCGTGTTGTTGTCGGAGACGTCCGACGGCAATTACATCGTGCGCCGGGCCCTCGTCGAGCGCCAGGCCGATTCCGACTACTCCGTACGTTACCTTATCAACCTCTCTACGCTCGACGCAGCGCTCAACGGCAATACGCGCGAGCTCGCCGAGCTCAATTCGTTCGTCTCGGCCATGATGAATGATTCGCTCGTCAAGGTCAATACGGTCGTCATCACCGGTTACGCTTCGCCCGACGGCCCCGAGGCGCTCAACGAGCGGCTGGCGCGTGCCCGTGCCCGCGATTTCCGCGACTATGTCGACCGGAAGTACGGTTTTTCCAAGAAGTTCAACGTCCGCACGGCTTCCGTCGCCGAGGACTGGGAGATGTGCCGCACCCTCGTGGCCGCTTCTTCCATGCCCGACAAGCAGGCCGTGTTGAATATCATCGACGGTCCCAAGAGTTCCGCAGCCAAGGAAGCGGCTCTCAAAGCAATGCCGGCTGTCTGGGAGTATATGATCGTGCACATCCTGCCGCCCATCCGCCGCGTCGCCATGACCATCAATTACGACGAGGGCAGCCTGGTCGAGCAGCGTACCCGGATCGTCAAGCCCAAGCCGGCTCCCAAGCCTGTTCCGCAGCCCGTGGCCGAGCCCTGCCCGCCCGCTAACGTATGTTGCTGCGGTGAGATCGACGAGACCATCAACGGCATCATCGTTGAGATGCCCGATCCCGATGCCGGTCAGTTTTCCGGCAATGCGCAGGGCGTTCGCCGTGCCGCCCGTCGCGACATCCGCATGGATACCGAGGTCGCCGCAAGCAATTCGCACGAGGCCGATCGTATCGCCCGCCAGGAGGTCAAGGCTGCCAAGAAAATAGCTAAAAAGGAGGCCAAGGCCGCCAAGAAAGCCGAAAAGGCTTCCCGCAAGGTCGCCCGTAAGTTGAGCAAATAAATACCAGTTTTCTTTGTTTCTGCCGATATGCTGCTCGGGGTCCGGAATTACTCCGGACTCCGTTTTTTTTGCTCTTCAGCCTCTTTTTGGCGAGTGCTTTTCGTCCTTCGGAACGTGTAGTCAGCCCTTTTCCGAACCGGCTCGGCCACATATCCTGCTGCTGCAACGGTTCCCCGGAGCCCGGTCCGGCGTCAAAAAGACCGGTTGTTCGCAGCCGCTGAGCGTCCGGTGCGTGAGGAGCGCCGCCGGTCCGGCAGGGTAGCGGTCCGTCCGTTCTTCGGCCTGCCGATGTTGTTTTATCCGAAAGTTTTGTTATCTTTGGCTTCGCCGAAGATACTTCGCTTCAACAAAATCCAAACAAATTTGGTTTTGTATTCAGCTTATTCGACTTTGGCTTCGCCCAAGATACTCCGTCTCGGCAAAATGCAAATAAAATTTGCTTTTGCGCTCGACTTATTCGTATCTTTGTGCATGTAAAATCTAATATTTCGGTTATGGCTAACTTACGTTATCTGAAAAAGGAGATCGACTACCGTCTCGAAGAGGTCGTTTTCGACTGCGATATGGCCATGTGTTTCCAGCCCTCCAAGGAGCAGGAGATCTTCGCGGTCATGCAGGAGGCCGTCGCTTTCCGCAATACGTTGTTCTCCAAGGCGATGAACCCCGCCGAGCCGCACAACAAGTCGCTCGTCCGCAAGCACTACGCCGCTCTGCGCAACGAGATGATCGCCGGCTTCGAGCAGTTCTTCGAGCGCCTGAGCAAGATCAACGGCGAGAAGAAGTAGTCACGCTCTTTCGTTGCCGTTCTCAACTTGAAATCCCCGCTTTCAGCGGGGATTTTTTGTGTCTTGTACTTATTTATGCCGCATTGCCGCGCTGCATCCGCCGCTTGGGCGCCTTTCCTTCGTCGTTCGAAGCGCTTTTTCCGTCATTCAGAGTGTTTTACTCGGTCATCCCGAGTGCTTTTTCCGTCATTCAGAGCACTTCCTCTTTCATTCAGAGGGGCTCTCCCTTCTTATTCAGAGCCCCTCCCCATTGTCATTCATAGTGGTTCTCTTTTGTCCTTCCGAGTACTTCCCCTTGTCCTTCCGAGTACTTCCCCCTGTCATTCTGAGTACTTCCCCCCCCCTGTCATTCTGAGCGCAGCGAAGAATCTGTTTTTGCAGCACGAAGAATCTGTTTTGCGCAGCCCGCAATTTATTCGTGGTCGCAGCAGCAGTCGCCCGGATGATGCTCCAGCACCGTGTGGGGGACATGGCCGTGCGACAGAATCCGAATCGGGCAGTCGTAGTTGCGCAGCTGCTCTTCCGTCAGCAGGTTCGAGCGATGGCGGTGCACCTGGCGGTTGACGCATACGATCTCTTTCACTACGCTCGAAATCGTGCCGATGTCGTGCGACACCATCATGATCGCCATCCGCCCGTTCAGTTCGCGCAGCATCCGGTAGAGTTCGTTTTCGAACTTGTTGTCCACGAAGTTGGCCGGTTCGTCCAGAATCAGCAGCCGCGGTTCCGAGATCACGGCACGGCACAGCAGCGCACGTTGCATCTGTCCGCCCGATACTTCGCCGATAGGGTGGCGGGCCGTTTCGGCGATTCCCGCTTCTTCGAGCAGGCGCAGCGCTTTCTTGCGGTCGTCCGATGCGTAGCGGGCCAGGAGCCCGCGGCTTCCTTGCAGTCCCGACAGCACGACTTCCAGCACCGAGATCGGGAATGCCCGGTCGAAGTCCGATTGTTGGGGCATGTAGCCGATCAGGCGTTCTTTTCCGCGGTATAGTTCCGGTGCAAGGTCGATCTCGCCCGTATGGGGCACCGTTCCCAGGATCGCTTTGACAAGGGTAGTCTTGCCGCCGCCGTTGGGGCCGATCACTCCCAGAAAATCGTCGTCGGCAATCTCCAGGTCCACGTGCCGGAGCGCTTCATAGCCTTCGTAGGCGACTCCGACATTGCGCAGCGTTACCAGATTCATTCGTTTGCGATAAGTTCGGTTATCTCTTCAATGTTGCTTATCACGTCTTCGCGCATCGGGTCGATCTGTACGGCGCGTGCTCCTATGTCGCGGGCTGCGGTCTCTACGGTCGATGCCGGGAACTGACTCTGATAGAGTATTTTGCCGATTTTCTTAGCACGGGCTTCGCGAATGATCGCGCCCAGGTGCCGCGCCGAGGGTTCCTTGCCGTCCGCTTCGATAGCGACCTGTTCCAGGCCGTAGTCGCGGGCATAGTAGGTGAGGGCAGGGTGGTAGATGATGAAATATTCCACACCGCTTTCTCTCAGCTTTTCGGCCGTGCTTGCATCCAGTTCTTGCAGCCGTTCCTGCAGTTGTTCGTAGTTCCGCGTGTACTTCGCCGAATCAGGGTAGGTGGCATGGATCGCTTCGTAGGCATTGGCTGCCATCCGTTGCAGGGCTTTCGGCGAGGTCCAGATGTGCGGGTCGATTCCGTGTGCATGGTGCGTGTGCCCCGATGTTTCGTGGCCTCCGTGCGAGCAGCTCCCGGCTATCGTTTCTATTCCGCGGCTGAGATTCACGATCTTCTTCTGTTCTTCGATTTTTCGGAGCAGGGCGGTCTCGAAGTCGATAAGTCCCACATTGAAAATCAGTTGCGAGCGATTCAGCGCCGCAATCTGCCGCGGCGTCGGTTCATAGGTCTCCGGGCTCGCACCGGCCGGTACCAGTACGTCGATTCCGAAGTCGTCGCCCGTGATGCCGCCTACGATTTCTTTCAGCGGCGCAATCGATACATATAGCCTCGTTCCGTCTGCCTGCGGTCGTCTTTCGCACGACATGGCAAGCAGCAGTATGCAGCATGTCTTTATCAGTTTGCCGTTCATGATTTTTTGTTCTTCGGTTTTGAGGGCCTTTTCCCGTGTTTGGCTTAACAAAGATAGGGATTTTTCGTGTACCTATTTATATATAAGCGTACCAAGTCCCGTATATCGACCAAATTATTTTCTCGTTCGCCGGTTTCCTTTATCGCCGCCGTACGGAATATTTCATCGTAGTTCGTGGTTACATTAAGTCTTGCTTTTTGACTTTTGCTGATTTGTATTGACTTTTGCTGTTTCGTAATTCGTTCATAATCTGTAAGGTTGTAGCTTACGCAAATGTTGCTTTCCGACACCGTAGCACATTTCGTTCCCTTAACCAATGCCCCCTCCTCCCATATTATTTAACATAATGTTAATATTATTTCATACACTCAGAATGTAACCGCAAAAAGTACAGATTATGAACGAATTACAAATCAACGAATCGCCCGAACGGTTGAGGCCAACGGCTTACATTGGTAAATTCTGCGCCACAACAAATGGCAAGAACGAACCGGATTTCACGCTTCAAATGGCATTCCTCAACGATTTTTTCTACAAAAAACCCGGTGTTCATTTTGTCCGAATGTCAATAGCGACCGACCAGCCCGAAGAGTTCTACAAGAGAGTAACGAAGACCCTGCGGAGCCTCAACCATGGCCGGTGGCGCAAAGAACCCGTATCGGGGTTCCGCATCTGCAACGTACAACGCATGTCCAAAGCCTGGCGATTTACGCTCAACCTTGCGTGCGTCGGCTCGTTCTATGCTGCCGTCATCTTCGACCAGCTGCGCAAACTGCACCGGGCATACGGCCGCACCTTGTATGTGCTCTTCAACGAACCCCGCCGCACCCTGGCCGACCGGGCATACCAACAATGGTACTCCGAATTCTATGAACGCTCGCACCTGCTCAAATCGCAGGTCAAAATCGAAATGCTCGAACGCTACTACTGGCGTATCGACGCCGCCGACATTGCCGTGTCGTCGCTCGTGCACCTGCTCTTCGACTTGTTCGGCACCCGGATTCAAACCATCTACGACGACCCGCTGAACGGTATCGAAATCTCCCAGTCTCCCAACGTCGACCCCGACGACTATTTCACCTCCGACCGGCACCTGCTCGCATGCCGTATGCGCTTCTTCCAACCGTTCGGCGGATTCTACAACATGCTTAACAACAAACCCCAAAAACCCTCCAAACGATGAAACAACCCGAATACATCACGGTGCAAGACCTCTACGCCTACGCCAAACAACACAAGCTGCTTGATGCTCGCATCCGCATCTGCGACGGCATGGCCGTAAGCTACTATCCCAACCCGCGCTCCGTCGGTAAGGGCCGCTACGAAATCGTCATCGACGTGTCGGCCCTCGAACCTATCGACTACGACGAGCTGGACACCTGGGCCGTGCCGCAGTATGATGTTGACCTCGAAATCGACGCCGCATGTCGGCATATTGCCAAGGCTCGTGCCGAATACATACGGCGCAGTCAAGCCCGCCGTAACGCCAAGGATTCGCAGGTCATCAAGGCGAAGATTACCGAACAAACGCCTGCCGATGAACTGCCGTGGGCGATTTACGGGTATGGTCCTTACAAACGCCGGCGATGATGCGACCAACGGAGGTGGAAAGCGGCTGCCGGCGCCTCGCCTGGGCCGTGTTGTGGGCCCCCCGGCGGTCGCCGCGCCCCGATATGTTCCAGCCCCTGTGCTCCGAAGTAGGAGCCCGCACGGTTGACGGACTACCCACCCAACCCGAAGCGGTGCTCGGTCGGCGCGGCCTCCCTGCGCGGCTCCTGTCGCGGCGCTGCGTTCCTCGCGCCGCTTGCGTCGCCTTGCGTGGGCCGCTTCTCCCTCGGCCTCGCCGTCGGTCGCCGTCCCCCTGCGCGGCCGGCTCCCTCCGTCTCGCTATATCTTGTGCGCCTCGCCTCCGGCGGGCCGCGCTACGGCCCGGCCCTTGCTGGGCCTCCCGGCCCACGCGCCGGGCCTACGCTGGCTCCTCCTCGGCCGCCCTTGCGGCCTGGCCTCGTCGGGGCGGCCCGCCTCCGCTTCGCGCTCGGCGCTCGCGCGGGGGTGGGGCTGCCGCCCCTCCCCCTCGGTCTCCCCCTCCCCGCGGCCGTGCTCCGCTCCGCGGTGCAGCCCTCCCGGCTGGTCCGGCCTCCCCTCTCGTGTCCGACCGCCCCCGTGCGTTTTGGTATTTATTCGGTATTTGTATTCAACCTTTTTACATTTGTTGCACTATGATTCAAAAATTGAACAGCTGTAATTACGAGCCTACCACCTGGCAGGCCCAACAACTCGAAGCCTTGCAAAACATCCTCACCGACCGTTACGGCAAATCCAACGATGCCACCCTCGAAATCCTCAAAGCCGCCGGATTTACTCCGCAATGGTTACGGGTACGGTGGACCGGTGGCGTCGGGTCCTATTCCGTCATGCGTCGGAAAATCTTGCGGGTGCTCGTCTCCGCCACAAAATCGGGATTCTCTGCGGCCAATACTATGCCGGTGGAGTACGTGCCCGGCATTGTCGGATTCGTCCACAAAGATGTCAAACGACGAGGATTTCGTTACGGTTGGTGCGTCGAGCTGCACCCTTAATTGGTATTTAGATTCAACTTTTTTTCGTATCTTAAATTATACGTAAGTGTCTAAGTTTCAGCAATAATGTTAATATTGTTTCTTCATACCTTTGTACTGTATTGATAATGTATTGACGCTAAAAATGTTACAACCGTAAATGTTACAACCGTAACTGAGCATAGTTATGCGATCCCCGAAGCAATGCACCGCTATTACACCGACCGATTCAACCGCCCGCTATGAATCGATAGACCACCGGACCATACGAATCATTATGGAGATGCACCCGCTTACCGTTGGCAACGGCATAACCTTTAAACACGAATAACGCCATGACACCCAAAGAACTCTATGAATGGGCCAAACGCCGGAAAGTCGAAGACGTGCAGATCCGACTCTGTGACGGCATGGCCATAACCATGTATCGGAAATGGAATGCCTCGCCGCCGGCCGGTACGAAGTTATCATCGATGTTTCCACGCTTGAAGCAATCGAATACGACGACGCCCAACCTTGGCGCGAAATCATTGACCCGGACGACGAATGAAAAGCCGGCTTGTGTGGTGCCAACCAGGCCCGGGCGCGATGGCAACGGCCCGGCCTGGCTGTCATCTGCGGACTTACGCCCCTGCGGGCTCGCTTGGCTCGGCATTCGCCGGTCTGCGGCGCGGAGCCGGCCGTAGCCGTATCGCCGCAGGCGCAAATCGAAAGGAGCGGCCGGCCATTTCCGCGCTCCCTTGCCCCGTACTCCCACCCTCAGCGGTGCTCCTTGCCGGGCGCACGCTCTCCCGTCCGGCGCGCCGCGGACCGCTTCGCTCTCCTCCGCGGCTTCGGCCGGCCTGGGGCGGCGATTGCCCGGCGAGGAAATATTCAGCTCCATCGGACATCGGTCTATTTAAGTGCGCCCGAATGCTCCCCGAAAGTGAAAATGAACTTCCGGAGAGTGCGTTATTTCGGCCGGCCCGATCTCCCGGCCGAAATCAGCGGACTGTGGGGAAGTATGCTTCGAACGAATTGTCGTCATAAAAAATGACGACCCGCTTTACGGCCGCAGCCCGATTCGGGATTTTGGGCATGAATGACTCGATGGGCGCAGCGGGTGAACCCGGAGTTGCCGTCGGCGGCACGTTTGCCGAGTCGGTCGATTGCCGGGCGGTGAAGAGATCGCCGGTTGTTCCGGCCGGTTGGTGTTCTCCGGCGTTGCCGGTCTGCGGTTGCGGCGTTTGATCCGCGGGCATCGTCAAGGGGGACGCTTCCGTGTCGCGATACATCGGACCGGAATCGAGCAGCAACCAGTCCGGGCTGATTCTGGGAAAACGTCGTAGAATCTTTTGAAGAAAGTCGAATCCGGGTTTGTTGCGTCCGTTCAAAATATGGGAGATGCCCGCCGGGTTGACGTCGAGCATTTCGGCAAGTCGGCTCGGCTTCAAACCCTCGTTTTGCATCAGAGCAAGCAATTTCTCTTTCATCGACGTAATTTTTTACAAATATAAAAACTTTTCTTTTGTAAAGCAAGAAAATTGCCATTTGCAAAATGTTAATAGATGTCGATAACTTTTACAAGTGTAACTTTATTTTTATGGTTAAATCTCCGAGTCGGTGTTTAGGTAGAATTTACTTGATTTAAATTCCGGTACAAGCTGAAATGCGAGCAGTTATCGTTGTGAAAGTGTCTGCTATGCTCCATTTGATGGAAATGCACAGCCCCGTAGTTTTATCTATGGTATTTTACTTGATATAAAGTCTATAAGTAGCTGATATTTAGCGTTTATTATTCGCGAAATATAATAATTTAACATTACCTCTGTGTCTGCGGGAAGGGTGTTTACGGCGCCTGCTTATTTTGTTTACACTTGTATCTATTAACAATCCTAAACAATTGATTGGTGTTACAATTGTAATTACAAATAAAAATTAACGACCGATTTAGTGTTTACAATTGTAATAATACTACCCTTCCAGCTGATTTTTCAGTCGATTTTCCGGTATTATTCCCTACGGCACGAACTTTTCTTATTAGCTCTCGATTTTCGCATATATTATGTTAAATAATAAAAGCGCAGGGTGTTTAAAACTGCCCTACGCTTTGAAAATCAGAGTATTATTAATCGATCCTTATTCCTGCTCCGATAGTTTGGCTGCGATCTTCCGGAACTCTTCCGGCGTAAAATGGAGCTTTTCGCGGCGGAAATCGACGTCGTTTTCGCTCTGAATGGGGATCAGATGGATATGCGCATGCGGAACTTCGAGCCCCAGAACCACGACTGCCACCCTTTTACACGCTATTTCACGTTTGATTTTTACGGCTACCCTTTTGGCGAAGATCATCATCTCCGCAAGGGTGCGGTCGTCGAGGTCGAACAGGTAGTCGACTTCCTGTTTGGGGACTACCAGCGTGTGTCCTTCTGTCAGTGGATTGATGTCGAGAAATGCGTAGAAATCGTCATTTTCGGCGACCTTGTACGAGGGTATCTCGCCGGCAATGATGCGTGAAAAGATGGATGCCATGTTTTTCGTTTTAATTGATTTGTATGTTGTTTATCCGATTTCAGTGTTGTGATCCGAACGGAGTTAGCCAAGCCGTGCTGTGGGTGGGAAAGACTACGCGATAATGAAGTGTTTGTTGAACCGTTTGATGTCGTAGTATATTTCTTTCGAACGCGCCTGCTTCTCGTTGTTCAGCCCTGTTATTCCGGTATTTCGCTAAAACCCATCGTTAGCAGCCTGTGATATCGCAAATCGTTGTTTGCCGGGCCCCGTTCCGTGTTTCGATGTCAGAGACATGTATTATGGCTTTTTCCGGCAAACGATGGATTTTGGGGGCGAACACGGCTGCTTGTCGTGATAGCGCTCTACAAAGCCTGTCGGCGATATTGGGTTCACGAAAAATGCGATGTCAGCCAATATTGGTTGCATGTCTGACAAATGCCCTGCGGCGCTCTTCGGATGACTTCGGGCTTATTTTCGAGGTGATTCCGGTACTTTTGTCGTATTGAGAGCCTCTCGGCTTGCCTGGAGGGGGCCGAACAAGCGTTCGCGGCCGGCTGATCCCGCAGCCGCGCTATTCTTCGTACTTCGGTTTCAGTATTTCAGCCATGATGACCGCTTTCCGCAAGTCGAAGTTTTCGTTCGTTTCAAGTTCTGCGGAGACCTCATCGGTCCCGGTTGCCGTATTTTGGATGCGATTTCCCTGCATAACAGCCGGTTGAGCTGCACGTACGGTCGTTTTCTTGGGTTTGTTCTTTTTGTGCGGCTGTGCTTTCGCAGGCTCTGATAGCCCTGCTTCGGCCGACTCCATGACGTGTTTCAGTTGCCGCCGCTGAGCTTCGATCTTGCGGTTGCTTGCCTTGATGGCCCATCCGATGCTTCTGATCATCAAATAGATGAATAGAGCACTAACCAATATGCCTGTCATTTCGCGTAGCAGTTAAGGTTCTTGTTTTGTGTTTTTTTCTCGCTTTCATATGGGGCGAATCTGCAATAAATCCGCTCGCAATTAAGGTGTTATCGCAAGTTGGTGCAAGAAACACTTCATATCTGATCTCCGCCACCCTTGGCTGCTTCGTCCGTTTCAAGTTGCGGTTCAGAAACACTTCATTATCGTGCCGTCTTTCCCGCCTCGGCACATCTCGAACAGGTCCGGCTGTGCCCTCGGCTCAAGAAAAACTTCATTTTTTCATGGAGTTTTTCCCGCCTCGGCATATCTCGAACAGGTCCGGCTGTGCCCTCGGCTCAAGAAAAACTTCATTTTTTCATGGAGTTTTTCCCGCCTCGGCATATCTCGAACGGGTCCGGCTGTGCCCTCGGCTCAAGAAAAACTTCATTTTTTCATGGAGTTTTTCCCGCCTCGGCATATCTCGAACAAGTCCAGCTGTGCCCTCGGCTCAAGAAAAACTTCATTTTTTCATGGAGTTTTTCCCGCCTCGGCATATCTCGAACAAGTCCAGCTGTGCCCTCGGCTCAAGAAAAACTTCGCTTGACGCTCTCTATCCCTTTGATCTTGCGCAGCTTATCCATAACAGCACTCAGGCTGTCGGCATTCTTGACATAGAGGCTCACGTCTCCCTCGAAAATACCGTCGTGGCTGTGGATGTTCACTTCGCGGATATTGATGTTGAAATCGTCGCTCACCACCTTGGCCAGGTCCAGCAGCAGCCCCATGCGGTCGATGCCGCGCAGTCCGATCGTCACCAGATAGGAGATCGATTTGTGCTGCGACCACTTGATCTCCTCCTTGACGATGTTTTTGCCGTATTGGGCCGCCAGCCGGTTGAGTTCGTCGCATGCGGCCTTGTGGACAATGATGTCGCCGGTCGCCGGATCGCGATACCCCACTACCTTGTCGCCCGGAATCGGTTTGCAGCATTCGGCGATTTTGAACTGCGGTTCGGGCGAGATCGGTGCGTCGGTCGCCGGGGCTGTTTCGGCCGTCGTGCCGTCGTCGTTCTCCTCATTGTTTTTCGTGGGGATGAAAAGCGTCCAGAACTTGAGTATCTTGCTCGTCGAGTTGACTTTGAGTATCTTCTCCAGGTCGTCGAGCTTGATGATTCCCGCGCCTATCTTGCTGTACAGTTCTTCTTTGTTGTTGCAGTTGTACGCCGGCAGCATCTTTTGCAGGATGCGGCCGCTGAGGTTGATATTCAGCGACTTCATCTTGTCGCCGAGCAGCTGCATGCCCCGTTCGATGTTGTTCTGTTTCTCGCGCTTCAGGAAGCTCTTGATCGCCTGTTTGGCCTTGCTCGTCGTCACGATTTCCAGCCATTCCGATTCGGGCCGCGCGTTGTCCGCCGTGATGATCTCGATCTGGTCGCCGTTGTTGAGTTGTGTGGTGATCGGCTCCAGCTTGTGGTTGATCTTGGCACTGATGGCCTTGTTGCCGATCTTCGAGTGGATCTCGTAGGCGAAATCCAGCGCCGTGGCTCCGAACGGCATCTTGCGCGATTCGCCTTTCGGGGTGAAGACCACGATTTCGGAGGTGTAGAGCGACAGCTTGAAGTTGTCGAGGAAGTCCACCGCGCTCTCCGTCGGGCTGTTCAGCGCCGCCCGTATCTGCTTGAGCCACTTGTCGAATTCGTCTTCGTCCTGCGAGATGGTGGCATGTTTGTATTTCCAGTGGGCCGCAAAACCGCGTTCGGCGATGTCTTCCATGCGTTGGGTGCGTATCTGCACCTCCACCCATATGCCGTCGGGCCCCATTACCGTCGAGTGGAGCGCTTCGTAGCCGTTGGCCTTGGGCATCGAAATCCAGTCGCGCAGCCGGTCGGGCTTGGGCGTGTAGATGTCCGTGATGGTCGAATATATCTGCCAGCACTGCGTCTTTTCTGAGGGAAACGGCAGCGGTTTGAAGACGATGCGGATGGCGAACAGGTCGTAGATCTCTTCGAACGGTATCTGTTTGCGCTGCATCTTGCTCCATATAGAGTAGACGCTCTTTACGCGGCCCGAGATTTCGTAGTTGAAGTCGTCGCGGTTCAGCGCCGCCATGATCGGCGCGTTGAACTTGTCGATGAATTCCTTGCGCGAGGCTTCGCTCTCCTGCAGTTTCTGCGTTATTTCGGCATATTGCTGCGGGAAGCGGTACTTCATGCAGAGGTCTTCCAGTTCGCTCTTGATCGAGTAGAGCCCCAGACGGTATGCCAGCGGGGCGAAAAGATAGATCGTCTCGCCCGTGATCTTGATCTGCTTGTTCAGGGGCATCGCCCCCAGCGTGCGCATGTTGTGCAGGCGGTCGGCAATCTTGATGAGGATTACGCGCACATCGTCCGAGAGCGTCAGCAGCACCTTGCGGAAATATTCGGCCTGTTCCGAGGTGTCGGCGTTGAATACGCCCGACATCTTCGTCAGTCCGTCGACCATCGAGGCGATTTTCTCGCCGAAGATGCGCTGCATGTCTTCCACGGTGTATTCCGTGTCTTCCACCACATCGTGCAGCAGCGCCGCCACCACCGACTTGACGCCCAGGCCGATTTCGTCGACCACGATCTGCGCCACGGCAATAGGATGCAGGAGATACGGTTCGCCGCTCCGGCGCCGTACCCCCTCGTGTGCTTCCTTGGCAAGGAAAAATGCGCGTTTTATGAAATCCCAGTCATCGCTGTTCTTGCAGATCTTCGTGCAGGAGAGCAGCAGGGCTTCCCATTTTTCCTTGATCAGGGCTTCATCCTCGGCCGTATATCCCATAGGCTATTCCTTGGCGTTCTTCATGGCGTCGCGGACCTTCTCTTCGATCTCCGCCGCCAGTGCCGCATCGTTCTTGAGCAATTCCTTGACCGAATCGCGTCCCTGGCCGATTTTTTTGTCGCCGTAGGAGAACCACGAGCCCGCTTTTTTGAGCACTCCGTAGTCCACTCCCAGGTCGATGATCTCGCCGATCTTCGAGATGCCCTCGCCGAACATGATGTCGAATTCCGCACGCTTGAACGGGGGCGCCACCTTGTTTTTCACCACTTTGACCTTGGTGCGGGTGCCCAGTTGTTCCTCGCCGTCCTTGATGACCGACATGCGGCGGATGTCGATGCGGACGCTGGCGTAGAATTTCAGCGCGTTGCCGCCCGTCGTCGTCTCCGGATTGCCGTAGACGATGCCGATCTTGTCGCGCAGCTGGTTGATGAAGATGCAGACCGTCTTGGTCTTGGCGATGCTCGACGTCAGCTTGCGCAGCGCCTGCGACATCAGGCGGGCCTGCAGGCCCATCTTCGAGTCGCCCATCTCGCCTTCGATCTCGGCTTTGGGCGTCAGCGCCGCCACCGAGTCGATCACAATGATGTCGATGGCGCTCGAGCGGATCAGCGAGTCGGCGATTTCGAGCGCCTGTTCGCCGTTGTCGGGCTGCGAGATCAGCAGGTTGTCCACGTCGACGCCCAGTTTCTGGGCATAGAAGCTGTCGAATGCGTGTTCCGCATCGATGAAGGCCGCTATGCCGCCCGTTTTCTGCGCTTCGGCAATGGCGTGTATCGCCAGCGTCGTCTTACCCGACGATTCGGGGCCGTAGATTTCGATGACGCGGCCCTTGGGGTATCCGCCCACGCCGAGCGCCATGTCCAGCGTGATCGAGCCCGTCGGGATGACCGGTATGTCGTTCACCTCGGTGCTGTTCATGCGCATGATCGACCCCTTGCCGAAGTCTTTCTCTATCTTCTCCATCACCGCGTTCAAGACTTTCAGCTTGTCCGGGTTCGTTTGTGCTTTTTCTGCCATTATTCGGTTGTTTTTTTTTGATTGCTTGTTTTTCCGGGTCTTTCCCGGTTGTTTTTCGTTTCGTCGGTTTACTTCGCGTACGAGTCCAGTATCTGGCGATAGTGGTTCTTCGTGTCCACTTTTTCGAATACCTTTTCGATGCGGCCTTCGGCGTCGATGACGAACGTCGTGCGCAGGATGCCCATGTACTTGCGTCCGTACATCGATTTTTCGGCCCATACACCGTAGGCTTCGGCCACCGAGTGGTCGGTGTCGGCCAGCAGCGTGAAGTTCAGGTCGTGCTTGGCGCAGAAGTTACGGTGCGACTTTTCGCTGTCGGGACTCACTCCGATGATGCGGAATCCCTGCCGCGCCAGCTCCGCCTTGCCGTCGCGCAGACTCTGCGCTTCGAGCGTGCAGCCCGAGGTGTTGTCTTTCGGGTAGAAGTAGAGGATCACGCGTTGGCCGCGCAGATCCGCCAGCGTCAGCGGTTCGCCCTCCTGGGTGGTCGATCGGAAATCGGGAGCCTTGTCTCCCGGTTGCGGTTTGGTCATCGTCGTGCAAAAAAGAATACTTTCGGTAAAGATAGTAAAAAATCTTTTTCGTTCGTCGTGTCACGGGCCACTTTTTCGTGGGTCACTCCCATTCGTAGGTCACTTCCACCTGGCGGGCGAATTCTTCCTGCGTGGTGTTGAGTTTCTTGTGGCACGCCGGGCAGCGGATGGCCGTTTCGGTTTCGACATAGTCGCCGCATCCCACGCAGGGCGGCAGGATGCCGTAGCTCGGTTGGGGATAGTGCGAGAATCGGGCGCCGCAGTGGCGGCATCTGATTTTGTAGGCTGTTCCCATCTTTCGTCGGTTTTTAGTGGTTTCTTGTCATGCGGTTTTTCGCTTCGGCGGAGTCCGGATCGCCCCGGTTCCGTTTTCAGCTTGATTTCACACTGCAAAGGAACAGCCCGCTTGTGACAGGTTGTGACACATGTTGAAAAATCGGGAATCGAAAGTAAAAAAATGCTTGTTGATAAGCCCTCCCCTCTTGCCGATTCTGTTTTCGGGCAGCCGGGTGGCCGGGGCGCAGCCTGCACTCTGCCAGGAGCCGGATTTCGGGATACAGTCCGCGGAAACTAACGGGGCGGACCTCCGCCGGGAGAAGTTGCTACCCTGTGGTTCCGGGAGTTGCAGAAAGGAAGATTGCATTCGCAAGTTTACCCGGATTCATGGCTGAATTACCCTGTCACCCGTCATTCTGCATGAAGTGAAGAATCTGCGACTGCGAAAGGAACTTCCCGGGTGCGAAATCTTGCCCGGCACGATTCCGGTCAGCAGGGAGCCGTTGTGAGATTCGGGAAATTCCTTGGTCAGAGCATGTTTTCAGCCATGTAGCGGCGCAGATGCGCCACCAGTTCCGGCGAATCGACAATGCGGATGTCGTCCAGAAGTCCCGCTACGAAGCGTCCTACGCCCGCCATGCCCGCCACTTCGGTCTCCAGCAGCCAGCGGCCTTCCCTCAGCGGCCGGATGTCGCGTTCGGCCAGCGGGTATTCTTCGCACAGCAGGTTGTAGGCCAGCATGCCCAGTTCGAGCCGCACCCGATAGCGGCGGTTGCCGTGCAGGCGGAATGCGTCGATGAAACCTTCGCGGTGTTCCGCGGCGTGTTGCCATTCGTCGCCCAGCGTCACCGAGCCGATGCGCGAGGTCTTGAACAGTTTGTTCGTCCCGTCTTCCGGGTCGTAGCACCACACCTGTACATAGTTCGTCGTGAAAGCGAACGGTTCCACCCGGCGGTCGCGGACTTCGCCGCCGTGGGGCGATTGGTAGCCGTGCAGCACCGCCTGGCGTTCTTCTTCGATGGCTTCGATCAGGCGCCGGATGTTGGGCGCGTTCTTGCCGCGCACCACCGTGTCGGCCAGCGTCTTGTTGTCGTAGACCGAGTAGAGCTTGCGTTTGAGGTTCTGTTTCAGCAGGTTCGTGTCATCGATGTTTTCGATGGCGTTTTTCAGTATCACGGCTTCTTCTTCCGTGAAGTGAACCAGTTGCGATATGTCGCGGAAATGGGGCGATTCTTTGTCCAGACGGATGCAGTCGCCCGTTTTCTTGATTACGAAGCCCGCTTCGCGGAAGGTGTCGATGTAGCGGTAGACCGTGCGGCGCGACATCGAGAGCCTCTCGGCCAGTTGGTCGACATTGTAGGTCGTGTTGGCCGTCAGCAGTTTCATCAGCCGCAGCAGGCGTTCCAGTTTGGGTTGATCCATCGGTGCGAAGATACGAAAAAGCCGCGACTCCATATCGTCACGGCTCCTTTTTTATTCTTCGGTTCGGCGCGTTCTTCGTTGTTTCTCGCGCTGTTCTTTCGCGCCTTTCCCCTCGTTTTCTTGTTTCCTCTTGTTTCTTCCTGTCTCCCTCCGTCTCCCTCCGTCTCCCTTTCTGTCTCCCTCCGTCACTCTCTCGCCGGTGTTTTCGTCGGTTCGAGTTCCGGCAGTCTCTTCTTCGGGCGTTTTTGTCCGTTCGATTCTTGTCCGGCAGTCTCTTGGGGGCGTCTTTCGCAGCCTTCTTTCGTCCGCCCGGGGGGGTAGCTTTTCCGCTCGGCCCCTCTCGCTCCCGGTTCTTCCGGCTCGGCTTTTCGCCTCTTTCGCTCCTCTCGGTCCTTTTGCGCCCTCTTTGTTCCGGCGCCTCTTTCGTTCCTCGCCCGGTTGGTCGCAGCCTTTTCGCTCTGTCTCTTGCTCCCGGTTCTTCCGGCTCGGCTTTTCCGCTCCTCTCGCCTCCTCTCTTTATTGGGCCTGGACTTTCTTTTCGATTTCCGTCACTTGAAGACGGAAGTTCTTGTCGGTTTCCATCAGGTTCGCCACCGCTTTGCAGGAGTGGAGTACGGTCGCGTGGTTGCGGCCGCCGATGGAGGCTCCGATGGTCGTCAGCGGGGCTTTGGTGTGTTGTTTGGCCAGATACATGGCTATTTGGCGCGCCTGGGCTATCTCGCGGGTCCGTTCCGTCGAGTTGAAGCGTGCGTAGTCGAGGTTCAGATGTTTGCAGACCACATCGATAATGTGGTCGATGGTGATCTCCTTTTGGTATACCTTGACGTAGGCTTTCAGTATGTCTTTGGCCAGCGTCGTCGTGATCTTGCGGCCCAGGAACGAGGCGTTGGCCACCAGCGACGACAGCGCCCCTTCTATTTCGCGTACGTTGGCCGAGATGTTGTCGGCCAGATAGGCCACCACTTCGTCCGAGATCTGCGCATCGAGCCGTTGGGCTTTGGCACGGATGATCTTCAGTTTGGTTTCGTGGTCGGGTACGTTCAGCTGGGCCGAGAGTCCCCATTTGAAGCGGGTCAGCAGGCGTTGTTCGATGTCTTTCAGTTCCACGGGCGGTTTGTCCGACGTCAGGATCAGTTGCTTGCCGGCCAGTTGCAGGTGGTTGAATATGTTGAAGAAGGCGTTCTGCGTTCCCGCCTTGCCCGTCAGTTCCTGGATGTCGTCGATGATCAGTACGTCGATCATCTGGTAGAAATGGATGAAGTCGGGTATTTCGCCGTTTTTGTAGGCCGTCTGGAACTGGGCCTGGAACTTGTTCATCGATACATAGAGCACCTGCAGTTCCGGATGGCGTTGGCGTACTTCATGACCTACGGCTTGTACGATGTGGGTCTTGCCCAGTCCCGAGTCTCCATATATATATAGGGGGTTGAAGGGGTTGTTGCCCGGATTCACCGCCACCGACATGCCCGCCGAGCGCGCCAGACGGTTGCACTCGCCTTCGATGAAGCTGTTGAACGTCAGGTTCGGGTTGAGCCGCGGATCGACGATGATCTTCTTCAGACCCGGAATAACAAAAGGATTTTCTATATTTGCGGTGTTCGTCTGCGTGTTGAAGCGCGAGATGGCCGTCGTGTCGGCATCGGCCGGCACGGCCACGGGCGCTGCAGCGCGCGGCACCGCATAGTGCAGCCGCGTCTGTTGTCCGTAGAGTTGCGAGATGATGGGCTTCAGAAAGGGAATGTAGTTCTTCTCGATCTGGTGCACATAGCTCTCGTTGGGTACCCGCAGGCGCAGGATCGTGCCGTCGAATTCGAGCGGTACGATGGGCTGGAACCACTTCTTGAACTCCTCGGCCGAAGTCTGGGCCTTGATGCGGTCAAGGCAGTTCTGCCACATATCGCTATATGTCTGCGGGTTGGATAGCATGATTAGGGTTGCACTGTTTTTGATGCGACAAAGTTGTGAATAAATTCGCAAAAAAATCTTCGGAAAGCGGTTGCAAATATTCTTTTTTTATATATAGAAAACCAACGGTTTCCGCCTCCGAAATTTTAACTCGTTGATATTGAATTATCGAATTTTATTTCCTATATTTGCATATAAAATTTTTGGAGCTGTTCAATCTGCAACTATAAATAAAACCAATGAATCCTATGGCAAACGAATTGGAACAAACGGTGCTCCGCAAGGCGCAAACCTGGCTCGACGGGCACTATGACGACGAGACCAAAAAGCAGGTCAAATATCTGATCGACAACGATATGAAGGAGCTCGTCGAGTCTTTCTACAAGGACCTCGAGTTCGGTACGGGCGGCCTGCGCGGCATCATGGGCGTGGGTTCCAACCGCATGAACGTCTATACCGTCGGCGCCGCTACGCAGGGCTTGGCCAACTACCTCAGGAAGAACTTCGCCGGCGAGCGCATCCGCGTCGCCATCGGCCACGACAGCCGCAACAATTCGCGCATGTTCGCCGAGCGCGTCGCCGACATCTTCGCGTCGAACGATTTCGACGTCTTCCTCTTCGACGCCTTGCGTCCCACGCCCGAGTTGAGTTTCGCCATCCGCGAGTTGAAGTGCCATTCGGGCGTCGTCGTCACAGCGTCGCACAACCCCAAGGAGTACAACGGTTACAAGGCTTATTGGACCGACGGTTCGCAGGTCACCGCGCCCCACGACAAGAACATCATCGCCGAGGTCGCCAAGATCACCGACGTCGATATGATCCTCACGGGCAAGAACCCCGGCAACATCACCGTCCTCGACGAGAAGTTCGACGAGATTTATCTCAATAAGGTGCACGAGCTCTCCCTCTCGCCCGAGAGCGTCCGCAAGCACCACGACATGAAGATCGTCTACTCCCCCATGCACGGCGCCGGCGTGCGCCTCGTGCCCGCTTCCTTGAAGAAGTTCGGCTTCACCAACGTCATCATGGTCAAGGAGCAGTCGGTCATCGACGGCAACTTCCCCACCGTCGAGTCGCCCAACCCCGAGGAGCGCAAAACCATGGCCATGGCCATCGACCTCGCCGCCCGCGAGGGTGCCGACCTCGTCTTGGCCACCGACCCCGATTCCGACCGCATCGGCGTCGCCCTGCGCAACAAGAAGGGCGAGTATGTCCTGCTCAACGGCAACCAGACGCTCGTGTTGTTGATGAGTTACCAGCTCACCCGCTGGGCCGAGCTGGGCAAGCTCGACGGCAATCAGTATGTCGTCAAGACCATCGTCACTTCGTTGATGGCCAACGCTGTCGCCGATCACTTCGGCGTCAGGTGCTACGATTGCCTCACCGGTTTCAAGTACATCGCCAAGATCATCCGCGAGAACGAGGGCAAGGCCAAGTATATCGGCGGCGGCGAGGAGTCGTTCGGTTACCTGGCCGGCGACTACGTGCGCGACAAGGACGGCGTGTCGGCTTGTTCGCTCGCGGCCGAGGCCGCCGCTTGGGCCATGGATACCATGGGACTCACGCTCTACGAGTGGTTGCAGGAGCTCTACGTCAAGTACGGTTTCTTCCGCGAGGGCCTCGTGTCGGTCGTCCGCAAGGGCAAGGAGGGCGCCGAGCTCATCCAGAAGATGATGGTCGACTTCCGCGCCACGCCGCCCCGCTCGATCCTCGGTTCGCCCGTCGTTAAAATCAATGACTTCCTTTCTTTGGAGCAAACCGACGTCCGGACCGGCGCCAAAACTCCCATTGTGCAGGACAAGAGCAATGTTCTGCAATGGTTCACCGAGGACGGCACCATCGTTTCGGTCCGTCCCTCCGGCACCGAGCCCAAGATCAAGTTCTACTTCGGCGTCAAGGCGCCCCTGGCTTCCGTCGCCGACTTCGATGCCACCTTGGAGCAGCTCGACGCCAAGATCGAGGGCATCAAGAAAGACCTCAAGCTGGAGTAAACACCTTGTTTATTCTCTCCCGGCATCCGCTTTTCGGCGGGTGCCGTTTTTTGTCCGGGTATCTCGCTCCAACCGATTATTGGTTGATATATCGTGGCAATACTTCGGTTGATAGTTGCGTTTTGCAAAACATTTTCCTAAATTTTCCATTGCTGTCCCGACGGGGCCGCGACATAGTCTGTATTTATAGCAATTTGACGGATATATATATTGCAGGCCTGTAACACCTCCATGTTTATTGGATGGAATGGTGAGGTAATAATTAAAATAGTTACCTCGATGAATTATTGCTGCTTTCCGAGTAATACCACGATTCATGTTCCGATAGCTTCGGTCGATGCTTATAAAGCGGCACCGGGTTAGGAATACTATGTTTCCCGAATCGTCGGTTCTAATTTTTAGAATGGCAGTGTGCATGAAAAAGTTCCCCGCGTATCGGTCGGGGAACTTTTGATTTCCGGTGCAAGTTGGTGCGTTATTTCAGTTTCCCGTTCGCCTTGTGGCGCTCCTTGTCGCGCGTGGTTTTCTTGGCAAAATTGGCTTCCAGGGCTGCCGTGAGGTCCACGCCCGTCTGATTGGCCAGACACACCAGCACCCACAGCACATCGGCCATTTCGTCGGCCGGGTCGGTGTTTTCGCCCGCCTTGAACGACTGGTCGCCGTAGCGGCGGGCCATTACGCGCGCCAGCTCCCCCACTTCTTCGGTCAGACACGCCATGTTGGTCAGTTCCGAGAAGTAGCGGACCCCGTATTCCTTGATCCACGCGTCTACCCTCTCTTGCAGTTCCTTGATTTCCATTTTTTTTCTCGTATTTACTTGCGAGCCGTTGCCTCCCGGCGCGGAGGTTCGCAGCTGCCCGCTCCGCAGGCTGCGGAGCGCCCCGGTGGGAAACGGTTCCGGAATTTGCCGCCGCTGCCCTACTTTACCCTTATCAGGTTCAGTCCGTCGCGGATCGGTACAATGACGTTTTCCACCCGCGGGTCTTCCGTCACCATGCGGTTGAACTCCACCAGCGCTTGCGTGTGACGGTCGTTGCGGACGATGGGTTCCGCCACTTTGCCCGACCATAGTATGTTGTCGGCTACCAGTATCGTTCCGCTGTGTACCAGCGCTTTGCCGCCGCCGTCGCCCAGCAGCATCCGGTAGTAGTCCGGGTATTCGCGTTTGTCGCCGTCGATGAACACCAGGTCGAACGGCCCGCCAAGCGCCGGCGCTATGTCGAGCGCCGAGCCTATGTGCAGGCGGATTTTCGCGCCGTGGGGCGAGCGGTCGAAATAGCGCTGCGCCATCTCTTCCAGTTCGTCGTCCGCTTCCACCGTGTCGAGCCGCGCATCCGCTTCCAGCCCCGCCGCCATCGAGAGGGCCGAGTAGCCCGTGAAGGTGCCGATTTCCAGCACGCGTCGCGGCCGCAGCATCCGCACGATCATCTCCAGCAGGCGCCCCTGCACGTGCCCCGACAGCATCCGCGGCGCGATCATCCGTTGGTGCGTTTCGCGGTCCAGTTCCCGCAGCAGTTCTTCTTCGGGTTCGGTGTGGTCGTGTATGTAGCGTTCCAGCGCGTCCATCCTATGCTCTGTAAAAGCCTCGTTTGTGGAATTCGTACCAGGCCCCGATGGCTTCCGGCGTGTCGGCGCTCAGCGCCAGCAGATATTCGCGCGTGAATTCCAGAAAGCCTGATCCGTTGGCCGTCACGATGTTGCCGTCGCGCACCGCCTGCCGTTCTTCGAAGCGGGCCGCACCCGTGTAGCGTTCGCCGCCCCACTCTTGCAGCATCTCCGCCGTGTTGCCCGTGTGGCGCACGTCGTTCAGAAAGCCGTGCGCCGCCAGGAACGAGGCCGCATTGCAGATCGCCCCGACCGGCAGTCCGCGCCGCAGCGCTTCTTCCACCACGGGCACGATCCGTTCGGCGCCCGGCGTCTGCCAGCTTGTGCCGCCCGCAAGTACCACTCCCGCACACGTCTCGGGCAGCGGCCCGGCCACCTGATCCGGCGTCACGCGCATCCCGCCCAGCGACCGGACCGCTGCGCCGTCGGAGGTCATGTATTTCACTTCGCAGTATCCCGTATGGTCCGGCATCACGCCCCCGCGCAGCGCCGGGGCCAGAAAGGCCGCTTCCCAGTCGGCGAACCGGTCGAGCAGCACGATAATGATCTCTTTGTTTCCCATTTTCAGTATGATAGCAGGTTCCCTTTGTCGTTCCAGTCGCCGTACATGACGTTCCGGCGGGTGTTGTCCATGAATTTTTGCAGGCGCTTCGCGAAAAGTTCCGCGTTCTTCCTCACACGCTCGATGTTGTCGATCCTCACGCGCCGGTAGAGCGGATGAAAGGCTTCGAAGTTCCGCCATACGGCAGCGTCGGCTCTCAGCCGGCAGAGAATGTCGTCCGCTATCTCGAATCCGCGTTCGCTCATGTCGGGCAGGACCTTGCGGCCTTCGTCGGTCATCAGCCCCAGTTTTTCCAGCCGGCGGCAGCGTTCCTTGTTCAGTTCCGTCCAGCGGCTCCCCTTTTTCCGGGGCGACAGCCGTTGGAGCGGGATGCCGCCGTCGTTCTTGCAGGTCGGGTCGATCCAGCCGAAGCACAGTGCTTCTTCCACCACGTCCATGTAGCGCAGCGCGTCGGAGGGCGCGTCCGACGCCCGGGAGCAGACCACCCAGCACTCTTTTTCGGTCCGGGCGTGTTCCTCCAGCCATTTCCGGAGTTCCGTCCGGTGCGTGAAGCGATAGGTGCAAGCGGGTTCCATGCCTATCTGTAGATCAGTCGCGACATCCCCGTGAATACTTCTTCCGCCGCTTCGGTGAGTTGGGCGGCCGTCAGCGCCTCGATTTTGGCGTAAACCTGTTCCATGGTGTCCACTTCGCCGTGGGTGAGCAGGCTCTTGCCGGCGCTCAGCATGTAGCTTTCGTTGCTCTCGCTCGAAATGGCCAGTTGGGCGATGAATTGTTTCTTGGCCATCGAGAGCTGCCGTCCGGTGAACGGAACGGTCCGCAGCCGGTGCAGTTCCTTCTCGATCAGTTCGATGCACTGCGCTTCGTTGGCGTGTTCCGAGCTGAAGTAGATGGCCGCCAGCCCGCTGTCGCCGTAGGGCGTGTAGGTCGCTTCGATGTTGTACGACAGACCGTGTTTTTCGCGTATCTCAATGTTGAGCAGCGAGTTGGCCGACGGGCCCCCGAGCATGTTGACCAGCAGCGCCAGCGGCAGGCGTTTCGGACAGTCGATGCCGTAGGCCCGGCCGCCGATGATGCAGTGGGTCTGGTGGGTGTGCTTCGTCACCGTCTTCTCGAACGGGTTCACCGGCGGCGGCACCGCCCGTTCGTAGCCGCGCGCCGAGGCGTCGTGTCCGCCGAAATAGCGCAGGGCCACCGCTTCGGCCCGGCCGGGCGAGAAGTTGCCGATCGACGAAAAGACCATGCGGTCGGTGGTGTGGGTGCGGGCCGTGAACGCACGGATCGCGTCGCCGTCGTAGCGCATCAGCGCCGCTTTGCGCCCCAGGATGTTGTGGCCCAGTTCCGAGCCTTCGAACAGCATCTCTTCGAACGTGTCGTAGATCATGTCGGCCGGCGAATCCTTGTAGGTGTTGATTTCGTCGGCGATCACCTCCTTTTCGCGTTCGATTTCGCGTTCGGGAAAGGTCGAGCGGAACGCAATGTCGGCGATCAGTTCGGCCGCCTTCGCGAAGTCGCCGCGCAGGGTCGTGGCGTGAACGGTCGTGTCTTCCTTAGTGGTGAAAGCGTTAAGTTCGCCCCCGAGGTTCTCCAGCCGGCAGTTGACCTGCCAGGCCCGGCGGCGCTCGGTGCCCTTGAAAAAGGCGTGTTCCGTCAGATGGGCCAGTCCGTACTGGCCGGGGTGTTCGTCGCGGCTCCCGGCGCCGATCACCAGCGCGCAGTGGGCCACCGAGCCGCGCACCTGGCGGTGGATGCCCCGTATGCCGTTGGGCAGCGTATAGGTGTAGAATTCCATCGGTTCAGAGTTTGGTGCGCAGGCGCAGGAATTCGCCCGTATGGCTCGCGGCGCATCGTTCCAGATCGCGGGGCGTGCCTTCGAAGACCAGGTTTCCGCCTGCCGTTCCCGCTTCGGGTCCGAGGTCGACCACCCAGTCGGCGCACTTGATGACGTCCATGTTGTGTTCGACCACCACGATCGTGTGCCCCTTGGCTATCAGTGCGTCGAATGCCGCCAGCAGCTTCGAGATGTCGTGGAAGTGCAGGCCCGTGGTCGGTTCGTCGAAGATGAACATCATGTTGCCGCCGGCGCTCTCCTTGGTCAGGAACGACGCCAGTTTCACGCGCTGGCTCTCGCCGCCCGAGAGGGTCGACGAGGATTGTCCAAGCTTGATGTAGCCCAGCCCCACGTCCTGCAGGGGTTGCAGGCGTTCGACTATGCGGCGGCACGCGGCGTTCTTCTTCTCTTCGCCGAAGAAGACGATCGCTTCGTCGACGGTCATCTCCAGCACGTCGCAGATCGACTTGCCGCGGTATTTCGCTTCCAGCACTTCGTCGCGGAAGCGGCGGCCGCCGCACGCTTCGCACACCAGTTCCACGTCGGCCATGAACTGCATCGACACCTTGATGACCCCTTCGCCCTGGCACTCCTCGCAGCGGCCGCCGGCCGTGTTGAAGGAGAAGTGCGCCGGCGTAAGTCCGTTGTGTTTCGAGTAGGGTTGGTCGGCGAAGAGCTTGCGTATTTCGTCGTAGGCCTTGATGTAGGTCACCGGATTGGAGCGCGACGAGCGGCCGATGGGGTTCTGATCCACCATCTCCACCGCCCGGAGCAGCCCGGTGTCGCCCGCCAGTCCGTCGAAATCGCCCGGTTTCGAGCCCGTGTCGAATAACAGGCGCCGCAGCGCCGGGTAGAGGATGCCTTTGGCCAGCGACGACTTGCCGCTGCCGCTCACGCCCGTGATGCAGGTCATCACGCCCAGCGGGATGCGCACGTCGATGTTGCGCAGGTTGTTTTCGCGGGCTCCCTTGATCGTTATCGAGTGGCTCCAGCCGCGTTCCGCAGCGGGCGGGGCGATCGTGCGCCGCCCGGTCAGATAGTCGGCCGTCAGGCTCTTTTTGTCCTTGAGCAGCTGGGGCAGCGTGCCGCTGAAGACCACTTCGCCGCCGTTGTATCCGGCGCGGGGCCCGATGTCGACGATCCAGTCGGCCGCGCGGATCACCTCCTCTTCGTGTTCCACCACGATGACCGTGTTGCCCAGGTCGCGCAGTTGTTTGAGTACCTTGATCAGGCGGTTGGTGTCGCGCGGGTGCAGGCCGATGGAGGGTTCGTCGAGAATGTAGAGCGAGCCCGTCAGGTTGCTGCCCAGCGAGGTCGACAGATTGATGCGCTGGCTCTCGCCGCCCGAGAGGGTCGACGACAGCCGGTCGAGGGTCAGATAGCCCAGCCCCACGTCCGAAAGGTATTGCAGCCGGTTGCGGATCTCCACCAGAATGCGCGCCGCCGTCTTTTCGTCGTGGGCGTCGAGCGTCAGTGCTCGGAAGAATGCGATCAGTTCGTCTACGGGCAGGGTCACCAGTTCGGCGATGTTACGTCCGCCCACCTTTACGTAGAGCGCTTCCTTGCGCAGGCGCGAGCCGCCGCATTCGGGACAGACCGTCTTGCCCGTGTAGCGGGCTTTCATCACGCGGAACTGGATTTTGCGCCGTTCCGAGTCGATGTAGGCGAAGAAGTCGTCCAGTCCGTGGAAATATTCGTTGCCGCGCCACAGCAGGCGTTTCTGTTCGGATGTCAGCGCATGGAACGGCGTATGGATCGGGAAATCGAACTTGTAGGCGTTCTCCACCAGTTTCTCTTTCCACCGGCGCATGGTGTCGCCGCGCCAGCAGGCAACGGCGTCTTCGTAGATGGTCTTGCTCTTGTCCGGAATGACCAGGTCTTCGTCGATGCCCACCACTTTGCCGTAGCCTTCGCAGCGGGGGCAGGCGCCCAGCGGATTGTTGAAGCTGAACAGGTGTTCCGTCGGCAGTTCGAACCGGATGCCGTCGGCTTCGAAGCGCGAGGAGAACTCCTCCGCGCCCTGCTCCGTGATGAGCAGGCAGAGACCCTCGCCGTAGGAGTAGGCGCGGGCCACCGAATCGCGTACGCGGGTCGGCATGTCGTCGTCCGCCGTCATGCGGAGCCGGTCGACGACCACCCGGAAATCGCCGGGCTGCGTTTCGGGTCCGATGTCGGGCAGCACATCCTCGATGAGCCGCACCTCGCCTTTGGTCCATACGCGCATCAGACCCTCCGAGAGCAGCAGTGTCAGTTTCTCGATCAGCCCCTGGCCCTCGGCCAGCCGGATGGGTGCGGCGATGGCGATTCGGGTGCCTTCTTCGAGCTCCAGGATGCGCGCCGCTACGTCGTCGACGCTGTCGCAGTGCACTTCCTGCCCCGATACCGGCGAATAGGTCCGGCCGATGCGGGCGAACAGCAGTTTCAGATAGTCGTATATCTCGGTCGTCGTTCCCACCGTCGAGCGGGGGTTGCGCGTGTTGACCTTCTGTTCGATGGCTATGGCCGGTGCGATGCCCGTTATCAGGTCGACGTCGGGTTTGCCGATTTTGCCCAGAAATTGGCGCGCATAGGCCGAAAGACTCTCCACATAGCGGCGTTGTCCCTCGGCGAAGATCGTGTCGAAAGCCAGCGTCGATTTGCCCGACCCCGAGAGTCCCGTCACGATCGTCAGTTCGTCGTGCGGAATCTCTACCTCTATGTTTTTCAGGTTGTGGACCCTGGCTCCCTTTATATGGATGCGGTTTTCGTGTTTCATCGCAAATTAAGCAAACGGCAATCGTTTTTTCAAACTGGTTTTCTCGCCTCGGCAAAGTCCGAACAAGTTCGGTTCTACCCTCGGCTTGTCGAAAACGTGATTATGAATCGGTTTCTATGCTTCCGCCCGCTTTTCTGAGCCGTTCTTCGAGTTCGTCGGCACGGCTTTCGCGGATTGAGAGTTCCAGCGTGCAGAGGTTGTCGAAGCGTTGGGCCCGGATGACGGGTCGGCACTCCTTGACAGCACGCATGATGTCGTTCATCGCGGCATAGGGGAAATCCACCTTGATCGTCCGGTCGACGGTCCGTTCCACCGTCCGGGCCGCGGCGATCGCTTCGGCAGCCGCTTCGCGGTAGGCCGCGATCAGTCCGGGCACCCCCAGTTTCGTGCCGCCGAAGTAGCGGACCACCACCACCAGCGTGTCGGTCAGACCGTTCGAGAGCAGCTGGCCCAGGATCGGTTTGCCGGCCGTTCCGGAGGGTTCGCCGTCGTCGTTGGCCCGGAACCTTTCGCCCTGCGGTCCCAGGCGCCAGGCGTAGCAGTGGTGCGTGGCGTCGAAGTAGCGCTTGCGCAGCGTGTCGAGGTGCTGCCGTATCGTCTCTTCGTCCTGCACCGGATAGATGTAGGCCAGAAACTTGCTGCTGCGTTCGCGCGAGGCCGTCTCGGCCGGGGCTTCGACGGTCAGATAGGTATCTTCGGCCACTTCGCTACCTCACTTTTCTGAAGAGTCTCCGCCAGCGGATGTTCGACGGGAACGACTTGCCGGCTTCGAGCGAGAGCCATACGAACGAGGCCTTGCCCACGATGTGGTCTTCGGGCACGAAGCCCCAGAAACGCGAGTCGGCCGAGTTGTGGCGGTTGTCGCCCATCATCCAGTAGTAGTCCATCGCAAAGGTGTAGTCTGTGGCCGGCACGCCGTCGATGCGGATTTCTTTGCCGTCGACTTCCAGCGTGTGACCCTCGTACACCTCGATGATGCGGCGGTAGAGCGGCAGATTGTCCGGCGTGAGCGCCACCGTGGCTCCTTTCTGCGGTATCCAGATCGGGCCGTAGTTGTCCTGGCTCCAGCGGGGTGCGCCCCATTGCGGGAAGACTTCGTTGTTGGGCGGGCAGATGTAGCGGCGCACCATCGTCACGTTTTCGAGTTGGCGCAGTTTCTCGGCCGTCTCCTCCGTGATGAACATGTCGTAGCTCGTGCGGTTGCCCGAGTATTCGCGGATGCCGAGATTCTCGATGGCATACTGCGTCAGCGGCGAGGTGACCTGCACCAGATATTGGTGCTGGGTGCCCGCCACCGGTTCCTGGGGCTTGCCGTTGACCCATACGTCGCCGTTGCGCACCTCCAGCGTGTCGCCCGGGATGGCCACGCAGCGTTTGATGTAGTTTTCGCGCTTGTCCACAGGGCGCGTGACGATCGTGTAGCGGTCGTTGAGCTGCCGGCGCCCCTCTTCCTTGCCGAAGGTCGTCTCGTAGCTCCGCACCACGTCGTAGTAGGTCACGGCCTGGTTCTCCAGCAGCACCGAGTCGCCGGCCGGGAAGTTGAAGACCACCACGTCGTTGCGCCGCACCTTGCGCAATCCTTTGAGCCGGTGGTAGGGCCACTTGACGATTTCGGAAAACGATTTGCGGGTCTGCGAGAATGGCATGGTGTGGTGGACGAACGGGAACGAGACCGGCGTGTTGGGCATCTGCGGTCCGTAGGTCACCTTGCTTACATAGAGGTAGTCGCCCACCAGCAGCGATTGTTCCATCGACGAGGTGGGGATGACATACATCTGGAAGATGAAAAGGTGCACCAGCGTAGCCACCACCGTGGCGAATACGATGGCGTTCACCCATTCGTAGGCGGCCTTGTACGCCTTGCTCCGTTCGCACAGCCGTTTGTTGCGGCTGCCCACGTAGCGCTGGAAAAATTTCGTGATGTAGAGGTCGAAGATCAGCGGCAGGCCCAGCAGCAGCCAGAGGTTGCCCGTCCATACGACGAACCACAGCGTGTAGAGCGTGGCGGCCAGTCCGAAGCCCACCCACTTGTTGCGAAGTATCGTTCTGAGTTTGTTCATGTCCATCATAACGCAGCGTCTCTCTTGTTTATTTCATCAGGTCTTCCATTCCGTAGACTCCTTTGCGTCCGCAGAGGAATTCGGCCGCCACCACGGCGCCCAGGGCCAGCGTGCGGCGGTTCTTGATCGTGTGGCGCAGTTCCAGCAGGTCGTCTTCCGATTCGTAGGCCACCGTGTGGATGCCCGGCACGCTCCCTTCGCGCAGCGAGCCGATCACCAGTTGTTCGGGCGCCGCGTCGGCCGGGCTGCCGATCCGGTGGGCGGCACATTCGATGCCGGGCGCATGGTTCACCCAGCTTTTTTTCGCCGACAGGTTGCCGATGACGCCTTCGGCCAGCGTGATGGCCGTGCCGCTCGGGGCATCTTTCTTCTGGGTGTGGTGAATCTCCTCGATGCGTACGTCGTAGGCCGCGCCCAGCCGTTCGATCATCGCCGCCAGTTCGCGGTTGAGACGGAACAGCAGGTTGACTCCCAGGCAGTAGTTCGAGGCGTAGAACATCGCGCCGTCGCGCCGGCGGCAGAGTTCCTCCAGCTCCGGCAGCCGGTCCGTCCAGCCCGTCGTGCCGCTCACTACGGCCGTGCCCGCCTCAAGGCAGGTGCGGATGTTGTCGTAGGCCGTCTGCGGCGTGGTGAATTCGATCGCCACGTCGATGCCCGCCAGATGCGCCGCATCCAGTTCCGAGACATTGTCCGTGTCGATGACCAGGGCCGTTTCGTGGCCGCGTTCGGCAAGTATCCGTTCGATTTCGCGTCCCATCTTGCCGTAGCCTATGATCGCTGCCTTCATGCTTGAATGTGTTTAAGTGTGCAAAATTACGAATTTTTCTCTGAATTTCGGGTTGATCGGCTCCGTTTTTATTCGCCCTCCCCCGCCGCTCGGTCCGGATGCGCGCCGCTGCAAACCGCAGATACGGTCCGGTGCTGCCCACTGGCCGGATCGTCTCTTGTGGTTGCCGGGGTCTCCGGTCCGGGTAGAAATAAATTTGGTTCTGCGTCCGACATGCGTTATCTTTGTCTTCGGTTATGCGCTATTTTCTCGAACTTCGTTATCTCGGCGGCGCCTATTGCGGCTGGCAGCGCCAGCCGGAGACGCCCACCGTCCAGCAGGCGTTGGAGCAGGCGCTCGCCACCCTGCTGCGCGAACCGGCGGCGACGACCGGTGCCGGACGCACCGATACGGGTGTCAACGCTTCCTATTACGTGGCGCATTTCGATGTTTCGCAGCCCGTCGCCGAGCCGCAGCAGTTGCTCCGCAAGCTCAATTTCATGTTGCCGGGCGACATCGCCGTCGATTCGCTCACGCCGGTTGCGGCCGATGCCCATGCGCGGTTCGATGCCCGCGAACGCGAGTACCGTTATTTCATCGAACCGTGCAAGAATCCCTTCACGCGGCACCTCTCGTGGCAATACTACGTGCCGCTCGATGTCGGCCGCATGAACGAAGCGGCGGCCATGCTGGCAGAATTCGACGATTTCACTTCGTTCGCCAAGCTCAATTCCAACAACAAAACCAACATTTGCCGTATCATGCACGCCGCCTGGACGGTCGATGCCGGCGGCGTGCTCTGTTTCACGATCCGGGCCGACCGTTTCCTGCGCAACATGGTGCGGGCCGTCGTCGGAACGTTGGTCGACGTCGGCCGCGGCCGTTATTCGCCCGAGGAGTTCCGGGCCATCGTCGCCAGCCGCGACCTTTCGCGGTCGAGCGCCGGAGCTCCCGCACAGGGGTTGTTTCTGAGCGACGTGCGCTACCCTGCCGAGGTCTTCGAACGCCGCACTTTCCGGGCAGAACGGGCAGAACGGTGAACGGTGAACGGTGAAAGGTGAAAGGTGAAAGGTGAAAGGTGAAAGGTGAAAGGTGAAAGGTCTCTCCCTATCGTTCCCATTTTCCTGCTTCGGCACCTGCCTTGTTTTCTTGTCTTGGTTTCCCGCTTTCCCGTTTCCGGCACCGAAAATTCCCGTTTTCCCGGCTCCAGTCCTGCTTTTTACGCTCCGGTTTTTCCGGCACCGCTCCCCTTGTTCCGCCCTGCTTTTGTCTTGTTTCTCCTCCCGGCGCTG
Source organism: Bacteroidales bacterium (assembly GCA_910575495.1). GTDB lineage: Bacteria > Bacteroidota > Bacteroidia > Bacteroidales > Rikenellaceae > Alistipes. The sequence continues at coordinate 339,242 of CAJTFS010000002.1, read as the reverse complement.
ATACTCCCGCTTTCCCTCTCCTTGTTCCAATCTCGCTTTTCCGATTCGTCCTTCCCGCCGCCGCAATATCCCTGCCTCCCCCTCTCCCGGCCTTGACCGCGCTTGCTCCCCGCGCTTTGCTCTGCTTTTTTTCCGATTCGTCCCTCCCGCCGCCGCAATATCCCTGCCTCCCCCTCTCCCGGCCTTGACCGCGCTTGCTCCCCGCGCTTTGCTCTGCTTTTTTTCCGATTCGTCCCTCCCGCCGCCGCAATATCCCCGCCTCCCCCTCTCCCGGCCCTGACCGCGCTTGCTCCCTGCGCTTTGCTCTGCTTTTTTTCCGATTCGTCCTTCCCGCCGCCGCAATATCCCTGCCTCCCCCTCTCCCGGCCTTGACCGCGCTTGCTCCCCGCGCTTTGAGCCTGCTTTGCCGCGGATTGTATTTCACAAAGCAAAAAGGCAGAAGCTCAGCGCTTCTGCCTTTTCTGTCGGTTGTCGGAGACAGGATTATTCCTCTTCTTCCGGATCGATGATTTCGTGCGTCCGCAGGTCCACGAAGAACTCTTTCGCCGTCTCGCCGTTGCGCGTCACAGCATTCCGTACTTTGACAACATGCTTGTTCACCAGTTCGTATTCGCGGATTTCGCCCTTGAACACGCCCACCTGCACCAGCGTCTGTTTCCTGATGTCCGAAACCCACAGCGTGCTGTCGTTCTGTGCGAATACGCGCTCCGGCATGCTGAACGCGAATCCTCTGACGCTCTTGAGCGTCTTGACCCACTCTTTCTTGGCTGGGTCGTAGACGTTTACCGCATTGTTGTCGCCGGTGACGTATGTGCGTTCGGCCGTCGTGGCGAAGGTCTTGGGTTTGAAAGGAATTTCCCAGGTCGACTCCTTGATGTCGATGGAGGTTCCGTTCTTGAAATCGTCGTTGATGAGCGACGGATCGAGTACCCGGATCGTTTTGTTTTCGTAGGCCGTCAGCAGGATGCGCCCGTCCTTGTCGGGTTCCATGTAGTGGGCGGCGAAACCATTGTTCCCGGCGCTGCCCTCGTTGGGCCCCGCCTGCTTGTAGCGGTTGATCTTCTGGTAGTTTTCAGGCGTGACGTCCGTTTCCTTGTAGACGCTGACATTGCCGTTTTTGTCGCGGGCGAAGATCAGGCTGTCCCGGATGGTCACCGCCTGCGCCTGGAACACCGGACCGCTCCAGGCGCCGTTGCCGATGCAGGAGAAATATTCCATGTCCGGAAGCGAGAAGACATGGATCAGCGATTGCTGTTCGGCCACATAGAGCCGTTCGTCCGTCGCCACGATCGCGTTGATCTTGCTCGTGAAGTTCTTTTCCGCATCGTTGAACTGCCAGGTCTTGATGGTCGTCAGCGGGCGTTTGTCTTTCTTCGAGTAGAGAATCAGGCTGTTGCCCGCCGTGCCGATGTTGGCCACGAAGAGCGTGTCGCCGCGCTGGGCCACCGCATAGGGGTTGAAATCGGCCGCGGCTCCGAGTCCCAGCGTTTCGTGGTTTACGGTTTGCAGCGCTTCGTAGTTGTAGTACCAGTAGCTGGTGTAGTTCAGGTTGCCCAGGTCGTCGACGTCGGGGAGGGTCGTTCCTTCGGTGCAGCGCATGCCGGTCAGGGCGCATGCCAGCAAAAGCGTATATAGGAGTGTGCGTTTCATTGTGTTGTCCGGATTTCGTTAGTTGAGCTGACTCAGAGGAATGGCATAGAGGCACAGTCCGCCTACACGGTCGATGATGAAGAGCGTGTTGTGACGGATCAGACATTTGGCCGGATTTTGCAGCGTGATGCCGCCGATGGTGGTGAGGTTCTTGATGATCTTTCCCGTCTTGGGGTCCACTTCGCAGAATTTCTGTTCCGTCTGCTTCCCGTCGAACGAGACGAACAGCCGTCCGTCGGGACTCCAGGCCGCTCCGAGCGGTCCGGCTTCGAAAGTCAGTTCGGTGCCCGAGGTCAGTTTGCAGGCCATCATGTAGCGGGTATCCAGCTGAACCAGTCTTTTCGAGTGGTAGTCGACCGCATATACGTTGCCTGCATAGTCGGCGGTCATGGTGTTGCTGCTATGCGCTCCCAGATCGCTGCTCGACGCTATGGAGCCATGGGGGAGATCATGTTCGGGGAAAGCTCTCGCAATGCCGCGGTATGCGTATAACGTACCGTTGGTCGCAGCCAGACCCACGGCGTCGAATCCGAGTCCCAGCGTGGCGGTGCACTCGTAGGTTTCGGCATCGAACACGAAAAGCGTGTTGTGGCTTCCCGCCAGATAGATCTTGTCGTGCGTGCGGATGATGTCGGCCGGCGTTCCGATGTTCTGCGTGTTGCCGTTGGGCAGCGTCCATTGGGTGAACTGCTTCTCGTGTACGGGTTTTCCCGTCGAAAGGTCGTAGACGTCCCACGTGAAATTCGCCGCCCGGATGTCGTTCGTCACGTACATTTTGTTGCCGTATACGTATACGCTGCGCGGCATGTAGTTTCGTTCTCCCACGCCTGCATCGTTGTAGTCCAGCCGGAAGGAGAGTTCGGGAGCGTCCTTGATCTCGCCCCAGTCGGTATCCAGGAAATCGTTGCCGCGGGCCAGACCGCCGTCCACCTCGTCCAGTTCGGGGTCTTCGATCACGTGTTTCGAAGGACGGTAGTATCCGCCGCCGGGCAGGTAGGCGGTTTTGGAGCGGCGGCTGTGGAGGAAGCGGCGCGAGTAGACGGGCAGTTTTTTGGCCAGCGCCAGTTCTTCGTACACTTTGCCGCACAGCGAGGGCCATCCGGGCCCCGTCTGTTCGTAGGTCATGTTGCCCGCATGGCCGTAGCCCAGGCAGTGGGCATATTCGTGGAACATGGTTTCCGTGATGCTCGAATCGTCCGGATATTGTTCGAAATAGACCGATTCGTGCATGCCGAACGTCTCGCCGCCGCCGAGTCCCATCACTCCCGTGGTGTAGCCGAAGACCAGACCGCGGTGGCCGATCGCTTGTTTGAGTACGGTTTCTTTGTTGACAAGGTTTTTGTCGTTGTTCGAGTGAAGCGGGCCCCAGGCGTTGAGTTCAGCGGCGAATTCCGGGCTGGAGTACATGTAGGTCATGTTCAGCGCCATCGCCACGCCTTCGCGGGCATGGCAGGCATGCAGCGGATAGGCCCAGCTGGTCTGGTTGGGATTGTAGCGGCCGAAGCGGATGTGCCAGTGGCAGGTGATCGCCTGGAGCGTCTTCCAGTAGGGGGCGTCGCTTTCGGCCGTCAGCGTGATGCTCTCCTTGGCCAGGTGCGGATTGGCCATGATCTCGATCAGCTTGCCGCTGCGCGTCGCCGCCGTGATGTTTCTCGTGGCGAACGGCAGTTCCATCCGGAACTGGTGGAACGGCATCACTTTCTCGAAGACGAAAAGTTTGAATTCTTCGTCGTAGCCCTCGATCTTGGCCCATACGGTCACGTTCGGAAGCGCGCGCGGGCTGTAGAAGCGAAGCTGGAAGCAGAGGTTGTCGTCTACGGTCAGCTGCAGCGGCTGATCGGTGTAGAACCAGCGTTCGCTGGTGTTGAAGAATACTTCCGACGGTTCATCGTCGTTGAGCATGTAGTAGGTATTCTCCCCGTTGTAGTCGGACGTCGACAGCCGAATGGGGAGACCGTCTGCAAATTTGTCGGTGATTTCGTCGGGCGAGAGACTCTCATTCGTACATCCGATCAATAGGAAGAGGCTGATTATCAACCCCCCCCCGAGGTTTTGGGTGAAAAATCCTTTCATCGTTCGGGTTGTTTGCGAGAAGTTTAAAACACGGTTTTCTGTCAAAACGGCTGCAAAGATAAGAAAAGTTGTACACAGAAACAAGCGGGGTCCGGTTTTGTCGCGAGGAGTGTCTTGGTCGCTGCCGATGTACGAGAAGCCGGGCTCATTGGAAAGCGGTGCTGTGATTATGCCGGGGCGTATCTCGGGCGCAGCCAATATCCTCGGTCGATGATGCGGGAAGATAAGGCCGGCCCCTGAAAGAGCGTGCCGGAAGATTCCACAAGAATCTTCCGGCACGACAGCAGGGTACAACGTCCCTCCTTACAGATGAATCGCGTGGCCAAGCGCCGCCTCGGCGGCTTCCATGATGCCTTCGTTCATCGTCGGATGGGCATGGACCGTGCCGGCGATGGCTTGCGCCGTCGCGCCCAGCTTGCGGGCCAGGGTCGGTTCTCCCAGCATCTCCGTGACGCCCTCTCCCACCAGATGGGCGCCCAGCAGCTTCTCCTGTTCGTCGAAAATCAGTTTCACGAATCCGTCGCGTTCGCCCGCCGCCGTGGCTTTGCCCGAGGCCGTGAACGGGAAGCGTCCGATCCGCACGGCAATCCCCTTTTCGGCGGCCTGCGCTTCGGTCAGCCCCACCGACGCCACCTCGGGCGTCGTGAAGATGCACGACGGAACGGCCGCATAGTCTACGGGTGCAGGGTTCAGTCCGCAGATGGCTTCCACGCAGCAGACCGCTTCGGCCGACGCCACGTGCGCCAGCGCCGGACCCGCCACGATGTCGCCGATGGCGTAGATGCCCGGTACGTTGGTGCGGTAGTATTCGTCCACCGCCACCTTGCCCCGTTCGACCGCCACGCCGAGTTCTTCGAGCCCGATGCCTTCGATGTTGGCCTGCACGCCCACGGCTGCCAGCACCACGTCGGCCGTCAGCGTTTCGGAGCCTTTCTTGCCCTCGATCTCCACCTCGCAGCGGTCGCCCGCCACCTTCACCGCCTTCACCGTCGTCGAGGTCAGCACCGTGGCCCGCAGCTTGCGGAAGGCGCGCTCCATCGTCTTGGAGACTTCCTCGTCTTCGAGCGGCATCATGCGCGGCAGGTATTCGATGACGGTCACCTTCACGCCGAGCGTCGCATAGAAGCATGCGAATTCGCTGCCGATGGCGCCCGAGCCCACTACGATCATCGTTTCGGGCAGTTTCGAAAGGGTCAGCGCCTGGCGCGACGTGATGATCCTCTCGCCGTCGACCGGCATCGAGGGCATCTCGCGGGGCCGGGCTCCCGTCGCCAGAATGATGTGGTCGGCTTCGTAGCCGGTGCCGTCCACGTCCAGGTGTCCCGGCGCCGTCAGCCGTCCGAATCCGGCGATCAGGTCGATGTTGTTCTTCTTGAGCAGAAACTGCACCCCCTTGTTCATCGTCTCGGCCACTGCGCGCGAGCGGGCCACCATCTTATCCAGCGCCGGGCGCACTTCGCCCGTCAGCTCCACGCCGTATTGTTCTGCGGCTTTGCAATGGGCGTATATCCGTGCGCTTTTCAGCAGCGCCTTGGTCGGGATGCAGCCCCAGTTCAGACACACGCCGCCCGCTTCGGCCCGTTCCACGAGCCCTACCCTTTTGCCCAGCTGCGCCGCCCGTATCGCGGCCGCATAGCCGCCGGGCCCGCTGCCCACCACCAGGATGTCGTATCTCATATCGTTCCTATTGCTTGATTACTTTCAGCGTCTCGCCGTTGTCGGCCGCTACGGCGCGTTTCCACTTCTCGCTGTAGCCCGGGAATCGGATTTCATCCGGAATGTCGCGGCCGTTGCCGTTGTCCACGAAGTGAGCCGCGGTGCCCGGTCCGTCGAGGTATTCCAGCACGCCGGCGTGTTCGCTCTTCACGTTGCCGTCCATATATTTGACAAGCAGGTATTTGTCCAGTTTCGACCAGCGGTCGAAGAGTGCCTGCGCCGTCCGCACCGAATAGCCGGTCAGGTAGCGCGCGCGTTTCTTGGCCGGGAGCTTCGCCGCCTCGAGGTCCGCGAGCGGCACCTGCACCTGCAGTTTGTCGTTTTCCCACTGGTCCACCGCCTTGCGGATGTCGGCCGCGATCATGTCGTAGCGCATGTATGCAAAATTCGTGACACGGTTGAAAAGCCAGAACGCCGACGTGGGCGAATAGTCGAGCATCGAGCCGTTCGTCTCGCTGAAGCAGGCGGGCACCTCGGTCGCCGAGCAGTAGATCGGCGTCAGACACGAGGTCGCGGCGTCGTCCACGCCGAACCACAGGATGCCCATGTCGCGCGGCACGTCGGGCCGGGCCTGCGCCACGAACCAGAAGCCGGTCTGCTGCGTCGCCGTTGCGCGTTCGTTGCAATATTCCACGCCGTCCACCTCGAAATACATCGGACGCCAGCGGTAGGGGCAGCCGTGGCCTCCGGCTCCGAGATCGGCGGTCATGTCCATCGGCGTACCTTCGTAGTGGTCGCGCATGCAGTCGAAAACGGTCTTGGGACTCACCTTGGCGCGCGGTTTCACCCACAGCGGCATTTTGTTCGCCGGGTTGCAGCCCATCGCATAGTCGGTGTAGGCGTCCATGCCGTCGGCCACCGTGCGGAAGAAGGCCCATACGCGGGCTTCGCAGCCGCGCAGCGCCCCGAAGTCGGCCGGTGCGTAGGCGTCCGAGAAACTGAACGCCTCGTCGCCGCCCTCGTAGTAGCCCATTTCACGGGCGAACTCCACCACGTCGGGAGCGTAAAGACAGTTTTTCGGGTCGTTCTTCGGGAACGTCGTGATGCGGGCCTGGTTGGCATGGGCGCAGACATAGCCGTCCGGTATGCGGCGCGCCACCCACACGATGCCCTTGCGGGCGTTGCCGCCCCGGCCGTCGTCTTCGTAGCCCTTGCCGATCAGCTCCATGATCCACGCTTCGTCGGGGTCGGCGATCGAGAACGATTCGCCCGACGAGGCATAGCCGTAGGTGTTGGCCAGTTCCACGATCACGCCGATCGCCTCGCGGGCGGTCTTGGCGCGCTGCAACGTTATATATATAAGGGAGCCGTAGTCGATCAGACCCGTCGGGTCGGCCAGTTCGGAGCGTCCGCCGTAGGTCGTTTCGCCGATGACGAGCGAGTGCTCGTTCATGTTGCCCACGGTCGACCACGTCACCGCCGGCTGCGGGATGTCGGTCAGGTAGCGGCCCGTGTCCCATTCGTAGACGGGAAGCATCGCGCCCGCCTTGTGTTTTCCACCCGGCGTGTGGTAGAGGGCACCGTAGAGTCCGTGCGAGTCGGCGGCGTAGGAGACCATCGCCGAGCCGTCGGTCGACGCTCCCTTGGTGACGATGAAATTGGTGCAGGCATGCGCCGCTCCGAACGGTGCAACGGCGGCAGCCAGCAGAACGAGGAGTTTTTTCATGGTTTGCAGATTTTAATAGCCAAAATACGAATGGCCGGAAGCAGAAGCGAGTTATGCCGGAACATAATACTTTGGCGCAGTCAAATATACAAAACAAATCGCGAAAAACGCTAAAATCGGGTCGCAACCTGATTTTTTTCATCCGTCTGTCATTCTGAGCACAGCGAAGAATCTGTTTCAAGAGCTTGCGGTATTCCGATCCTTCGCTGGGTTCTGGATGGCCGATATTTAAATTGATGCCGGATTGCAGAAGTTGCGCGATTTTTGCCTATTTTTACACGTCCGAAACCTGCTTAAAAGAACATTTATGTTGGAAATCGCTTGTCAGTTGTCGTGTGTGCGGGCATCGTTGCCCGCGGGTGTGACGCTCGTTGCCGTGTCGAAGACCCATCCCGTGGAAGCCATCCGCGAGGCCTACGACGCCGGACACCGCATCTTCGGCGAGAGCCGTCCGCAGGAGTTGTGCGCCAAGTACGAGGCGCTGCCCGACAACATCGAGTGGCACATGATCGGCCACCTGCAGACCAACAAGGTCCGCTCCATAGCGCCGTTCGTGCGTATGATCCAGTCGGTCGACAGCGCCCGGCTGGCCGAGACCATCCAGCGCGAGGCCGCCAGGTGCGGCCGCACGATCGACATCCTGCTGGAGATCCACGTGGCGCAGGAGGAGACCAAAAGCGGCTGGGACGTGGGCGAACTGAAGCGTTACCTCGATTCGGCCCCGTTCCGTTCGATGCCCAACATCCGCGTGCGCGGCGTGATGGGCATCGCCACCAACACCGACGACGAGCGGGTCGTGCGCCGCGATTTCGAGGAACTGAAACGTTGTTTCGACCTGCTGCGGCCCTATTTCGGCGTGTATTTCGACACCCTTTCGATGGGTATGTCGCACGACTATCCGTTGGCCGTCGAGTGCGGTTCTACGATGGTGCGTGTCGGTTCGCTCATCTTCGGCGAACGCGATTATGCGAAAAAGGAGGAAGTCGTCGGATAGGACCGGTACGGATTCTTCATAAAAAAGGGCCGAAGCTTCATGCTTCGGCCCTTTCTCTTGCGCCAGGAATCGGTTCGGGCTTCTGTCGTTATGAGTGTCGCGAAAAATCTGTGCGCCCGAATCCTGCGAAATAAATCCTATGCTGTACTCAGAATGGCAGCATGGGAAAACGATCGCTCCGGCGCGTAGGTCGTATCCGGTTTTACCGCACCCGGATCGTGCTGCCCGAGCGGGTTGTGTCCGGCGATTTCTCGCTTCCGACTTTGTACCCCTCTCCTCTCGCGGCAGGGGGTGTTTTACCGCACCCGGATCGTGCTGCCCGAGCGGATATGGCTCGGCGACTTGATGCCGTTCATGCGGCAGAGGGTGTTGACCGTGGTGCCGTACTTGCGGGCGATCAGACTGAGCGTCTCTCCCGAGCGGATCCGGTGGTATTGCGGGTCTTGCGCCGGGGGCGTTTGTCCGCTGTCGGGGCCGTCGGAGTCGAGTTCGTCGTCGAAGTCCTGGCCTGCATTGGAATAGATGCTGAAGAAGGATTTTTTCAGCAGGAACGTCTCGCGCAGCAGCACGCCGTTCTTGAAGTCGATCAGTCGTTCGGGGTCGAACACCTGGCCGTAGTAGCGCGTCTCGAAGTGGAGGTGCGGACCCGACGACCGGCCCGTCGAGCCGCCCAGACCGATGATCTGCCCCGCCTCGACCCATTGGTTGGGCTGCACGAGCCGCTCCGAGAGGTGGCCGTAGTAGGTCTCCAGGCCGTTGTCGTGGCGCACGATGACAAGGTTGCCGTAGCCGCCGGTGTTGTAGCCCGAGTAGCGCACGCGTCCGCAGAAGGTGGCATAGATCGGGTCGCCCGTCTTGAGCGGCAGGTCGACGCCCTGGTGTTGGCGCCGTCCGCGCGGTCCGTATTTGCCGCGCGGGCTCACAGGGCCCTGGAAAGGACAATGGTAGCTCTTGGTCGAGTCGACCAGATCGATGACCACCGAGTTGGGCATGACCGACATGTCGACATCGCGGTACGGGAAAAGGTTGTAGTTCTCCCAGTATTTTTCGAATATCTCCTTGTCCCGCACCACATCGCGGTTGCGCACATACTTCCAGGTGTTGTTGCTGTAGAGCACCACCAGCAGCGCATCGTTGCCCGAGCTGATGGTGTCGACCACGGTCAGATCGTTGGTGTCGAACGTCGAGCGTATCTCCTTGGGCCGCAGGCGCAGACGCAGGGCCGCGATCGAGTCCGCCGCCGCGGCTTCCTCCGGAGTCAGCACGGCCAGCTGCTGCGATTCCTGAGCGGCGGCGCCCAGGGTCGCAAGTACGGTCATCAGGGTAAGACAGTATCTTTTCATGGATCAACGGTTTTTCAGCAGTTCTTCGGCGGCTTCGAGCGCTCGGTAGAACCCTTCGCCGAAGCGGCGCACGATCGGTTCCTTGAGGGCTTTGTAAACGGGTATGCCCAGCTTCCGGCCGCATTCGCGGGCCGGTGCGCAGACCGACCAGCGGTGGTAGTTCAGACCCACGGTGCCGTTCGAGAAGCGCACCAGCCGGATGGGATAGAGATGGCACGAGACCGGTTTGCGGAACGTCGTGCGGCCTTCGGCCCACGCCTTTTCGATGGCGCAGAGCGTCACGCCGTTCTCTTCGTAGGCATAGGCGCACTGGGCATCGTCGACCAGCGGCGTGGTGTAGTCGCCGTCTTCGTCCACCACCATGAATCCCTGCCGTTCGACGGCTTCGATGCCCGCCGGCGTCATGCAGGGTTTGTAGTTGGGGTATTCTTCTTCGAGCGTGTCGACTTCTTCGGCTTCGAGCGGCGCTCCGGCATTGCCCTCCACGCAGCAGATGCCCTTGCATTGCCCGAGGTCGCAGGCGAAGCATTCGCGCAGCAGGTCGGCGCTCACGATCTTGTCTTCGATTTCGATCATTTGCAAGTGCATGTGTCGGCTATGATGATGTCGTAGAGTTGGCCCATGGTCATTCCCATTGCCTTCACCTGCTTGGGGACGATGCTCCCGGGGCTCATGCCCGGTATGGAGTTCAGTTCGATGAAATAGGGTCTGCCGTCGGGCGTCACGATGAAATCGACGCGCACGACGCCCGAGCAGCGGCATGCGCGGTAGGCTTCCAGCGTCATGCGGTTGAGTTCGGCCTTCACCTCGGGGGCGATGTCGGCCGGGGTGATTTCGTCGGAGAATCCGGCGGTGTATTTGGCTTCGTAGTCGAAGAATTCTTTCTTCGAAACGATCTCCGTAACGGGGAAAAGATACTCCTTGCCGCCGACGATCATCACGCCGCACCCCATTTCGCGGCCTGCGACATATTCTTCGATCAGCACCTCGTCGCTCTCCGAGAACGCTTTTTCGACGGCTGCGGGCAGTTCGTCGGCCGTGCGGACCTTCGTCACTCCGAACGACGAGCCGCTGGCGTTGGGTTTCACGAAGAGCGGCAGCCCCAGTTCGCCGGCGATCGCCGCGGCATCCCAGGCTTCGCCGCGGCGCAGGAAGCGTTCGCGGGCCAGGTTGATGCCGCGTCCGGCCAGCGTGCGTTTGGTCGTTATCTTGTCGAAGGTAATGACCGACGAGGTCATCGAGCACGACGAAAAGGGAATCCCCATCATCTCCAGATAGCCTTGCAGCCGTCCGTCTTCGCCCGGCGTGCCGTGGATGATGATCAGCGCGTAGTCGAATTCCTTGCGCGCTCCCTCGACCGTCAGCGAGAAGTCGTTCTTGTCCACCTGCCACTCGCGGCCGTCGGGCGCCGTGTAGTGCCAGTCGCGGCCGTGCAGGTCGATCAGCGTGATGTCGTATTTGTCGTGGTCGAGCGCCGCGTCGATCTGCGCCGCGCTCTGCAGGGCGATCTCCCGTTCGGAGGAGTCGCCGCCGGCCAAAAGCGCTATTTTCAGTTTCGGGGTCATGGGTTATAGATGTCTTTGTATCTGAAACTCAGTATTTCTTGAATCATGCCGATGAATTCGCGCGCCTCCTTGTGTCCGGGGTCGATGCGAAGCACGGCGTTGAAGTCGTTGAGGGCCGCTCCCCATTCGTTCATCCGGTAGTGCAGGCGCCCCCGTTCGAGCAGGGAGGCCGTGTCTGCCGGTTCGGCGGCAAGCACCGCATCGAGCGTCGCAATGCGTCCGGCCGGCGACCACAGCCCTTTGCGGCGGATGCAGTCGGCCACTTCCGGTGCCAGCATCCGCGAGGTGTCGTCGCCCCGTTCTATCGCGGCGCGCACTTCCGTCGACGAAAAGTCCTGCAGCGGGGCTTCTTTCAGCAGCGTGATGCGGTCGAGGAAGCGCTCTACCCTCTCGCCGCGCCGCGGATAGACGTAGATGGGATATTCCAGTATCTTTTCGTACTCCTTCCAGCCGTCGAGCGCCGCGATCTGGTCGCCGCCCATCAGTATCGAGAACTCCATTTCGTGGCCGCACAGCTCCTCCAGATAGCGCAGCGTGTCGATGGTGTAGGAGGGTCTCGGCAGCAGGAACTCCACTACCGAGGGTTTGATCCGCCCGGGGTATTTCGATGCCTTGCAGGCTATTTCGGCCATTTCGAAACGGTCGGTCTCGGGAGCCAGCTCCGCATCGCTCTTGTAGGGGCTCTGCGGTGAGATGATCAGGGCCGTCTCGTCGGCCAGTCCGTGCTCCATCGCATATTCGGCCAGCGCGATGTGGCCTTTGTGCACAGGGTTGAACGACCCGAAATAGAGCAGCATGCGTTTCATGGCTCAGCGGGCGATGAAGTCGTTGAGGATCGCGCAAACCCGGTCGACGGCTTCGTCGAGCCGGTCGTTGACCACCACATGGTCGAACTCGGGTGCCTTGGTCAGTTCGAATTCGGCTTTGGCCACCCGGCGGTCGATGACCTCGGGGGCGTCGGTGCCGCGGTTCTCGAGCCGGCGGCGCAGTTCTTCGACCGAGGGGGGCATGACGAAAACCGAGCAGGCGTCGCCGCCGAAGAGCCGCTTGAGGTTGATGCCGCCGATGACGTCGACGTCGAAGGCGATGATGTGGCCCTTCTGCCAGATGCGTTCCATCTCGCTGCGCAGCGTGCCGTAGCAGGTGCCTTTGTATACCTCCTCCCACTCCACGAAGCGGTTTTCGGCCACGGCCTGCATGAATGCTTCGTGCGAAAGGAAATAGTAGTCCACCCCGTCGCGTTCGGTGCCGCGGGGCGCCCGGCTCGTCGCCGAGACCGAAAATTCCAGCTGCGGATAGCGTTCCAGGAGCTGTTTTACGATCGTTGTTTTGCCCGAGCCGCTCGGTGCCGAGAATATGATGACTTTGCCCACGTTGATCCGAGATGAAACGTTAAATGTGAAAGTTGAAAAGCGAAATGTATTTTTCTTCCGGCGGTTCCGGGGTCCGGCCCCTGCCTTTCGCTTCCCGCCTTTCGCTTTTCACTTTTTTATAAAATGTTGAGTACCTGTTCCTTGATTTTTTCCAGCTCGTCCTTCATCTTCACCACCAGAATCTGGATGTTCGCTTCGTTGGCTTTCGAGCCCATGGTGTTGATTTCGCGGCCCATCTCCTGGGCGATGAATCCCAGCTTGCGGCCCGCGCACTCCTCGTTCGCGGCCACTTCGCGGAAGTAGTTGCAGTGGTTGGTCAGCCGCACCTTCTCCTCCGTGATGTCGAACTTCTCCAGATAGAAAATCATCTCCTGCTCCAGACGGTTGCGGTCGACTTCCGCGTTCAGTTTGGCCAGGTTTTCCAGAATGCGGGCCCGGACGTTCTCCGTGCGCACAGGTTCGTAGGGCACCACTTCGTTGCGGTATTGTTCGATCAGGTCCACACGGCGCAGCAGGTCGGCGATCAGAATCGCTCCCTCCTGCACGCGGAAAGCGTCGAGCCGGGCCGCTGCGGATTCCGTCGCGGCCAGCAGGGCGGCATGTTCTTCGTCCGAAATGGCTTCCGTCTCGGTCGACACCACCTCGGGCATGCGCAGAATGGCCGGCACCAGCGCTTCGTAGTTGGCTCCGATGCCCGCATGGGCCATCGCATCGCCCGCCTGACGCAGATATTCGCGGAAAAGTTCGCGGTCGATCCGGGCCGGGGTCTCCACCTGGCGGTTCTCCACCGTCACGAAGACGTCCACTTTTCCGCGGACCAGACAGCGGCCCACCAGCGTGCGCAGTTCGTATTCCGACTGGCGGTAGATCGCCGGCAGCCGCAGATTGAGGTCGAGCTGCTTGGAGTTGAGCGAGCGGATCTCGACCGTGATTTTCTTGTTGGGGAGCAGGGCTTCGCCCTTGCCGAAGCCCGTCATCGATTTTGTCTTCATTTCTTGCGTTGTTCGCCGCGATGCCTTGCGCTCCGTCGCTTTTCCGGAAGTCTCCGCAAAGCCCTGCGGACGACGCAAAAGTAATAAAAACTATTCAAAAATGCAGAGCTTCCGGCCGGGAACCGAAATTTATTCGGCAAGTTGTTGCTTTTACGGAAATATTTTGTTTATATTTGTGTTAGCATACTAACAGCAGGAATTCGAATCATAAAATCCATACCGACCATGAAAAAGCACAATTTCTACGCTGGCCCCTCCATTTTGGCTGACGAGGTGATCGAAAACGCCGCCAAGGCCATTCTGGATTTCAACGGAACGGGGGTTTCGCTGCTCTCCATTTCGCACCGCACGAAGGATTTCGACGATGTGATGGCCGAGGCCGACAAGCTCTTCCGCGAGCTGCTCGCCATCCCCGACAACTACAAGATTTTCTACCTGGGCGGCGGCGCCAGCACCCTTTTCTACGAGGTCGCCGCCAACTTCCTCGGCAAGAAGGCCGGCTATGTCAATACGGGCGTCTGGTCCAAGAAAGCCATCAAGGAGGCCAGGCGTTACGGCGAGGTCGAGGTCGTCGCGTCGTCCGAGGACCGCGATTTCACCTACATTCCCAAAGGCTTCGCCATCCCGTCCGACCTCGACTATCTCCACATCACCACCAACAATACCATCTACGGCACCGAGTTTCACGAGGACCTCACTTCGCCCGTGCCTCTCATCGCCGACATGTCGTCCGACATCCTGTCGCGTCCGGTCGATGTCTCGAAGTATGCCATGATCTATGGCGGCGCGCAGAAGAACCTCGCTCCCGCCGGCGTCTCGTTCGTCATCATCCGCGAAGACATGCTCGACAAGATCGTGCGCGACCTGCCCACGATGGTTTCGTTCCGTACGCACGTCGACAACAATTCCATGTTCAACACCCCGCCCGTTTTCCCGATCTACGTGTTGATGGAGACGCTGCGCTGGCTCAAGAAAATCGGCGGTGTCGACGAGATTTTCCGCCGCAACGGCGCCAAGGCCAAGTTGCTCTACGACGAGATCGACCGCAACCCCTTGTTCCGCGGTACGGTGGAGATGGAGGACCGTTCGCTCATGAACATCTGCTTCGTCATGGCCGAAGGCTACGAGGAGCTGGCACCCGAGTTCCTGGAGTTCGCCAAGGCCCGCGGCATGGTCGGCATCAAGGGGCATCGTCTGGTCGGCGGCTTCCGCGCTTCGTGCTACAACGCTTTGCCCATTGAGAGCGTGCAGGCGTTGGTCGGCTGCATGCAGGAGTTCGAGAAGCTGCACGCCAAGCGGTAGTCCCCGATGGCCTACCAGTTCAAGATTCCCACGGCCTACAGCGCCCTCACGGGCGAGGTGGTCGCGTGGGAGCAGACCGAATTACAGGAAACCACCACATTGAAACTTACCATGAAAGTATTGGTTGCAACCGAGAAACCCTTCGCCGCCAAGGCGGTCGAGGGTATCCGCGAAATCGTCGAGGGGGCCGGCTACGAACTCGCCCTGCTCGAAAAATATGCCGGCAAGGCCGAACTGCTGGCCGCCGTGGCCGATGCCGACGCGCTCATCGTCCGCAGCGACAAGGTCACCGCCGAGGTGATCGACGCGGCGAAGAATCTCAAGATCGTCGTCCGTGCCGGCGCCGGTTACGACAATGTCGACCTGGCCGCCGCTTCGGCCCGCGGCATCGTGGTGATGAACACCCCCGGGCAGAATTCCAACGCCGTGGCCGAACTGGCCGTTGCGATGATGATCTTCATGGCCCGCAACCGCTTCACGCCCGGCACCGGTTCCGAAATCCAGGGCAAGACGCTCGGCATCCACGCCTACGGCAACGTGGGCCGGCTCGTGGGCCGCAAGGGCAAGGCGCTCGGCATGCGAGTTGTAGCTTACGATCCGTTCGTTGCCGACCCCCAGGTCTTCGCGGCCGACGGCGTCGAGCAGGTCGGTTCGGTCGAAGCGCTCTACAAGGCGTCCGACTACCTGTCGCTGCACATTCCCGCTACGGCGCAGACCAAGGGCTCGATCGGCTACGACCTGCTGATGTCCATGCCCAAGGGCGCCACGTTGGTGAATACCGCCCGCAAGGAGGTGATCGACGAGGAGGGGTTGATGCGGGCTCTGACCGAGCGCGAGGATTTGAAGTACACCACCGACATCGCCGCCGCCGTCCAGCCCGAGCTCGACGAGAAGTTCGGCAAGCGCGTCTTCGCCACCGCCAAGAAGATGGGTGCCGAGACCGCCGAGGCCAATCTCAACGCCGGACTGGCCGCCGCACGGCAGATCGTCGACTTCTTCACGACCGGTTGCACCCGCTTCCAGGTGAACAAAGGGTAGAAGCGTTCTTTGTCATTCAGGGTTCAAGCTCTGTGGGTCGGAGTGCGTGTTTGGGGTATTCCGAACGCTCGTTTTTGTCATCTTGGGTTTTCGTTGTGTCAGCAGGGCTTTGTTCTGCCTGTGCGGATTCTCTGCTTCGGCATACCGAGCGTGCACCTTGGCATTGCGGTTTCCGATTTGGCATTCTGAGCGCTCTCCGCGTTATTTCGAGTGCCCCCCCCCTGCGTCATCCCGAGCTCCCTCCACATCATTCCGGCCCTCCTCACGTCATTCTGAGCGCAGCGAAGACTTTGCCCGGCAGGCGGGTGCGGTGGAGCTCGGTAGGTTGAGAGCGAGAATGTCTGCCGGTCCGGTCTTGGATTCCGAGCTTCCTCTTTGTCATTCTGAGCGCAGCGAAGAATCTTTGCCCGACAGGCGGGTGCGGTGGAGCTCGGTAGGTTGAGAGCGAGAATGTCTGCCGGTCCGGTCCTGAATTCCGAGCTTCCTCTTTGTCATTCTGAGCGCAGCGAAGAATCTCGGGAGATTCCGGAGAGAATCGAACGGCCGAAAGTGAAATAACGTTTGCCGGTCCGGTCATTCCGGTTCCCGTTTTGGCGTTTTGAGTCCTCCCCGCGTCATTCTGAGTGCTCCGCGTCGTTCTGAGTGCCCCCTGCGTCATCCCGAGCTTCCTCCACATCATTCCGGCCCTCCTCACGTCATTCTGAGCGCAGCGAAGAATCTTTGCCCGACAGGCGGGTGCGGTGAAGCTCGGTAGGTTGAGAGCGAGAATGTCTGCCGGTCCGGTCTTGGATTCCGAGCTTCCTCTTTGTCATTCTGAGCGCAGCGAAGAATCCGAAACAAGAATCTGAAAGGTGTCTTTCAGATAAATTTGAAAAATTTTTTAATTTTTGAATAATATGGTTAGAATCAAGCCTTTCCGTGCTGTTCGTCCGCCTAAGGAGCATGCCGCCGAGGTGGCGTCGCGCCCCTACGACGTGCTCAACTCCGCCGAAGCCCTTAATGAAGCTACGGAGCGTTCGCTGCTCCACATCATCAAGCCCGAAATCGACTTCGAGCCCATCGCCGACGAGCATTCGCAGGAGGTCTACGACCGCGCCGTCGCCAATTTCCGCCGCTGGCGCAGGGAGGGTTGGCTGCAGCAGGACCCCGAGGAATACTATTATGTATATGCGCAGACCATGGAGGGCCGCACGCAGTACGGTCTGGCCATGTGCTGCCATTTCGAGGATTATCTGTCGGGCGCCATCAAGAAGCACGAGCTCACCCGCCCCGACAAGGAGGAGGACCGCATGATCCATGTGCGCAACCAGCAGGCCAACATCGAACCCGTCTTTTTCGCCTATCCCGACAACGACGAGATCGACGCCATCGTCGCCGAGGCGGTGAAGTCCGCGCCGGAGTACGATTTCACGGCTGCCGACGGCTTCGGCCACCGGTTGTGGGTCATCCGCGACCGCAAGACCAACGATCGCATCACCGAGATTTTCAAGGGCATTCCGGCGCTCTATGTCGCCGACGGACACCATCGTACCGCCGCTGCCGCCCGCGTGGGCGCCGAGTGCAAGTCGAAGAATCCGGGCCATTGCGGTGAGGAGGAGTACTGCTATTTCCTGGCCGTGACTTTCCCGGCCGGACAGCTCCGCATCATCGACTACAACCGCGTCGTCAAGGACCTGAACGGGCTCACGCCTGCGCAGTTGCTCGACAAGCTCCGCGAGAGTTTCACCGTCGAGGAGAAGGGCACCGAGGAGTACCGCCCCGCTGCCCTGCACAATTTCTCCATGTATCTCGACGGCAAGTGGTACAGCCTCACGGCCAAGCCCGGCACCTACGACGACAACGATCCCATCGGTGTGTTGGACGTGACGGTGCTGTCGAATCTCGTGCTCGACAAGATTCTCGACATCAAGGACCTCCGCACTTCCAAGCGGATCGACTTCGTGGGCGGCATCCGCGGACTCGGCGAGTTGAAGCGGCGCGTCGACAGCGGCGAGATGCAGGCGGCTTTCGCCCTCTACCCCGTTTCGATGCAGCAGCTCATCAACATCGCCGACACGGGCAACATCATGCCGCCGAAAACCACCTGGTTCGAGCCCAAACTCCGCTCGGGCGTGGTGATCCACAGTTTCGAGGAGTAACCGCCCGTTCGGCAGCTTCGCAACCCTGCCGGCCCTGTGCCTTTGCGGCCTTGCAGTCCGGCGACTCTGCGATTCTGCGGCCCTTTCCGGCAGCGATGCCGGCCAACGAAAACGATCGGAGACCTTTCACGGTTCTCCGATCGTTTTTTTCAGTTCCTTTATGTAGAGATAAAGCAGCAGGGGCGCCACGACGAACGCCAGCCGGTTATAGTCCCAGGCTGCCGCCGCGTCGCCGTGCAGGAGCGAGAAGAGCGCCCGCGCCATGCCGCATCCGTAACACGGACGGTCGAACAGGTTGCGGAACAGGCAGAGCGAACGGCCGTGCATGATCCCCTCCGCGGGCAGGAGATAGAGCACTGCGGGCAGAAGCAGCCAGCCCGCGAGCCGGATTCTCTTACTTGTTGACGATGGCTTTGCCTTCACTGTCTTTGTAGCTGCCGCAGAGGAGCATGATGAAATCGATCAGCGTCCAGACACCGCAGCCGCCCATGGTCAGAAGCTGGGCGATTCCGATACCCGTTTTGCCAGCGTAGAAGCTGTGGATGCCCAGCGAGCCCAGGAAGAAGCAGAGCAGGACGCTCGTGAGCCAGTCCTTTTCGCTGACGTTGGCGGGTACGACGGTTGTTTTTGCTGCGGGAGTGCCGCATTCGGGGCAGGCGGCGCCTTCGGCGATCTCCCTGCCGCATTTGGAACAATACATAATCGATCGTTTTTTTCGAGTGTGGTGCCTGCGCTTGTCGGAGGTCGGCTTCTCCGGAGCCCGCTTTCGCGCGGGACCCGTGGCAAATTTAGGCATAATGGCGGAAAGTCTCTGCGTTTTTTCGTTTTAATGCTGCCGATATTCGCGATTCCGGCCGCCAGGTTCGTTTCCAGGATGAAAAACTTTCGGCCATTTACCCGCTATGACGGAAAAATTTCCTATATTTGTAACAATTAAAATTCATGGCGTATGGCTAAAATCAAAGGAACGATCGTTGTCGACAAGGAGCGTTGCAAGGGATGCGGGGTTTGCGTGGCATCGTGTCCGTGCAGCGTGCTGGAGTTGTCGGTCGAAGTCAATAGCAAGGGTTATCCGGTGGTCCGCATGGCCGATCCCGAAGCCTGCACGGGCTGTGCTTCGTGTGCGGTCATCTGCCCCGATAGCGTGATAACGGTTTATCGTCAAAAATTCGAGTAGGCTATGGCAGAAAAGGAAGTTAAATTGATGAAGGGCAACGAAGTGATCGCCCATGCGGCGATCCGCTACGGTTGCGACGGTTATTTCGGCTACCCCATTACGCCGCAGTCGGAAGTGATGGAGACCCTCATGGAGCTCAAGCCCTGGGAGACGACCGGGATGGTCGTGCTGCAGGCCGAGTCGGAGGTGTCGTCGATCAACATGGTCTACGGAGGCGCCGCTACCGGCAAGCGGGTCATGACCTCGTCGTCGAGTCCCGGCATTTCGCTGATGGCCGAGGGGCTCAGTTACCTGGCCGGCGCCGAGCTCCCGTGTCTGGTCATCAACTGCCAGCGCGGCGGTCCGGGACTGGGTACGATCCAGCCTTCGCAGGGCGATTATTTCCAGGCCGTCAAGGGCGGCGGCCACGGCGACTACCATCTGATCGTCTTCGCACCCAATTCCGTGCAGGAGATGCACGACCATGTGGCCGAGGCGTTCGATCTGGCATTCAAATACCGCAATCCGGCCATGATTCTGGCCGACGGCGCCATCGGCCAGATGATGGAGAAAGTGGTGCTGGCGCCCCAGCGTCCGCGCAAGACCATCGCCGAGATCAAGGCCGAGTGCGAAGCATGGGCCGCCATGG
The DNA here is from genome assembly GCA_910575495.1 of Bacteroidales bacterium. Lineage (GTDB taxonomy): Bacteria > Bacteroidota > Bacteroidia > Bacteroidales > Rikenellaceae > Alistipes. The sequence continues at coordinate 319,587 of CAJTFS010000002.1, read as the reverse complement.
GCAAACCGTCGGGCCGCGGGCGCAACGTGGTGACGTCGCTGGAGTTGCAGTCGGAGAAGATGGAGATCATCAACCGCCGCCTGCAAGACAAATACAAAGCGTTGGAGGAGAACGAGGTGAGGTATGAAGCCGTGGAGTGCGACGATGCCGACTACGTCATCGTGGCTTTCGGTTCTTCGGCCCGCATCTGTTCGGCTACGGTCGAGATGGCCCGCGCCGAAGGACTCAAGGTCGGCTTGCTGCGCCCCATCACCCTCTACCCTTTCCCGACCCGACAGATCGCCGCCTTGGCGGCGCGCGGCGTCAAAGGGTTCCTTTCCGCCGAACTCAATGCCGGACAGATGGTCGAAGACGTACGGCTGGCCGTTAACGGCAAGGCTCCCGTCGAGCACTACGGTCGTCAGGGCGGTATGCTCTTCAACCCCGACGAGGTGCTGGAGGCGCTCAAAGAAAAACTGATCAAAAAGTAGAGACCATGGCAGAGGTTGAAATCAAACAGGAGAATCTGGTTTATGCCAAACCGGAACTCATCACCGACAATGTCATGCACTATTGTCCGGGCTGCAGCCACGGTACGGTGCATAAACTCATTGCCGAGGTCATCGCCGAGCTGGGCCTGACCGACCGGGCGGTGGGCGTGTCGCCCGTAGGTTGTTCGGTCTTCGCCTACAACTACATCGACATCGACTGGATCGAGGCGGCTCACGGGCGTGCGCTGGCCGTGGCTACGGCGGCCAAGCGGCTGAATCCCGAGACGATGGTCTTCACCTACCAGGGCGACGGCGACCTCTCGGCCATCGGTACGGCCGAGTCGATCCATGCGGCGGCCCGCGGTGAGAATGTCGTTGCCGTCTATATCAACAATGCTATCTACGGCATGACGGGCGGGCAGATGGCCCCCACCACCCTGCTGGGGATGAAGACCGCCACGACGCCCTACGGGCGCGATCCGCGGTTGAACGGCTATCCCTACAAGATCGCCGAGATGATGGCTCACCTCGAAGGCGCCACCTACATCACGCGCCAGAGCGTCCACAAGCCCGCCAACGTGCGCAAGTGCAAGGCTGCCATCAAGAAAGCATTCCAGCGTTCGATGGAGGGCCGGGGCTTTTCGCTCGTCGAGGTCGTGTCAACCTGCAACAGCGGGTGGAAACTTTCGCCCGTGGCATCGAACGAGTGGTTGGAACAGAACATGTTGCCCTTTTATCCGTTGGGCGACATCAAGGAGGTAAAATAAACATTAGGTATGAAAGAAACATTGATTATAGCAGGATTCGGTGGACAGGGCGTCCTATCGATGGGTAAGATATTGGCTTATTCGGGGGTCATGCAGGATTACGAAGTTACCTGGATGCCCTCCTACGGTCCCGAGATGCGCGGCGGCACGGCCAACGTCACGGTAATTTTGTCCGACCGGAAGATTTCTTCGCCCATTGCCCACGAATTCGATACGGCCATCATTCTCAACCAGCAGTCCATGGAGAAGTTCGAGCCCATGGTCAAGTCGGGCGGCGTGCTGATCTACGATACCAACGGCATTACGCGTCATCCCGTCCGCGACGACATCTCGGTCTTCGCCATCGACGCCACGGCCGAATGCGCCCGGCTCGGACAGGCCAAGCTATTCAATACCATGATTTTGGGCGGTTATCTCAAGGTGCGGCCCGTCGTCGATATGGAGAACGTCATGATCGGACTCAAGAAGTCGTTGCCCGAGCGTGCCTGGAAAATGTTGCCCGACAACGAGAAGGCCATCGTCCGCGGCGGCGAGATCATCCGGAAGATAAGATAAGTTTCGCTTGATTATAATAAGAAAGGCACTCTCTAAAGAGTGCCTTTCTTTTTTTGAGGAATTCCGATGCGAAACTCAGTTGTCGCATCAATTGTCGCAATTGATATTATAATTGTAATATCCTTGTGCAGTTTCGGCGCATGTTATCGTATATTGCTTCCCTCCGGCAAAATAGTACGTATAGGGTGTTTCTTTCAGCAGATAGCCGTAGTTGGGGCTGTCGCTCAGATTGTAATAGTACATGGGGACATGATGGCCGGTCGGAATCTCGTAGTAGGGTGAGATTCCTGGTGACGATGCAAAATTATAGCTTGCCAGTATTTCTTGCTCTTGTGTAGCAAGAAGCAGCTGAGGAATACAATAATAGTATCCTTGTTTTTTGAACCGGACTTGAGAGGTAAGTGTTATTTCTCCGTCCGATGCACCCGATAGAGCCGTGATGAAATTTTGTGCGGTTTTTTTGACTTTTTCCAGATCGGAGCCGAGCGAACTGCTGCAATCCAACAGCAGGATGATGACGGCGCTCTGCATTTCTACGGTCGTTTCGGTCGATTTGTCGGGGTTGAATTCCGAGTTGATCTGCCACAGATTGCTGTTGGAGACCCATTCCCATTGTTTGATGCGGGACGTCACCAGTTCGCTTGCTGTTTCGAGTTGTATGTTCTCGAATGTGAACGAGATGTTTATTGAGCCTGCGGATTCTCCTTTGACCGATGAACCCGAATTGCTCGTTATTCCGTTGTATTGAATCTGAGTCAGAGCCCCGTTGTTGAATATACCTTCGATATAGCAAGCCGAATTCGCTGCGTCGTCTTCGGTTCCAATGTCGAAAGTAAATCGGATTTTCGTATTGTTGTAGGGTTGCGGAATCGTCAGGGTTAACGATTGGCTTGTATTTTTCTTATACAATGAAGCCGCAAGTTGCATGAATTTGTCGTTGACTTCGTCCATGCTCGTTACCTCCATGACATTCGTTTCGGAACTGGCCAGTCCTTTCAGATTCGATTTGAACTGTGTCTCGTCTTTTACGTCCTGGCCTTTCAACCCTATCGAATAGGCGCTGATATTCAGCTTGTTGATTTTAGTAGTTCTTATTCGGTTCTGTATCGCTTCCAAATAGGCGGATGCCGATTGATAGTTGGGATTCTTGACGCTCGAACCTTGGTCGAGTCCGTCGGTAAAGGTGATGATCGAAACATTTTTGAGGTCGTCGGGGAATTTCGATTTTTCCAATAGCGATATGGTGTTGTCCATTGCATAATAGAGAATGGTGCCGTCGTCGGTTTTCAATGTGGAAACAAATTCCTTGAACGAATTGCTCGTGGATGTATTCAGCAGTCGGTAATAGTCGACGGAGGGATAGTAGGCGGGACGATAAGTGTAATGTTGCAGGTCGGAGTTGAAGCCGGTGATTCCCAGATAGAGCCCGGTTTGGGTATAGAGGTATTCGTAGTCTTTTTCTTCCTCTTCTTGTTCGTATCGGTCGTTGGCCTTATCATCCTTTTCGCAGGATACGAATGCGAAGGTCATTACGGCTGTCAATATGCCGTACAGCAATTTTTTCAACATGTGTTTCGTGTTTTTCTTGCCGTGTCCCCTCGGCGGTATTCGGTTTGGGTAAGAGCCATACAAAAAACGTGGGACAAAACTCCGATCTGCTTTCTGAGGCTCTGGAATAACCTGTGCAACCAAATACGGAATGAAGCCCACGTCGTAGACGTGAGCGTCAAACTTCATTCCTCGGTTGCTCGTCAAATTTTCCAGATTTTCAGAAAGCAAGGTACAAAGCTAACGCTTTTTATATGTGGTGCCGGCGCTGTCGTCAGCGTGTGCGGCACGGGTGAGAATCTTTTTTGCAGTTTCGTTATTTCTTCATAGGCAAACGGTTTCGGGGTTTATTCAAGGGCGAAGTTAACAATAATTTGTCGGATTCCGCTCTCCGGTGTCATGCAAATTTCTGCATTTTCCCGGCGTTTTCTACACGACCCTCTTGACAACGGCTCGTTCGTGGGTTATATTTGTCTCGTCCCTGCGGTTTGCGTATCGTCGTCAGCGCGCTTTTTCCGGACACGACGATGGCAGTGCACGGCAGCGCATTCCCTGCGGAGACACTTTCCCAACCGACGTCGGCCGTTCTCTTTCCGAGAACCGATTTTTCCCGATTCCGTTTTCCCGATCCGGTCTTTCCGGCCGTGCGCCCCATCTTCCGAAGTTTTCACCTCTGCAAGGATGCTTCAGGATCCATGGTTCGCAGGCACTCAATTTCGTGTCTTTTGAGGTTGGACGCGATGCCTCGGTTCTTCATGCCCGGATTCCGATTGCGGCACCGGATGCTTTTTCCGAAGTCTCCCGGAATTCCCCTGCGGGTTTCCGGGAGACTTTTCGTGTGCATGTTCCGGCTTGAGCCCGGTCTGAACGCTTCGACATGCGGTGGCACCTCCCCCGCTTGTATAAAAAAGAGAGAACTCATCGTGAGTTCTCTCTGCTGTCGAACGGCAGGACCGCGGTTATTCCACGGCGGCGCATTCGTTGACGAATTCCTCGGCGATGCACGTAAGCATCTCGTCGGTCTTCTTCTCGCCGTTGAGGATCGTTTCGATCATCTTCTTGACCTTCTTTTCGGGAAGGTAGGCGGCCAGCGCGTTGAGCGTGCCGTAGGTGGCGATCTCGTAGTGCTCGACCTTCTGAGCGGCGAGGATCAGACCCGCGTCGCGCACGAAACTGTTGCGCTGCGTGTCGGAAATCATGCCGTCGGCTTCTTCGAGCAGACCGGCCATCGCTTCGCAGCGTTTGGTCTCGGGCTTCTCGCCCATCAGTCCGAAGATCGTTTCCAGCTCGGCGATCTGCTTGTCGCCTTCGTTGTAGTGTTTCTCGAAGGCATCGCGCAGCTTGGGGCTCGTGGCCGCGCGGCTCATCTTCTTGAGGCCTTTTTTGAGGTGTTTCTCGGCCCAGTAGATGTCCTTGAGCTGCTCGACGAAAAAATTGTGGAATTCGCCCTCGGTCGTGGAGCGGGTCGTGCCGGCGGTTCGCTGACCGCTGCCGGTCGTTTTGCCGTTCGAGGTGGTTTTGTAGCCGTTGTCGGCCGTTTTGCTGTTGGTCGTCTTGGTGTTGTCCGTTTTCATGGTTCTGATGTTTGACGTTCGTGTCTGCTGCGGCAAATTGCATACCATATTCGGACGCCGCAGGGAAGAATTCGGACAGGCACCGTATTTGCATGGGGGGAGGAGCTAAAATTTCAGACTATGGACAATCATACCTACACGATGCCCCTGATCGGCGACAAGGCTCCGTCGTTCGAGGCCGAAACCACGCAGGGCAAAATCCGTTTTCCCGAGGATTTCAAGGGCCAATGGGTCATTCTCTTTTCCCATCCTTCCGACTTCACGCCCATCTGTACGTCGGAATTCGTCATGTTCGGCGTCATGCAGAAGGAGTTCGAGCAGCTCAACTGCCGCCTGGTGGGTCTCTCCGTCGGCACCAACGCCAGCCATATCGCCTGGCTGCGTTCGATCCACGACCGGATCGAGTTCAAGGGTTACAAGCGCGTAGACCTCAATTTCCCGCTCGTCGCCGACATGTCGATGGAGGTGGCGCGCAAGTATGGCATGATCCAGCCCGGCGTCTCGACCTCGGCGGCCGTGCGGGCCGTCTTTTTCATCGATCCCGAAACCACCATCCGCGCCGTGATCTATTATCCGATGCAGCTGGGCCGCAACTTCGATGAGCTCAAGCGGGTGTTGGTGGGTTTGCAGACCATCGACAAGTATCATGTCGCCCTGCCGGCCGACTGGCGCCCCGGCGACGACATCATCGTGCCGGCTCCGACGACCTACGACGGGACTGAGAAGTCGGTGTCCGGAATGAAGTGCTACGATTGGTATTTCTGCACCAAGCCGCTGCCCGTGGAGAAGGAGAAAGCCGAAGCCAAGGCGTATGAAAAAGCCTGATTCCGAGTAGTGTGTGCCGGCTGAGACTCAGCCGGACAGCAAGGCCCGTTCGATCGTCGGAACGGGCCTTGTTCGTGTCATGTTTTCAGCGAACGGCGGTGGTTGTGCGGGCGATGTGCCGCTCCCGGTCGGGGCGAGGGTGCTGCGCGGGATGTGCGATTCATGCGGCGGAAAGTCGCATGCTATTCGTTGATCGGCAGAGAGCCGAAACGGTATTGCAGGACGTCGCGCCAGCCTAACAGCAACTCTTTGACCGGCAGTCGTTTCTTGCCGGCTATCTGCAGTTCCGAGGGAACGATCCAGCCGTCGGCGCAGGCTATGCGGACAAAGGTGCGGCCGTCGCTTTCGACCGTCCCGCAGGGCTGGCCGTGGTCGGCCGCTTCGAAGCGGGTCCCGAAAATCTTGGCCGTAAGGTATTCCGAGCCCTCTTCCCGGCAAAGTCCGCTCCAGGCGGCGGGATAAGGCGACAGCCCGCGTACGTGGTCGACGATCTCCGCGCCCGGCCGGTGCCAGTCGATGCGGCAGTCGTCCTTGAAAATCTTGGGTGCGGGCCGGAGCGTCGTTTCGTCGATGTGCTGTTGTTCGATGGGGGCGATGTCGCCGGCGGCGATGCGGTCGACGGTCTCGGTGACCAGCCGCGTTCCGGCGTGCATCAGCTTGTCGTAGAGCGATCCGGCATTGTCATCGGGCAGAATCGGCATGCGCTCCTGCGCCAGGATGGCGCCCTTGTCTATTTCGTGGTTCAGCAGGAAAGTCGTCACGCCGGTCTCCGTCTCGCCGTTCATGATGGCCCGGTTGATGGGCGCCGCGCCGCGGTACTGCGGCAGCAGCGAGGCGTGGAGGTTGAAGGTGCCCAGGCGCGGCATGGCCCAGACGGTTTCGGGCAGCATGCGGAACGCGATGACGATGCCCAGGTCGGGCTGCAATGCTTGCATCGCTTCGACGAACGCGGGATCGCGCAGCTTCTCGGGCTGGAGAATCGGCAGCCCCAGTTCGCGGGCGGCGGTCTTCACGTCGCTTTCGTGCAGTTTTTGCCCGCGGCCGGCGGGTTTGTCGGGCGCCGTGACTACCGCCACGACGTTGTATCCGTCTTCGACCAGCGCCCGGAGCGACGGCACGGCGAATTCGGGCGTGCCCATGAAGACGATGCGTAAATCCTTGCCGTTCATCGCTTATTTCTTTTTCAGCCCCAGCGTATGCTGCATGCGTTCCTGCTTGGTTTCGAGGTAATGTTCGTTGTACTTGTTGGGGGCGATGACGATCGGCACGATCTCGTCGATCTGCAGTCCGTAGCCCTCCAGCCCGGCCCGTTTGAGCGGGTTGTTGGTCATCAGGCGCATGTGGCGGATGCCCAGCTCGCGGATGATGCTCGCACCCACGCCGTAGTCGCGTTCGTCGGCCTTGAAGCCCAGCTGCAGGTTGGCGTCGACGGTGTCGAGCCCCTCGTCCTGGAGCTTGTAGGCGTGTATCTTGTTGCAGAGACCGATGCCGCGGCCCTCCTGGTTGAGATAGACGATGGCGCCCCTGCCCTCCTTGTCGATCATCTGCATGGCCTGGTGGAGCTGGTCGCCGCAGTCGCAGCGGTAGGAACCGAAGATGTCGCCCGTGGCGCACGACGAGTGCACGCGGATAAGGACCGGTTCGTCCTCCGTCCATTCGCCTTTGGTGAGTGCCACATGCTCCACGCCGTTGGATTTCTGGCGGAACGGCGTGATCCGGAAGTCGCCCCACGCCGTGGGCAGCGGTACGGTGACTCCCTTTTCGATGAGCGACTCCTCGCGCAGGCGGTAGGCGATCAACGAAGCGATGGAGATGATTTTGAGGCCGAACTTGCGGGCGATTTCGCGCAGCTGCGGCATACGGGCCATGGTACCGTCCCCGTTCATGATCTCGATGAGCGCTCCGGCGGGCTGGAGCCCGGCCAGGCGGGCCAGGTCGACGGCCGCTTCGGTGTGGCCCGGGCGGCGCAGCACGCCTTTCTCGCGGGCCCGCAGCGGGTTGATGTGGCCCGGACGTCCCAGGTCGGAGGGGCGCGTCGACGGATCGGCCAGCGCACGGATGGTGGCGGCGCGGTCGTGGATCGAGACGCCGGTGGTGCATCCCTCGCCCAGGAGGTCGACCGTCACGGTGAACGGCGTGCCCAGAAGCGAGGTGTTGTTCTCCTCCATCATGTTGAGCTCCAGAGCGGCGCAGCGCTCCTCGCTCAGCGGGGCGCACAGCACGCCGCGGCCTTCCTTGAGCATGAAGTTGACGATTTCGGGCGTTATTTTTTCGGCCGCGACGATGAAGTCGCCCTCGTTTTCGCGGTCTTCGTCGTCGACCACGATCACGACCTTGCCGGCCCGGAAGTCCTCGATGACCTCCTCAACGCTATTGAGTGTCGTTTCGTTTGCCATGCAGTTTGAGTTTTAATGCGTTTTTCAGCTTCCCGAACCACGGTTCGACGCGTTCGCGCAGGGCTTTGATCCGCCCGGCGTACCAGTCGGTGTCGAGCAGCGCCGAGTCGTTGGTGGCCTTGTAGGTCAGGTAGACGGCTATGGGCGCCAGGATGAACGACGAGATCCACATGCCGCAGACCGCTTCCCAGTTGCCTTCCTTGACCTGCTTCTCGCCCGAGAGGCTGATCATGTAATAGATGACGAAGAAGATGACCGAAACCACGACCGGAAGTCCCAGTCCGCCCTTGCGGATGATGGCTCCGAGCGGTGCGCCGATCAGAAAGAAGATGATGATCGAGACCGGAAGCGACACTTTCTTGTGCCACTCCACCTTCGAACGGTAGAGCTGGTTGAGCGCTTCCTTGGCCGTCGTCTCGTCGAAAGAGAACATGTTGCGCGAATTCTTGGCCTGCGCGCGCGCCTGGTTCCAGATGCGCTCCTTTTCGCGCAGGGGCAGCCGGCCGATCGAGTCGACGGCCATCATGTCGCGGAATCCGCGCTTGTCGGTGCGCAGGCTGTCGGGGAGCGGCAGGACGTTGTGGTCGCGGACGAAGATCTGCTCCTTGAGCAGCGGTTCGTAGGAACTGCTCGTAGCCGTGTTGACCCGCAGTTCGAGCGAATCGATGTCGCTCTGCAGCTGGTTGATGTTCTTGGTCTGGCTGTTGGAGATGCTGTTGTTGCTGCGCTCCATGGCGAAACCGTCCATCGGGATGCTCTGCTTCTGCACGTCGAAGGTGTGGCGGCGCAGGGCGCTTTTGTTGTACCACTGGCTGTTGCGGGTCTGTTCGTAGGTCTCGCCGTTGAAGAGCGTCACCAGCAGGTAGCGTTTGTCGTCCGAGAGGTTGATGTAGCCCGAATCGGCCACGATGGTGTTCATGTTGCCGGTGGCCGAGCGGTTGTCGTAGATCAGCACGTCGTGCAGCAGCCCTGTTCCGGGGTCCTGGTGCGCCACGCGGATCGACATGTCGTCGATGCCGTTGAAGAAGAGCCCGTCCTGGAATTCGAGCGTCTGCCGCTGCTGGCGGATGTCGTAGATGATGCTGTACATCTTCTTGTTGGCGTAGGGCACGAGGTTGTTGCCGATGAAGAAACTGGCTATGGCGATCAGACTCACGAGGATAAGCAGCGGCCGGGTGATCCTGACCAGCGACATGCCGGCCGATTTCATGGCCAGGAGCTCGTAGTTCTCGCCCAGGTTGCCCATCGTCATGATGGCGGCCAGCAGCACGGCCAGCGGCAGACCCAGCGGCAGCATGTTGGCCATGGCGTAGGTCATCAGCTCGATGATGATGCCGGCGCTCAGTCCTTTGCCGACGAGCTCGTCGATGAAACGCCACACGAAGTTCATCATCAGCACGAACATGACGATGAAGAACGTGAGGATCATCGGGCCGAGATAGGCTTTCAGAATGAGCTTGTGGATGGTTTTCATGCGGCCGTTACCGGTTTTCTGCGACGCAAAGTTAACAGTTTTGCGATAACGAGCGTCAAAGTGAGCGTAAATATTATGGAGGCGCCGGGCGGGACTTCGAAATGGTAGCTTGCGACCAGTCCGGCGACGTTGCCGGCGATGGCGACGACGGGTGCGGCCACGGCGAGCGTGCGGTAGGAACGCGAAAAGGTGTTGACGATGACCACGGGGAGCGTGAGCAGCGAGATGAGCAGCACGATGCCCATGATGCGGATCGAAAGGACGATCGTCACGGCGATCAAGGCGGCCATGAGGTAGGAGATCAGCTGCGTGCGGATGCCGCGGCTGCGGGCGAACTCGCGGTCGAAGGCCACATACATCACGGGCCGGAGCCACAGGGCGGCGCCGATGACCAGCAGCAGCGCCAGCGCGCCGAGTGCGACGACATCGCCGCGCGTGACGGTGATGATGCTGCCGAAGAGGTAGGCCGACAGATCGCCCGAGGTGTAGCCCGGACGCAGGCTCATGAAGAGCGCTCCCACGGCCATGCCCACCGACCACACGATGCCGATGGCCGAATCTTCGCGGATGCGCCCCCGGCTGCCGGCCCACTCGATGCCCAAGGCCGAAAGCACGGCGAAAAGCATGGCGCCGATGATGGGGTCGGCACCCAGATAGAACGCGATGCCCAGTCCTCCGAACGAGGAGTGCGTGATGCCGCCGGCCAGGAAGACCATGCGCCGGCACACCACGTAGGTGCCGGCCATTCCGCAGGCGATGCCTGCGAGGATGCAGGCCGCCAGCGCGTTGGAGAGATAGGCGTACTGGAACAGATCGTCGATGAATCCCATGGTCCGATGTCGAATGCGCGCAAATTTACGCTTTTTTCCGGGAAAAGCTCCTCTTTTTCGGCGGCTTTTCGTAATTTCGCAGGCGAAAGGCAACAAGCATCGGTCCGCTTTCCGATCGGGGTCTTCGCGGCAGAGGCGCAGCTTCGGGTGCGCTTCGGACGGGCGGATTCCCGGCAGGAGGGGGACAGGTCCGGTTCAGCCCCGGTTTGTACGGCCGCCGCGGCAGTCCCGGTTCAGCCCCGGTTTGCCCGGCCGCCGCGGCAGCCGGGCATGGTCTGCCGGCGGTCTTGCTTTTCACCTTTCACTTTTCACTTTTCACCTTATTAGGATGCAACCTCGCAGAGTCAATTTTCATACCCTCGGCTGCAAACTCAACTTTTCGGAGTCGTCGACGCTGGCCCGGGAGTTCGAGCGCGGCGGTTTCGAGCGCGTGGCGCCCGATGCCGAAGCCGACATTTGCGTCATCAACAGCTGTTCGGTGACCGAGCATGCCGACAAGAAGTGCCGCAACCTGATCCGCAAGCTCCACCGCCGCAATCCGCAGGCGATCATCGCCGTGACGGGATGCTATGCTCAGCTCAAGCCGCAGGAGATAGCGGCCATCGAGGGGGTCGACCTGGTGCTGAGCAACAACGACAAGGGCGAACTGTACCGCCGGGTCCTCGCACTGCCGGGCAAGGGCCGGGCGCAGGTCTACAGCTGCGACACCGATTCGCTGACGTCGTTCTTCGCGGCTTTTTCGAGCGGCGACCGCACGCGCGCCTTTCTGAAGGTGCAGGACGGCTGCGACTACTGCTGCTCCTATTGCACGATCCACTACGCCCGCGGTTCGAGCCGCAACATGCCGATCGCCGAACTGGTCGATGAAGCGCGGCAGATCGCGGCGGCGGGTCAGCGCGAGATCGTCATCACGGGAATCAACACCGGCGATTTCGGCCGTACGACGGGCGAGAAGTTCATCGACCTGCTGCGGGCGCTCGACGGGGTGGACGGAATCGACCGCTACCGCATTTCGTCGATCGAGCCCAACCTGCTGACCGACGAAATCATTGCGTTCTGCGCCGCGTCGCCCAAGTTCCAGCACCATTTCCACATCCCGTTGCAGAGCGGTTCGGACCGGATTCTGGGACTGATGCGCCGCCGCTATACGACGGCCCGTTTCGCCGAACGCATCGCCTCCGTGCGGCGGGCGATGCCCGATGCTTTCATCGGCATCGACGTGATCGTCGGCTTCCCGGGCGAGACCGAGGCCGATCACCGCACGACCTACGACTTTCTGGCCGGGCTGAAGCCCGCGTTTCTGCATATCTTCCCGTTTTCGGAGCGTCCGGGGACGCCGGCCGTCGGAATGCCCGGCAAGGTGCAGGCGTCGGTCGTCACGCGGCGTGTCGGCGAACTGGAGGAGTTGTGCGCCCGGCTGCACGGCGATTTCTGCGCACAGGCGAGCGGCACAGAGGCCGACGTGCTGTTCGAGAGCACGATGCGCGGCGGCATGATGTTCGGCTACACGGGCCAGTACCGCCGGGTGAAGGCCCCCTACGACCGTTCGCGCATCAACACCGTCTGCCGCGTCAGACTGGGGGCGATGGACGTTTCGCACGATTTGTGGGGAGAAATCCGGGAATAATGGTTATATTTGCGAAATTTAAAGCCGCCGGCCGAATTCATATGATGTGCCGGTGTCTTCAATAATCAAGCTATGACAGGTATGCGCAGACGGGTGACGATCGGTTTTGGAAGTATCGTTTGCCTGTTGTTCTTTTCGGGAATGGTCTCGCTGTTCGAACTGAGCCGGCTGAGCCGCGATACGGACGACATCCTGCAAACCAGCAAGCGGAACATCGAGCTGGCCCGGGAGATGCTCGATGCGGCCCATGGCCACAACGTTTCGATGATCCGCCTGGCCGTGTTCGGCGACCGGGGCTCCGACAGCCTGTGCGTGGCGAGCCTGGAGCGTCTGGAGAACACCTTGCTGGTGGCCCAGCACGAAGCGCTGGAAAAATCGTATCTCGATTCGCTGTCGTTCGTGACGACCGAACTGCGCCTGCTCACCGACAGCTACCTGGCTTTCGGGGCCGTGGAGCGCGCCGCGAAGCCGCAGGCCCGTTTCCGGGCCGATTCGCTGGGCGCCCGGTGGTACAACGACCAGTATGAAGCGGTCTACGGACGCCTGACCTCGGCCATCAAGAGCTACATGACTTCGGCGCAGAGTTCGCTGGCGCCGCGTACCGAGCAGATGAAGAAGAACGCCTACCGGGCCGTCACGCCGGTGCTGATCTCGCTCGTGGTGATGATCGCCATCGTGCTGATGCTCTTCTACTTCATGCTTATCTACAGCGTCAATCCGATCCTGCGCATGAACAAGGGGCTGGGCGACTGGCTCGCGTTCCGCGTGCCGTTCGCCGTGGCGGGCGATCTGAAGGACGAGATGCTCGAACTCAAGGAGAAGATCGACACCCTCATCGGCCTTTGCCGGCAGCATAAAGCGTAACCGACCATGCGGGTAGACGTCGTTCTGAGATACATAGGCATGGTGATGCTGTTCATCGCCGGCTTCATGCTGTTGTCGGCCGGCATTTCGTGGCTCAACGGCATGGATTCGTCGTTCTATCCGCTGCTGCTCGCTGCGCTTCTCACCATGCTGCTGGGGGCTTTCCCGTTGATTTTCGTCGAGAAGAAGGTGCAGCTTTCCAACAAGGAGGGCTTCTGCATCGTGGTCGGTTCGTGGCTGGTGGCCTGCATCGTCGGGACGTTCCCCTACCTGATCTGGGGCGGCGAATTCACGCTGGTCAATGCGTTGTTCGAGAGCGTCTCGGGCTTCACTACCACGGGTGCCACCGTGCTGACCGACGTCGAGGCCCTGCCGCGCGGCATGCAGTTCTGGCGCATCTCCTCGACCTGGATCGGCGGCATGGGCGTCGTGATGTTCGCGCTGGTCATCCTCCCGTCGATGGGACGAAGCAAGATGACCCTTTCGAACGTGGAGCTCTCCACGCTGGCCAAGGACAATTATCGCTACCGCACGCAGATCATCGTACGCATTCTGCTGGTGGTCTATGTCGGGCTCACGCTGCTCTCCACCGTCGCGCTCAAGCTGGCGGGCATGGAGTGGTTCGAGGCGCTGTGCCACGGCATGTCGGCGAGCGCCACGAGCGGCTTCTCGACCCACAATGCCAGCATCGCCCATTACAACAGCCCGCTGATCGACACGATCCTTATCATTGTCATGGCTACGGCCGGCATCCACTTCGGACTGATCTATGCCACGGTCACGGGCAAACGCAACAACATCGCCCGCTCGGAGGTGACGCGCTGGTATCTGGGCATGTCGCTGAGCGGCGGCCTCGTCATCGCCGTGAGCATCTACGCCGCCGGGCTCTACCCCACTTTTTCGGCTTCGTTCCGCTACGGGCTCTTCCAGTTCGTGTCGCTCGTCTCGACGACCGGCTTCGCGACGGCCGACACCAATCTGTGGACTCCGCTGGCGGTGGTCATTCTGATTTTCGGTTCGTTGGTCTGCGGTTCGGCCGGCTCGACTTCGGGCGGTATCAAGATCAACCGCCTGGTGCTGGCCGTCAAGATGATGCGGGCGCGCCTGAAGCAGCAGCAGCATCCCAACGCGGTGATCCGCGTGCGGCTGGACGGCGTGGTGCAGGAGAACGAATTCCTGCATACGGTGATGGTCTTCATCGTCGCCTATTTCATCTTGATTCTGGCCGGTACGGTTTTCGCGGCGCTCTGCGGCACCGATCTGACCACGGCTTTCACGGGATCGGTGGCCATGCTGGGCAACGTAGGCCCCGGTTTCGGAGAGGTCGGCTCGATGAACACCTACGCCGAACTGCCCGGCGCACTCAAACTTTTCGGTTCGCTTCTGATGCTCTTCGGGCGTCTGGAGATTTTCGGACTTATTCAGCTCTTTTTCCTCAAATGGTGGAGATAACCCCAATGATTCGCAAGTTCGGTCTCTTTGCGGGCGCGGCGCTGCTTTTCGCGGGCGTCATGCGCGCCCAACAGCCTCCCGTCGAGGCCCGCATCGCGGGCCTGGAGGACAATGCCGAGTACATGTCGCTCCTGGAGGAGGACGCCCGGCTGCAGATAAGGGAGGATTCGGTGGTCCATGCCGTGGAGGGGATGCGGCGGCAGCTGCGCGAGAATCCGGAGGAGGGCCGCAAGTTCGCCGACGAGATTCTGGAACTGGAGAACCGTATTTTCGAGATACGCACGGCCAAGGGGCGTCTGATCGACAGGATCAACACCATCGAGCAGAACTGGGTGCTGGCCAATCTCAACGGTACGGTGGCTCCGCCGGAGTCGTCGGAGACGGAAGCCCCCGAGATTCCCGAAGGGCAGAAGGTCCGCAACCTGGTGGAGAACACGTGGTTCCGCAACGAACTTCCCGAGGCGGACTACGCGGCGCTGCTCAAGGCCCAGCAACTGGAGACGACGGCCCTGCGGTGCGCCGAACGCTACCTTTCCAACTACGAGACGCTCGAACAACTGGCCGACTCCTACCGCGAAGCTACGGTCGAAGCCGAAGCCGTGGAGATTTACGACCGCTACCGGACGCTTGCGGGCGTGAACCGGGCGCTGGCCGATTCGTTGTCGGAGGTGTGGACCTATGTGTTCGACAACAAGAGCTATGCCTACGGCTATCTGCTCGACAAGATGGGCAAGGAAGAGCTGCTTGTCCGGCAGGAGGAGGAAGGCGCCAAGATCGCCCGCACGGCGGCGGCGCTGAGCGGCGAGACGGTGTCGGACAAGATCGTCGACTACTTCCTGCGCAAACAACTGCTCGTCTCCAACGAGACGGCGCTGGCCGAGCTGCTGGGTTTCGCCCAGGCGGCCGATTCGTTGTACGGCGTGTCGGAGCGTCTGGCGACGATCGAATACTGCCGGCCTCCGCAGGAGCTGACGGAACGCTATTTCCTGGTCTACGAGGATGTCGGCTTCTCCACGCCGGCCAAATACAATGCGCACAACCCCATTCCGGAGTGCAAGGTGTATGCCCGTGGCACGATCTACCGCATTCTGCTCGGCACGTTCAACGCCAAACGGCCCGTGGGCACGTTCCGCGGAGTGTCGCCGCTCTCGTGTCTGGAGAACGACGAGGGCAAGTGGTGCTACTATGCCGGCGGGTTCGCTACGCGCGAGGAAGCCGACGAGGCGCAGGCCCTGCTGAAGAAACGGGGTTTTGCGCGCCCCGAAGTCGTGATGTGGTCGGACGGCGTCTATCGCAATGTTTCGGTCGATGGCGAGGCTGCGCGCGAGGTGTTCCGGATCGAGATCGCATCTGCGGCCCCGCTCACCGCGGAGGTTAGGCAGGCCATTGCCGGAACGGCCGGCGAGGCCGCTATTTCGCGCGCCGGACAGAAATTCGTGGTCGGCATGTTCGACGACCGGGCCGTGGCCGAACGCGTGGCGGCGGCCGTGCGGCAGGCCGCTCCCGGACTGGAAATAAAAATTGAGGAAATAACCGAATAATCGGAATATTTTGTTAACTTTATAGCATAATTGGTAATCGTTTCGGTTATGAGCATGTGCTACATCGTGATTCTGATCCTCTTCGGCGTGCTGTTCCTGGTGGCCGAACTGGTCCTGCTGCCCGGTTTTTCGGTGGGCGCCGTGTTGTCGCTGGTGTGCTACGGCAGCGCCGTATATATGGCTTTCCGCGACTACGATCCGTTGACGGGCTGCATCGTGGTGGGCGCCGTGCTGCTGCTTTCGCTCGTGGCCACGGTCGTTTCGCTCCGGGCCAAAACCTGGCAGCGGTTTTCGCTCCGGCAGGAGATCGACTCTTCGTCGATGTCCTCTCCCGAGTCGGAACTGAAGGTCGGCGACCGCGGGGTCACGCTTTCGCGCCTGGCCCCGATGGGCAAGGTCGACTTCGGCGGCCGCACCTACGAAGCCAAGTCGCTCGACTCGTTCGTCGATCCCCGCAAGGAAGTGGAGGTCGTCGGATTCGAGAATTTCAATGTCATCGTAAGGACAATCGATTAAAAAACAATGTGATATGTTTGAATCCGGAATGATCGTTCTGATCGTATTCGTAGCTCTTTTCGCCATCTGGCTGATCTTCTATTTCATTCCCGTGGGCCTTTGGTTCTCGGCGCTCGTCTCGGGCGTGCGGATCAGCCTGCTGCAACTTATTCTGATGCGCTGGCGCAAGGTGCCGCCCTCGGTCATCGTGTCGTCGATGATCGAGAGCACGAAGGCGGGGCTGAAACTCAATCCCAACGAACTGGAAGCCCACTACCTGGCCGGCGGCAACGTCACCAACGTGGTGCATGCCCTCGTGTCGGCGCAGAAAGCCAACATCATGCTCGACTTCAAGATGGCCACGGCCATCGATCTGGCAGGCCGCGACGTGTTCGAGGCCGTGCAGATGTCGGTCAACCCCAAGGTGATCAACACCCCGCCCGTGGCCGCCGTGGCCAAGGACGGCATTCAGCTTATCGCCAAGGCCCGCGTCACGGTGCGTGCCAACATCAAGCAGCTGGTCGGCGGTGCCGGTGAGGAGACCGTGCTTGCCCGTGTCGGCGAGGGCATCGTCTCGTCGATCGGTTCGTCGGATTCGCACAAGGTCGTGCTGGAGAATCCCGATTCGATCTCTCGCGTGGTGATCGGCAAGGGGCTCGACGCCGGAACGGCTTTCGAAATTCTTTCGATCGACATTGCCGACATCGATGTCGGCAAGAACATCGGCGCCCAGCTTCAGATGGACCAGGCCGAGGCCGACAAGAACATCGCCCAGGCCAAAGCCGAGGAGCGCCGGGCCATGGCTGTCGCTCTGGAGCAGGAAAACAAGGCCAAGGCGCAGGATGCGCGCGCCAAGGTGATTCTTGCCGAAGCCGAGGTGCCGCTGGCCATGGCCGAGGCTTTCCGGAACGGCAACCTCGGAATCATGGACTATTATAAGATGAAGAACATGATCGCCGACACTTCGATGCGCGAATCCATCGCTCGTCCCGAGAAGAAATGATCGGCTCTGCGGAGCGATGACTGAACGGGCGGCCTTTAGCAGGGCCGCCCGTTTCTGTTTGCGGGGGTGCGGTCGGGAACCGGCTCCGGCGCGACCGGCGCGGGCTTGCAGCCGATGCCCCAGCGTACGATATATTTTTGGGGCAGAGCCCGACCGGACGCTCCGGAATTCCCGGCAAATGCTCCTTTATGTTCAATAGACCTCTTCGGGCAGGGTTTCGCCCACGGGGTCGCCCTGTAGATCGTCGCGCCACTTAATGGCTGCGTGCGTGCCGTCGCAATAAGGCTTGTTGGCCGACTGGCCGCACCGGCAGACCACCACCCTGTTGCGTATTTCGTAGGTAGTGCCGTCTTCGCGGCGCAGCGGGATGCCGCCGCGTATCCAGAGTCCGCCGCTCGAACCGATGGCGATGTCTTCGATGAGTCCGAGACTCGGTTCGAAACGGAATTCGTAGGGCTTGCCCGTCTTTTTGTCCCAGGCTGTCAGCCGGCCGCTCGGGCACATCGAGGCTTCGCGGACGGCCAGCCGGCGTGCCTCCGGATCGGAAGACTCCTCGGTAAGGGTCCACGCGTCGCCGTAGGGATGGCAGAAACGGGCGAAGACGCAATAGGCGGGATTGTCGCTCATGCGGAGCGTGCCGCCCTCGATCTGTTCGGCATCGTCGAGCAGCCGCCTGTCGGGCGCCGTGAGCTGCGGGTCCCAATCGGCGTGCACGTGGGCTCCGTCGCAGTAGGGCTTGCGCTTCGAGGCGCCGCAGCGGCAGAGCGCCGTGGGCTCCGATTCGGTGGAAAAGTGCTTGCCCTCCTGGAAATACCAGCTTTCGTTGTCCGGGTCCGGCATGATGAACTGCTCGCAGAACGGCGGACGTCCGTAGACGAGAAAGGGCCCCTTTTCTGTCACCGTAATGCTGAATCTTTTTTCGGCCGGCAGCGATCCCGGTTCGATTTTGAGTTCCGACATACTTTTTTCAGGTTTGTTCCGTTTGTCGTGCAGGGTCGGCAAGAATTGTTCCGCGATGGCAATGAACGTCGGCCGGCGACCGTTTTGTGGTGCGGGGCGTGGGCTTGAAATAAAAACGGTCAAAAATTTGTTGCATTACCAAATATTGGTAACTTTGCAAGAAAGAGGCAGCTTATGAAAACGACATCGGTAGCTTTGGGAACCTATTTCGAGAACTTCATCCAGTCCACGATTGCGCAGGGGCGTTATAATAATGCCAGCGAGGTCGTGCGCGCCGGACTGCGGCTTTTGGAGGAGCAGGAAAACAAAGTTGCAGCGTTGAAGAGCGCGATTGACGAGGGTGTGAACAGCGGCATCGCCGTAGGCTTCGACCCGCAGCAACATCTTCGGACGTTGAAAACACAGCGTAAGAATGGCTGATCTGCTCTTCTCGAACAAGGCCGTCGAAGACCTTACCGACATTTGGAATTATACGGTCGAAACATGGTCTGAAGCACAAGCTGACAACTATTATACGTTTCTGGTCGATACCTGTCGGCAGATTGCCGATAGTCCCCGCCCGCTCGGCAAGGAGTACGCGGAAATCATGGAAGGCTTGTTCGGTTACCGAACGGGGAAACACATCGTTTTCTACCGGCCGGTTTCCGAGTCTGCGGTGGAGGTCGTCCGCATTTTGCACGAACGCATGGATTTGAAGAACCGAATCGGAGAGTAAGTAATGAATTCTTCGTTAACTCCTCGAAATCCTGCATTTTGTCTATTCAGCAATCGAGCTTGCATTTGCGCTCGCTTATTCGTACATTGGCTTGCGCCCAAGATACTCTCGCTCGGCAAAATGCAAGCGAGCTTGCTTTTGCGCTCGCTTATTCGTATCTTTGACTCCGTCTTAGATACTTCCGCCTCGGCAATGCTCAAATAAATTTGGCATTGCGCTCGGCTTATTCGTATCTTTGGCATGTATTACGGAAGTAAGATAAAGATTGAACAATATGAAAGGATTCGCGAGAATGGCGGCCGTGATCGCGGTTGCGGCATGTTCCGCCGTATCGTGCGGCAAAGACAAGGATTCGGGCAGCATCGATTTCGAACGCCCGGCGGTCTATCTGGACCATCGTCAGAGCGAGACGGTGGGCTTCTCGATCAACAACATCAAGGTGTCGACACTCTCCATCACGACGAAACCTTCGGGCTGGGACAACATTACGCTCGATGCTGCGGCGCGAACGGTCACCGTAGTTTCGCCCTCGGCCGAGGATACGGATGCGGCGACGTCCGGTTCGGTCGTTCTCTCCGGTAAGCCCAGCGGCGGCGGAGCGGATGTTACGGCGACGCTGTTCGTGGGAGTTGCCGGATCGGAGGATCTGAGCGCCCGTCCGGCCAACTGCTACCTTGCGAACCGGAAGGAGACCTGCTACCAGTTCGATGCGGCGCACAACGGTCGCGACGTGCTGGCCACCCGCAAGGTCGGGGTCGTCTGGCAATCGGCGACCAACCTGGTGCAGAATGTCTATTTTGACGCGCTGTCGGGCAAGGCTTCGTTTTATGTAGGTGCCGACGACGAAGGGAAAGTCAAGGAAGGCAATGCGCTGCTTGGCGCCTACGATGCCCACGACAATTTGATCTGGAGCTGGCATGTGTGGGTCACGGATTTCGATCCCGATGCGGCAGGCGGGGCGGTCGAGTTCAACGGACAGTCGATGATGAACCGCAATCTCGGTGCCCGTGCTACGGTCGATGCTTCGACGGCCGGAACGCTGGAGTCGTTCGGCCTGTTCTACCAGTGGGGCCGCAAGGAGCCTTTCATCGGGCCCGTATCCTGCAACGGTGCGAACGGCACGTCGGCGGCGATGTACAACGAGAGCGGCAAACGTGCCTATCTGAAAACCGCAGCCTCCGATTCGGAGACCGGAACCTTGAAATATGCTACGGCCAATCCGCTGACATTCATTACGGTGGCCGAAAAAGATGCGGACTGGATGCACTCGGGCGATGCCGCCGAACGGTGGTCGGCCGACTCCAAAACGCTTTATGATCCGTGTCCCTACGGATGGCGCGTGGCTCCGGCCGAAGCGTTCGCCGGGTTGGCGATCCGCGAGAACCTTGCGGGTGACATTGCCGATTACGAGGATAAGTACGGCTGGACGCTCGGTGCTGCCGGCACGGGCGGTGCCGAATCGTTCTTCGTGGCGGCGGGACGCCGCAGCTGGTACGACGGCTCGGTGCAGAACTATTTCGACGAATCGCTGCTCTCACGCGCACGGGAGATGCAGCCGTGGGTGGGATATTATTGGACCGGCGGGAGCAGTGGCGCCATGTCTCCGGCGTTCTGCCTCTGGCTGGCCGATGAACTGGCCGACAGCAATGTGCGCAACGACCGCCCGATGGGCCGGGCCAACGGCATGCAGGTGCGGTGCGTGAAGGCGAAGTGACGGGTGCATGTCGGCCGGGAGGCCGGCAGAAGCCGACGTAAAGCCGATCCGGAAACTCCGGGTCGGCCTTTTTTTGCGGGTGCAGCTCTGGGAAATAGCATAAAAAGTCTTATTTTTGTGTTGAAAAGACACAAGTTCCTTGTTCTTATGTTGTTTTCCAACCGAATTGTCGGGCAGGCAGTGTTGCTGTTTGCCTTGGCCTGCATGGGTTCGTGTTCCGAAACGTTTGCCGAATATGCCCGTGTCACGATCGTTCCGACGATCGAGACCCGGGTTTCGGCTTTGGATTTCGACCGCGGCGACCGCATCGGTCTTACGATCGTCCGCGGGTCGGAACCCTATGCGGAGAATGTCGCCATGACCTACGACGGCACGGCGTTCGCGGACGGTCCGCTGTGGTATGCCGAGCGGCAGGAGCCGTCGACCCTGACGGCCTATTATCCTTATAGCGATGCGGGTGCGCCGAGCGAATTTACCGTGGCGGCCGACCAACGGACCGGCTGTTCGTCGTCCGACCTGCTCGGTGCGGTTGCCCGCGACGTACTGCCCGGCGAGGCTCCCGTGAACATGGTTTTCCGGCATCTGCTGTCGCAGTTGACCGTTTTTGTGAACGTTCCGGCCGGCGAAGCGGTTTCCGGCGTTGCACTGAGCGGATTCAGCCCCACGGCCCGGGTCGATTTCGGATCGATGGAGGTTTCGGCCGTCGCGGTGACCGGCGTCCGGGAGGTGCTGGCGTGCGAAGTTCAGCCCGGACTCGCCTATCGGGCCGTTCTGGTGCCGCAGCAGGCCGATCTGACCGTGACGGTTTCCATGGCCGGCGGAAGCGTGTATCGAGAGACGGTCGCTTCGGTCGAATTGGAGAGCCGCAAACAATACACGCTGTCGGTCGACGTTGCGGACGAACGGCTCAACCTCTCGCTCAAGGGCTCGATCCAGGATTGGGAGGACGGCGGATCGATCGTCGGCGACGTAGTCAAGCCCGGCGAGCCCGGAACGCCCGGCGAGCCGGGCGACAAGGAAGACGGAACGCTCGATTACGACGGTGTGGAATACCGCACGGCCACCGTTGCCGGCCGGGTGTGGATGGCCGAAAACCTGCGCTGTGTGCCGCAAGGTGCGGCCGTGGGCTCCGGAATCTGGTATCCGAAAGAGGGTGCCGATGCGGTGAGGGCGAAAGGACTGCTTTACGACCGGGCTGCGGCCTTGGGAAGCGCCAATGCCGGATCTGCGCCGGTGCGGGGCATCTGCCCGGCAGGATGGCACATACCCGACCGGGAGGAACTGCTGTCGCTGGCCGATGCCGACTGCGAAGCCGGTTTCTTCGTCGATTCGGGATGCTGGATCGTCATGGGGGCGAACGACCGTTACGGATCGTACAGCTATCTGATGAGCTCCGCCCTGTCGGCGGCCGACGGGCAGATGGAGTGTCTGCGCGTCAGCGCCGCTTCGGGGGCCGGACCGCTTGTTTCCGTAGCGGCTGCGTACGGTGTGTCGGTGCGCTGCGTGAAGAATTAGTTGCCGCAGCCGAGAAAGAAGACGGGAATGTCGGCCGGGAAGACATTGTCGTCCGTTAGCTGCGGACGTTTGGCCGGCAGCTCGCTGAGGGCGATTTCGCCGATCACGTAGTTGCTCTCCTCGCCGGTGTATTGCTCGCATATCTTCTCGAAGCGCAGGATGCGCCGGATGTCGGTGGTCCGGTAGCGGACGTAGATTTTGGGTGTGATGTCGGTCGTGTAGTCCGGTTTGCGGAGGTAGTTGCGTTTCTTGTATTCGTAGCGGTAGTCGAAGAGCCGCGCCGCCCGGTCGCAGCTGCGGAAGCGGTAGGCCGTCGTGGGTCAGATGGCCGGGCCGCGGGAGCCGGTGGCCTCGTCGGGCTGCAGTCCGGCATGGATCTGTCGGGTCTCGAATCGGTAGTTGGGGTGTTCCATGGTCGTGGGATAAAATATACTTATGTTTATTCTGTTTTCAGTTTGTCGGCGGTCTGCAACTTGCGGGACAGCCGGATTTTGCAGGTTCCTGCTGGAAAATGCGGGTCGTACGGTTTCGAAAAGGCACCCAAAGAGAGCCTGTTTTTTTACGGATAAGCATTAAAAAATCCGGCCTCTTGCGAGAGACCGGAGGGGTGTTGTTTATACACGAAGGCATCATACCCGGCCTTTGAGGCCGTGCATCTCCATCATCATGGATATCATCGGGTGGCCGGCGGGGCTGCTGATGGCGATCGTGTATGCGGGAGAGCTGTTCATCGGGGTAATGAAGTCCGTTGTTTTTGCGAAGATAGGGATTTTTGCTGCCGGCAGAAAAACGACCGGAAAAATTGCTCCGGTCGTTTTCGCTGTGCGCTTTATCGTTGTTACTCGGCGGCGGTTTCGCGCCCTCCGCCCAACGCCTGGTAGAGGTTGACGACGCCCTGGATTTCGTCGAAGCGGTCGGCGATCTGCGAGAGCTGTGCCGAGAGCAGCGACTGCTGGGCGGTCAGAACCTCGAGATAGGTGGTCGACGAATACTGCATGAGCAGCTCGGTGCTCTCGACGGCGCGCTCCAGGGCCTCGATCTGCCGGGCGCGCGACTCCGTTTTGGAACGGGCCGACTGGTATTGCGAAAGGGCGTTGTTGACTTCGGCGCCCGCATTGAGCAGAGTTTGCTGGAACGCGAGTTTCGCCTCCTCCTGCTGGGCCTTCATGATCTTCACGCGGGCGCGGTTGGCACCGGCATTGAAGATGGGCTGGAGAAGCTGTGCGGCGGCGTTGAGCAACAACTTGCCGGGGTTGACGATCATGGCGCCGGCGTTGTTGGTCCAACCGGCCGAACCGCTGAGCGTGATGGAGGGATAGAGCGCCGAACGGGCCTGGGCCGTGGCGTAGTAAGCCTCCATCAGGGCGAATTCCGAAGCCCGGACGTCGGGGCGGTTGGAGAGCATCTGCACGGGAATGCCGACGACGAGCTCCCGGGGCATCTGCTGGGCGTCGAGCGAACCGCGCCCGATGGCCCGGGGCGCACGTCCCAACAACGAACAAAGGCTGTTTTCGGTCTGGCGGATATTGTGGGCCAGATCGCTGAGCGACGTTAGGATCGAATAGTAGGTGCCTTCGTACTGCGCCACGCCGGCCTCGGTGGTCATGCCGGCCTCCTTCATGGCGCGCATGATCTCGACGCTTTTCTTCCATTTGTCGGCGGTCCGACGCGTGACCTGCTCCTGGCTGTCGAGCATGAGCAACGTATAGTAGAGGTTGGCCACGCCGGCGATGAGCTGGGTGCGGACGGCCTGGCGGTACTCCTTGCTCTGGGCGTAGACGGCCTTCGACTTGCGCTTGGCGTTGGTCAGTCCGCCGAAGAGGTCGATCTGCCAGCTTGCCGTGACGGGGATGCTGTAGGTTTTGGCGGCGGCGCTGTTGTCGAAACTGCTGACCGACCCCTGCGGGGCGAAGTTGAACGACGGCAGGTAAGCCAGGCGCGCCGAACGGAGCGAGGCCTCGGCCTCCTTCACGCGCCAGTGGGCCGACTGCATGTCGGTGTTGTTCTCGAGGGCCTCCGCGATGAGCGCCTGCAGCTGCGGGTCGGTGAAGACCTCGCGCCATGCCACGTTGCCGAAAGTGGCCGTGTCGGCGCTCTCGGCCGAGCCGTAGAGACCTTCGGTGCTTATCTCGGGGCGCGTATAGGGCTTGTAGATGCCGCAGCCGGCGGCGAGGACCGTCAGGCAGATGATGATTGTCTTTTTCATACTTACTCCTCCTTTTCGTTTTTGCACTCTTCGACTTCGGCGCGCACCGACCACTGGGGATCGGGATCGAATTCGAGGGGCTTGATCTTCTCCTGCAGCGTCTGGAAGACGATGAAGAGCGTGGGGACCAGGAACAGCAGGGCGAGCGTACCGATGATCATGCCGCCCACGACGCCCGTGCCGAGCGTCGAGTTGCCGTTGGCGCCGACGCCGCTGGCCAACACCAGCGGAATCATGCCGAAGACCATGGTGAGCACCGTCATGAGGATGGGGCGCAGACGCACCTTGGCGGCCGAGACGGCGGCCTGCGTGAGGGTCATGCCCGCACGGCGGCGGTCGCCGGCATACTCGGTGAGCAGAATGGCTGTCTTGGCCAACAGGCCGATCAACATGATGAGACCCGTCTGCAGGTAGATGTTGTTCTCGAGGCCCATCATCTTGGCGAAGAGGAACGAACCCATCAGACCGCACGGAACCGAGAGGATGACGGCGAACGGAATGATGAAACTTTCGTAAAGGGCGCTCAGAATGAGGTAGATGAGCAGGATGCAGATGGCGAAGATGATCGTCGTGTTGCTGCCCGTGCGTGCCTCCTCGCGCGTGATGCCGCCGAACTCGTAGCTATAACCGCTGGGCAGCACGCGGGCCGCCGTTTCGCGGATCGCCTCGATGGTGTCGCCCGACGAATAGCCGTTGGCGGCCGTGCCGGTTATGGCGATGGAGTTGTAGAGGTTGAAGCGGTTGAGCACCTCGGGGCCGTAGACCTTGGTCAGCGTGACGAACTGGCTGACGGGGGCCATTTCGCCGCTCTGCATACGCACGAAGATGTTGTTGAGCGACTCGGTGTCCATGCGGTACTTGGGGTCGGCCTGGATCATCACGCGGTAGACCTTCGAGAAGCGGTTGATGTTGGAGACGTACTGACCGCCGTAGTAACCCGACAACGTAGAGAGGATCTCGGAGGGCGAGATGCCGGAGCGCTTGGCCTTGGCCGCGTCGATGTCGACGATGTACTGCGGGAAGCTGATGTTGAAGGTCGAGTAGGCGCGTCCGATCTCGGGGCGCTGGTTCAGCGCGCCGACGAACTGGAGGTAGACGTTGTAGAAATCGGCGATATTGCCGCCGTTGCGGTCCTGCAGGTACATGTTGAAACCGGTGGAGGTGCCGTAGCCCGAAATCATCGGCGGAGCCACGGCGAAGACCTGCGCATTCCGGATGTCGGCCGTACGGGCGTAGATCTGCTCGATGACGGCATTCACGGCGTCCTGCTTGTCGGGGCGCTGCTCCCAGTCCTTGAGCTTGACGATGCACATGCCGTAGGAGTTGCCCTGGCCGGCGATCATGCCGTAGCCGGCCACCTGGTTGAAGTCGCGGATCTGCGGAATCTGCTGCAGACGGCGCCCCACCTCCTGCATGACGGCGTCGGTCTCGGCGAGCGACGTGCCCGGAGCGGTGGTGACGTTGACCATGACGGTTCCCTGGTCCTCGTCGGGTACGAGACCCGTCTTGGTGGTGTTCATCAGCAGAACCAATGCAGCGAAAGCCAGTCCGAGAGTAGCCCACGTGAGCCATTTGTGCTTGATGAAGAGCATCACGCCGTGCTTGTACTTGTTGATCATGGCGTTGAACGCCGTGTTGAAAGCCTTGCGGAAACGGGCGGCGAAGTTGTCGCGCATCTCGCCGTTCTCGTCGAGGTAGGGCTTGAGGATGATGGCGCACAAGGCCGGCGAGAGGGTCAGGGCGTTCAGGGCCGAGATACCCACGGCGACGGCCATCGTGAGGCCGAACTGCGTGTAGAAGACACCCGACGTACCGCCCATCATGGCCACGGGGATGAAGACGGCCATGAAGACCAGCGTGGAGGTGACGATGGCCGACGTGATGCCCGACATGGCGTCGATGGTGGCCATGTACGACGACTTGTAACCGGCATCGAAACGCGCCTGCACGGCCTCGACGACGATGATGGCATCGTCGACGACGGTGCCGATGGCCAGCACGAGGGCGAAGAGCGTCAGCAGGTTGATGGAGAACCCGGCCAGCGACAGGAAGGCGAAGGTGCCGATCAGCGCCACGATGATCGAGACGGTGGGAATGAGCGTCGAGCGGATGTCCTGCAAGAAGACGTAGACCACGAGCACGACGAGGAGGATGGCCTCGATGAGCGTCTTGATGACCTCGTTGATCGAAGCGTAGAGGAAGTCGTTGACGTTCTGCAAACGCACGATTTCGATGCCCTTGGGCAACTCGGCCTTGATCTCTTCGAGCAGCTCTTCGATCTCCTCGACGACCTGCGTGGCATTGGAGCCGGCGGTCTGGAACACGAGCGCCGCGATGCCCGGATGGCCGTTGGCGTAGCCCTTGTAGGCATAGGATTCGCCGCCCAGCTCGATGTCGGCCACATCCTTGAGCCGCAACACCTGACCGTCGGCCGTCGAACGGATGACGATCTCGCCGAACTCCTCGGGGGAGACCCGGCGTCCGCGGTATTTCATGGTATACTGGAAGGCGTTGTCGGAATTCTCGCCCAGCTGTCCGGCGGCCGACTCGATGTTCTGCTCGGCCAGCGCCATGGTGACGTCGGAAGGAACCAGGCGGTACTGCGCCATCACGTCGGGCTTCATCCAGATGCGCATGGCGTAGTCGGCGCCGAGGGCGAAGAATTCGCCGACGCCCTGGATGCGCTGGATGCGCGGCTTGATGTTGATGTTCATGTAGTTGGCCAGGAACACCTCGTCGTAGCTGTCGTCGGGGCTGTTGAGCGCGAAGACCATCAGCATGGAGGTCTGGCGTTTCATGGTAGTGACGCCGATCTTGGTGACCTCGGCGGGGAGGGCGCCCGTAGCCGTAGCCACGCGGTTCTGCACGTTGACGGTGGCCATGTCGGGGTCGGTGCCCTGCTTGAAGTAGACCGAAATGGAGGCCGAACCGGAGTTGGAAGCGTCGGACTGGATGTACATCATGTCCTCGACGCCGTTGATGGCCTCCTCGAGAGGCACGACCACCGATTTCTGGATGGTTTCGGCGCTCGCACCGGGGTACGAGGCGCGGACCGTGACCGTGGGCGGCGCAATGTCGGGATACTGCTCCACGGGCAGGGTCGCCAGACCGATCAGACCGGCGATGACGATCAGAACGGAGATGACCGACGCCAGGACGGGCCGTTCGATGAAATGCTTGAGTGTCATGGGCTATTCCTCCTTTGCGGTTTGGGTTTCGGCGGCGGTTTCGGGTGCTGCGGAGCCGGAAGCGGCGGCAGGCTGCCGCTTGGCCACGACGGGGGTGCCCTCGCGCAGCATGCCCACGCCTTCGGCTACGATCGTCTCGCCCGGGGTGAGGCCCGACCTGACGATGTACTCCCTGCCGTTGGAGATCTTCTCCACGTCGATCATGCTTGAAACGGCTTTGCCGTCCACTACCTTATATACGTAGACCTTGTCCTGGATTTCGAAAGTGGCGGTCTGGGGAATGACGACGCAATCCTTATACACCGAAGGCAGGACGATGTTGCCCGTGCCGCCGCTGTGGAGCAGTCCGTCGCGGTTGGGGAACGCGGCGCGCAGCTGCACGCTGCCCGTCGTGGGGTCGATCACGCCGCTGATCGATTCGACGCGGCCCTTGTCGGCGTAGAGCGAACCGTCGGAGAGCTGCAAAGCGACTTCGGGCATGCTTTTCAACGTCCGGGCCGTCGAGCCGTAGCGGCGCGTCAGTTCGAGCAGCCGGTTTTCGGCCATCGAGAAGTAGACGTACATTTCGGAGTTGTCGGAGACGGTCGTGAGCTTGACCGAGGGACCGACCAGCGCACCGACGCGCAGCGGAAGCGTACCCACCACGCCGTTGGACGGAGCCTTGACCACCGTATAGGAGAGGTTGTTGGCGGCGCTGACGCGCTGGGCCTGGGCCTGGGCGAACTGCGCTTCGGCGGTGAGCAGCTGGTTTTTGGCTGTCGAGAGGTCGAACTGCGAGACGACGTTGCGCTTGAACAACTCTTTCTTGCTGTCGTAGGTCAGCCGGGCCGTGGCGACGCCGGCCTTGGCTGCGGCGACGTTGGCATCGGCGGTCTGGAGCGCGGCCTTGTAGGGCACCTGGTCGATGATGAAGAGCGTCCGGCCTTTCGAGACCTGCTCTCCCTCCTTGACGAGCAGCTGCGAGATGGTGCCCGAAATCTGCGGGTATATGTCGATGTCCTGGCGTCCGCGGATGGTAGCCGAGTAGTTGACCGGAATCTCACGGTCGCTGGTCGTAACGGTCAGCACGGCGTATTCGCCGGGACCCGTGGCCGTCGGGGCCTGTCCGCAGCCGACGGCTGCCAGGCAGCACGCAGCGATGGCTGCCTTTGCGAGTGTCTGCTTCATAATCATCTTTCTTGACTTGCGTATGCTTGAATACTTATCGAGTTGCAAAAGTATGGAAAATCGGCGGATTCGCAGTTATGATATTGCGAATAATTCTGTTCATTTACGGAATGTCGTTTGGTTTTGCATGATGAAATTCGCTATTTTTGTCCGAAAAAAGAATTGTTCATGCCTGCAGTCAATCCGATTCAGACCTCGCCCGAAGAGCAGTTCGTGGTCGGCATCTCGGACCTTGCCTATTTCAACAACTACGCTTCGCACTGCAACAGCTGCGTGGTGCTGTTTTGCACGGCCGGCTCCGCCGAAATGATCGTCAACCAGTACCGCGCCACGCTGCAACGCAATGCGCTCGTGTTTTTCCCGCCCGGGGCGCTGTTCATGCTGACCGACCGAACGGAGGATTTCAGCGTGCGTTACTGCGCCTTTTCGAAGGAGATGTTCGCCGAAGCAGCCTTCCGGCTGGAACCCGGTTTTTTCCACTCGCTGCGCGAACGCCCTGTCGAGATCGTGTCGGAAGACGAGGCCGAGGGCGCCGACGTGTGGTTCAGGATGGTGGAATACACCTATCGCGACAAGGAGAATCTCTACCGCAACACGATCATCCGCAACCGTTTGCAGAATCTGCTGCTGGAGTGCTACGACAAGTACCTGCGCTTTTCTTCGCGGCGCAAGTCGCCGGTCTCGAAGACGTCGCGGCAGATCGAACTTTTCCACCGGTTTGTCAGTCTCACCCACGAACATTGCACGCGCCGCCGCGAAGTGGCCTTCTATGCGGACCGGCTGTGCATCTCGTCGCGCTACCTTTCGGCCATCGTCCGCAACATCGCCCACAGCTCGGTCAAGGAATTCATCGACCGCTCCGTTGTGCTGGAGATCAAGATGCTGCTTCAGGGAACCGACCTTTCGGTGCAGGAGATCGCCTACCGCCTCCACTTTCCCGACCAATCGTATCTCGGGCGCTATTTCAAGCATCACACCGGCCTCTCCCCTACTCAGTATCGGAACGCGAGCAAGTAACGCGGGAGCTGCGGATTTTTCCCTGTCGGGCTGCGGAGCGTGCCGGGCTGACGGTTAGTCTGCGGGCAGGCCGTGGAAACGTGCCGAACGGACGGTTAGTCTGCGGGCGGGTTCGGGAGCTGAAGATGCGGTGTGCGGGTGTCCGCCCGTAGTGGTGCCGGGCCCTATGGTGCGTTTCCGTCTCCGATTCCTGCTCCGGCCGGTTGCCGGGCTTTGCGATGCGTTTCCGTCTTCGATTCTTGCCGCTGTCGGGCCGGGCCCGGAATTTGCACTTGCTGCGGGTAAAACCGCACAAGAATGAAAATTACCTTTTTCGGCGTGAAACCCTACGACCGCGAGTTTTTCGCGCAGGTTTCCGCCGCCTCACCGTTCGAAATCTGCTATCATCGCAGCCACCTCAATGCGCGCAACGTAGCGCTGGCGCAAGGGTCCGAGGCGGTCTGCATCTTCGTGAACGACACCGCCGACGCCGAGACGATCCGTCTGCTGGCCGACATGGGGGTGCGGCTCATCGCGCTGCGCTGCGCGGGTTTCAACAACGTCGATCTGACAGCCGCCGTACGTTACGGCGTTTCGGTGGTGCGGGTGCCGGCCTATTCGCCCCACGCGGTGGCCGAGCATGCCGTGGCGCTGATGCTGGCGCTCAACCGCAAGATACACCGCGCCTACTGGCGCACGCGCGACGGCAACTTTTCGCTGCACGGACTGCTGGGTTTCGACATGTACGGCAAGACGGCCGGCAT
This sequence comes from Bacteroidales bacterium, assembly GCA_910575495.1. GTDB lineage: Bacteria > Bacteroidota > Bacteroidia > Bacteroidales > Rikenellaceae > Alistipes. The sequence goes on along the minus strand of CAJTFS010000002.1, from coordinate 288,941 downwards.
TGTGGGCATCGGCAAGATCGCCCGCGAACTGATCCGCATACTCAAAGGATTCGGCATGGAGGTGGTGGCGCACGATCTGCATCCCGACGAACAATATGCGTGGAATGCTGGCATTTCGTACGTGTCGCTCGACGAACTCTACGAACGCTCCGACATCATTTCGCTCCACTGCCCGCTCACCGACCGGACGCGCTACATGATCGGCGACGTGGCCATTGCGCGGATGAAGCCCGGCGTGATGCTTATCAACACGGGGCGCGGCCAGCTGATCCACACCGAAGCGCTGATCGACGGACTGAAAGAGAAGAAAATCGGCGCGGCGGGTCTCGACGTCTACGAAGAGGAGGCGGCTTATTTCTACGAGGACACCTCGGACCGCATCATGGACGACGACGTGCTGGCGCGGCTGCTGTCGTTCAACAACGTGATCGTCACCTCGCACCAGGCATTTTTCACGCGCGAAGCGCTGCTTGAGATTGCGCGTGTTACCATGCAGAACATCAACGAATTCTATGCCGGCAAGGAGCTGACCAACCGGGTCTGCCCCGATCCGGTGAACGCATGAAAACGGAAGCCATGAAGAAGATCGTACTGCTCCGCCACGGCGAGAGCGTCTGGAACCGCGAAAACCGGTTTACGGGATGGACCGATGTCGATCTGAGCGAGCGCGGCGAGGCCGAGGCCGCCGAAGCCGGCGAACTGCTGCGGAGAGAGGGATACCGGTTCGGGAAAGCCTATGTATCCTATCTGAAACGGGCCGTGAAGACCCTTGACACGGTGTTGGACAAGCTCGGTCAGGACTGGATCCCGGTGGAGAAGAGCTGGCGGCTCAACGAGAAGCACTACGGCTCGCTCCAGGGACTGAACAAACGCGAGACGGCCGAAAAGTACGGCGACGAACAGGTGCATGCGTGGCGCCGCAGCTACGATGCGGCGCCGGCGCCCTTGGGCGATGACGACCCGCGCAATCCGCGCTTCGATCCGCGGTATCGCGGCGTTCCGGCCGCCGAACTGCCCCTGACGGAGTCGCTGGCGCAGACCGTTGCACGCACGCTGCCCTACTGGCAGTGCGGGATATTGCCGGCGCTGGCCGACCACGAGGCGCTGCTGGTGGTCGCCCACGGCAACAGCCTGCGCGGCATAGTCAAGCATCTGAAAGGAATTTCGGATGATGCCATCGCCGAACTCAACCTGCCGACGGCGGTGCCCTACGTGTTCGAGTTCGACGACGGGCTCGGCTGCGTGAACGACTACTTCCTGGGCGATCCGCAGAAAATAGCGGCGCTGATGGAAGCGGTGGCCGGTCAGGGCCGCAAATGAAACGTTGCGGAGCGCTGTTTTCGCCGAACAGCCGATCCCCGCAGGTCCGACGGACCTGCGGGGAATTTTTTGTGCCGGTTGCGGCCGGTGGGCGAAACGGTTTTTGCTGGCGGATGCGGCTCTCTGCACGGCTGGGAGGCCAGCTGTCCGGGGCGAAACGATCGGTCCGAGGATAAGGTAGGAAAATCCGGAATCGGTATGCGGCGAAATTGCCAAGTTTTTCGTATTTTCGCAACATCTCGAATCTGTACGAATCATGTTGCGAAAAATCCGAATTGCCGTTGCGCTCTTCTGTTTCGTGGGCGTGACGCTGCTGTTCCTCGATTTTACGGGAACGCTCCACGCCTGGCTGGGCTGGCTGGCCGAAATCCAGTTTCTGCCCGCGGTGCTGGCCGTCAATGCCGGCGTCGTTGCGGCGCTGGTCGTGCTGACGCTACTGTTCGGCCGGGTCTACTGCTCGGTCGTATGCCCGCTGGGCGTGATGCAGGACCTCTTTGCCCGGATGGGGCGCCGGCAGAAGAAAAACCGCTACGCCTACTCTCCGGCCCTCACGTGGCTGCGATACGGCGTGCTGGCGCTTTTCGTCGTGCTGCTGGTGGCCAACATGGCGGCGCTGGCGGCGTTGGTAGCTCCCTACAGCGCTTACGGACGCATTGCGCAGAACCTGCTGGCGCCGCTCTATGCCTGGGGCAACAACCTGCTGGCCCTGGCGGCCGAACGGGCGGACAGCTATGCGTTCTATACGACGGAAGTGTGGATGAAAGGCGCCGCCGCCTTTGCCGTGGCCGTTGTGACGCTGGTTGTCGTGGGGACGCTGGCGTGGCGCAACGGCCGCACGTGGTGCAATACGATATGCCCGGTGGGAAGCGTGCTGGGGCTGCTGTCGAAATATTCGCTGTTCCGGCCGGTGATCGACCCCGCGAAATGCACGGGCTGCAAACTATGCGCCCGCAACTGCAAGGCGGCCTGCATCGACGTGGAGCACCACGCGATCGACCACAACCGCTGCGTTGTCTGTCTGGACTGCATCGACAAGTGCCGCCAGGGTGCCATCGTATACGAGCGCAGGCGGAAATCCGACCCGGCCGCATGTGCCGAACCGGGAACTCGGCTCCGGGCCGGGGCGGAGGCCGGCGAACCTGCCGACCGCTCGCGCCGCCGTTTTCTGGGGGTGGCGGGACTGTTCGTCTATGCGGCAGCCCGGGCGCAGGAGAAGAAAGTGGACGGCGGGCTGGCCGTTCTTGAACGGAAACGGGTGCCGGAACGGACCACCCCGCTTGTGCCGGCGGGAGCGCAGGGAATCCGGCATTTCACGACCCATTGCACGGGGTGCCAGCTCTGTGTGTCGGTGTGCCCCAACGGGGTGCTGCGCCCCTCGGGCAAACTGATGACGCTGATGCAACCCGAGATGTCGTACGAACGCGGCCACTGCCGCCCGGAGTGCACGAAATGCTCCGAAGTGTGCCCGACGAATGCTATTCAGCCGATCTCCCGGGCGGAGAAATCCTCCGTGCAGATCGGCCATGCGGTGTGGGTGCGGGCCAACTGCGTGCCGCTGACCGACGGTGTCGACTGCGGCAACTGCGCCCGTCATTGCCCCGTGGGGGCCATACGCATGGTCTCGTCGGAACCGGGAAAGGCCGATGCCCCGAAGATTCCGGCGGTGAACGAAGAACGCTGCATCGGCTGCGGCGCCTGCGAACATCTGTGTCCGGCGCGTCCGTTCAGCGCGATCTATGTGGAGGGCCACCGGAGTCACCGAACCGTATAAAGCAAGAATGGAGATGAACAAGGATAAGAAATTGAACCGCAGGGAATTTCTGAAGGTGTTGGGCGGCGGTGCCGTCGTTACGGCCGCGGCGCTCTATGGCTGCGGACGCCGCGAGAGCGACACGGCGGCGAGCGCGCTGGGCCCCGTCCCGACGGAGGGCATGACGATGCGGACCAATCCGACGACGGGCGACCGCGTATCGCTTCTGGGCTACGGCTGCATGCGCTGGCCGACGCTGCCCGAACACGCCGGCGGAGCCCGTGCGGGCGAGATCGATCAGGAAGCGGTGAACGAACTGGTGGATTATGCCATTGCACACGGAGTCAACTACTTCGACACGTCGCCGGCCTACTGCAAGGGGCGCTCGGAACAAGCCACGGGCGTGGCGCTGAAACGCCACCCGCGCAAATCGTATTTCATAGCCACGAAACTATCCAATTTTGCGCCCTCGACGTGGAGCCGCGAAGCCTCGCTGGCCATGTACCGCAATTCGTTCGATGAATTGCAGACAGACTACATCGACTACCTGCTGCTGCACGGAGTGGGCATGGGCAACGGCATGCGCGATTTCGAAGCCCGCTATATTGACAACGGAGTGCTCGACTTCCTGTTGCAGGAACGCGAAGCGGGCCGTATCCGCAACCTGGGATTCTCCTACCATGGCGATGTGGCGGTGTTCGACCATCTGCTGTCGCAGCACGACAAGTACCGGTGGGATTTCGTGCAGATACAGCTCAACTACATGGACTGGCGCCACGCCAAGGAGATCAACAAACGCAACACGGACGCCGAATATCTTTACGGAGAACTTGCGAAACGCGATATTCCGGCCATCATCATGGAACCGCTGCTGGGCGGCCGGTTGTCGAAGGTGCCCGACCATGTGGCCGCGACGCTGAAAGAACAACGCCCGGAGGCCAGCGTGGCGTCGTGGGCCTTCCGCTTTGCGGGATCGCTGCCGGGCGTGCTGACCGTGCTGAGCGGCATGACCTGCATGGAACATCTGCAAGACAACCTGCGCACGTTCGCGCCGCTGGAGGCGCTGACCGATGCCGACCGCGAGTTTCTGGAGCGGACGGCGCAGACGATGCTGCGCTACCCCACCATTCCGTGCAACGACTGCAAGTACTGCATGCCGTGTCCCTACGGACTGGACATTCCGGGCATCCTGCTGCATTACAACAAGTGCGTCAACGAAGGCGATGTGCCGGCCTCGGCCCAGGATGCCGACTACAGGCGGGCCCGCCGGGCATTCCTGGTGGGCTACGGACGTGCGGTGGAGCCGGAGCGGCAGGCCGACCATTGCATCGGCTGCAACCGATGCGTGCACCACTGCCCGCAAAATATCGACATACCGCGGCAGATGCGGCGTATCGACCGCTTTGTGGAGAAACTCAAGCGGGAGACGCTGTAACGGCTGCTGCGGAAAAGGAAAAGGGCGCTCATCTTTCGACGGGCGCCCTTTCGGCTGTACTCGGAACGGGAATCGAACCCGTACGACCATTGCTGGTCACAGGATTTTAAGTCCGGCGTGTCTACCTATTCCACCATCCGAGCGACCCTTTCCCCTGACGGAGAAAGCGCAACAAAAGTACGAAAAAATCGCGATTAAGCAAAAAAGTCCTTTATTCTTGCTTGCGCGAGACGGGACTCGCGGCATGCCGCTTTTCTGCCGGTTCGGAGTTATGACCGGCAGAGTGCGTTTTTGGGGGGAAGGCGGCGGAGTTGCCGGAGCTTTCTTGGCATGCGGTTCCGGATAGAAATCGGAAACTGTTCTGAGGGCAAGCATCTGATACTTTCACGACTTCGGGACATCCGGGATTTTCGAGACTTCCGGAAAATTCCGGGGCCGGGTTCCTAAAGGTTTCGAGGGGGGGGTATCTCCTTTTTTTTCTGTGATTCGGTGCTATGCTTGGACCGCAGCCTGCGGGGCACGCCCGGCGACAGCCGGATATTTGCGTACTTTCGCGGGGCAAGACTGCGGCCCGCACGGTTCCGGGAGCCGCCAGAACAACAAGAGGCATTTTTGCAGATTTTCGATGCCTCCCGGTGCTTTGCGGCTCGATGCTAATACTCGTCGTCGTAACTGTCGTCGCCCTCGAAATCGCTGAAATCGCCCATGGCGTCGTCGAAGATCGAACCCTCGTCGTCCGAACGGCTTCGCGACGGGTCGTACTGGTCGGGAGCTTCGGCCCGGGCGAAAATCTCGCGCGGATAGGAAGCGTCCTTGTCGGCTTCGTAGGAACCGGTGAGCTCGAGATAGTAGGCCCGGTCGCCGAAGAGGTCGAAGAGGTAGATCAGGCGGTCGCGGCTGTTGTGGATGATCTGCCCGAGTGTCACGCTCTCCATCGACTCGGGGGCCTCCTCGCCGTCGATGCCCATCTCCATGCAGGTGAACTCGCGCTGCTTCTCCCAACGGTCGTCGGCCGTGAAGAACGAAGCCATGCACTCCTCGTAGTCGAGCGAAGAGAGGATGAAACGGTGGAAATCGAGCAGCGAGGTGTCGTACAACACTTCGTAGTCGCGGACGAAACGATCGTTTTCGTCGCTCAGCATGCGGAATCGGAAGATCATCGACATGGTTGAAAATCAATAGGGTTTCTAATTCACTTGTTCGGTCAGCCAGGCCATCGTGTCGAGGTCGTCGGGCCAGTCGGTGAGCGCCGGGGACTGCGCGCACCCGAAACCGGTGCGGCGGCTGTGGGCGATGCACTCCGAAACGACGCACTGCAACTCCTGGTCGTGGTCGGCGAGCCAGGTCCCGACCTGGGAAAGATCGCGGTAGTAGGTGCAGGCCAGCAGGCTGAGCGATGCCGGAAACTCCTCCTGCTCGACGGCGACGGCGCATCCCAAGTCGAAAAACGGCCATCCGGTCATGGTCAACAGGGCCCGCGTGCGGAGGTAGTCGTTGCGGAACTTGGGGTTCATCGGGGGCATCGTGAGCCGGAGCCGGAAACCTTCGGGCAGAAAGAGCCGCGAAACACTGCGGCAACCCAGTCCGGAGTAGGCCCAGATGTCGTCGGCGAGCCCGGCGAGCTGCTCGGGCGTCTCGCTGCCGGAAAGCACGGCGACCGACTGGCGATGCCCTCGGAGGAGCGTTGGTGTGCCGGCGTAACGGCACCGGAAAGCGCGCCGGGCGTTGTTGCTGCCGGTGGCGATGACGGCGTCGACCGGCGAACTGCCGTCGTAGAATTCGATGGCGACGTCGAGGTCGATCGTGCGCAACAACTCAACCGTATGACGGATCAACACGCTGTCCTTGGCCGAAGGTTTCACCAGGCAGCGGTGGCCGCTTGCGACGACGCACAGAAGGTCGAAGAACCCCACCAACGGAATGTTGCCGGCCATGATGACCAGCACGCGGCGCGGTGCGGCGACGGGCACCGGGTAGCCGGAAAGCCAGGTTTCGAGCGCATCGCGCCGGAGCATCCGGTCGGCGATAGCGGTGACGGCCCGGCGGATCTCGTGCGGCGTGAACCACTCGTTCGCACGGCATGCTTCGTCGATAACGCGCTGCGACTCAGCATCGTTGCCGAAGTTGCGGAACCTGTCGCCCAAGGCATTGAAAAGATCGATGGCCTTCATCATAACAACAAAGATAATGTTTCGCACCGAAATATGCGTACAATTGCGCCATTTTTGCTGTCGGAATGCGAAAACATGCGACCATGGAAAAACGATGCGAAGAGATTTTCGAACGCCGCCGCAGCTACTACGGACTGATGGGCCAATCGCCCGTGACGGATGCGCAGATCGAAGAGATGGTGCGGTTCGCAATCAAGAACACGCCGTCGGCATTCAACTCGCAGACCACGCGGCTGGTGCTGCTTTTGCACGAACATCATGCTGCGTTCTGGAAGATCGTGAAACGGACGCTGCGGGCGATCGTGGCCGAAGATGCGTTCGCACGCACGGAGGAGAAGATCAAACGCAGTTTTGCGGCAGGATACGGAACGGTGCTTTTCTATGAAGACACGGCTGCCGTGCGGGCGCTTCAGCAACGTTTTCCGCAATATGCGGGCAATTTCCCGGTCTGGTCGGAACATACATCGGCGATGCACCAGCTGACGCTGTGGACGCTGCTGGAAAATGCCGGATTCGGCGCATCCTTGCAGCATTACAATCCGCTGATCGATAAGGAAGTCCGTGCCGAATGGCATCTGCCGCAGGAGTGGCGGCTCATTGCACAGATGCCGTTCGGGCTGCCGGCCGAGACGCCGGCGCCGAAGACGTTCGAGCCCGTGGAGGCCCGCATGCGGGTTTTCAGGTGAGCAGCGCAGCTGACTGCTGTTTTGCTTGTCGGGTTGTCGCTGTTTTCGGTTCTGCTATTTTTATTTTGGGGGTCCTTGTTCCTCCCGTTCGTAGCTATTTCGTTTGGTCAGGCATGGCTTGTCGGCGGCTGCTGGAGCGGCGTTGACGGATTGTCAGCAAGAATTTTGCATGCTTTGCGGCTTTAATATTTGGAGTTTCGTTTTTTTTGCCTATCTTTGCACCGCATTTGAGAATCATCTGCGGAAATAGCTCAGTTGGTAGAGCACAACCTTGCCAAGGTTGGGGTCGCGAGTTCGAGTCTCGTTTTCCGCTCCAGGAGGTCCTTTTCGAAGGACCTTTTTTGTTGGGTAAGGTTACGCAAATTGAAGCAAACGATTCTGTATGTCAATCACATGCGGGATCGTTTTATTTTTGTGCCGTAGCAAGTGGCGGCAGACAAAAGCATCCTTTCCGTGTGCCGAATCGTGACTGGAAGCCGAAGGATGTGTGCCCTGTAGTGCAAACAGCCGACAAATTTATTGCAGAAGTCGAACCTTTGCTGTCGGGCGAACGCGCTATCTGACTACCGAGCAAGTGATGGCCCATTTCCACATCTCCCGCCGTGCCTTGCAAAACCATCGGGACAAAGGGAATCATGCCCTGCACCTCCATTGTCGGCACGCTTCTTTATCCCGAATCCAAAATCAACGAGGTGCCTGATAAGAACTATTACAAACCGGCAGACTCTGAAGACCAGCAATGAAAATAGTGTAAATTTTTTTTACTTGTGTCATAAATTGACATTTTGGATGTCTACCTTTGCAGAAACAAAAAAGATTTCAGATGAATAAGATTGGTAAATTTCTGCTGGGAGTGATGATGATCGGATTATCATCATGCGCATCGATTCCTCATGAAACAGTTGAAATGTCCGTGTTGTTGGGGCGTCAGATCGATGCTTTGGAACAAGGACATATCGTAATGATCGATGCCATTTATAAAGAAAAAGAACAGGTGGCGGTCAAATGGTTGAAAGAACAATGGTATCGGAATTATTTGAACGATCTGTTCGCTATGCCGGGCACCATTGAGTTTTGGAATGAAGCGATTGCCGAAGAACCGGCACAACGTATGGAGTCGCTGAAAGATTTGACAGACCTGATACAGGAGGATTATATGAAGCAACGGGATTCGCTTCTAATTCCTCTAAGAACGGAAAAAGAGAAACTGCTCGGGATTATTCGTAGCCATTATGAGATTGCCCGGGAAGCGAATGATGTTATAACGCAGAATATAGACAGTGCAAATGCGTTGGAAGAGAAGCGGAAGCGATTGTTATCCCGATTTGTCGATACGGATAAGATCGACACGCAGATAAATCGGTATCTGCAAAGAGCTGATTCTATTTTAAATACAGCACAAACAGCACTTGAAAAAATAGATGACAAACTTAAATAAATTGTAAAATTATGGCAGACATTACTAAAGTAAGAGCCGCCGCCGATATGGTAAAGGCTCGGCTGAATGAAAAAATGAAAACGGAGATTGAGGCCTTGACATCGGCGGATATCAATGAAGTTGTGTCGCTTCTTGAAAACACCGGAATCAATCGGGCGGAAGTCCAAAATCTGAAAGCCGAGATCGCCCGTGCGACAAATAAGAACCAGGTGATCGTCAGGCTGCTCGATGCTCCGGGAGTTTTATGCGAACAAGTGAAAAGTATCATCGGTAAAATCAAGAAATAGAAGAGTTTGTTTCTTGACGGCCTACAACGATTTCTATTCGAGACAGGTTATGTTTTGGGTGCCCGCATTATGGGCGCCCAAAACTTTTTCTTGAACAGGGACGAGGCGGCTCATGTCTTTTGTTTGGTTCGTTTGCTGTCATTTATGAAAGAATCGACGGAAAAGCAATCGAAACGGCTCAAGCGGAAAATACCTGAAATTGGGGATTGCGGCGGCAGGGAATTTGCAAGAACTTTGCACACGGAACAATGGGAATTCAGCCATACATTGTTTGTATTGTAAAATGTTTGTGTGTGAAAAAGTCTTCCGAGAGAGAATCGGGAGACTTTTTTCATGCGCTGCGATTGGGAGAAGGGGAAGACGAATTTTATTTTGTAACTCGAAATAATGCATTATCTTTGCCGGGGATAAAATCCGGAAGACAAACAGCCGTCCCTACCGTTCGCTCGGATGAACTTTGTTCACCGCGGCTTTGCCCGGGCGGGCCGCAAGGCAAGAGGCCGGTGTTGTTTTCGCTCAGCATCCGAACACCCGACGTTCGTCGGGGATTTTTCCGAAAAACATCTTAAGAGAAACATATGCAGGATTTGAATGCGCTGAAAGGCAAACCTATCGCCCAACTGCGCGAAATAGCCAAAGCTCTCGGCATCGGCAATGTCATGGTCAAGAAACGCGAGCTGATCGAACTGATTGCCGGACATGCGCAGGGTGCCGCTCCCTCCGGCGATGGTGCGCCGGCCGCACAGCCCGGAGCAGAAAAACCCCGCCGAGGACGGCGGCCGCGGGTGGCGCAACCCGAAAAAAATACGGAGACGCCGGCGGGCGGGCTTTTCGACCAACCGGCCGAGGAACCGGCACCCGCTCCGAGCGCTCCGAGCTCCGAAGTTTCGGAACCGGCCGTTCAGCCGGCGCCCAAGCGCCGGGGCCGCAAGCCCAAGAACCAGAATCCGGAGCCGGAACCGTTCAACCGGCAGGATGCTTATTTCGAATCGGACGATGACATTACGAAAGACGATTTCGAGGGTGAAATCGCGGGTGAAGGGGTTCTTGAAGTGATGCCGGACGGCTACGGATTCCTCCGCTCGGCGGACTACAACTATCTCAATTCGCCCGACGACATCTATGTTTCGCCGTCGCAGATCAAGCACTTCGGGCTGAAGGCCGGCGACACCGTGAGCGGTGCCATCCGCCCGCCGCGCGAGGGCGAGAAATACTTCCCGCTGGTGCGCGTGAACGAGATCAACGGCCTCTCGCCCGACCTTGTGCGTGACCGCGTGCAGTTCGAATTCATGACGCCGCTTTTCCCGAGCGAGAAATTCTGTCTCACGGGCAACGGCCACAACAACCTCTCCACGCGCATCGTCGATCTCTTTTCGCCCATCGGCAAGGGCCAGCGCGCGCTGATCGTGGCGCAGCCCAAAACGGGTAAGACCATGCTGCTGCAGTCCGTGGCCAATGCCATAGCGGACAACCACCCCGAAGTCTATATGATCGTGCTGCTGATCGACGAACGCCCCGAGGAGGTGACCGAGATGGCGCGCAACGTCAAGGCCGAGGTGGTGGCGTCGACGTTCGACGAACAGGCTTCGCGCCATGTGAAAGTGGCCGAGATGGTGCTGGACAAGGCCAAGCGCATGGTCGAGTGCGGCCACGACGTGGTGATCTTCCTCGACTCCATCACGCGTCTGGCCCGGGCTTACAACTCCGTGCAGCCCGCATCGGGCAAGGTGCTTTCGGGCGGTGTCGACGCCAATGCCCTGCACAAGCCCAAACGCTTCTTCGGTGCGGCGCGCAATACGGAGGAGAAAGGCTCGCTGACGATCATTGCCACGGCGCTGATCGATACGGGCTCGAAGATGGACGAAGTGATCTTCGAGGAGTTCAAGGGGACGGGCAACATGGAGCTGCAGCTCGACCGCAAGCTGGCCAACAAGCGTGTCTACCCCGCTGTCGACGTGATCGCTTCGGGTACGCGCCGCGAAGACCTGCTGCTGTCGCGCGAGGTGATGAACCGCACCTGGGTGCTGCGCAAGTATCTTTCGGACATGACTCCCGTGGAGGCCATGGAGTTCCTGCAGAAGCAGATGAACCAGACCGAAGACAACGAGGAATTTCTTGCTACGATGAACCACTGAAAACTCATAGAACCATGAAGAAACTATTGCTGCTTGCGTGCTGCCTGCTTGCGACGCGCAGCGTGCTGGCCTGGGGGCAGAAAGGCCATGACGCGACGGCCTACATTGCCGAATGTCATCTGACGCCCAAGGCCGCCAAGAAGGTGAGCAAGGTGCTGGACGGCCATTCGCCGGTCTACTATGCCAACTGGCTCGACAATGCCAGCCATACGCCCGAATATGCCTACACCAAGACGTGGCACTATCTGAACATCGACGAGGGCGAGACGCTCGAATCCATGCCCCGCAATCCGAAAGGCGACGTGCTCTGTGCGGTCACGGCGCTTGTTGCGAAGCTGAAGAACGGCGGCTTGCCGGCCGAGGAGGAGGCGCTCAGCCTCAAGATGCTGATCCATCTGGTCGGCGACATGCACTGCCCGATGCACGCGGGGCGTCTGAGCGACCTGGGCGGCAACCGGCGTCCGGTGATGATGTTCTCGTCGCCCTCCAACCTCCATTCGATTTTCGATTCGGCGGTTCCCGAGGCGGCCCATCGGTGGAGCTACACCGAGTGGCAGCAGCAGCTCGACCGGCTGAGCAAGGAGGAGGTGGCTGCCGTGCAGGCCGGCGAACCCCGCGACTGGCTGCTGGAGACGCACGCCATCTGCACGGAGATCTACGACTTCACGCCCGAAGGCACGAAAGTTTCCTATGATTATGTGGCCAAGTATGCGCCCGTCATCGAACAGCAGTTCCTCCGCGGAGGCCTGCGCCTGGCACGTCTGCTCAACGAGATTTACGACTGACAATTCCGGAGAGAGTTCCGGATCGGACCTCCGGCATGGGTATCCATGCCGGAGGTTTCGTTATGCCGCGACAGGATTTTGGCTTGTCTTTTGTTCGTCGTCCGTCGAATCGAGCAAAACGACATGAAAAGAATGATAACGAACCTTTTGCTGGGGGCCGCGGCCTGCGGCGGAACCTTTCAGGCCATCGCCTGCACCGGCATCGCGTTGACGGCCGCCGACGGGGCCTATGTCCAGGCCCGGACGATCGAATGGGCCCTCGGTCCGCTGCCGAGCGAGTATGTCATCATTCCGCGCGGAGAGCGGCTGAGGTCGTTCACGCCGACGGGGGCTAACGGACTCCGGTTCATGGCGAAATACGGTGTCGTGGGGCTGACGGTCGTGATGCGGGATTTCATCGCCGAGGGAATCAACGAAACGGGATTGTCGGCCGGGCTCTTTTTCTTCCCCCGCTACGGAGGTTACGAGCCCTACGAACCGGAGCAGAACGATCGGACGCTGGCCGATTTGCAGGTGACGGCATGGATCCTGTCGCAGTGCGCCACGATCGACGAGGTGAAGGCGGCGATCGGCTCGGTACGCATCGTCGGACTTGAACGGACGTCGGTTGTGCACTGGCGTATCGGCGAACCCTCGGGGCGGCAGGTGGTTCTGGAAATTGTCGACGGCGTGCCGCACTTCTACGAAAACGAAGCGGGCGTGCTGACCAATGCTCCGGGATTCGAGTGGCAGCTGACGAATCTGAACAACTATGTAAATCTCCGCCCGGGCGACGCACCCGCTCAAAAACTGGGCGGCGCGACCCTGCTGCCGTTCGGCGGCAACTCCGGGTTTCTGGGTATTCCGGGCGATGCCACTCCGCCGTCGCGTTTCGTCAGGGCGGCGTTCTACCGAGCTACGGCACCGCAGCGTGCCACGGCGTTCGACACGGTGCAGCAGTGTTTCCATCTGCTCAACAATTTCGACGTTCCCGTCGGCATCGAGCATCCGGAGGGCGAAGCGCCCGACATCCCCAGTGCGACGCAATGGACGTCTGCCATCGACCTGACCAACCGCAAAGTCTACTACAAGACGGCGTACAACAATACGATCCGCTGCATCGATCTGGCGGAAATCGATTTCGCGAAGGTGAAATACCAGTTCCGTCCGCTGGACAAGGAGCGGATACAGCCGGTCGAAAAAATTGTTGTTGTGCAATGATGCCGCAAGATTTGTTGGCGCCCGTTGTTTGAGTCTGCAATCGACCGAAAACGAAAACCCCTTATGTGTCTATGACGCATAAGGGGTTTTTGCTGCTCTCTTTCGAGAGGTCTTCGTGAGCGGAAAGCGGGATTCGAACCCGTGACCCTCAGCTTGGGAAGCTGATGCTCTACCGACTGAGCTATTTCCGCGAATCGTCTGCAAAGATAGACCGAATTTTCGGTTTTTGCAATCTTCGGCCGGCGAATTTGCGCGCGACGGCCGGATTTTCGGGCCGCGGAGGGATATGGGGCAGAAAATGAACGGAGAACCGCGGGTGTGCGGCAGGGGCGTCGATCGGGCGTCGGCGGGTAGAAAATCGGGGCGGCAACCGGATCGCCGCTCCGATTGGGGAAATAAAGTCCGGGGGAGAACGAACTTCGGGGATGGACCTGTCCGGAAGAACGGAAAGAACCGGGGCTCAATCCATTTTCAGCACGGCAAGGAACGCGGACTGCGGCACCTCGACGTTGCCGATCTGGCGCATGCGCTTCTTACCCTTCTTCTGCTTTTCGAGCAGCTTGCGCTTACGCGAGATGTCGCCGCCGTAACACTTGGCCGTCACGTCCTTGCGCACGGCCTTGACGGTCTCGCGGGCGATGATCTTGGCGCCGATGGCCGCCTGGATGGCGATGTCGAACTGCTGGCGCGGGATCAACTCCTTGAGCTTCTCGCACATCTTGCGGCCGAAGTCGTAGGCATGGTCGGCATAGATGAGCGACGAGAGGGCGTCGACCGGCTCGCCGTTGAGCAGGATGTCGAGCTTGACGAGCTTCGAGAGCTGGTAGCCCGTGCGGTGGTAGTCGAACGAAGCGTAGCCCTTGGAGATGCTCTTGAGCTTGTCGTAGAAGTCGAAGACGATCTCCGAAAGCGGCATGTCGAAATTGACCTCCACGCGGTCCTGCGTGATGAAAGTCTGGTTCTTCATGACGCCGCGCTTGTCGATGCAGAGCTTGATGACGTTGCCCAGAAACTCGGCCTTGGTGATGATCTGCGCCTGGATGTAGGGCTCCTCGATTTTGGCGATCTTCGTGATCTCGGGGAGTCCCGAGGGGTTGTGGACCTCCAGCGTGTCGCCCTGCGTGGTGGTGATGCGGTAGGAGACGTTGGGCACGGTGGTGATGACGTCCATGTCGAATTCGCGGTAGAGACGCTCCTGGATGATCTCCATGTGCAGCAGACCGAGGAATCCGCAGCGGAAACCGAAGCCGAGGGCCAGCGAACTTTCGGGCTCGAAAGTCAGCGACGCGTCGTTGAGCTGCAACTTTTCGAGCGAAGCGCGCAAGTCCTCGTACTGGTCGGCCTCGACGGGATAGACGCCTGCGAAGACCATGGGCTTGACGTCCTCGAATCCGGCGATGGCCTCGGGGGCCGGGCGGTCGACGGCCGTGATCGTATCGCCCACCTTGACGTCGGCCGAAGTCTTGATACCCGAGCAGATATACCCCACGTCGCCGGCCTTGATCTCCTGGCGCGGCTGCATCTTGAACTTCAGCACGCCGATCTCGTCGGCGTCGTACTCGCTGCCGGTGTTGAAGAACTTCACGTGGTCGCCCTTGCGGAGCGTGCCGTTGAAGACGCGGTAATAGGCGATGATGCCGCGGAACGGGTTGAAGACCGAATCGAAAATCAACGCCTGCAGAGGGCCGTTTTCGTCGCCTTTCGGTGCCGGGATGCGCTGCACGATGGCTTCGAGCACCTCCTCGACGCCGAGGCCCGTTTTGCCCGACGCGAGCAGGATGTCGTCGTCCTTGCAGCCTATGAGGTCGATGACCTGATCCTTCACCTCGTCGATCATGGCCGAATCCATGTCGATCTTGTTGAGCACGGGGATGATTTCGAGGTCGTGGCCGACGGCCAGGTAGAGGTTCGAGATGGTCTGGGCCTGGATGCCCTGCGTGGCGTCGACCACCAGCAGGGCCCCCTCGCACGACGCGATGGCGCGCGAGACCTCGTAGGAGAAGTCGACGTGGCCCGGGGTGTCGATGAGGTTGAGCACGTAGCGCTCGCCGTTGCGGGCCGTGTACTCCATCTGGATGGCGTGGCTCTTGATGGTGATGCCCTTTTCGCGCTCGAGGTCCATGTCGTCGAGCACCTGGGCCTGCATTTCGCGCTGGTTGAGCGTGTTGGTCTTTTCGAGCAGGCGGTCGGCCAGGGTGCTCTTCCCGTGGTCGATATGGGCTATGATGCAGAAATTGCGGATGTTTTTCATATTCGGGCAAAAGTCTGGATGGGTGCAAAGATACGAATAAGCCGAGCGGAATGCCAAATTTATTTGAGCATTCCCGAGGCGGAAGTATCTAAGGCGGAGCCAAAGATACGAATAAGCGAGGGCAAAAGCAAGCTCGCTTGCATTTTGCCGAGCGAGAGTATCTTGGGCGAAGCCAATGTATGAAAAGTCGAGCGCAGAAGCAAGCGTCAGCTTGATTATGCCGAAACGGAGTATCTTCGATGAAGATGTGTCGAAACATATGCTTATCGGCAAAATGCCCCTCTGTCGTTTTTGAGCGGCTCTCGGAGCCGCGCGGGCCGCAGCCTCCCCCGGCGGAGGCCCGCAGAATCCGGCTGTCGCCGGGCGTGCCCCGCAGGCTGCGGTCCGCACACATACTAACAGGTCGAATGCAGAATCGGCAAAAGAGAGGAATGTTTCGGATGAGTATAATTATTTGTCCGGATGCCGTATTTTGGTCGAAGCCGATGTGCGCATTGAAAGAACGATGCTTCATTATAATTATCCAAGGCAAAGTATATGAGTGCGGGAGCCATGCGGATTCGGTTTGATCATGTCGAACGGCATATTCATCCGCCGGCGGTGTGGGCACATGACCGACAAATGTTTATCTTTGCAGCCCGATAAACATTTAGTGACGAATTATGTGGCTGACCCTTGCATTCGTTTCGGCGGCGCTGCTCGGACTCTACGACGCGGCCAAAAAGACGGCTCTCACCGACAATGCCGTGCTGCCTGTGCTGCTGCTCAATACGCTTTTCTCGACGTTGATCTTTCTGCCCACCATTCTCTCGGCCGAGGGCGGCTGGGGCTGGTTCGACGGCACGGTGCTCGCTTCGACGCCCGGTTCGGCGCATGCGCACGGGCTGGTGGTGCTCAAGTCGGCGATCGTGCTGGCCTCGTGGATTTTCGGCTACTTCGGCATCAAACACCTGCCCATAACGATTGTCGGACCCATCAACGCCACACGCCCCGTGATGGTGCTGGTGGGCGCCATGCTCGTCTTCGGCGAGCGGCTCAACCTCTATCAGTGGATCGGCGTGGGGCTGGCTCTCGTGTCGCTCTTCATGCTGAGCCGTTCGAGCCGGCGCGAAGGGGTGGACTTCGCCCATAATCTGTGGATCGTTTTCGTGGCTCTGGCAGCCGTGACGGGCGCCATGTCGGGGCTCTACGACAAGTTCATCATGTCGCGGCTCGACGCCGTTTTCGTGCAGGGGTGGTACAATCTTTATCAGTTATTGATGATGTCCGTGGTCGTCGCCGTGCTCTGGTGGCCGCGCCGGCGCTCTACGACGCCGTTTCATTGGAGCTGGGCCATACCGCTGATCTCGGTTTTCCTCTCCCTGGCCGACTTCGCCTACCTGATGGCCCTGCGCGAGGCCGACGCCATGATTTCGGTGGTCTCGATGATCCGGCGCGGTTCGGTGGCGGTGTCGTTCGCGTGCGGCGCCCTGCTTTTCCACGAACGCAACCTGCGGTCCAAGGCCGTCGACCTGGCCTTCATCCTGGCAGGCATGGTTTTCCTGTGGCTGGGGTCGCGATAAAATCCGCGGCGGAGCGGGCGCAATTCGGAATTAAATCGCTATCTTTGCGTGAAGTTTGCCGATACTAAAAAAATCAAATCTATGAATATCTCCTATAACTGGCTCAAACGCTACATCGACATCGATCTGCCGGCCGAAGAGGTTGCGGCGATCCTCACGGACATCGGACTCGAAGTCGAGGGTTTCGAGAAGATCGAGACCGTCAAGGGCGGGCTGCGCGGCGTGGTCGTCGGCGAAGTCCTGACCTGCACGGACCACCCCGATTCGGACCATCTGCACATTACGACGGTCGACGCGGGGGCTTCGGAGCCGCTGCAGATCGTGTGCGGAGCAGCCAACTGCCGCGCCGGCCTCAAGGTGCTGTGCGCCACGGTGGGTGCCGTGCTCTACCCGAACGGCGGCGACGAGGAGTTCAAGATCAAGCGCAGCAAGATTCGCGGAGTCGAATCGCTGGGCATGCTCTGCGCCGAAGACGAACTGGGCATCGGCTCCTCGCACGAGGGCATCATGGAACTTCCGGCCGACGCTCCCGTGGGAATGCCTGCCGGCGAATATCTCCGGATCGAAGACGACTACCTTATAGAGATAGGACTGACGCCGAACCGGGTGGATGCGGCGTCGCACATCGGTGTGGCGCGCGACCTGGCGGCCTATCTCACCAGCCGCGGCAGGCAGACGCCGGTGAAGATGCCCGACGTATCGGCTTTCGCTCCGGACAACCGCGATCGGACGATGAAAATCCGTGTGGAGAATGCCGAAGCGGCGCCGCGCTATGCCGGCGTGACGGTGACGGGCTGCAAGATGGGCCCCTCGCCCGAATGGATGCAGAACTGCCTGCGTGCAGCCGGAATCAATCCCAAGAACAACCTGGTGGACATCACCAACTTCGTGCTTTTCGAACTGGGGCAGCCGCTCCATGCGTTCGACGCCCGCAAGATCGAGGGCGGTGAAGTGGTGGTCCGCACCTGCGCCGAGGGCACGCCTTTCGTGACGCTCGACGGCGTGGAGCGCAAACTGACGGACAAGGACCTGATGATCTGCTCGGCCGAGCGCCCGATGTGCATCGCCGGAGTCTTCGGCGGTCTGGATTCGGGCATCGGCGACGCGACGGTCGATGTTTTCATCGAAAGCGCCTATTTCAACCCTGTGTGGGTGCGCAAGACGGCGAAGCGTTTCGGACTGAACACCGATTCGTCGTTCCGCTTCGAGCGCGGCGTCGACCCCAATATGCAGGTATATGCGGCCAAGCGCGCCGCCCTGCTGATGAAGGAGCTGGCCGGCGGCACGATTTCGAGCGACATCACGGACCTCTACCCTGCTCCGATCGCCGACTTCGTATTCGACGTGAAGCTGGCCCGGGTGAACGCCTTGATCGGCAAGGAGATTCCCGAGCAGACCGTGCGAACGATCCTTGCGGCGCTCGAAGTGAAGGTGCTTGCCGAGAAGGAGGGCGTGCTGACGGTGGCCGTACCGCCCTATCGTGTCGATGTGCAGCGCGAAGCCGATCTGATCGAAGAAATCCTGCGCATCTACGGCTACAACAACGTAGAGATTCCGTCGCGTGTCCGCTCGACGCTCTCCTATGCGCCGCAGCCCGACCGCAACAAGCTGATGAACCTGGCCGCCGACTTTCTGACGGCCAACGGGTTCACCGAAATCATGTCCAACTCGCTGACCCGCGGCGCCTATTACGAAGGCCTCGCCTCCTGCCCTGCCGAACGCTGCGTGCGGATTCTCAACCCGCTGAGCGCCGACCTCAATGTTATGCGCCAGACGTTGCTGTTCAACATGCTGGAGGCCGTGGCGCTCAACGCCAACCGCAAGAACGGCGATCTGAAACTCTACGAATTCGGCAACTGCTATTTCTACGATGCCGACAAGCGCAGCGACGAGAATCCGCTGGCCGCCTACTCCGAGGAGTATCGCCTGGCCATTGCCGTGTCGGGCGTGGCCGTGCCCCAGTCGTGGAACGTCAAGCCCGAGAAGGCGTCGTTCTTCACCCTGCGCGCTGTGGCGGAGAAGCTGCTGCGCCGCTTCGGGGTCGACATCTATGCGCTGCGCTGCGAAAGCGTGGCTTCCGATCTGTTCGGCGAGGCGTTGGTGCTGTCGCTCGGCAACAAGGAGCTGCTGCGCATCGGCACGGTAGCCGGCCGCATCCGCCGCATGCTGGATGTGAAGCAGGAGGTCTATTATCTGGAGATGAATTTCGATGCGCTGGTCAAGTCGACCCGGAAGCATCGGATCGCGGCCGAGGAACTTTCCAAGTTTCCCGAGGTGAAACGCGACCTGGCGCTGCTGGTCGACAAGCAGACGACCTTCTCCGCCTTGCGCGACGTGGCTTTCGCCACCGAACGCAAGTTGTTGAAGAGCGTGGCGCTTTTCGATGTCTACGAGGGTGACAAGCTTCCCGAGGGCAAGAAGTCGTATGCGCTGAGCTTCGTGCTGGAGGATCGGACCCGGACGCTCGACGAGAAGACGATCGAGCGCGTGATGGCCAACCTCACGGCGCAGTTCGAGAGCCGCTGCGGCGCTACGGTGCGCAGTTAGGCATGCTTGAATCGATGAAAATCCCCGCATCCGGCCGGATGCGGGGATTCTTGTTTCGGGAAGTCGCCGGGACGTTCGGGGCCGGGAGTTACTTCGCAGGCTTGATTTGCGGCGGCTGGATCGTGACGTAGGGCGTGCCGTTGCCGTGGCAAGTCGATACGATCCGCACCGCGCGGATGGACCCGGCAGGCCGGATCGTGATGCTGCCGTTCTCCAGCTCGCCGACCCGCTCGAAGTTTCGGCCGTCGCGGGAGATTTCGGCGTAGCCCGTGGTGACGTGCGTCTTGGGCAGTTGTTTGTGCCCGGTCTGGAGGAACAGTTCGCGGCAGGCAAGCGGCCTTTCGAAAGTGTAGAGCAGCCAGTCGCCCTTGCGGCAGGTGCGCAGCGTGCGCGCGGTGCTCCGGTATTCGGCCGCGCGGCTGAGAGGCGCCCGCGGGCTCTCGGGCATCGACGAAGTGAGGGTCAGCGCCGGCGCAATGGTGCGGTAGTAGCTTTTGTCGGCGACGTAGGGGCTTCGTCCCGTCTTGTATTGCGAATGGAACCGAAGACGGTGGGGATCCTTGCTTTTCAGAGGCTTCGAATAGCGTTTCGGTGTTTCGTTGTCGACGGTGTAGTAGATTTCGGAGCCGTCGTCCGTGGCGGCTGTGAAAACACCGTCTTTATAGTTCAGCTGCGGCGGAAAGAGCCGGAAGCGGACACCCATGGCTGCCAACCGGTCGTAGTGCTCGCCCGAGAGCTCTTTATAATAGGTGTCCCACCCTTCGCTGCTGCCGCTCCAGGCGATGCGCGACAGGGCGCAGAGACGCGGGAAGCACATGAAGTCGAGGTAGTCGGAGGTTTCGGGCCGGTGCGAGACGTAGATTTCGCTCCAGAAAGCCGCTTCGAAGCCCTCGATGTTGGACGACTGCTCCTTGGTGAATCCCTGTTCGGCCGGGTCGAATCCGTAGGTCTTGCGGGCGTCGAAGATGGCCGCCCAGCTATGGCCCTCCTCGTGCGGCGACTGGCGCATGTCGAAATAGAACCACTGGCTGGGCATGACTACCGTGCGGTAACCCATCTCGGCTGCCGCACGGCAGGTTTTGACGCTTCTCCAGCCGTGCACGCGGCTGTCGCGCGTGAAGCTGCCGCTCGCCGCGGCCTCGTCCCACACGGCAGGCCGCTTGCCGCGGGCGGCGAGCATGGCTGTCAGCCGGTTCATGAAACGTTCCTGCAGCCGGTGGGGATCGTCGGTCCGCAGCCGTTTCATCATGGCCCGGCAGCGGGGGCACTTCTCCCATTGCGAAACCTCGACCTCGTCGCCGCCGATGTGGATGTATTCCGACGGGAAGAGGCTGCAAATCTCGTCGAGAATATCTTCGAGGAGCGCGTAGTTCTCCTCGCGGGCCACGCACCAGGCCGAGCGGTAGTCGGTGCCGCCCGTGGCGGCGGTGTCGGCCGGATAGTCGCAGCGGATCTCGGGGTGCACCGAGCCGATGCAGCGGCTGTGGCCCGGGAGGTCGATCTCGGGGATGATCTCGATGTTGCGCAGGGCGGCGTAGGCGATCAGTCCGCGCATCTGCTCGCGGGTGTAGTAACCGCCGTACTTCTCCGACCACTTGCCGTAGACGGGCACCACGGGCGAGTCGCCGCCGCGGAAACCGCCGATCAGGGCCAGCTCGGGGTGTGATGCGATTTCGATGCGCCAGCCCTCGTCGTCGGAGAGGTGCAGGTGCAGCTTGTTGATGTTGTGGTAGGAAAGCAGGTCGATGCAGCGTTTTACCTTGGCTTCGTCGATCCAGGTGCGCGCCACGTCGAGCATCATGCCGCGGTAGGCGTAGCGCGGGCGGTCTTCGATCGTGCCGCAGGGCAGCGACGTGCCGGGACCGACACCCCGGCGGGCGTATACCTCGGGCGGGAGCAGGCGGAAAAGCTGTTGCAGCCCGTTGAAGACGCCGCCGGGGCTTGTGGCGCCGATGCGGACGTGGTCGGGTGCGATCTCCAGCCGGAAAGCTTCCGACGCATCGCCCGGTTCGAGCGTCAGCACCACGGAACTTGCACCTGCGGCTTGCTGCCGCACAGGGCAACCCAGGTACCCGGCGGCATATTCGGCCAGGGGAAGCAGGGCGCTGTCGGCGGCCAGGGTCGTGGCGGACGAGAACCGGAACTCGCCGTTGGCGGGAACGAGGCGCCCGGGGGCGGGCTGCGCCGCGGCCGGCACGGCGAAAAGCAACAACAGGGGCAAAAGTCGCAGTTTCATGGAGAAGCCGAAATTTTGTTTTTTGCAAAGTTACTTTTTTCCTGCCGATTTGCTACCTTTGCGGAAGACAAACTTCACCGGACGAAGCCGGGGCCGGGAATTGTTGCCGGTCTGCCCGGCCTTAGAACGAACAGGATCGAATATGGAACAGGACAAGCGTTTGGCTGCCACGGCGCGGCTGCTGGAAGTGATGAACACGCTGCGCCGCGAATGCCCGTGGGACCGCGAACAGACCTTCGAATCGCTGCGCAGCAACACCATCGAAGAGACTTACGAACTGGCCGATGCCATCACCGACGCCAACATGGAAGGCATCAAGGAAGAGCTGGGCGACCTGCTGCTGCATGTGGCTTTCTACTCCAAACTGGGTGAGGAAGCCGGTGCGTTCGATTTTGCGGAGGTGGCCGACGCCCTGTGCGACAAACTGATCTACCGTCATCCGCATATCTACGGCGACGTACATGCCAATACGCCCGACGAAGTCAAGGAGAACTGGGAGGCGCTCAAACTGCGCAAGAAGAACCGCAAGAGCGGCACGCTGGGCGGAGTTCCGCGCTCGCTTCCGGCGATGGTCAAGGCCTACCGTGTGGGCGAAAAGGCCGCGGCGACGGGCTTCGACTGGCAGCGGCGCGAGGATGTGTGGGAGAAGGTGCGCGAGGAGATCGGCGAGGTGGAAGCCGAGATGAAGTCGGGCACGGCGGCCGATCTCGAAGCCGAATTCGGCGACCTGCTCTTTGCGCTGGTCAATGCCTGCCGGCTCTACGGTGTCGATCCCGAATCGGCCCTGGAGCGCACGAACAAGAAGTTCATACGCCGTTTCAACAGCATGGAGGAACGGGCCGCGGCCCGCGGGCACGCCCTGCACGAACTCTCGCCCGAGCGGATGGAGGAGCTGTGGCAGGAAGCGAAAAACGAAGAATAAGATGGCGATTATCCGTAAAATCCGCGGCCGCGAGCCGTCGGTGGGTGAAAACACCTTTCTGGCCGAGACGGCCGTGCTGCTGGGCGACGTGACCGTCGGCCGCGACTGCTCGATCTGGTACAACGCGGTGCTGCGCGGCGACGTCAACAAGATCGTCATCGGCGACCGCACCAACATTCAGGACGGAGCGGTGCTCCACACGATCTACGACGGCGCGAAGCACCCGTCGCAGACCATCATCGGCAACGATGTGTCGGTGGGGCACAACGCGGTGGTCCACGGAGCCCGCATCGGCGACAACTGTCTGATCGGCATGGGCTCCATCCTGCTGGACAACGCCGTGATTCCCTCGGGCTGCATCATTGCGGCGGGGGCGCTGGTGCTTTCCAATGCACAGCTGGAACCCGATTCGGTCTATGCGGGCGTGCCGGCCAAGAAAGTCAAGGACGTGACGCCCGAGCAGCGCGACGAGATCATCCGCCGCACGGCGCACGACTACATGCTTTACGCATCGTGGTACAAGGAGGAGTAAGCGCGTGAAACGACCGTCGAAATATGCCCGCATCCTGCTGAATCTGCTGGTCGCCGTGGCGGTCAGTCTGGTGGTGAATTTCTCCTACCTGCTCCTGCTGCTGATCGATCAGAGGAACGATGCGCCGGCTGCGCCCGCAGCGGAACAGCGGATCGACGAACGCTCGGGCGAAGGAGTGCTGCGCCTCTCGCCCGACGGGCACGGCTATCTGCTCGTCGAATCGTGCGACAGCGTCTATGTGCCGATGCAGCGCGTGCGCCGGCTGGGACTGCGGGACGGCGACCGGCTGGTGGGCGAAATCTCGGCGCCGGA
This sequence comes from Bacteroidales bacterium, assembly GCA_910575495.1. Taxonomy (GTDB): domain Bacteria; phylum Bacteroidota; class Bacteroidia; order Bacteroidales; family Rikenellaceae; genus Alistipes. The sequence continues at coordinate 265,372 of CAJTFS010000002.1, read as the reverse complement.
ACGTGCGGGAGCGCATGCCGTCATGGAGAAGGTGTGGCGGCGCAACGGCGAGGAGTTCGACTACGGAGCGCTTTTCAAACGGCCGGCCGAAAGCGTGGTGCTGACGCTGCAACTCTTCTACTATTTGCTGATTTCGTTCATCCTGCTGTCGATTCTGACCCCGGTCCGCTACAATTATTCGCGGCGGCGGTTCGTGGTGCACTGCGTGTGGGGCATAGCCGTCGCTGCGGGTCTCTACTTCCTGGCCCCCGTCACGGTGTGGCACTCGGGAAAGCTGATTTTCAACTTCATGGCGCCGCGCATGCTCGACTACGTGCTGCTGCTCAAGTGCTCGTTCGCCGTGGTGGTTTCGATTCTTTACAGCCGGATCTATGTGTCGATCTCGCAGCAGCAGGCCGTGGCCATGGAGAACGAACGGCTCAAGAACGAGAATCTCACCACGCGCTACAACATGCTCGTGGGGCAGATCAACCCCCACTTCTTCTTCAACTCGCTCAACTCGCTGTCGATGCTCGTGCGCGAGAAACTCGACGAGAAGGCCCTCACCTATATCGACCAGCTCTCCTACACGTTCCGCTACATCATTCAGAACGGGCAGAATACCTGGGTGACCCTCGGCGAGGAACTCGACTTTGTGGAGGCCTACGGCTATCTTTTCAAGATACGTTACGCCGACAAGTTCTTTTTCGACATCGACGTGCCGGCGGAGTGTCGGGCGTGGCTGCTGCCGGCGCTTTCGCTGCAACCATTGGTGGGCAATGCCGTGAAACACAACGCTATCACCAAATCCAATCCGCTGCGCATCGCGATCCGAACGGCCGGCGACTGGCTCGAAGTATCCAACCCGAAGACACCCCGTCTGGAACCCGAACCCTCCACCGGCATCGGTCTGGAGAATCTGCGCAACCGGGTGCGGCTCATCGCGGGCCGCGACATCCAGGTGGTCGAGACCGGGACGACGTTCACGGTGCGCGTGCCGCTTCAAAAACCTGCGTCATGCTCCGGGCAGTAATCATCGAGGACGAAACCGCCGCTGCGGTCAACCTGCAGGCCATTCTGCGGGAAGTGGCGCCCGACGTCGAGACGGTCGCCACGCTCGAAAGCGTGGCCGAGAGCGTCGAGTATCTCCGGAGCCGCCCCCGCCCCGACCTGCTGTTCATGGACATCCACCTGGCCGACGGCGACTCGTTCCGCATTTTCGGTGCGGTGGAGGTCGACGTACCTGTCATTTTCACGACGGCCTACGACCGATATGCGCTGGAAGCGTTCAAGGTCAACAGCATCGATTATCTCCTCAAACCGCTCAACGGCGCCGACGTGTCGCGGGCCATCGACAAGTTCCGCCGGCTGACGGGCAGCGAACGCCGCGACTACGGCACGCGAGTCAAGGCGATGGCCGCCGGACGCGAGGAGACTTTCCTGGTTCAGGTGCGCGACAAGATCATCCCGCTGCACCGCGACAAGATCGCGTTCTGCCATACGTTCAACGAGAAAGTCACGGCCTACGGCTACGACGGCGAAGCCTATCCGCTCGACCGGACGCTGGAGACGCTGCAAACGCTGCTGCCGGAGAGCGATTTTTTCCGGGCCAACCGCCAGTTCATCGTGGCGCGCCGCGCCGTGAAGGAGATCGTCGTGTGGTTCGGCAGCCGGCTGTCGCTGTCGCTGCTGCTGCCCACGCCGGAGCGGATCGTCATTTCCAAAGCCCGCGTACCCGAATTCAAAGCCTGGCTACGGTCGGCTCAAGGGGCCGAATAGCCGGTTGACCGGCCGGAACGACCGTTTGACCCGGGGCACCGCCCCGGGTTTTGCATTGTGGCCCTACCTTTGCAGCAGAAACCCGCAAACTTCATCAAAAAAAAAATCAAACGTCATGAAACAACGTATTTTTTCAGTCGCCGCAGCGCTTTGCATGCTGGCCGCGTCGGGCGCCTATGCGCAGAACAGGAATCCGAAGCAGGAAACGCTCCGCGAACGTCCGACCGTCGAGCAGATGACCCGGCGCCAGACCGAGCGCATGACCCGCGAACTGGGACTGGACGAGGTGCAGGCCAAGAAAGTCTATGCCATCAACCTGAAGCGGAACCAGCAGATGGAGGCCTGCCGTGCGGAGATGCAGAAGAACCGCCAGTCCGAGGCTGCCGAGATGAAGTCGGTGCTCACCGACGAGCAGTACGGCAAGTGGTCGCAGATGCAGGGTCCGATGCCCCGCGCCCATCGCGGCAAGATGGACAAGAACGGCAAGCAGGGCTGCTGCAAACAGAACACGAAGTGCGCCAAGGAACGGACGAAATAGTCCGCCCGGCGGTCCGGTTATGTTAATCGAGGGTGTCGATCGGTCGATTGGCACCCTTTTTAAGGCGATTCGCCCCCGCAGCGCTGGAACTCCGGCCAAAATAAGCTATCTTCGCGCTGCATTTCAGCAATCATATCATGTTTCAAATGAAAAAGATACTACTTACAACCCTGCTTGTGCTCGTTTCCCTGGCGGCGGCCGCTCAGAAGAGAGGCTCGGTCACGGCAACGGTTCTCGACGACGAGACCGGAGAAACGGTGCCCGGCGCCGTGCTGACGGTGGCTCCCGTCGGAGCGCCGGACAAGAAACAGTACTTCACGTCGGCCTACAAAGGCAGTGTTTCGATTCCGTCGCTGGCCTACGGCGAATACAGCCTGTCGGTGGCGTTTCTCGGCTATGACACCTACGAAACGACCTTCGGGGTGAAGGCCGCCCGGCAGAGCCTGGGCGAAATCCGGCTCAAGGCGGGCGTGCGCATCGAAACCGTGGTCAAGGAAGCCAAGGCCCTGCGCACGTCGCAGAAAGGCGACACGGTGAGCTACAACGCCGGCGCGTTCAAGGTGGTTGCCGATGCCGATGTGGAAGGGCTGCTGAAGAAGATGCCCGGCATCACGGTGAACGACGGTACGGTCGAGGCGCAGGGCGAGGAGGTGAAGAAGATTTTCGTCGACGGCAAGGAGTTCTTCGGCGAAGATGTCACCACGGCCATCAAGTCGCTGCCTGCACAGGCCGTCGACCGCATCGAGGTGTACAACAAACTGAGCGATGCGGCCGAATTTTCGGGCATGGACGACGGCGAGGGCTACAAGGCCATCAACATCGTCACCCACTCGAACATGCGCCAGGGCCAGTTCGGAAAACTCTACGCCGGGCTGGGCTACGATGCGGATACCAAGACCGAAGACAAGCTGAAGTATCTGGCGGGCGGCAACGTCAATATTTTCAACGGCGGCAGCCGCATTTCGGTGATCGGCCTTTTCAACAACGTCAACCAGCAGAACTTCTCGTTCGAAGACATTCTGGGCGTGTCGGGCAATACGGGCGGCGGACGCCGCGGCGGCGTAGGCCAGTATATGGTGCGGCCGCAGAGCGGCGTGGCGACGGTCAACGCCATCGGCGTCAACTATTCGGACACGTGGGGCAAGCGCGACCAGGTGTCGTTCCAGGGCAGCTACTTCTTCAACAACACCCGCACGACGAACACTTCGACCGTGGAAAAATGGTACGAAACCCCCAGCATCGACACCCTTTCGACGCGCGGATACTCCGACACGGAGGCGTACAACCATCGTTTCAACGCCCGTCTGGAGTGGAAGATTTCGGAAAACCAGAATCTGATGATCCGTCCGGGCTTCAGCTTCCAGACCAACGATCCGTGGAGCCGGACCACGGGCTGGCAGTACGGCCAGAGCGGCTACTCCCCCACCAACAACTTCAGCGACGGCTCGCGCAACGGCTATAACATCCGCACCAACGCCATCTACCGCGCCAAGCTCGGCAAGGTGGGCCGCACCGTCACGCTCGACGGCCAGTTCCGCTATTCGAACAACCGGAACAACACCGATTCCTACTCCAATACGGCACTCGTTTCGCCGGTGCGGCCTCTCGACTGGGCGTTCGACGGCACGTATGTCGATCCGGAGACGGGGGAAACGAAACCCTACTCCGTGCTGCGATACCTGCGCAGCGTGGCCCCTTCGAGCAGCTACACGCTGCGCGGCGAATTCACCTACACGGAACCCGTGAGCAAATATGCGCAGCTTTCGCTTCAGTACCGGGCATCCTACGAACACCAGGAGCGCGACAAGAAGAGCTACATCACGGGCGACGACTTCTCGATCGCGGGACTGCCCTACGAACCGTCGCTGTCGAACACCTACGAAAGCAACTACCTCACGCAGCGCGTCGGACCGGGTTTCCGCTACTCGAAGGAACGCAACACCTTCGTGGCCAACGTCTACTATCAGCGCGCCTCGCTCGACGGACAGGTCATGCGGACCGAGTCGGAGAAGATACGCCACAACTACGACAACGTGCTCTATTTTGTGATGGGACAGATCAACTTCAACCGCGAAAACGCGTTGCGCATGTTCATCTCCTCCTACACCAACAATCCGGACGTCACGCAGCTGCAGAGCGTTTTCGATGTTTCGAATGCGCAGTATATTTCGAGCGGTAATCCCGATCTGAACCCCTCCTACAACCACAGCCTCAATTTCCACTACACCAATTCCAACGTGGAGAAGGGCCGCACGTTCATGTGGATGTTCTCGATGCAGGCCGCGTCGGACTACATTACAAACGACGTACGCTACAACAACTCGGTGGAAATCGACGGGAAGGATTATCCTTATCTCCAGTATTCGCGTCCGGTGAACATGGACGGCTACTGGCGGGTGATGACCCATCTGAGCTACGGCCTGCCGGTGGGCTTCCTCAAGAGCAACTTCAATGTGATGGCGGGAATCGTCTACTCGCTCACGCCCAGCCGTATCGACGGCGTGCGCAACGAAACCGGCAACATGGGCTACAACTTCCGGGCGGTGCTGGGCAGCAACATCTCCGAAAAAGTGGACTTCACGCTCTCGTGGAACGGCACCTACAACGAAGCCAAGAACTCGATTGCGGCGGCCGGCGGCAAGAACCGCTATTTCAACCACTCGGCGCAGGGCAATCTTAAGGTGGTTTTCCCGCTGGGCTTCACCCTCACGGCCAGCGCCGCCTACACGCAATACCTCGGCTTCACCAACAACTACAACGACGACTATGTGCTGTGCAACGCCTGGATCGGCAAGAAACTTTTCCGCAATCAGCGGGGCGAGATCATGATCGGCGTCAACGACATACTCAACCAGAACAAGGCGTTCGCGCGCTCCGTGGGCTCGGGCTGGACGCAGAATGCCACGAACAGCGTAATCGGACGTTATTACATGGTGCAGTTCACCTACAACCTCCGCCATTTCGGCAAGCGGGGTTCGAAGAACCTGAAAGATTACGGTGTGAGCGAATCTACCGGCCGTCGGGGTATGATGGGTCCGGGTGCCGGCGGTCCTCCTCCGGGAGGTTTCGGCCCGAGATAGCATCGGTGCTTCGCTGATGACCGGGCGGTCGACGCCCTCTCCCTATTATGAAACACCCCTGCGGCGATGCAAGCCGCAGGGGTGTTTTCATTGGGATCGCCGCGGCCTTTTGCGCCGGGCCGGCGGGGGGCTATCGGTTATCGTTCGGGCTCCCGCATCCGCAGCCGTCGGTTTCCCGGTCGATGACCAGGTGGGTGCCGATGCAGGCGAGTCCGCCGTAGATGATCGTGAGGATGACGAGCGCCTTGATTTCGGCGAACACCTCCGAGAGCGAAGCGCCCATGGTCCGGATGCGGATGAATGCGTTCACGCCGTGGCTGCTGGGGAAAATCCGGCCGAACTGGTAGAGCCAGTCGGGCATGCCCTCGCGCGGATACGAAACGCCGCTGAGCATCAACAGCGGAATCGAAGTCCACAACAACAGCAGCAACGAATTCTCGCGGTAGCGGAAAAGCGTCGACACGGCGATGCTCAGCATGATGCACGCCGCCATGTAGACGGCCATGAAGAGCAGGATGGCGGACATGGCGCCGTTCATCGGATAATGGAACAACCGGTAGTGGAGCCCGAGGATGTAACAGCTTGTCACCGCATAGATCGATGCGTAGACCAGGCCGCGGCCCGCGACGATCGGCAGCGTCGACATGCGCTTGCGGCCTGCGGGGCAGAGCTTGTGGTAGAGCCGGTGCTCGCGCCACGTGCCGCCGATCATGCCGATGCCGATGAGCATCGTCTGCTGGATGATGACCATGATGATGGCCGGCATGACGAACGTACCGTAGCCCAGGTAGGGATTGAAGATGTTGTGCGCCTGGTAGATGACGGGCTGAGTGGTGGCCTGCGCCTGCGGGATGTTGGCGCCTTTGGCTATCAGACGCTGGAACTCGACCATGGCGCCTGTCTTGCCGATGGTGGTGACCAACTCCTGGAACACCTGGCGGTACATCAGAAAATAGCTGGCGTCGCAATAGATGCCCACCACGGCCTGCTGTCCGCCCAGGAGCTTCTGCTCGTAGTCGGACGGGATGTAGACCACGCCGTAGATTTTGCGCTCGAAAAAGAGCTTCCTGGCCTCCTGCATGTCGGTGGGCTCGAAGGCGACCACGGTATTGGGGCCTGCGTCGAACGTTTCGATGAGGCTGCGGCTGGTCGGGGTGCGGCACTGGTCGATCACGCCGATCGGGACGTTGCGCAGCACCTGCGGTGCGTAGGCCAGCGAGTAGGCTGTGGCATAGATCAGCAAAGCGAAGACCAGAACGAGCATGGCGCCGCCGTCGGTGAAGATCGTGCGGTACTCGTTGCCCATCACCGTGCGCAGCTGCTGCCAGTAGGATTTGATTTGGTGTGTGAAGCGGCTCATCTTACTCTCTCCCCCAGAATTTTTCGTCCGTGCATACTTTCCGCAGGCGCGGCAGGCACAGAAGCGGTACGACGATGAAAAGGGCCAGGGCTCCCAGGTCGGGCAGCGAGCAGACGGCCGGCGCTCCGCGGAGCATCTGATCGACGAACAGATCGGTGTAGTAGGTGAACGGGAACAGCTTGCTCAGCGCCCGCATGGCCGGATACATGGCCATGACCGGGAACGTGAGGCCCGAGAAGGTGAACGCCAGCACCGAATAACCCCCGCCCAGCGAGAGCGACAGACGCAGGTTGGCAACCACGGCGACGATCAGCACCGAAATGGACTGGTAGCTGAGCGTGAAGAGCAGCGTACCGAGGAGGATCAATGCGAAACTGCCGTTGAGCGGCACGCCGACGACCTTGAAGATGATGACGAACATGGCCAGCGAGAGCAGGAAAAAGGCGGCCGTGACGGGCAGAATCTTTCCCAGCAGCGCCGCGGCCGTCGAATCGTCGGCCGAGCGGAGCCATTCGCGGGCCGTGCCGTTCTTGAGCTCGGTGCCGACGGAGAAGACCGTGGCCATGACGATGAATATGAGCATCATCATGGGCATGAAGCTCGGCGAGAGGTAATAGCCGTAGTTGATGTAGGGATTGAACAGCACGTGCTTGTCGAAGCGCACGGGCTGCACCTGGGCCATGGCCTGCCGCTCGGTGAGCCCCTGTTTGGTGAGGATTTGGATCTGGATGCCGGCGGCGAACATGGTGACGGCCGTCTGGATGTCCTTGGAGAGGAGTCCGTTGACGGTGATGTTGGACCCCGATATGTAGGATTCGATGTGGGTCTGGCTGTTGCTGAGGATGTTCTTCTCGAAGAAAGCCGGTATCTGCACGATGGCCGAAATACGCCCTTCGCGCATGAGCCGTTCGCCCTCGTCCATGGACTGGATGCCGTAGGCGACCAGAGCCGTGGGGGTCTCCCCGATCATCTCGGTGATCTTGCGCGAGAGCGTCGAATGGTCCTGGTCGAGGACCGCGACGGGGATGTCGCGCGCCACGCCCTTGTGGAACAGCACCGCGAAGAAGACGAACGAAAGCATCGGCAGCATGAACAGCAGCACGAAGTACATCGGCTGGTGTCTCAGTCGGTGGAGTTCGCGTTGGAGCGCGGCGTTCGTATTGCGCAGAAAGCCCATGCGTCTACCTCTTGAATTGGTCCCAGTCGACCAGGACGCTCATGCCCGGGCGCAAGGTCATCACCGAACCGACAGGTTTGGCCTTGACGGCGAAAGTGCGGATGTCGAAGCCGCCCTGCGTGCGGGTTGCGGCCCATGTTGCGAAGTCGGCCTGCACGGCGATGTAGGTCACTTCGAACTCCACGTTGTAGTCGAGGGCCGGGACGTAGCCGATCATGCGCGTACCCGCATCGAGGGTCGGGAGCAGGGTCTCCTTGACATTGAAGGTCACCCACATGTCGCTGGTGTCGAGGATGGCCACTACGGGGTAGCCGCTGCCGACGAGCTCGCCCTGCTCGGCGATGATCGTCGAAACCTCGCCCGTCACCGGGGAGTAGATCATTGCGTCGTTGATATAGGATTCGACCTCGTTCACTGCGCCCTGGGCCTGGAGAACCTTGGCCGCAGCGGCCTCCTTATCCTCCTTGCGGGCGCCGTCGCGGGCCATGGTATACTGAGCCTGTGCGGCCTGGGCCGTCGCCTTCATCGCCTCGTAGTTGGCGGAGGCCTCGTCGAGCTTCTGGGCCGGAACGACGCCCTGGTCGTAGAGGTTTTTGACGCGCTCGTAGGTCTTGCGGGCCAGTTCGAGCCCGGCCTGCGCCTTCTGCCACATGTTGCGTGCGGCCTCGACCTGCTGGACGCGGGCACCGGCAATGGCGGCCTTGTCCAAAGCCGAAGCGGCGCTTCTGACGGCCTCGGCCTGCTGGAGCTTGGCGTCGAGTTCGGGCGTGGAGAGCGTGTAAAGGAGCTGGCCTTTCTCGACCCGGTCGCCCTGCGACACCTTCATGCAGTCGATGCGGCCCGGCACTTTCGACGAAGCCTTGTAGGTCGTGCACTCCACCGTGCCCTGGATCAGCAGCGGCGTGTGCTTGGTGAGATAACGGCTGATGAGCGCCACCGCCACGACGATCAGTACGGCTGCGGCGACGATTGCAATGATGTTTTTGCGTTTCATATGGTTGTACCCTTTACTTTTTGTCGAAATGGATCGGGCGAGCGTCGGCCCGGCGTGCGTAGGCGGCGAATTCGTCGCTAAGGCCGGCAGCTTCCAGCAGCCGGGCCAGCAGTTTGTCGTAGTTGTAGGCGGTTTGCAGCCGTTCGGTGCGCACGCCTGCGAGGTTGAGCTCTGCGTCGATCAGATCCGACGAAGAGGAGAGACCCTCGAGGAACGCCGCGTTCTTCATGCGCAGATACTCCTCGGCGAATGCCAGCGAGGCGTCGATGGAGGTCATCTGGTTGCGGTAGTTCTGCAACTGGTTGTAGAGCTGCTCGACGAGCACGGAGATGTCCTTGTCGGCCTTGTTCTGCAACTCTTCGACCCGGCGCACGGTCTGCTTGGCGGCGGAATATTTGTATTCGCGGTTCAGACCGTCGAAAATCTTGATGTTGACGCCCACGCCCACGGCCCAGCGCGGAACGAGGCCTGCGACCTGGTAGTTGTAGAACGAACCGCCGCCCATGGCCACCACCTGCGGCATGAACTCGCTGCGCTGCACGCGGACGCCCTGCTGGGCGAGGTCGCGCTTGAGGGCCACCTGGTTGAGCAGCGGGTTGCGGGTCGCGGCCATGTCCTGGTAATAGGCCATCTCCTCGATCCGGTCGACGATGAACATCGAAGTCACGGGCAGCATCTCGCCGTTGCGGTTGAGCGTGTTCTGCAAGGCGCTGGAGATGGTCTGCACCTGCAGGCGGGAGTTGGCCAGCTCGCGTTCGGCTTCGGCCATCTTGAACTCGACGTAGAGACGCTCGCTGTGGGCGATCATGCCGTTCTGCTCCAGTGCGATGGCGTCGTCGAGGTGCTTGCGGACGCCGTCGACGACCTGTTGCCGGACTTCGACCACCTGCATGGCGAGCGCGAGACCGAAGTAACGCTCCACCAACTCGGACACCAATGCGTTGCGTGTCTGCACGCCCTGCTCGATGGCGGACTGCTCCTGGATTTTGGCGGCCCGGCCCGCGGCGTTGATCTTGCCGCCCAGCCAGATCGGCATGGTCACCTGCCCGCCCACGAAGCCCAGGCTCCGATCCTGTACCTTCAGAAACCAGTCGGCGCCCATGATCGGCGCGATCAGCTGCTGGATCTGCGGGATATATTGCGGCGGCACCATGCCGCTGCCCAGCACTTGCCCCGCGATGTCCTGCACGGGCGCCTTCATGTCGTTGAAGTCGACCCCGATGTCTTTGGCCATGTAGGCGTAGGCACCCGTCACGTTTATCCGGGGCATGCGCAGACCGATCGATGCGCGGCGCTGCTGCTGGGCCGCACGTTCCTCGTATTCGGCCGCCTTCACCGCCGGGTTGTCCGTCAGCGTCATGGCGATCGCTTCGTCGAGCGTGAGCGTCCGGGCCGGTTCCTGTGCCGGAGCCTGCGCCAGAGTGAGGAGCGCTGCTGCCGAACAGAGGGTCTTGACTGCTGTTTTCATGTTGTTCTTGCGATTATGCGAGCAAATATAGTCGATATAAGACAAATACCATGAATTTTCGGTGTTTTAGACCAATCTTGGGTCCTTTTAGGAATAAAATGCGCCCGTTTATCGCCACAGATGGGCATTGGCGGCCCGCACTTCGCCGGCCAGTTCGGGGCAGTGCCGCACGTCGACGCCCGACTCGCGCAGGGTCAGCGCACCGCGGCATGCGACGAAGCAGTCGGGCTCGTAGAGCGCGAAAGCCACATGGGCGAAGCCGTGGCGCAAGATGAGTTCGGTGCAGCTCTCCGGCTCGCTTGCCCGCTTCGAGCAAGGTTCCATCGAGGAATAGATCGATGCGCCGTGCAAGCGGGCGCCTGCGGCCAGCGCTTTGGCGACCGCCTCCTGCTCGGCATGGTGCGTGGCCGACGTTTCGTGGGTGCGGCCCGTGAAAACCGAGCCGTCGGACGTGACGACGACGGCGCCCACGCAGTAGGATGTGGCGCAGGGCACGCATTTGCGGCTTTCGTCGACGGCCATGCGCAGGAAGCGCAGGTCGTCGGCTGCGGTGTCGGGCTTCAGCTGCCAGGTGCTCACCTCCATGCCGCCGAACCGTGAGCGGATGCAGGGTTTGCCGGGGGCATCGAAAGCGAAATGGGCCCCTCCCCTGCCCTCGCCGAGCGTCATGGCCGGATTGACGGCCAGCCGCAGGGTGTCGGCCATTCCCTCTTCGAGAAAGAGACGCAAGATGCGTGCGCCGCCCTCGACGAAAAGCCGCCGGATGCCGCGTTTCTCCAACTCGGTGACGATGGCGCGGGCACTCGGCGCATCGCTGCGTATGACGGTGGCGACGCGGTCGAGTTCGGGGAGCCGGACGGTCGAGAAGACGTAATGTTCGGCATCGCCCTCCGTGAAGAATCGCAGGGACGGATCGAGCTTTCCGGAAGCGGTGACCGTTACCTTGGTGAGGTCGGGGCGCAGTCCGCGCTCGGCACGCCGGCGGCGTGCTTCCGGATCGCGCAGCAGCAAGGCCGGATTGTCGCGGCGCAAGGTCTCGGCGCCAACCAGAATGGCGTCGTGTCCGGTACGCAGGCGGTAGACTTCGGCCATGTCCTCGGGAGTCGAGATCGTCAGCCGCTCGGGGGTGTTATCGTCCATGTAGCCGTCGGCCGTGACCGCGGCGGAGAGGGTTACGAGCATCGGCGCAATGTGATAAGGGTGATTTCGGGCCGGGCGCCGATGCGCATCGGATAGCCCACGCTGCCGATGCCGTCGTTGATGTAGAGGGTGCTCCCGGGCCGGTCGTAACGCCCGCTCCAACGGCTGTACATCCAGACGGCGGGCGACCACTGCCACCCGAAGAAGCGGATTTTCATCTGCATGCTGTGGGTGTGGCCCGCGAGGGTCAGGTCGCCGTGGCCGCTCTCCGTGATCTGATCCCACAGCTGGGGCAGGTGCACGGCCGTGATGTTGAAAACCGAATCGGGGACGTTGCGGTAGGCGGCTTCCATCTTATCGGAACGCAAACCCGAGGCATGGCGCATCAACTGCAGCGCCGGGTCGAACGAAATGCCCGAAAGCGTGATGCTGTCGCCGCCGCGCCTGAGGAAGAGCGTCGTGTCCTGCAACACGTGCCACCCCATCTGCTGCTGGCGCTCGATGACCTGTGCCAAACTTTCAGCCGGCGGCATGGCGACGGTATCTTCAATATAGGTACCCATGTCGTGGTTGCCCGTGACGGAGTAGACCGGAGCCCGGAAACGCGCCAGCTGCGGCATGCTCGTGCCGTTGAGCTCGGACGAACGGATGTTGACCAGGTCGCCGGTGAAGATGACCAGGTCGGGCCGCAATGCGTTTACGGTGTCGACGAGCCGCCGCAGCTCCTTTTCGGGCCGGAGCAATGCGCCGATGTGGATGTCGGAGAGCTGCACGATGCGCAAGCCGTCGAATCCTGCGGGCAGGCGGTCGGAGCAGATCTCGGTCTTTTCGACGCGGAGCGAAGAACGGCCCTCCGTAGCGCCGCAAACCAGCACGATGGCGACGGCGGCGCTCAAAACCAAGCCTGTCTTAGGCCGGCGCAAGGCGTTGAAGAAAAAGTAGCAGATCCGCGGAAACACGGTGACCATCCACGCCCAGAACATCCACATGGCCCAAAGAATGTAGGCCGTGGGGTTGTCGCGCAGGGCGATTCCGGCGAGCGCCGCGGCGATGGGCAGCGAATCGGTGAGCGCGGCCCACGCGATGAAAAAGATGCGTCGGTTGCGGGACGCTCCCTCGCGCTGCATGCGGCGGTAATGGTGCATGTCGGCGGCAATGGCGATGAGTCCCAGCATGATCAACAGGGAGTGCAGTATCATATACCTTATTTAATATATCCGCACCGGATGCAAACCCGGTGCCGTAATTCGATCCGTTGCAAAGGTAAGAATTTTTGGACAACCTGACCGGATAGCTTCGCCGCAGCCGCGATTTGGCATACAAGTTGCTAATTTGCCGGGTGAAAATTAACTTGTTGTGTTCCAAATGCAAAACATTGAGAATCCATTAAAAAAACCAAATTCTATTCGGCTTATGAAAACATTTCGACTTTTGACTGCGGCACTGCTGCTTGCATCTTCCGCATCGGCACAGCGCTACTCGAACCAGGCTCCCGAGAGCGAATACTCGCCGACGGTCTATCTGATCTCCGCCCAGGAGGTCGAAACCATCGGCTGCGGTTGCGCGGATGTTGCAGCGCGCAACCGGACGGCGGTGGCCAATGCCACGCAGGACTATATCGAGACCCACCGCTACGGTTTCCAGCAGGTCGACAAACCGCAGTTCGTCTTCACCACGAAGGACAACCGCTTCTCGTTTGCGCTGGGCGGCTCGGTGACCCTGCGTGCAGGCTACGGTTTCGAGGGTATTTCGGACAACATCGATTTCGTACCCTATGACATCCCCGTTCCGGGCAGCTACGCCACGAACCAGAAGCTCATGATGGACGCCTCGACCTCGCGCGTATTCGTGAAAGCCATCGCCAACTCGGGCGTACTGGGCCGCGTGCTGGTCTTCATGGATGCCGACTTCCGCGGCGGCCGCGAGGGCAGCTACACGCCCCGTCTGCGTTCGGCCTACGTTTCGCTCGGCGGCTTCACGCTGGGTCGCGACGTGACCACGTTCTGCGACCTGCAGGCAGCCCCCAACACCGTCGACTTCCGCGGTCCCAACGCCTACAACTTCAACTTCGCGACGATGATCCGCTACGAAGTGACCTTCGCCCGCGATCGTCTGACGTTCGGTGTCGCAGCCGAAATGCCCAATGTGAGCGGCACCTACAACGACAACTTCGCAGCGCTGCGTCAGCGTGTGCCCGACTTCCCGGCCTACCTCCAGCTGTCGTGGGGCAACAACCGCGAAAGCCACATCCGCTTCTCGGGCGTCGTACGCGACATGTATCTGCGCAACGTACGCACCAACAAGAACACGACGCTCCTGGGCTGGGGCGCTCAGTTCAGCGGCCGCATCAAGGTAGCCCGTCCGCTGGTTCTCTTCATGAACGGCGTTTATGGCAAGGGCATCACTCCCTACATCCAGGACCTCACCGGTTCGGGTCTCGACTTCGCGCCCAATCCGCAGAATGCCGAGAAGATCCAGACCATGCCCATGTGGGGCTGGCAGGCAGCCGCACAGATCAATCTGTCGCGCAGAGTCTGCCTCACGGGCGGTTACTCGATGGTCCGCATGGAGCGCAACCACGGTGCCGTTTCCGACAACGAGTACCGTCAGGGCCAGTATATCTTCGGCAACATTTTCTACAACGTCACCTCGCGCTTCCGCGTAGCCGGCGAATTCCTCTACGGTACGCGCAAGAACATGAATGCTGCGAAGAACCACGCCAACCGTGCCAACCTGATGGTGCAGTACAGCTTCTAAATTGCTTCGCCGATTCTCGATTGTTTGCGAGACGATTCCAAAATGGAATCGTCTCGTTTTTTTGTTCGAAGGGCCGGGCCTGCTGCGAATACTTGCCGCCGGGATGTCCGGGAGCTGTACGAACCGCAGGCCGAGAACAAATGCAAGATGCGGAGTAACGGGCTGTGTCTGTTAAAACAAAGCGTGGAAATACTCGCCTGCAAGGGCTGGTATTTCCTATTTCGACCTCGGTAAACTGCAACAGGAATCCGTTTTTTGCGCCCGATTTATCCGTATTGCGGATTACGTTGAAGACTACCCCGTTTCGGTAAAGTTCGGATAAATTTGGCAATGCTGCGGTCTTGTGCTATCTTTGTTGCTATGGAATTTCTGACGGAATACAATCTTACGGGTCTTGCGATCGGCATAGCGACGTTCCTGATCATCGGGCTGTTTCATCCGCTTGTCATCAAGGGCGAATATCATTTCGGCGTGAGATGCTGGTGGGTGTTCCTTGTGATGGGCATCGGTGCTGTGGCTGGATCCGTTGCCGTACGGGACATTTTGTGGTCTACGCTTCTGGCCGTGTGGGGCGCTTCGTCGTTCTGGTCGATCGGCGAGCTGTTCGAACAGCGCAAGCGCGTGGAAAAAGGCTGGTTTCCCAAAAAGAACGACAAGTGAGCGGATGCTGCAAATATCTTTGCTGCTGGCTGTTGCTGTGTGCGATCGGCTGTTCGCCGGCAGGCAATTCCGGCGCCGGGAGCGGGAAGCCGGAACCTGTTACGGTGAAACTTCTTTTCACGGGCGATGTGATGCAGCATTTGCCCCAGGTGGAAGCGGCCCGGCGGGAAAACGGGTTTGATTATTCGGAGTGTTTCGCTGCCGTACTGCCCCGTTTCCGGGCGGCCGATCTGACGGTGGTGAACCTCGAGACGACCCTCACGCACTCCGACCGCTACACGGGCTACCCTATGTTCCGGTCGCCGGTGGCGCTGGCCGAAGCGCTTGCGCAGGCGGGCGTCGACATCGCGACGATGGCCAACAACCATTGCTGCGACGGAGGAGCCGGGGGCATCCGCACCACGATCGAGGTGCTGGACCGCTGCGGGATATGCCATACGGGCGTCTTTGCCGACAGCCTGGACCGGAAGCTCAACCATCCTCTCCGGATCGAGCGGCACGGCGTGAGGTTCGCCTTTCTTAGCTATACCTACGGTACGAACGGTCTGCGCGTGCCGCGCGGAACGATCGTCAATCCGATCGATACGCTGGCCATGGCGGCCGATCTGGCTGCCGCGCGCAGCGACAGCGTCGACTGCGTGGCGGTCTCCATGCACTGGGGCAACGAATACCAGCGGCAGCCCGATGCCGTGCAGCGCCGGCTGGCCGGTTTTCTGCGGCGGCACGGTGCCGATCTTGTCATCGGTCATCATCCCCATGTTATACAACCATGCGAGGCAGACTCGGCGCACGTGGTGCTCTATTCGCTGGGCAATTTCGTCTCCAACCAGCGGCGGCGCTACTGCGACGGCGGTCTGATGGCCGAAATCGACGCCACGCGGCACCCCGACGGGCACATGACCTATGCACTGCGGATCGTACCGGTGTGGGTGGCCCTGCCCGGATACCGCATACTGCCGCCCGAAGCGGCCGACACCCTTTTGTTGCCCGAAGCCTACCGGCGCTTCCGCACCGATACCGAAGCGCTGCTCGAAAAGGCCCTATGAGTGAGCCGAACGGCCCGAAGACGTTT
This sequence comes from Bacteroidales bacterium, assembly GCA_910575495.1. Taxonomy (GTDB): domain Bacteria; phylum Bacteroidota; class Bacteroidia; order Bacteroidales; family Rikenellaceae; genus Alistipes. Next base: position 249,368 of record CAJTFS010000002.1, on the reverse strand, counting down.
TTTTGCGGCGGTTTGCTGCGGAATTTGTATCGCCAAGGAGAACCAATACCGAACCGTTATGAACAAGAGCATCAAGGGTACCCGTACCGAACAGAATCTGCTGAAGGCCTTCGCCGGCGAGAGCCAGGCGCGCAGCCGTTATGTGTTTTTTGCAAGCAAGGCCAAGAAAGAGGGCTACGAACAGGTGGCGGGCGTCTTTCTGGAGACCGCCGAGCAGGAGAAGGAACACGCCGAACGCTTTTTCAAGTTTCTGGAAGGCGGCGAAGTGACCGTCACGGCCAGCTACCCTGCCGGCCCCATCGGCTCGACGCAGGAGAACCTGCTGGCTGCCGCCCGGGGCGAACGCGAAGAGTGGGACGTGCTCTATCGAGACTTTGCCGCTGTGGCCGAGGAAGAGGGATTTCCCGAGGTGGCGACGGCGTTCAAGATGATTTCGACCGTCGAATCGCAGCACGAATCGCGCTATCTGAAACTGCTGAGCCGCTTTTCGGACGGCGATTTCTTCAAGCGCGACGGCAAGATCTGGTGGCAGTGCCGCAACTGCGGCTATGTGTGCGAAGCGTCGGAAGCACCCAAGATCTGCCCGGCCTGCCAGCATCCGCAGTCCTATTTTGAGCCCAAGAAAGAGAACTATTGAACCGGAGCCGCGATGTTTCGTGGAGCGGAACGCCTCTTGATCCGGAGCTGAAACCGGGCGCATGCCCAGTCATACCGAAACTCCCGAGTCCCTGCGATTCGGGAGTTTTTCCGTGTCCGGAGTTTTCAGCGTGGCGTTTCAATGCGCATCATCGGCTTCGACCAAAATACGGCATCCGGACAAATAATTATACTCATCCGAAACATTCCTCTCTTTTGCCGATTCTGCATTCGACCTGTTAGTATGTGTGCGGACCGCAGCCTGCGGGGCACGCCCGGCGCCAGCCGGATTCTGCGGGCCTCCGCCGGGGGAGACTGCGGCCCGCGCGGCTCCGAGAGCCGCTCAAAAACGACAGAGGGGCCATTGATGCGGATAAGCATACGTTCTTACACATCTTCATCGAAGGCATTCCTGCTCGGCAAAAAGCCAATTTTTTGTTGCGGCTTATTCGACTTTGACTTCGTCGAAGATACTCCGTCTTGGCATAATCAAGCTGACGCTTGCTTCTGCGCTCGACTTTTCGTACATTGGCTGCGCCCAAAATACTCTCGCTCGGCAAAATGCAAGCGAGCTTGCTTTTGCCCTCGCTTATTCGTATCTTTGGCTCCGCCTTAGATACTTCCGCCTCGGGAATGCTCAAATAAATTTGGCATCGGGCTCGGCTTATCCGACTTTGGCTTCGCCCAAGATACTCCCGCTCGGCAAAATGCAAGCGAGCTTGCTTTTGCCCTCGCTTATTCGTATCTTTGCACGAATTTAATCCCGCAAAATCAGAACAACGATATGGCAGACGAAAAAATCATCTTCTCGATGGTGGGTGTCTCGAAGACCTTCACCAATCAGAAAAAGGTGCTCAACAACATCTACCTCTCCTTTTTCTACGGTGCCAAGATCGGCATCATCGGTCTGAACGGCTCCGGCAAGTCGACCCTGATGAAGATCATCGCCGGCATCGACAAGAACTTCCAGGGCGAAGTGGTCTTCTCGCCCGGCTATTCGGTTGGCTACCTGGAGCAGGAACCTCAGCTCGATCCCGAAAAGACGGTCCGCGAGGTTGTGGAGGAAGGCTGCGCGGCGACGGTGGCGCTGCTGAAAGAATACGAGGAGATCAACATGAAGCTGTGCGAGCCGATGTCGGACGACGAGATGGCCCGCATGATCGAACGGCAGGGCGAACTCTACGAGAAGATCGACCATGCCAACGGCTGGGAGCTCGACAGCATCCTCAACCGGGCCATGGACGCGCTGCGGTGCCCCGAGGCCGACCGGAAGGTGGCGGTGCTCTCGGGTGGCGAACGGCGCCGCGTGGCGCTGTGCCGTCTGCTGTTGCAGCAGCCCGACGTACTGCTGCTGGACGAGCCGACCAACCACCTCGACGCCGAGTCGATCGACTGGCTCGAACAGCATCTCCAGCAGTATAAGGGCACGGTCATCGCCGTGACCCACGACCGCTATTTCCTCGACAACGTGGCGGGCTGGATTCTTGAACTCGACCGCGGCGAGGGCATTCCGTGGAAAGGCAACTACTCGGGCTGGCTCGAGCAGAAGACCGCCCGCATGGCCATGGAGGAGAAGCAGGAGTCGAAACGCCGCAAGACCCTCGAACGCGAGCTGGAGTGGGTGCGCATGTCGCCCTCGGGCCGTCATGCCAAGTCCAAGGCGCGTCTGTCGGCCTACGACAAGATGATGAACGAGGACACGAAACAGAAGGAAGAAAAACTCGAAATCTTCATTCCGAACGGTCCGCGCCTGGGCGACGTGGTCATCGAGGCGCAGGGCGTGACGAAGGCTTTCGGCGACCGGGTGCTCTACGAAAACCTCAGTTTCTCGCTGCCGCCTGCAGGCATCGTGGGAGTCATCGGTCCCAACGGAACGGGCAAGACCACCCTTTTCCGCATGATCATGGGACTTGAAGAACCTACGGCGGGTTCGTTCCGCGTGGGACCCACGGTCAAGCTGGCCTATGTCGACCAGCAGCACCAGTCGATCGATCCCGAAAAATCGGTCTACGAGGTGGTGTCGGGGGGTGCCGACCTCATCATGCTGGGCAACCGGCAGGTCAACGCCCGTGCCTATATCGCGCGGTTCAACTTCACGGGCGCCGACCAGGAGAAGAAGTGCGGCGTGCTTTCGGGCGGCGAACGCAACCGCCTGCACCTGGCGCTGGCGCTCAAGGAAGAAGGTAACGTACTGCTGCTGGACGAGCCGACCAACGATATCGACGTCAACACGTTGCGTGCGTTGGAGGAGGGTCTCGAAAACTTCGCCGGCTGCGCAGTGGTCATCTCTCACGACCGCTGGTTCCTCGACCGCATCGCCACGCACATCCTCTCGTTCGAGGGCGATTCGCAGGTGATCTTCTACGAAGGTTCGTACAGCGAATTCGAAGCCTGGAAGCGTGCGCAGGGAGGCGATACGGAGCCCCACCGCGTCAAATACCGCAAACTGATCGAGAACTGACAGGGTGTCTCAACCGCATTTCGACCTTTCACTTTCTACCTTTCACTTTTCACCTTGTAAAATGCAGAAACCTTCGATTCCCAAGGGTACGCGCGACTTCTCCCCGGTGGAGATGATGCGCCGCAACTACATATTCGACACGATCAAGGGCGTTTTCCGGCTTTACGGTTTCGCACCGCTCGAGACCCCCTCGATGGAGAACCTCTCGACCCTGCTGGGCAAGTACGGCGACGAGGGCGACAAACTCCTGTTCAAGATTCTTAATTCGGGCGACTATGCCGCCGGACTTTCCGACGACGAGGTGCGCCAGGCATCGAAAATCTGCGAAAAGGGCCTCCGCTACGACCTGACGGTGCCGTTCGCGCGTTATGTCGTGCAGCATCAGGGCGAACTGGCGTTTCCGTTCAAGCGCTACCAGGTGCAGCCCGTGTGGCGTGCCGACCGTCCGCAGAAGGGGCGCTACCGCGAGTTCTACCAGTGCGACGTCGACGTCATCGGCACCCGCTCGCTCCTGTGCGAGGTCGAGCTGATCGAAATCGTCGAGCGGGTATTCCGGGCCCTGGGCATTCGTGTGGCACTCAAACTGAACAACCGCAAAATCCTTTACGGCATTGCCGAGACCATCGGCCATGCCGACAAGATGACCGACATTACGGTGGCGATCGACAAGCTGGAGAAAATCGGTCTCGACAACGTGAAGGCGGAACTTCTGGAGCGCGGGCTGGAGCAGTCGGCGATCGAAAAACTTCAACCGATACTTGAGCTGAGCGGAGACAACCGACAGAAACTCGACGCGTTGCGTCGTGCGATCGGCGCGTCGGAAACCGGCATGAAAGGCATTGAGGAGATGGAGACTGTGTTCGGGCATGTCGAGCGCGCCGGGCTCGGTCTGGAGGTCGAACTCGACCTTTCGCTGGCCCGCGGACTGAACTACTACACCGGTGCGATTTTCGAGGTCAAGGCGCTGGACTATGCCATCGGGTCGATCTGCGGCGGCGGTCGCTACGACGACCTTACGGGAATCTTCGGCATGCCCAACATGTCGGGCGTGGGCATCTCGTTCGGTGCCGACCGCATCTACGATGTCATGACGGGGCTCGATCTCTTCCCCGAGGAGGTGAACAGCTCTACGCGCGTGCTTTTCGTCAACCTCGGTGCTGAGGAGGAAGCGGCGTCGCTTCCCTTGCTGCGCGAGGTGCGCGACGCCGGAGTGGCTGCCGAAATCTACCCCGAAGCAGGCAAGATGAAGAAACAGATGGAGTATGCCAACCGCCGGGCCATTCCCTATGTGGTCATCGTCGGCTCGCAGGAGATCGAGGCGCGGAGCGCAACGGTCAAGAATATGCAGACGGGTGAACAGCAGCAGGTTGGATTCGCCGATCTGAAGCAATACTTCGTCTGACGCCCACCCTCTTCCGTGCGGCGCTGTGACAAAGCGATGCCGTGAGCGATTCGCCCGGAGAGGAAACATCGGTCTGCGGGGTTGGCTTCGGAATCTTGCGCACGGAGTGTTCATGCGCGCAAGATCAATCAACTGAGACTGGCGAGTACGGCTTGTGGTCCGTAATGCTCCGGGGACAGCTCGGTGTCCGGGCTTGGAGTCGGGCGATCGTTGCCGCGCTGCCGGAAAATCCGGAAAGGAGCGGCGGGCCCAACAACGAACCGAATTAAAAACAAGATAGATGAAATTTCTGCTATTGTGGCTCAAAGGCTGCGCCATGGGCACGGCCGATGTGGTGCCCGGCGTGTCGGGAGGTACGATCGCCTTTGTTTCAGGTATTTATGAAGAATTGATCGAGTCGATCAAGCGGGTGGACATGACGGCCCTGCGCCTGCTCGGCAGGCTGCGTTTCAAGGAGCTGTGGCGTCATCTGAACGGCTCGTTCCTGCTGCCGGTGCTGCTGGGTATCGCTACGGCGATCTTCTCGCTGGCGCGGCTGATGACCTATCTGCTGGTGCACCACCCCATCGGGGTATGGTCGTTCTTTTTCGGCTTGATCGTCGCGTCGGCGCTGCTTGTCGCGCGCGAGGTCGGCAGATGGGACTGGCGGAGCGTTGTTGCGCTGCTGACGGGGGCTGCCGTGGCGTGGTGGATCACGGCCGCGACGCCGGTGGCGACGCCGGAGACGTGGTGGTTCGTGATGCTGTCGGGAGCGATCGCCATCTGCGCGATGATCCTGCCGGGCATTTCGGGCGCTTTCATCCTGCTGCTGCTGGGTAAGTATCAGTTTATACTTCAGTCAGTTAGTGAACTGAATGTACCGGTGCTGCTCTGCTTTTTGGCCGGTGCCGCGGCGGGCATCGTCTCCTTCTCGCATCTGCTGTCGTGGCTGCTCAAACACTGGCACGATGTGACGGTGGCGACGCTGATGGGCTTCATGATCGGCTCGCTCAACAAGGTGTGGCCCTGGAAAGAGGTGCTGGAGACCTACACCGACAGCCACGGGAAACTGCAGCCGCTGATCGAGGCCAACGTGCTGCCGGATCGTTTCGACTGGGGCGCCGTGCTGCTCTGTGCTGCGGGCTTCGCCTTAATTTACGGAATAGACATAGCGGCGCGGGTCATCGCCCGAAAACGGCGGTAGCATGCGGCGCTTCGGACTGATCGGCCGGTCGCTGGGCCACTCGGCCTCGGCGGCCTACTTCACGGAGAAGTTCGGGCGCGAAGGCATGGCCGACTGCGCCTATGCGCTTTACGAACTGGCGGAGATCGAAGAACTGCCCCGTCTGCTGGAACGGACGCCCGAACTGGAGGGGTTCAACGTGACGATCCCCTACAAACGCGAAGTGATGCGCTATCTGGACGACCTGTCGTTCGACGCCCGGATGATCGGGGCGGTCAACTGCGTGCGCCGCGAAGCCGACGGGCGGCTGACGGGCCACAACACCGACATTGCGGGGCTGCGGGCCGCGCTCGACGAACTGCTGGGCGCCGAAGAGCCCGAACAGGCCCTTGTGCTGGGCACGGGCGGAGCGTCGCAGGCCGTGCAGTATGCTTTGGCGGAGCGGAACATTGCGTTCGCTCTGGTGTCGCGCGATGCGTCGAAAGGAGACTATACCTATGACAACCTGCCGTGCGAGACGGTGGAGCGAAGCCTGCTGATCGTCAATGCGACGCCGGTGGGAACCTACCCTGCCGTGGACGAAGCGCCGCGCATGCCCTATGCCTATGTGACGCCGGCACACCGGCTGCTCGACCTGGTCTACAATCCGCCGCTGACGCAGTTTCTGGACTATGGCCGGCAGCGCGGCGCCCGGGTCATGAACGGCGAACGCATGTTCCGCGAACAGGCCGACGCGGCGTGGAAGATCTGGAATTCCTGAAAAAATTCGATGATATGAAATTTTTTGCACTGCTTTTGGCGGCCCTGCTGTTCGGAGGAACCGCAGCGGCACAGACGACCCCGCCGACGTTCAACGGCGCGACGACGAAGATTTTTCTTTCGCGGCTGACGGCCCAAGCGAAACGGGTGGCCATCGAAAAGAAATACCCTTACGAAGAACTTACCGAACTGAACTGCGTGGCATTTCTGGTGGACACGACGGGGCAGGTGTCGCAGTGGCGTTTCCGGGACAACACGTGCAAGGGACGCGACAGCGTAGGATACGCTCCGGCCAGCGAAGCGACGCGCCGTCTGCTGACCGAGGCGTTCGACAACATGGAGGGCGAGTGGCAGCCGGCCCGGCGGGGCGACCGCAAGGTGCGGTTTACGGTGAACCTGGTAGTCCGGCTGCCGGTGAAGGCGATAGCGCAGGCGCTCGATCCCGATCCGCTGCTTTTCATGGAGCAGGATCCCGGCGAGAGTTTTGTTCCGTGGTTCCGGCCGCGGGTGCGCTATGACGAACGTTTTGCCAAGGTCGAGGGCCTGGTGCACGTTCGCTTTTTCGTGGAAGCCGACGGCAGCGTGACCATCGACGAGGTGGTCGAATCGCCGGACGAGAAGCTGACGAAAGAGGTGCTGCGCGTGATCCGCAACAGCCGCGGCAAGTGGACGCCCCGCAAGGTCGACGGCGTTGCTCAGCGCTCGGCGTACGAGCTGCGGATGAACTACGGCAAACAGTAGCGAGCGGCCGCGACGGGCGGAACTCCGTGCGGCAGTCTCGGGCAGTCCGGCGGGCGGAGCTTACTTGGTTTTCTTTAGGATTCTCCGGGCCTTTTCGACCTCGTCGGCCCGGACGACGAGCTGCGCGGGCATGGTGCCCACGGGATAGAGGGTCGACATGTACTCGTTGCGGATGGTCGACCAGATGCCGACGCTGTCGAGCTTCGATTTGCCGATTTCGGCTTCGGCCTCCGAATTGTATTCGGCCGCAATGGCCATCGTTTCGTCTTGCATGGTTTCGGTATTTCGGTGTGAATGAGACTTGTGGTCGCTGCGTGCGGCTGCGGGGGCGCAATCCGCATTGCGCATGCCCCTCGGAGGAACCCGGCGAAGGCTTTGCGGCCTTTCGCGGCGGATTCGGCTCCGGGGGATTTTTTGTTGATAAATTGCAAGAGTCCTGCCACGGTTTTACGTATAAATTTCGCTATATTTGCCGTAATCAAATTTTGCCTTCATGTCCGCATTCTGCCATCTGCACGTACATACCCAGTATTCGATTCTCGACGGTCAGGCCAGCATTCCGAAGCTGGTGGACAAGGCGATGGCCGACGGTCAGCCCGGCATTGCTGTGACGGATCACGGCAACATGTTCGGAATCAAGGAATTCTACAACTACGTCAAGAAGCAGAACGGCAAGAAGCACGACAAGGTCAAGAAACTGAAGGAACTGCTCGCCCTGCTCGAGAAGGTGCGGGGCGAAGTGTCCGACGTGCGGATCTATGCGGCCGAACAACGCGATGCGCTGAGCATGCTGGAGCGCAAGAAGAACGATTCGCCGGAGGATGCCGAAGCCTATGCGCGTCTGAAAGCCTATGTGGACGATCTGGGGGCTGTCGGCAAGGAGTTCGATTTCGACCCGGAGGCCGGACGCAGTAAAATTGCGGCACTCGAGTCCTCGCCCGATTTCAAGCCCATCATCGGCTGTGAGGTCTACGTGGCGCGGCGGCGTCTGCAAGACAAGGAGGGAAAGCCCGACCAGAGCGGCTACCACCTTATTCTGCTGGCCAAGAATCTGCAAGGCTATCATAATCTGACGAAAATCGTGTCGAAAGCGTGGACCGACGGATTCTACATGCGTCCGCGTACCGACCGCGCTGAGATCGAGAAGCACCGCGAAGGACTGATCTGCTGTTCGGCCTGTCTGGCCGGCGAAGTGCCGCGCGCCATTACGGCGGGCGACCTGGAGAAGGCCGAAGAATCGATCCGCTGGCACAAGCAGGTGTTCGGCGACGACTACTATCTGGAACTTCAGCTTCATAAGGCGACGGTCGACCGGGCCAATCATGAGGCCTATCCGATGCAGGTGGAGGTGAACAAGCACCTGCGCGAACTGGCGCGCAAACATGGTGTGCGGATGGTCTGCACCAACGATGTGCACTTCGTGGACGAAGACAACGCCGAGGCCCACGACCGGCTGATCTGCCTTTCGACGGGCAAGGACCTCGACGATCCGAAGCGCATGCTCTACTCCAAGCAGGAGTGGCTCAAGTCGACGGCCGAGATGGCCTCGATCTTCGGCGAGAGCGATCCCGAAGCGATGGCCACCACCGTGGATATTTGCAACCAGGTGGAGTTCTACTCGATCGACCATGCGCCGATCATGCCCAACTTCGAGATTCCGGCCGAATTCGGCACCGAAGAGGAGTACCGGGCCCGCATCACCGAGCAGGACCTATTCGACGAATTCACGCGCGACGAGAACGGCAACGTGGTGATGAGCGAGGAGGAAGGCCGCAAGAAGATCGAGAAACTGGGCGGCTACGACAAACTCTACCGCATCAAGTTCGAAGCCGACTACCTGGCCAAGCTGACGATGGAGGGCGCCCGTAAGCGCTATGGCGAGAATCTTTCGGAGGAGGTGCAGGAACGGCTGCGTTTCGAACTGCACATCATGAAGACGATGGGTTTCCCGGGCTACTTCCTTATCGTGCAGGATTTCATACGGGCCGCGCGCGAGGAGCTGGACGTGTCGGTGGGTCCGGGCCGCGGCTCGGCGGCCGGTTCGGCCGTGGCCTACTGCCTGGGCATCACGCAGATCGATCCCATCGCCTACGACCTGCTGTTCGAGCGATTCCTGAATCCCGACCGTATTTCGCTGCCCGATATCGATGTGGACTTCGATGACGACGGCCGCGGCCGCGTGCTCAACTGGGTAACGCAGAAATACGGCAAGGAGAAGGTGGCGCACATCATCACCTACGGTACGATGGCCACCAAGCTGGCTATCAAGGATGTGGCGCGCGTGCAGAAACTGCTGCTCGCCGAGTCGGACCGGCTTTGCAAGCTGGTGCCCGACCGTATTCCCGACAAGAAACTCAACCTGCAGAACGCCATCGACTATGTGCCCGAGCTGAAAGCGGCCGAGCAGTCGGACAATCCGACGCTGAGCGACACGATCCGCTACGCCAAGATGCTGGAGGGCAACGTGCGCAATACGGGCGTGCATGCCTGCGGCACGATCATCTGCCGCGACGACATCACCGACTGGGTGCCTGTGGCGACGGCCGACGACAAGGAGACGGGCGAAAAGATGCTGGTGACGCAGTACGAGGGCTCGGTGATCGAGGATACGGGGCTGATCAAGATGGACTTCCTGGGTCTGAAAACCTTGTCGATCATCAAGGACGCCGTCGAGAACATCCGGCAGAACAAGGGCATAGAGGTCGATATCGACGATTTCTCGATCATCAACGACCCGGCGACCTACCGGCTCTACGGCGAGGGACGCACGGTGGGAACGTTCCAGTTCGAGTCGGCGGGTATGCAGAAGTACCTGCGCGAGTTGCAACCCTCGACCTTCGAGGACCTCATAGCGATGAACGCCCTCTATCGTCCGGGCCCGATGGATTACATCCCCGACTTCATCGCCCGCAAGCACGGCCGCAGCCCGATCGTCTATGACATTCCCGTCATGGAGAAGTATCTGAAAGATACCTACGGCGTGACGGTCTACCAGGAGCAGGTCATGCTGCTGTCGCGTCTGCTGGCCAACTTCACGCGCGGCGAGTCGGACACGCTCCGCAAGGCGATGGGCAAGAAGCTCAAAGACAAGCTGGACGCGCTGAAACCCAAGTTCATACGCGGCGGCCAGAAGAACGGCCACGACCCGAAGGTGCTGGAGAAGATATGGAGCGACTGGGAGAAGTTCGCCTCCTATGCTTTCAACAAGTCGCACGCGACCTGCTATTCGTGGGTGGCCTATCAGACGGCTTATCTCAAGGCGAACTATCCGTCGGAGTACATGGCCGCCGTGTTGAGCCGAAACCTCACGCGGGTGGACCAGCTGACGATCTACATGAACGAGTGCAAGCGCATGGGTATCAATGTGCTGGGCTCGGATGTGAACGAATCGATGAAAGCTTTTTCGGCCAATGCGGCGGGTGACGTCCGCTTCGGCCTGGGAGCCGTGAAGGGCGTGGGCGAAGCTGCGGCCGAGAGCATCATCGAAGAACGCACGAAGAACGGCAAGTTCAAAGACATCTACGACTTCATGGAGCGTGTGAACTATGCGGTCGTCAACAAGAAATGCCTTGAAAACCTGGCTTATGCGGGCGCCTTCGACTCGATTGCGGGATTCCATCGCGGCAAGTTCTTCGGCAGCGACCTGCGCGACGCGGGCAGCCAGACTTTCCTGGAGCAGCTGATCCGTTACGGTCTTCGCTACCAGGCCGAAAAGAACAATGCCCAGCAAAGCCTGTTCGGCGGTGGCGGACAGATCGACATCCAGCCGCCCGTGCTGCCGGCCTGCGCCGACTGGACCCAGCTGGAGACGCTGGCCAAGGAACGCGAGATGATGGGACTCTACCTTTCGGCCCACCCGCTCGACGACTACAAGGTAATCATCGACCACATGTGCAAAACGCAGCTGGCCGATCTGGAGAACCTCGAAAACCTGCGCGGGCAGGAGATCGCCGTGGCGGGTATGGTCATCAACGTGCAGAACCTGATGACCAAGACGGGAAAACCGTGGGGCAAATTCACGCTGGAAGACTACAACGGCACGCACGAATTCGCGCTTTTCAGCAAGGATTACGAGAATTTCCGCAAATATATGTTCTACGACTACTTCCTGTTCATCCGCGGCAAGGTGCAGCCACGCCTCTATAATGACAAGGAGCTGGAATTCAAAGTCATATCGATGGTGCAGCTGCAGGAGCTGCGCGACACGATGATCAAGGAGGTGAGCGTGCAGCTTCCGGTCGGCGAGGTAACGCGGACGCTGATGGAGGAGCTGTCGCAGCGCGTGGCCGAGTCGAAAGGCGAGGCTATTCTAAGAGTCAACCTCTACGACCCGGCGACGAACGTGTCGATCCGCCTATTCTCGAAGAGCCACAAGGTGGGTCTTGCGCAATCGCTGGTCAACTATCTGGAAGAAAATGCGATAAGATACACGATCTCATGATGCGCTTCAACTGGAAGTTGCCGCATCGGGACGGATGAAGCGAAACTTGATATAAAATAACCTAAAAAACACAAAATTATGGCATTAGCAATCAGCAAGGAGAATTTGCAGGAACTGCTCTCGCAGGAGAAGCCCGTGGTTATCGATTTCTGGGCCGAATGGTGCGGCCCGTGCCGCATGATCGCGCCGATCGTCGACGAACTGGCCGCCGAATACGAAGGCAAGGTCGTTATCGGCAAATGCGACGTGGAAGCCAACGACGAAATCGCCATGAAGTACGGCGTACGCAACATCCCCACCATCCTCTTCATCCGCAACGGCGAGGTGGTCGACAAGCAGGTCGGCGCCGTATCGAAGAACGTCCTGGCGGAGAAGATCGCAGCGCTGTTGTAAGATGATCCGGAGTGTCGATTTCTACGGTCTGCGGGCCGTGGAGTTCAGCAAGGGCGACTATACGGCGCTGCTGGTGCCGGAGATGGGAGCCAACCTGGTGCGGCTGTGCAATACGCGTCTGGGCGCAGAGATTCTGCGCACGCCGGCGGTCGATGAAACGGAGACTTTCAAGAGCAGGCCGCAGGTGTTCGGCCTGCCGATTCTCTTTCCGCCCAACCGGATCGAGGACGGGCGCTATCTGTTCGAGGGGCGCACCTATCAATACCCCATTACCATCGAGAAAGAGCACAACTACCACCACGGCATTCTGAAAAGCGAGCCTTTCGCGGTGTCGAAAGCCGTGGAGACGAACGACGAAGTGCTGATCGAGTGCCGCTACTATTCGAATGCGGCCAACGATGCGATCTACAAGCATTTCCCGCACGAATTCAAGTGCAAGATCACCTACCGGCTGACGGCCGGCGGGCTGGAGCAGGAGGTGATGCTGGCCAACCGCAGCAAGACCTCCATGCCGGTGGGCGTGGGTTTCCATACGCCGATGCGCATCCCCTTTGCGGGCGGCGAAGATGCCGACTATGCGATGCGGGTTTCGGTTGCGGAACAGGTTGAACTCAACGAACGCAACCTGCCGACGGGCAGGAAGCTGCCCTTGTCGGAGCAGTTCGCCAAATTGCGTGACGGCGGTCTTCGGGTGACGGGCTGCGACGCGATCGAAGCCGGCTTTACGGCGGGTGAGATCGAGGTGGACGGCAAGCCCTATCGCGGGGCCGTGGTGGAGAACCTGCGGACGGGGGTGAGGACGTTCTATGAAGTGGACGAACGGACGACCTACTGGACGATCTGGAACAACGGCGGCCAGGTGCCCTACTGCTGTCCCGAGCCTCAGTCGTGGAACACGAACGCACCCAACGCTGCCGATCCGGCTGCTGCGGGATTCCGGTCGATCGCTCCGGGCGACAAGTGGCGGGCGAAGTACCGGCTCTATGCGAAATAAGCGAAGAAAGGCCGTCGGACAGCTTGTTCGGCGGCCTTTCTTTAGATGGAGCGTCGAAGCGACCGAAGCAGAGCCGGATTTTCCGGCTTTTTTTGTGGATAGCAGAGGTCATTCGGAACGGGATGTCAGACGCGAACTGCCAAAATGTCAGAAAAAAGGGGCTGGCACACCCTTTGTTCGAAAGGAGGAAACAGAAAACCATAACACAACCGACCCTACGAACCGGATCGGAGCCCTTCGAAAGACCCGAAAAAGGGGCCGGGCCCGAGCCGGGACGGGAAAGAAACGTGAAAAAGAGCGACAAGATGAAAAACGGCAAAATCGGAGTTACGACGGAAAACATCTTTCCGGTAATCAAGAAATTTCTCTATTCGGATCATGAAATCTTCCTGCGCGAGCTGATTTCCAATGCAGTGGATGCGACGCAGAAGCTGAAGACCCTTTCGTCCATCGGCGAAGTGAAGGGCGAGCTGGGCGATGTGTCGGTGCGCGTGACGGTCGATCCGGCGAAGAAGACGCTGACGGTGACCGACCGCGGAATAGGCATGACGGCCGAAGAAGTGGACAAGTACATCAACCAGATCGCCTTTTCGGGCGCCGAGGAGTTCATGGCCAAGTATCAGAACCAGGCGATCATCGGCCACTTCGGACTGGGATTCTACTCGTCGTTCATGGTGGCGGACAAGGTGGAGATCTACACGCAGTCCTACAAGGAGGGCGCCAAGGCGGTGCATTGGAGCTGCACGGGAACGCCCGAATTCGAGATGGAAGAACTCGCCGAACAACGCGACCGCGGCACGACGATCGTGCTGCATCTTTCGGAAGATGCGCAGGAGTATGCCGTGCAGTCGAAAATCGACGACCTGCTGAAGAAATATTGCCGCTTCCTGCCGGTGCCCATCGTTTCGGGCAAGGTCAAGGAGTGGAAAGACGGCAAATATGTCGATACGGACAAGGACAACGTAATCAACAACATCGAACCGCTCTGGACGCGCAAACCGACGGAGATCACGGAGGAACAATACAAGGAATTCTACCGCGAACTCTACCCCATGAGCGACGATCCGCTGTTCTACATCCATCTGAACATCGACTATCCGTTCCATCTGACGGGCATCCTCTACTTCCCGAAGATCCGCAACAATTTCGAGATACAGAAGAACAAGATACAACTCTACTCCAACCAGGTGTTCGTGACCGACCAGGTGGAGGGCATCGTGCCGGAGTATCTGACGCTGCTGCACGGCGTGATCGACTCGCCGGACATTCCGCTGAACGTCTCGCGCAGCTACCTGCAGAGCGACAGCAACGTGAAGAAGATTTCGAGCTACATCACCCGCAAGGTGGCGGACCGGCTGCAGGAGCTCTTCACGACGATGCGCGCCGACTACGAAGCGAAGTGGGACGATCTGAAGATTTTCATCCAGTACGGTATTCTGACCGACGAGAAATTTGCGGAGAAAGCCACGGATTTCATGCTGTGGAAGAACGTGGACGGCAAATACTTCACGCCGAAGGAGTATGCCGAAATGGTGAAGGAGCAGCAGACGGACAAGAACAAGACGCTGGTGCTGCTCTATGTGGACGATCCGGTGGAGAAGCACACGTTCCTGGAAGCTGCCAAGGCCAAGGGCTACGATGTGCTGGAGATGAACGGCCAGCTTGACAACCACTACATCAACTGGTACGAATCGAAGAACCAGGGCACGCGTTTCGTGCGCGTGGACAGCGATGTGGCGGACAAGCTCATTCAGAAGGACGAACAACTTAAGATGTCCCTGACCGAAGCCCAGCAGGAGATTCTGACGCCGGTGTTCGAGAGCCAGATGCCGGCCGACGAGAAGATCCGCTATCAGATCTCGTTCGAAGCGATGTCGCCCGACGAGGCGCCCGTGGTCATCACGCAGAACGAATTCATGCGCCGCATGAAGGAGATGGCGCAGATGGGCGGCGGAGGCATGAGCCAGTTCTACGGCCAGATGCCCGACAACTTCACCATTGCGGTGAACGCCAACCACCCGATCGTTATCGACATTCTGTCGGACGTCGAGAAGGCCTACGGCGACAAGCTGAAGAGCATCACGAAGAAGATCGATGCGGCTGTGAGCGAGGAGAAGCGTTTCGACGAAGCGGTCAAGGACAAGAAAGAGGAAGACCTGACGGCCGAGGAGAAATCGATGCGCGAGGAGCTGTCGAAGAAGGTGGTGACCCTGCGCGACGAACGCAACGAACGTCTCAAGGAGATCGGCGGCGGCAACCGGCTGGTGCGGCAGATCATCGACCTGGCGCTGCTGACCAACGGCATGCTGAAAGGCAAGAACCTGACGGATTTTATCCAGCGGTCGATCTCGCTGATCGAAAAATAGAATGCCGACGGACGCCCGGATACCGGGACATCGTAATTATTAAGAGGAACCGCATGTGATCGACATGCGGTTTTTTTATGGGGTGTAGCCGGGCCGGCGGAGTTATATCTTTTGCAATGTCTGTTGCAAGGCGGGCTCGGATTCAGCTGCCGGCGGGCTCGATATGGAGTCGGGCGAAACAATAATCCGCACCGTGCGATCGGGACGCGGTGCGGATTGCTTTGCGAGAAACGGGCGCTATTCGGCTTTCTCCTGGAGCAGCGCGAGGAACCATTCGGGACAACGGCAGGGGCGCCGCGTGTCGCTGTGGATGAAGCCCAGCTGCGTCATGCCGGTATTGAGCATATCGCCCTGCTCATTGCGGATTTCGTAATGGAACGTGATGCGTGCCGCGGGCAACTCCTTGAGGGCGATGCGGACCGTCAGCAACTCGTCGTAGCGGGCCGGCCGCAGGTATTTGGACTGCACCTCGAGGATGGGCATCATGATGCCGCGGCGCTCGACCTCGGAGAAAGGCAGCCCCAAGGCCCGCATCCACTCGCTGCGGGCGGCTTCGTAGTAACAGATGTAGTTGGAATGGTGGCAGATGCCCATCTGGTCGGTGTGCTTGTACCACACGCGTATTTTACAATCGTAGGAAAGCATGGTTATCGGTTCTTGACAATAAATTCGGAATGGAGCGATTCGTTTTCCGGGATGCAGGGACATTGGGGCGGAGACGGAAGTTCGGAACAACTAACTATGGATTTCCGCGCTGTGTCCCAGCAACCGTTCGGCCTCCTCTACCCTGCCCTCGTCGAGCAGGCGGCGGATGACGGTGGAGCTGACGTGCCGGCCGTCGACGAGACACTCGCCGACCCGCACGACGCGCAGCACACCGAGAGTCTCGATACCGTCGGCGTCGAGCCGGTCATGGCCGAAGCGGTGGTTGTAACCGACGACGATGGTTTCGGCGCCGATCATCTGGCAGATATGCTGCCGGATGAACTCGCGGCCCGACAAGGCGCTGAATGCGCGGTCGAACGGAATGACGATGAGGACGTCGACCCCGAGCTGTTCCAGCAACGCAGCCTTTCGGTCGAGCGGAGTGAGAATGCGCAGTCCGTCGCTGTCTCCCAAGGTGACGCGCGGATGCGGCTCGAACGTGAGGACGACGCTTTCTCCGCCAACTGCCCGGGCCTCGGCGACGAGGCGCCCGATCAAAGCGCGGTGGCCGAGATGGACCCCGTCGAACGAACCGATCGTGACGACGGCATGCCGGAACGCGGGGAGCGCAGCGAAACCTCTGAAAAGGCGCATGGCACTACGGATTGGAAGCGTCGTTCTCCTTGACGAAGTAAGCGACCTTTTCGAGCAGCGTGGTGATGTCGTAATTCTCGACGACGATGCCCTGCGGGAAGTTGAGCGGTGTGGACGTGAAGTTCAGAACCCCTTTGATGCCGGCGTTGATGATCGGCACGACCAGCTCGGGAGCCACCTTGGTGGGCGACGAGACGATGACGATCGAAATATCGCGGTCCTCCACCATATCCTCGAACGTGTTCATGTGGTAGCAGGGAATGCCGTCGATGGTGCGGCCCACCTTCTTGGGATCGACGTCGAACGCAGCGGTGATCTTGAGATTCAAGCCTTTGCCGTTGAAGTATTTGGTGATGGCCTGGCCCAGGTGGCCCATGCCGAGCACGGCGATGTTCATGGGAGCGGGGCTGTCGAGAATCTTGCTGATGTACTCGATGAGCACCTGCACGTCGTAGCCCTTTTTGGTGTCGCTCGAAAAACCGATCAGCATCAGGTCGCGGCGCACCTGTACGGCCGTGATGCCGTGGATGCCGGCCAGCACGTGCGAGAAGATGTGGGTGATGCCCTGGCGGTGGCTGGCGAGCAGCGTACGGCGGTACTCGCTCAGACGCTCGATGGTTTTTTCGGGAATTCCGTTGGTCAAAGCTCCCATGGCGGCTATTCGATGGTTATGGTGAAGTCGGGCTGGTAGTTGACCCGGGTCCAGTTGCGGTTGGTGTGGTTGCGGCTCTCGCCCTCCTGCCGGAAGACGTAGGAAGTCTGCAACGGCAGGTAACGCCGGCCCTCCATGTCGTACTCGATGTCGTTGTACATGGCCGGGGCGAAGATCATGGCCGTGTCGAATCCGCGGTAGGAATAGAGCGAAGGCAGCGCGTTGAAAGCGCGGATGTAGGCGCCGTCGAAGGCCCGCACGACCTCGGAATCGCGCTTGGCGTGGTAGGTCGAGAAGAAAATCACGCGGTCCTTGAAGAACATGGTGCGGTCGATGTTGTGGTAGCGGTTCCAACGGGCGTTGCCCAGGACCACGAAACGCGGCGCGGTGCTCCGGCGTGCGGTGATGCTGGTGTCGGCCGAAGCGATGGCCGCCAGGACACGGTCGACGTCGATTTCGTTGTCGGCCAAGACGATGATGACATTGTCTTCGTCGTTGTTGAGCAACGACGTGAGGTCCGCCGCACTGCGGCCGCCGCGCCGGGCGATGTCGTTGGGATGCTCATATTTATAGGTATGGGTGCGGTAGGGATGGTCGCCGAGCAGGGCGAGCATCTCGGCCTCGAAATCGGTGTCGGTGTTCTCGGTGTAGATGAGCGTGACGCGCCGCTCGCCGTTGAAGAGATCGGCGGCCTTTTCGTACTTGCGGGCCGGATCGGGTGCGAGCTGGAAGAGGATGTCGCTGTTGGTCCGCTCGATATGGGCCAACGGCGAGACGACGGGAATCTGCTGCTGCTCGGCGAACCAGACGACCGGCTCCAATCCCTCCTCGTAGACGGGACCTATGATCAGATCGGAGCGTCCGAAAGCGTCGGAGTCGACGATTTCGGCGACCTTCTCGCTGTTGCGCCCGGTGTTGAAAAGGGTGAGCTCGATGGAATAACCGTAGCGGAGCTTGACGCTGTCGAGTCCCAGCAGGAATCCCTGGTAGAATTCGAGGTAGCGTTCGTTGACGCCGCTGCCCTCGACGGAGAGGGGCAGCAACAGGGAGATGCGGAGCGGCTCGGAGCGGCGCAGGGCGCGGAATTCGAACTCCCTGATCTTTTCGGGAGCTTCGAAACGGACGGTGTCGAGCTCCTCGGCTGCAATGTCGAGCGGGAATTCGTCGTCGTCCGTCTCGCGCGGGACCTTGATCATGGCGCCGGCCTTGAGATCGGCGGCCCGGAGTCCGCCGTTGAGCTCCGACAACTCCTGCTCGGAGATACCGAACCGGCGGGCGAGCGAATAGAACGTTTCGCCGGCGGTGACGATGTGGTAGGCATCGCCCGGATCGGCGACGCTGTTGAGCGACGAACGGTACTCCTCCCACCGGGCCCGCGAACCGGCCTCGTCCTCGGAACCGATCTTCTTCTTGCGGATCAGAATCCGCTCGCCGGGACGGAGCCGGATGGGATCGAGCGAGGGGTTGTCCTCGATGATGGTAGGGATGGGGATTTCGTACTGCCGCGAAATGGCGTAGAGCGTTTCGCCCTGGGCCACGCGGTGGGTGTCGAACGTTTTGCGAAGCCTCTTTTCGGAC
This sequence comes from Bacteroidales bacterium, assembly GCA_910575495.1. GTDB lineage: Bacteria > Bacteroidota > Bacteroidia > Bacteroidales > Rikenellaceae > Alistipes. Next base: position 230,484 of record CAJTFS010000002.1, on the reverse strand, counting down.
GGTCGCCCGACGACGTCGGGAACGAAAGGAATCTTGAGCGTGGAACCGGCCTGCAAACCCTGTGCGACGGCCGGATTGCTTTGCAGGATGGCCTGCTCGGCGACCTCGTAGGTCTTGGCCAGGCCGAAAAGCGTGTCGCCGGCCTGGACGGTATGGATGTAGTATTTGGAGCCGTTGATGCTGACGATGACGGCGGACTTTTCGGCCGCGAGGCCGCAAAGAACCCACATCGACAACAACAAGGTGGCGCAAAATCGTTTCATCGGCTATTTGAGTTTGTCGCGCATGCGGATTTCGGTGATGACCCGCTTGGTGTAGAGCGGGAAATCGCCGTTCATCATCCAAGCGTAGTAACTGGGCTCCTCGCGGAAGACCTCGGCGACCGAACGTCCCTTGTACTTGCCGAAGCCGAAGACCTCCTCGCCCTTGTCGTTGAAGAGGATGCGGCCGGCGTAATCGGCGGCCTCGGCCCGGCAGGAGAAGGCGGCCAGGGCGTCGACGTCGTTTTCGAGGTCGTCGTAGCGGTCGAGCTGGGCCTTGAGCACCTCGTAGGTGGCCCGGGTGTCGGCCTCGGCCGAGTGGGCGCCCTCGAGCTCCTTGTCGCAATAGAACTTATAGGCTGCGACCAGAGTGCGCTGCTCCTTCTTGTGGAAGATGTTCTGCACGTCGATGAACTTGCGGCGCTTGAAGTCGACGTCGATGCCGGCGCGCATGAACTCCTCGACCAACATGGGGAGGTCGAACCGGTTGGAGTTGAATCCGCCGAAGTCGCATCCGCGCACGAACTGCTCGAGCGACTTGGCGACCTGCGCGAAGAGCGGCTGGTCGGCGACGTCGGCGTCGGAGATGCCGTGGATGGCCGTGGCCTCGGGCGGAATGGGCATGCCGGGATTGATACGCCGCGTTTTGACGATCTCCTCGCCGTCGGGCATGATCTTGATCATCGAAATCTCGACGATGCGGTCCTTCGAGGTGTCGACGCCTGTGGTCTCGAGGTCGAAAAAGATGATCGGGCGCTTGAGGTTCAGCTTCATTGCGGCGCTCCTAAGCGTTGATCATCATCGGCATGAGGAGCATGAGCGCGGCGCTGCTCTGCTTCTCGTCGTAGACGGGCTTGAAGACGCCGGCACGGGTCGAATCGGCCAGCTCGACCTGCACGGTCGGGGTCTCCATGTTGGAGAGGATCTCTACGAGGAACGTGGACTTGAAGCCGATCGAGATCATCTGGCCGTCGTAGCTGCACGAGATCGTTTCGTTGGCCGAGACCGAGAAGTCGATGTCCTGGGCCGTGAGGGCGATCTTGTTGGCCTCGATGTCCATGCGGATGAGGTTGGTCGTGGGGTTCGAGCAGACGGCCACGCGCTTGATGCCGTTGAGCAGCTCGATGCGGTCGACGAGCACCTTGTTGGGGTTGTTTTCCGGAATGACGGCGTTGTAGTTGGGATAGTTGCCCTCGATCAGCCGGCAGACGAGCGTATGGCTCTTGAGCTTGAACTGCGCGTTTTTCGAATCGAAAGCCACCTCGATGGCGTCGTCCTCCTTGAGGAGCACCGACTTGAGCAGGTTGGCGGGCTTCTTGGGCAGGATGAACGACGAATTAACCTCGTTCTCCATCTCCGACTCGTACTTGACGAGCTTGTGGGCGTCGGTGCCGACGAACGTCAGCGTGCCGGGCGTGAGGCTGATGAAGATACCGTTCATGACGGGGCGCAGCTCGTCGTCGGCCGTGGCGAAGATGGTTTTGTTGATGCCGGCGACGAGGGTGTCGACGTCCATCTTCATCTCCTTCTTCTCGGCGCTGAGCTGCGGCACGGCGGGATAGCTGACGGCGCTGGCGCCGGGGATGGAGAGCGAACCGCTCTTCCAGCTGATCTTGATCTCCCAGTTCTTCTCGTTGACCTCGATGGTCAGCGGCATTTCGGGGAACTCCTTCAGCGAATCGAGCATCAGCTTGGCGGGAGCGGCGATGGTGCCCTCGCTCTCGACGCTCTCCACGGCGATCGAACCGACGAGCGTGGTTTCGAGGTCGGAGGTGGTGACCTTCAGCTCGCTGCCGCTCAACTCCATGAGGAAGTAGTCGAGGATGGGCAGGGTATTTTTGTTGCTGATAACCTTACCGGTGGTGGCCAGCAGCGAAAGCAGAGCAGAACTTGATACGGAAAATTTCATACGTTTTCTTCTGTTTATCTATAAGGATGAATTTACAAGGTAGCCAGCTTGTCGAGCGCCATGACGATCATCTTGCGCACGAAGGGCTTGTAGTCGGTGCATGCGTTCAGCGCGATGCGCTGGGCGATGATCGTGCAGATGGTGGCGGCGCGGTGGCCCATCAGTGCGGCCAGGCCGGCGAGGGCCGAACCCTCCATTTCGAAGTTGGTGATGCGCCGTCCGCCGAAGTCGAACGATTCGATCTTTTCGTTCAGGCGGGGATCGTGCGGCTCGAGCCGCACCCAACGGCCCTGCGGCGCGTAGAAACCGGGAGCGGCGATGGTCATGCCCTCGACGGTCGAATCCTTGAAGAGCTCGAAGAGCGTTTTGTCGGCGTTGACGAAATAGGGCCGCGGCATCTTCTCGTACCAACCGGTGTGCTTGACGAAAGCCTCCTCCAGCTCCAGATCGCAGACGCCGTCGCGACCTTTGTAATAACTCAGCAGGCCGTCGAAACCTACCGACGTGCGCGAGAAGAGGAAGTCGCCGACCTTGATGTCGGACTGGATGGCGCCCGAAGTGCCGAGACGCACCAGCGTGAGCTGTTTTTTCTCGGGTTTCTCCTGGCGGGTGGCGAAATCGACGTTGGCCAAAGCGTCGAGCTCCGTGACGGAGATGTCGATGTTGCCGATGCCGATGCCGGTCGAGAGAACGGTCATCCGCTTGCCCTTGTAGGTGCCGGTCACGGTGTTGAACTCGCGGTTGGAGACCTTGCATTCGATATTCTCGAAATGTTCGGCGACGAGGGCCACACGGCCCGGATCGCCGACCAGAATGACGGTGTCGGCCAGCTGTTCGGGACGGAGGTGGAGGTGGAAAATGGAGCCGTCTTCGTTGATAATCAACTCGGAAGCAGGGATAGTACGCATAACGGTCTGATTTTGCATTTTCATAATTGGCATAAAAGTAATATATTTACGTCGAATAACAAAACTTCGGAGCAAAAATTTCTTTTACTAATAGGTATAGACAAACACGTAGGAATATGACGCTTATCAAATCCATTTCGGGTATTCGCGGAACCGTCGGAGGACCCGAGGGCGAGAATCTGACCCCGCCCGACGTCGTGAAGTTCACCACGGCTTATGCCCGGCTGATGACCCGACGCAATGCGGGCAAAAAACTTACCATAGTCGTGGGCCGCGACGCCCGCATTTCGGGCGAACTGGTGGCCGATCTGGTGGAGGGAACCCTCCTGGCCTGCGGTGCCGATGTGATCAATGTGGGGCTCTGCACCACGCCCGGCACCGAGATGGCCGTCATAGCGAAGCAGGCCGACGGCGGCATCATCATCACGGCGTCGCACAATCCGCGCCAGTGGAACGCGTTGAAACTGCTCAATTCGGACGGCGAATTCCTCTCCGATGCCGAGGGCAAGGAACTGCTGGCCATGGCGGAAGAGTGCGATTTCGACTACCCTTCCGTCGACGGAATCGGCCATGTCGTTTCGCGTGAGGATTTCAACGACGAACACATCCGCCGGGTGCTGGCGCTGCCCCTTGTGGATGTCGAGGCCGTGCGCAAGCGCCGCTTCAAGGTGGTGGTCGACGCGGTCAACTCGGTGGGCGGCATCGTCATGCCGCGCCTGCTGCGCGAACTGGGCTGCGAGGTCGTGGAACTCAACTGCGAACCGACGGGCGAATTCGCCCACAATCCCGAGCCGCTGCCGGAGAACCTGACGGAGATAGCCGAAGCCATCGTACGCGAAAAAGCCGATCTGGGCATCGTAGTCGATCCGGATGTCGACCGTCTGGCGTTCGTCAACGAGGACGGCTCGATGTTCGTAGAGGAATATACGCTGGTGGCCGTGGCCGACTACATTTTGTCGCGCAAGGCGGGCAACACGGTCTCGAACCTTTCGTCGTCGCGCGCGCTGCGCGACGTGACGCAGCGCTACGGCGGCAGCTACCAGGCTTCGGCCGTGGGCGAAGTGAACGTGGTGGCGAAGATGAAGGAGACGGGCGCCGTGATCGGCGGCGAGGGCAACGGCGGAGTCATCTACCCCGAGCTCCACTATGGCCGCGATGCGCTGGTCGGCACGGCTCTTTTCCTTACGTGGCTGGCATACAAGGGCATGAAAATGACCGAATTGCGCGCTACCTATCCGGCCTACTACGCTTCGAAGAACAAAATCGCGCTGACGCCGGAGATCGACGTGGATAAAGTGTTGCTTGAGATAAAGAAACGCAATGCCGGTGAAAACGTGAACGATATTGACGGCGTGAAGATCGATTTTGCCGAAAACTGGGTACACCTCCGCAAGTCGAACACCGAGCCGATCATCCGCATCTACACCGAAGCCAAATCGATGGCCGAGGCCGAGGCTCTGGCGCAGCGCTTCATCAGCGAAATCAAAGAAATCTGCCATATCTGAGACCATGAAAAAGAATCTGTTGATCCTCTCCGCAGCCCTTGCGCTGGCCGCCTGCGGCGGGAATGCGCCGAAAAAGAAATCCGCCGCCGAAACGCAGGCTACGACGGCGGCCATGCCCGACATGCACACCGCCGAAACGTCGCTCGACTATTGGGGCACCTACGAAGGCACCCTGCCGGCAGCGGATTGTCCGGGAATCCGTACGACGCTGACGCTCAATCCGGACGGTACATATGCCCAGCACATGAAATACATCGACCGCGCCGCGGAATTCGACGAGACAGGCATCTTTACGGTCAAAGAGAACCTGCTGACCCTGACCCGGCTCGATGACGGTTCGGAAAAGTATTACAAGGTGGAGGAAAACCGGCTGCGAATGCTCGACGCCGAGAAACAACCCGTTACGGGAGCGCTGGCGGAGAATTACGTACTGCAAAAAACAAATAAGTAAATGGATAAAGCGAAACTTTACATAGAAGCCAATAAAGAACGGTTCATCAATGAATTGTTCGACCTGCTGCGCATTCCGTCGATCAGTGCGGAAGCCGCCCGCAAACCCGACATGCAGCGCTGTGCCGAGTGGCTGGCAGCGGCGCTGGCGGAAGCGGGTGCCGACCGGGCCGAAGTGATGCCCACGGAGGGCAATCCGGTGGTCTATGCCGAAAAGATCGTCGACCCCAAGGCGAAAACCGTGCTGGTATACGGCCACTACGACGTGATGCCGGTGGATCCGCGCGAAGAATGGCGCACGGAGCCTTTCGAACCGACGATCGAGAACGGTCGGATCCGGGGCCGCGGTGCGGACGACGACAAAGGCCAGCTGTGGATGCAGGTGAAGGCTTTCGAAGCGATGTGTGCGACGGGAACGCTCCCGTGCAACGTGAAATTCATGCTGGAGGGCGAAGAGGAGATCGGTTCGGAGAGCCTCTACGGATTCTGCCGGCAAAACAAAAAGCTGCTCAAGGCGGACATCATCCTGGTCTCCGACACGTCGATGCTTTCGATGGAGACGCCCTCGATCACCTGCGGCCTGCGCGGACTGACCTACATGGAGGTGGAGGTGACGGGACCCGACAAGGACCTGCATTCGGGCCTTTTCGGCGGTGCGGTGGCCAATCCTGCCAACGTGCTGGCGCGTCTGGTGGCGGGCCTTGTCGATAGCGAGGGCCGCGTGACGATTCCGGGGTTTTACGACGATGTGCGCTCCCTGACGCCGTCGGAACGGCGGGCTTTCAACAAGGCGCCGTTCGATCTGGCCGGCTACAAACGCTCGCTGCAGATCGGCGCCGTGGAGGGCGAAGCCGGCTATACGACGCTGGAACGCACGGGAATCCGTCCGTCGCTCGACGTGAACGGCATCTGGGGCGGCTATACGGGCGAAGGGACGAAAACGGTGATTCCGTCGAAAGCCACGGCCAAAATCTCGATGCGGCTGGTGCCGAATCAAGACTACTGCAAGATAGCGAAACTTTTCGAGAAGCATTTCCGGAAGATGGCGCCCAAGAGCGTGCGTGTGGACGTTAAGTTCCTGCACGGCGGCATGCCCTACGTGGCTCCCACCGACATGCCGGCCTACAAGGCGGCCGAGCGGGCCGTGACGGAGGCTTTCGGCCGCAAGCCCCTGCCCTTCTATTCGGGCGGCTCGATTCCGATCATCAGCGGCTTCGAATCGATCCTGGGCATCAAGTCGCTGCTGCTGGGCTTCGGGCTCGCGGAGGATGCCATCCACTCGCCGAACGAGAGTTACGGACTTGAACAATTCTACAAAGGACTGGAAACTATCCCCTTGTTTTACAAATATTTCGCGCAGTAGGAAGCCGGTATGTGCGAAAAACGGGGCCGTTTTTAGGCCGTAGATGGAAAATATTTCGTAAATTCGCACTCAAAAAGAAAAAATCCATGTGCGGAATTGTAGGTTATGTCGGCGGGCGCAACGCCTGTCCGATCCTTATAAAGGGACTCCACCGGCTCGAATACCGGGGTTACGACAGTGCGGGCGTAGCGCTGGTGGGCAATGACGGTACGCTCAACGTATACAAGTGCAAGGGCAAGGTGGCCGATCTGGAACACTTCCTGGAGGGCAAGGACCTCAGCGGAAGCATCGGCATCGCCCACACGCGCTGGGCGACGCACGGCGTGCCCAACGACGTGAACGCCCATCCCCACTACTCGGAGTCGGAGAACATTGCGCTGATCCACAACGGAATCATCGAGAACTACCGCGTGCTGAAAGACGCGCTGGTGGAGAACGGCTACACCTTCCGCAGCAGCACCGACAGCGAGGTGCTGGTGAACCTGATCGAGTATGTCCGCACGACGAACAACTGCTCGCTTCTGGAAGCGGTGCAGCAGGCGCTCAAGCAGGTGATCGGAGCCTACGCCATCGCCATTGTCGAGAAGAACAACCCCGACGAGATCATCGCGGCGCGACAGAGCAGCCCGATGGTGGTGGGTATCGGCCAGGATGAATACTTCTTGAGCTCGGACGCGACCTCGATCATCGAATACACCGAAGATTTCGTCTATGTCAACGACGGCGAAGTGGCCGTCATCAACCGGCACAAACCGCTGAAGGTCGTGACGCTCGACAACCAGGAGAGCGACATCGACATCAAGAAACTGCAGCTCTCGATCTCGCAGCTCGAGAAAGGCGGCTATCCGCACTTCATGCTCAAGGAGATCTACGAGCAGCCGGGCACGCTGGTCGACTGCATCCGGGGCCGCATCAATCCCGACACCTATGAAGTGAAGCTCTCGGGCGTGATCGACCATCGCGACAAGTTCGTCAATGCGCGCCGCATCATCTTCGTGGCGTGCGGCACGTCGTGGCATGCGTCGCTGATCGGCGAACACCTCATCGAGTCGATCTGCCGTATCCCGGTGGAGGTGGAGTACGCCTCGGAATTCCGCTACCGCAACCCCATCATCCGCGAGGACGACATCGTGATCGCCGTGTCGCAGTCGGGCGAAACGGCCGACACGCTGGCGGCCGTGGAGCTGGCCCGCAAGGCCGGTGCCTTCGTCTTCGGCATCTGCAACGTGGTGGGCTCGTCGATTGCGCGTGCGACCGATTCGGGCGCCTACATTCATGTGGGGCCGGAGATCGGCGTGGCCTCGACGAAGGCTTTCACCGGACAGGTGACCGTCATGGCGATGCTGGCGCTGACGATCGGCCGCGAGAAGGGCACGGTGAGCGACGAATATTATTGCGAAGTGTCGAAAGCGCTGCTGGAGCTGCCGCAGACGCTCCAGGAAGTGCTCAAGGTGGGCGACCAGATCAAGGACCTGGCGAAGATATTCACCTATGCGCACAATTTCATCTACCTGGGCCGCGGCTACAACTACCCCACGGCGCTGGAAGGTGCGCTGAAACTCAAGGAGATTTCCTATATCCATGCCGAGGGCTACCCTGCCGCCGAGATGAAACACGGTCCCATTGCGCTGATCGACGCCGAGATGCCGACCGTGGCGATCGCGACGCCCGACCACACCTACCAGAAGACGGCTTCGAACATCGAAGAGGTGAAGGCCCGCGGCGGCAAGATCATCGCGGTGATGGCCGAGGGCGACGAACATGTACGCCGTTCGGCCGACTACTGCATCGAAGTGCCGGTCATCACGGAGTGTCTGATGCCTATCGTGGTGTCGATTCCGCTGCAGTTGATGGCTTACTACATTGCGGTGAACAAGGGCCGCAACGTCGACCAGCCGCGCAACCTGGCCAAATCGGTGACAGTAGAATAACCGTTGGCGGACCTCCCGGTCCGGCCGGTTGTTGCTGAACCGGGTACGGATTTGCGATATGCCCGATGGGGCAGAAGAAAAGCAGACGCATGACTTTCGGGCCATGCGTCTGCTTTTTTGCGGAAAACCGGAGCCGAGCCGCTATCGGCAACAAAAAAGACTCCGAAATAGTTCGGAGCCTTTGGAAAATATCGACGGAAATCACATCATCTCCTCGTAGGCGTATTGCACGGCGCGGTTGATGATTCCGATGAAGTCGCGGGTTTTGCGGAACTCCCTGACGGCGTGCTCGACGAAACGATCGTCCAGCAGGAACTGCTCGTCGATGGACTTTTCAAGGCACCAGTCCTTTTGTTTCAGCAACTCGGCATGCTCGCAGTCGGCCGGGAACCCCATGGGAAGACGCTTGAGCTTGTTGTCCGTGTTGAGCCGGAACCCTTTGGCCGTGCGGATCGCCTGCGTGAATTCGGCCCCGTTGTCGAGAATCTCTTCGCGGACGGAACGCAGCAAGGTCGGTTCGGGGCAATAGATACCCGAGATGAGCATGTGCTCGCCCACGAGCCGGTCGCCTTTCGGTGCAATGTGGAGGTAGTAGCCGGCATATCCCGACTTCTTGCCTTTCGGAGCCACGAAGATGCCCAGCCAGTTCTTGTAGGGACTCTTGTCGTTGGAGAACCGCGTGTCGCGGGCGATCCGGTAGGTGCAGTCCTGCACCCGGAGTCCGCACACCGAAGGATCGAACGAGGAGACGCCCTCGATCAACGCTTCAGCGAGCTTTGCGACGCGGCCCTTGACATGGGCCCATTCGCTGCGGTGGGCGTCGAACCACTCGCGTGTGTTGCTGTCGTGCAGCCGCGAGAGAAAGTCGAGAATCTCTTCCATGCTACCAGGCGAACAACGGATAGTCGGCCATCAAGGCGTTGACGTCGCGGCGCACGGCGGCGATGTTCTCCTCGTTTTCGGGGTCGTGGAGCACACGGTCGATCAGCCCGACGATGCAGTCCATCTTGTCCTCCTTCAGACCGCGCGTGGTGATGGCCGGCGTACCGAAGCGCAGGCCCGAAGTCTGGAACGGCGAACGGCTGTCGAACGGCACCATGTTCTTGTTGGCGGTGATGTCGGCGGCGACGAGGCACTTCTCGGCCAGCTTGCCGGTCAGCTCGGGGAACTTGGTGCGCAGGTCGACCAACATAAGATGGTTGTCGGTGCCGCCCGATACGATCTTGTAGCCCCGCTTGATGAAAGCCTCGGCCATGGCGCGGGCGTTCTTCTGCACCTGAGCCTGGTAGGTTTTGTATTCGGGTTCGAGCGCCTCGCCGAACGCTACGGCCTTGGCGGCGATGACGTGCTCGAGCGGTCCGCCCTGGATGCCGGGGAAGACGGCCGAATTGAGGATCTGCGACATCATCTTGACGGCGCCCTTGGGCGTGGTGAGACCCCACGGATTTTCGAAGTCCTTGCCCATCAGGATGATGCCGCCGCGCGGACCGCGCAGGGTCTTGTGGGTGGTGGAGGTGACGATGTGGGCGTACTTCACCGGATTGTCGAGCAAACCGGCGGCGATCAGACCTGCCGTATGGGCCATGTCGACCAACAAGAGCGCGCCGACCTTGTCGGCGATTTCGCGCATGCGCTTGTAGTCCCATTCGCGCGAATAGGCCGAAGCGCCGCCGACGATGAGCTTGGGTTTCGACTCGAGTGCCTGGCGCTCCATGGCGTCATAGTCGATCAGTCCTGTCGTTTCGTCGAGCCGATAACCTACGGCCTTGAAATATTTGCCCGACATGTTGACCGGCGAACCGTGCGAGAGATGCCCGCCGTGCGCCAGATCGAGCCCCATGAACGTATCGCCCGGCTGCAGGCAGGCGAAGAAGACGGCCATGTTGGCCTGGGCGCCCGAATGGGGCTGCACGTTGGCGTATTCGGCGCCGTAGAGCCGGCAGATGCGCTCGATGGCGAGGTTCTCGACCTGGTCGACGACCTCGCAGCCGCCGTAGTAGCGGGCCGCGGGGTAACCCTCGGCGTATTTGTTGGTCAGAACCGAACCCATGGCTTCCATCACCTGGTCGCTCACGAAGTTCTCCGAGGCGATCAACTCGATGCCGTGGGTCTGACGGCTCCGCTCGGCGGCGATCAGATCGAAAATCCGGGAATCTCTTTTCATGTCGATGTTTTTTGGAATGTTGGCTTTTTTCAGTGTGTAAAGATAATCAAATTCGATGAAAATAGGCCCGCGCACAATTTAAAATATTTTTCGTACCTTTGTGTCGCTGAAACGAAATGATTCAACGATAAAAATAGATTGAAGACCATGAAATTGCTTGAAGGAAAAGTGGCCGTCGTAACGGGTGCCGCACGCGGCATCGGCAAGGCCATCGCTATGAAATTCGCTTCGGAAGGCGCCGACGTGGCGTTCACCGACCTGGTGATCGACGAGAACGGCAAGGCTACGGAAGCCGAAATCGCTGCGCTGGGCGTCAAGGCCAAGGGCTATGCGTCGAACGCTGCCGATTTCGAGGGAACGCATAAGGTGATCGAGGAGATCGTGAAGGACTTCGGCCGCATCGACATTCTGGTGAACAACGCCGGTATCACGAAAGACGGCCTGATGATGCGCATGAGCGAGGCGCAATGGGATGCCGTGCTGACGGTGAACCTCAAGTCGGCGTTCAACTTCATCCATGCCGTGACGCCCGTCATGGCTCGTCAGAAGAGCGGTTCGATCATCAACATGTCGTCGGTGGTCGGCGTCAGCGGCAATGCCGGACAATGCAACTACTCGGCTTCGAAGGCCGGCATGATCGGTCTGGCCAAGTCGATCGCCAAGGAGATGGGGCCGCGCGGCATCCGTGCCAACGCCATCGCCCCGGGCTTCATCATCACCGACATGACCGACAAGCTGCCCGACGAGGTCAAGGAAGGCTGGTACAAGCAGATTCCGCTGCGTCGCGGCGGTACGCCCGAGGATGTCGCCAAGGTCGCCTTGTTCCTCGCTTCGGACCTCTCGTCGTATGTCAGCGGTCAGGTGATCCACTGCTGCGGCGCGATGAATTGCTAAGGAGCGGTACGAACAGAGACTCAGAGACGGAAAGAAGCCGTTAGGCTTTGATTCGTGCAAAAATGCCTGCCAAGTTTTACTTGAGCAGGTATTTTTGTGCGAAGCGCTTTCCGAAAGGAATTTCCGTTTCTGATTCTTTGCCGCCGCGACGACAGCAAACACGGAGCGAAGCGAGGTAATTGCCCTGCCAAGTTTTACTTGAGCAGGTATTTTTGTGCGAAGCGCTTTCCGAAAGGAATTTCCGTTTCTGATTCTTTGCCGCCACGATGACAGCAAACACGGAGCGGAGCGAGGTAATTGCTTTTGTTTATGTAATGGCTCTCGAAGAGAGTTTTGCAATCGGAGATTGCCGCCGCGACGACAGCAAACACGGAGCGAAGCGAGGTAATTGCCCTGCCAAGTTTTACTTGAGCAGGTATTTTTGTGCGAAGCGCTTTCCGAAAGGAATTTCCGTTTCTGATTCTTTGCCGCCGCGACGACAGCAAACACGGAGCGGAGCGAGGTAATTGCTTGTTGGAGAGAAGCTCCTATTGAATTTATTCGGGCGGGTGCGTCTTGCGGGATGGAAAACCGATCCTTGCACCTTTTTTGTTCTTACTTGAAAAGTACCTTGATACGAATCGCTTTCGGGGTAAAATTATGAATTGTGGATTAAGCGCTTTATCTTTGTGGGCATGAAACATCTCCTGCTGATTCCGCTGCTTGCGCTGGGACTTACGACGGTCCGGGCACAGGACGCGATGCTTCCCACTCCCGACGCCAAGGTGCTGGGCATGGGAGGTGTGGCGATGACCTCCGTTTCGGGGTCGCACGCCATCTACAACAACCCCGCGATGGCCTCCTTCTCGGTTCATCCCTGGCAGGTTTCTTCGTCCTACTGCGGGGCGGGCCGGGCCGACTACTATGCGGTGACAGGCTATTGGAGGTTCGACTATCTTAACGATCTGCAAATAGGTTGGCGCCAGTTTCTGCGCGAGAAGGGCAATAACGATATGGCTGTCGACCTGGGTTATTCGCGCCGCATCACCGATCGCTGGGCTGTCGGCGGGGTGACGCATTACCGCCGCTTGAAGCGTCCCGAGGGTTCGTCCGACGCCCTGTCGGTCGATCTGAGCCTTGCATGGTCCAAGCCGCTGAACGGTCTGGGCGACTTGTCGCTGCTGCGCGTGGGCGCCAAAGCGGGCAATCTGGGCGGATTCGTCAAGAACCGTGGAGGCTCCTTGCCGATGACCCTCTCCGCAGGCGTTGCGCTGGACACCTATGCGACCGATGCGCATGAGATTACGGTGGGTGCCGATTTCGGTTATTGCTTCAGTCCGTCGGCCGGACGCGGATGCAGCGTGGCGGTCGGTGCGGAATACAACCTGATGCAGCTGGTCCAGTTCCGGGCCGGTTACCACTACGGTGAGCGGAGCGGTTACTACCCTTCTTTCGGCAGCGTCGGCGCCGGATTCCGGTTTCTGCTTCTGCGGCTCGATTTCGCCTATCTGTTCGCGCCCAAGAGCAGTTGGCTGCGCAACACGTACAGCATCAGTTTCGGTTTCGACTTTTAGGCGTCGGTCCGATGAAACGAGGGACGGTTCAGAGCCGCCCCTCGTCTTTTATATCCTCCAACAACCCCTCGCAGGCGTCCTCGAGCAGATCGAGCACCAGTTCGAAGCCCTCGTGCCCTTCGTAGTAGGAATCGGGGACGCAGGTGCGGTCGGGATGGCGGCGGCAGAACTCCGTCATGCGGAAAATCCGCTCGGCCGCCGCACGCGAAGGCGCGAGCCGGTGAACATCCTCGTAGTTCATGTCGTCCATCACGACGATGCGGTCGAACCGCCCGAAATCCTCCTCGCTGAGCTTGCGCGAACGATGCGTGAGCGAAATGCCGCGCCGGGCGGCCGCACTCCGCATGCGCGGATCGGGCAGTTCGCCGCGGTGGCCTCCGTAGGTGCCGGCCGAATCGACCCCGATGCGCCCGGCGAGCCCCTCCTTTTCGAGCATGCGGCGCATGATGCCTTCGGCGGCCGGCGAGCGGCAGATGTTGCCGAGGCAGACAAAAAGAATCTTGTATCCGTTTTCCATGGCTGCTTGTTTTTGAACCCGGCACGACAAATGCCGTTCCGGATACGGCAAAGATAGACAATTCGGGGAATCGGACCGCCGCGAACGCGGAGAATGCGACGAAATTGAACGATCAGAACAATATTGCGTCCCGCCGAAAGTACCGATTCCGGGGAAAAGTCGTACCTTTGCCACGGAAATTTACATGAAGAAAGTCATGAAAATGAAATTGGTTGCGATGTTGGCGGCCGCATTCGTGCTCTCCGCGCTGCCGGCCGACGCACAAGAGATTTCCCGCAAGGTGCCGAACGTCGGACTGCTCGATCTGGACGGCAATCCTGCGACATTGCCCTACTGGGGCGAGAAGAATCTGATGATATTCTATGTGGACCCCGACCGTCACAAGCAGAACGAAGCATTCACCATCGAACTCGAAGAGAACCACCGAGCTGCGGGCGACAACCTTTACGGCTTCGGTGTAATGAACCTCAAGGATGCGCCGATGGTGCCCAACGGCATGGCCCGCAGCATGGCCAAGAAACGCACGTCCAAGAACGGCGCTGTGGTGCTGGCCGACGAAGACCGCATCTTGAGCACAGCCTGGGGGCTGGGCGACTGCAACAACCAGTTCGTGCTGCTGCTCGTGTCGAAAAACGGCGAACTGGTCTTTGTCCGCAAGGGCGAGCTCTCCGAAAAGGACAAGGAGGCTTTCTACGAGGTCCTGGACAAGTACAGATAGTCGGGGATGACTCGTCGGATCGCCGCAATGCTGTTGCTGGGCGGCCTGTTCCTTATGGACCGGGCCGCAGCGTCTCCGTATGCCGACGGAGCGGAAACGGCGATCCCCGCACCGGAAGTTACGGCTCCGGAACCGGCGGCCGGGGCCGACAGCGTGAGCAGACGGCCCTCGTTTTTCCGCCGGGTGATCGACTATTTCGACAAATCGACGGTCGACCGCACCTTCGAAAAAAAGATCGATTTCACCTTTGCCGGAGGCCCGAGCTATTCGAAGAGCACGAGTCTGGGCATCGGCGTGCTGGCGGCGGGGCTCTACCGGGTAGACCGGACCGACTCGGTGACGCAGCCGTCGGACATCTCGATCTTCGCCAGCATCTCCATCTCGGGCTTCTATTCGGTGGGTATCGAAGGCAACACCTTCTTCTCGCGCGGCCGCAGCAAATTCGACTACAAGGCGGCGTTTTCCTCGGCACCCCGCGATCTGTGGGGCATCGGCTACACTGCCGGCCGTCATAACCGCCCCGTCTCCTACGTGGAGAAACAATATGAAATCCACGCCCGCTATCTCTATCAATTGTTTCCCAAGACCTATGTGGGAACCCGCATGAGTTTCGAGTCGACCAAAGGCAAGAACTTCGACGCAACGGGCGAAAGCTACATCGATTACCAGGCGCATTCCTACACCGCTACGGGCATCGGAGCCATTGTGGAATACGATTCGCGCGATATTGTGTCGAATGCCTTCCGCGGCATTTACGTGAGTCTGCAAGGGACCGTTTTCCCGCGGGGGCTGAGCAACTGCGGGCGCACGCTCTATCGTGCGTCGTTCACTTTCGACTGGTACCAGCGCGTGTGGAGGGGCTGCACGCTGGCATGCGATTTATACGGCGAATGGAATTCGTC
Source organism: Bacteroidales bacterium (assembly GCA_910575495.1). Lineage (GTDB taxonomy): Bacteria > Bacteroidota > Bacteroidia > Bacteroidales > Rikenellaceae > Alistipes. Next base: position 215,410 of record CAJTFS010000002.1, on the reverse strand, counting down.
CCGCATGCCCTGGCCGATGCTGGCCCGCATGGGCGGCAGCCAGCGCATGCGCGGCTACTACGAGGGACGCTATGCCGACAACAACCTGATAGCTGCGCAGCTCGAACTGCGCCAGCGTATCTGGCGCCGCATCGGCTGCACGGTGTGGTGCGGTGCCGGCAACGTTTTCAGCGAGCGCCCCGGAGACCGGTTCCGCTGGTCGCACACGCTGCCCAACTATGGCGTAGGCCTGCGCTGGGAACTGAAAAAACGGGTGAACGTGCGTCTCGACTACGGTTTCGGCCGCAGGACGAGCGGGTTCCTGTTGAACATCAACGAAGCATTCTGACGGCATGGCAACCGACCGCAACAAGCATAGCGCCGGGTGGCGCCCCACACGCAGCCGTTTCTCGATATGGCTGACCATCTATTTTGTCGTCGCGCTGATCATACCCAACTGCGTGCTGGCCCAGACCGAGGAGTATTCGATCTGGACGGTCGAGGCGCTGATTCTGATTCCGGCGGGGTTCTACATGATGTGGAGCGTTGCGCTCCGGCGTTCGGGCGTGATGATCTGGCTGGGTTTCCCGTTCATCTTTTTCTGCACCTTCCAGATCGTGCTGCTCTATCTTTTCGGCGACTCGATCATCGCTACCGACATGTTTACCAACCTGCTGACGACCAATCCGGGCGAGGCGGGCGAACTGCTGGGCAATATCTATCCGTCGGTGTTGCTGGTAGTGGCCATCTACTGCCCGCTGCTGTGGCTGGCCACTCGTGAGATCGCCCATAAACGTTATCTTTCGCGCACCATGCGCCTGACGCTGGGAATGACGGGCGCCGCGCTCTTCACCGTCGGAACGCTCGCCCTGTGGCCCGCCTACCATGTCAGCGAAGACAAACACGTGCTGCGCGACGAGATTTTCCCGATCAACGTGCTTTACAACATGGGGCTGAGCGGCTCGGAATTCCGCAAGGCCTATCATTTCGACAAGACCTCCGAGGGCTTTTCCTATTCGGCAACACGGCCCGGACAGCTGCCCGAGCGGGAGATATACATCTACGTCATAGGCGAAGCCTCGCGCGCCATGAGCTGGCAGCTGTGGGGCTACGAACGCGAAACCAACCCGCGGCTGTCGCAGGAACCGGAGCTCGTGCTGTTCCGCAACATGCTGACGCAGAGCAATACCACGCACAAAAGCGTGCCGCTGATCCTTTCGTCGGTGGGAACCGACCAGCACGAGGAGCTTTTCCGCCGCACGGGGCTGCCGGCTCTGTTCAACGAGGCGGGGTTCGAGACCTGGTTCATCTCCAACCAGTCGCAGCAGGGCGCCATGATCGATCATCTGGCCCACGATGCGCAGCACCTGCTTTATATCCGGTCGCCGCGCTACGACATGCAGTTGCTGGAGGAGGTGCAGAACGCCGTTGCCGGAAGCCAGTCGCAGCGGATGTTCTTCATTCTCCACTGCTACGGTTCGCACTTCAGCTACCACCAGCGCTATCCTCGCAACTTCGCGCGGTTCCTGCCCGACGACGATGTGGCCATTGCGCCGCAGCATGCCGAAAAACTGCGCAACGCCTACGACAATTCGGTCTTGTATACGGATCATTTCCTGGCCGAAACGATCGGCTACCTGCGATCGCTGGAAAATACCGCATCGGCGATTCTCTATTGTGCCGATCATGGCGAGGACTTGCTCGACGACTCCCGCCAACGCTTCCTGCATGCCTCCCCCACCACGACGGCCTACCAGCTGTGGGTGGCTTCGCTGGCCTGGTTCTCGGACGATTACCGGGCGGCTTTCCCGGGTGTGGCCGAAGCGGCGCGGACGAACACGTGGGCACCGGCCAACACCCATGCGCTGTTCCACACGATGGCGCAGATCGCTGCAATCCGGAGTCCCTACATCGACGAATCGGTCTCGCTGGTCAGCCGCGGATTCGACCGCAAGGCCCGCCGCTGCTATCTCAACGACCACAACGAAGCGGTCCCCTACCCTCGCAGCGGCCTGCGGAAGCAGGACCTGGAGTTTTTCGAGCGCAGCGGAATCGAATTGTAGGAAGTGGTGCCCTATCCCCTACGCATTTTGAACGGTTATAGGAGCCGCAGAGGGCGCGGCCTGCGGAAAGGATCCCCGGCCAACCGACAGACCGAATATAGGTATTTTGCGGATAGACATATTGTTGAAGCCCGGGAGGAACCGAAAGACGGCGTCAACCGGCAAGCCACAACACAATATAATAAAAGGCGGCTCGCATGGGGCCGCCTTTTCTGTGGTATACACCCGGCTGCCGTGCCGGAAAAATCAAAGGCCGCTCTCTGAAGAGCGGCCTTTGTAGGTCGGAGAGCCGAAAATTATTTCGAAGCCTCTACGGATACCTTGCGGAAATCCTTCATGAGCTTCGAGATCTCCAGAGCCGACTTGCGGGCACGGGTACCGGCAGCCTTGTTGCCCTTCTCTACCTGAGCAGCGGCGTTAGCGGCGAATACTTCGAATTCAGCATTGATTTTTGCTACCAACTCTTTCATGTCTTTTGTTTTTTGGGTTTATTATCAACGCAAAGGTATAAAAATTATTTAGATTTAGCATTGCGGTGAAAAAAAATAACATTTTTTGAACGCAATTTCTGCCGCCCTATGCCGCGCAGGTGCGGGATTTGCCCGACCGGAGCGGAAAAACCTGTCGAAAGCACGGCAAAACGGGTTGCGGGCCGGATGCCGGTCGGGCGCTTCGTTGTTCCGGACGGGATGCTCAAAATACCGATTTGTGGGGATTGCGGATTTGCGCCGAAAAGGCTACCTTTGGCCAACCAAACGAAACCGAGACTATGCGTCTGTCCGAACTGAAGACCGGAGAGTCGGCCACGATTCTCAAAGTACTGGGGCACGGAGGGTTCCGCCGCCGCATCATGGAGATGGGATTCGTCCGCGGCCAGCGGGTCGAAGTGATTCTCAATGCACCGCTCAAGGACCCGATCCAATATCGCATCATGGGCTACGACATTTCGCTGCGCCGCAGCGAAGCGGAAATGATCGAGGTGCTCTCCGACAGCGAGGCCGACGAACTGCTGACGCCGGCGCAGAACCCGGTCTGCGAATCGCACGGAGACAACGGCCGCTCGGTCGACGACGTGGTGCATTCGCGCAGCCACACGATCAGCGTTGCGCTGGTGGGCAATCCCAACAGCGGCAAGACATCGCTTTTCAATGCCATTTCGGGCGGTCACGAGCATGTGGGCAACTACAGCGGTGTGACCGTGGGCGCCAAGAGCGGCGTGCGCTACTATCGCGGCTACCGCTTTCAGATCACCGATCTGCCCGGCACCTATGCTCTCTCGGCCTACACGCCCGAGGAACTTTTCGTCCGGGCCCACATTGCCGAGGAGACGCCCGACGTGATCGTCAACTCGGTAGTGGCGTCGAACCTCGAACGCAATCTCTATCTGACCACCGAACTGATCGACATCAACCCGCGCATGGTTGTGGCGCTCAACATGTTCGACGAACTGACGGCCAGCGGCGCGCAACTCGACTACGAGCGTCTGGGCGGCATGCTGGGTGTGCCGATGGTGCCGGTCGAGGCCCGCAACGGCAAGGGCATCGAAGCGCTTCTGGATACGGTGATCGCCGTATATGAAAACCAGGACGCACGCGTGCGCCACATCCACATCGGGCAGGGAGCCGTCATCGAAGAAGGGCTCCGGCGGCTGAACGGCGACATGAGCGCCCACAGCGACCAGCTGCCCAAGACCTTCCCGCCCCGCTATTTTGCCATGAAGATGCTGGAGGGCGACCGGCAGGTCGACGAACAGCTGCGCGGCTGCGAACGCTATGCCGAGTGGGCCGGGATCGCCGCCCGCGAAGCGGACCGCATTGCCAAGACGCTGGGCGAAGATGTCGAAACGGCGTTCGCCAACCGCAAATACGGATTCATATCGGGAGCGCTCAAGGAGACCTATACGCCCGGCCGGCAGGAGGAAGCGACGACCACGGCGCTGATCGACTCGTTCGTGACGCACAAGCTGTGGGGTTTCCCGATCTTCTTTTTCCTGATGTGGCTGATGTTCTGGTGTACGTTCTACCTGGGCGCCTATCCGCAGGAATGGATCGACGCCTTGGTCGGATGGATCGGCCGCGGCGTGAATGCGCTGCTGCCCGCGGGGGCGCTGCGCGACATGCTGGCCGACGGCGTCATAGGCGGTGTGGGCGCTGTCATCGTCTTTCTGCCCAACATCATGGTGCTCTACCTCTTCATTTCGTTCATGGAGGATTCGGGCTACCTGGCGCGCGCGGCCTTCATCATGGACCGGGTCATGCACCGCATCGGGCTGCACGGCAAGTCGTTCATCCCGCTGATCATGGGTTTCGGCTGCAACGTGCCGGCCATCATGGCCTGCCGCACGATCGAGAGCCGCAGCAGCCGGCTGATCACCATACTGATCACGCCGTTCATGTCGTGCAGCGCACGGCTTCCGATCTACATACTTGTTGCCGGCACCTTCTTTTCGGCCCATGCGGGCTGGGTCATGACGGGACTCTATGTGCTGGGCGTGGCGATGTCGGTGCTGACGGCGCGCCTGCTGCGCCGCTTCCTGTTCCCGGTGGACGAAACGCCTTTTGTCATGGAACTGCCGCCCTATCGTCTGCCGACCTGGAAAACCACGCTGACGCACATGTGGGACAAATGCGCGCAGTATCTGCGCAAGATGGGCGGCATGATTCTGATCGCCTCGGTCGTGGTGTGGTTTCTGAGCTACTATCCGCGCCCCGAGCAGGCGTCGGCTGGGACGGCCGCACATTATGAAAACTCCTACCTGGGGCGCCTGGGCAAGAGCTGCGAACCGATCTTCAGCCCGCTGGGCATGAACTGGAAGGCCGGCGTGGCGCTTCTCTCGGGCGTGGCGGCCAAGGAGATCGTGGTCAGCACGCTGGGCGTACTCTACACCGAGGGCGGCGAGGTGACGGTGGCGGAGAACCCGAGAGCCGACGAACTTCGCGATCCGTCGGCCGAATCGGCGACGCTTTCGCGGCGCCTGGTTGCCAGCGGCGACTTCTCGACGGCCTCGGCCCTGGCGTTCCTGGTATTCATATTGCTTTATTTTCCCTGCATCGCCACGGTGGCGGCCATCGGATCCGAAGCGGGCTGGCGCTGGGCGCTGGCGGCGATCGTTTACGACACGCTGCTGGCGTGGGCGGCGGCCTGGTGCGTCTATCGTTTGATGCTGTGGTTCTGATGGACTGGCAAGACTATACGGTTTGGGGCCTTGTTGCCGTGATCGGGCTGCTGCTTCTGCGGCGGCTCGCATGTCTGCTTTCCGGTCGCCGCAGCGGCGGATGCGCTTCCTGCGGCGAAACCCGCTGTCCGCTGAAAAACAGAAAAAAGAAATAATCGGCCTGCATCGAGGTTCCGAAGCAATCCGGGGCGGCATATCGTTGTGATATGCCGCCCCGGATTCTTTTGCCGCTGCCTGCGCGGTCGAGTGTCAGTCCGGAACCGACAACGGAACAATCGTGCGGATAAGCCTATTCTTTCAACCGTGGTATTCGCTGGGAGCCAGTCCGAACTGCTTCTTGAAACTTTTCGAGAAGTGGGACAAGGTGGAAAAACCGGTCATGTCGGCGATCTCCGAAATCGTATAACGCCCTTCCAGAATCAGTTCTGCTGCTCGGTTGAGCTTGTAGGTCTTGAAAAAGACGTTGGGGCTCTCGCCGGTAAGGCCCTTGATCTTGTAGAAGAACTTGGTGCGCGAGATGCGCAGGGCCTCGGTCGCGCAGGCGATGTCGAACTCGGGATTGGACAACTCGGTCTCCATCAACCGGTAGAGCTCGGTCATGAAAGCCTTGTCCTGGGGCGCCAGCAGGTCTTCCTCGATGCGGGTCGTCTGCGTCGACTGCCCGAGCAGCCTGCGTACGCGTTCGCTCTTGCGGAGCTGCGATTTGACGAGGGCCAGCAGATAACTGGGCTCGAAGGGTTTGGTGACGTAGGCGTCGGCGCCCGTGTCGAGGCCCTCGACCTTGTCCTCGACGTCGGTCTTGGCCGTGACCAGCACCACCGGAATGTGGCAAAGCTGGGCATCCTCCTTGATGCGGCGGCAGAACGCGTAGCCGTTCATGCCGGGCAGCACCACGTCGCTGAGCACCAGATCGGGCGCTTCCTCGTCGATCAGCTGCAATGCCTCGCGGGCATCAAAACAACCCAACACCCTGTAGTACGGAGCCAGCAACGTCCGCAGATAATGGACCACTTCGGCATCGTCGTCCAACACGAGCACGCTTTTCGATTCCGGCTTGTCGGAGCACTCCGTGACGGTGGAAACGTCGGTTACGGCCGAATGCGTGGGGGGGGGAATTTCCCCGTTTTTTCCAGCCGAACGCTCCTGCTCGGCATAGGCTTCGTCGTCCAGCGGCAGCACGAAAGTGAAAACGGCGCCGTCGTGATTTTCGGGAGAGGTTGCCCGGATGCGCCCGTGGTGGAGTTCGACCAGACTGCGCGTGTAATAGAGACCGATGCCCGTGCCGTAGCAGTAATTTCCCTCGGGGCTGTTGTCGATGCGGTAATAGCGTTCGAAAATCTTTTCGCGCAGCTCTTCTGGAATCGTAGGGCCTGTGTTGGCGACCGACACCTTGACGTAGCGCGTCCACCGGACAGCCGTATCGCCCGGGAAGAGCCGGGCGGCCTCGTCGCGTCCGATCATGTCGAAGCGCACGGCGATGCGTCCGTTGGCCGGAGTGAATTTCAATGCGTTGGACATGAGGTTGCCGAAAATCTTGTCCTGCTTGTCCTCGTCGAGCCACATGATGCACTGCTCCTCAAGCCCGCAGGTTTGCAGGACGATGCCCTTGGCGGCGGCATTCATACGGAAGATGTCGATCCGCCGCTTCAGCAGCCCGATGATGTCCGTACGCCGGACCTTGAGCCGGAGCGTGTCGTTTTCAAGCTCGCTGAAATCGAGCTGCTGATTCACCAGCTCCAACATCCGGTCGGTGCTGCGCCGGACGATGTGCAGCAGCTCCCGGTTCTTCTCCGAGAGCTCGGGGTCCTCGCAGAGCTGTGCCACGGGGCCCGAAATCATGGTCAGCGGAGTGCGGAACTCGTGCGAGACGTTGGAGAAGAAACTGCGGATCATCCCGTTCATTCTGCGCTCCTGGGCCTTTTCGCGCTCGGCGATGCGGACGGCCGCCTTGCCGGCCTGGATCCTCCGCCATCCCAGTACCAGCAACCATACCAACCCTGTCACCACGGCGACATAGCAGGTGTAAGCCCACCACGTATGCCAGGGAGCCGGAGCGACGATGATCGGAATGGCATTTTCCGTCTCGGCGATGCTCTGGTCGTTGCTGGAGATCTTCACGCGCAGGGTGTAACGGCCGGCCGGGAGATTGGCATAGTTGGCCTCGTGGTTGTTGCGGGCCTCGATCCAATAGTCGTCGAACCCGTCGAGCTTGTAATGATAGTGCACGCGGCCGTACTCGGAATACTCCAGCGCGGCGAACGAGATGCTGAATCCGTTCTGGTCGTGGCGGAGCCTGATTTCGGGGTTGTAGGAGAGATGCCGGTCGATGGGACCGCCGCTGCGGGGTGCGACGAGCCTGTTGTGTATGCGCAGGTTTTCGAAGACGAGCGGAATGCGCCGCTTGGCCGGCACGGTGTGCGGATCGAAGAGCGTGAGTCCGTGGGTGCCGCCGAAGATGAGCGTCCCGTCGGGCAGGCGGCATGAGGCGCGCTCATAGAACTGGTTGCCTCCCAGCCCGTCGGAAGCGTAGTAGGCGGTGAATCTGCCGCTCTGCCGGTCGTATTTGTTGAGCCCGTACTGGGTGCTGATCCACAAGTTGCCGTCGCTGTCCTCGCCGAGGGCCGAAATGTCGAGACAGGTGGTGCCGGACATGGAATGCACCTTGTTTTCGGAAGGAACATAGCGGATCAGTCCGTTGCCGATGGTGCCGATCCAGATGTCGCCGCCGCTGTCCTCGAAGAGTGCGGTGGGAACGAATACCGACCGCGGGATGCAGGACCGGAAATCGTCGTCGGAAATTGCCAGCTTCTCGATCTTGCGGCCGACGATGCGTTTGAGCGGCTGGCCGAAAGCCGAGACCAGCAGAGAGCCGTCGCTCAGGGAGAGCATGTCGGGCGTGAACGAAAAAGTGCCGTCGAAAGCCTGTACGGGCTCGAAACGGCTGCTGCCCGGTGCGAGCGCATGGAGATAATGGGTGGCGGTACCCACCCAGATGGTGCCCTCGCGGTCCTGGGCGATGGACATGGGCAGGAAGACGTTGTGCCGGGCCAGGACCTGCAGCGAACCGTGGCGGTAACGGCATTTGAGCACATTGTGGTTGTTAGCAGTCAACCAGACGGCTCCATCGCGGTCGACGAACAATCTGTTGATGTGCATTTTACGCTGCTTCTCCTGCGGAAAGAGCTCGTCCATGCCGATGGCGTCGAGCCGCTGCCGCGGCAGATCGTAGATCCAGAGCCCGTCCATCAAGGTGGCGATCCATAGTCTGGATTCGTTGTCGGGAACGACCGACACGACGGACTTGTTGCTCAGACTGGAGCGCAGGTAATTGTCACTGTTGAAGTAGTTCTTGTAGTGGTAGCGGACCGTGTAGCCCTGGTCCTCGGAGCCGATCCAGAGGTTGCGCTGCGAATCGGTGAACATCCGTCTGATCTTGAAAGCGGGGACTTCGAACGGAAACCCGGTCTGCTGCTGGTGGATGAATGTTCCGCGCACGAAATCGTAGCAGAACATGCCGTGTTTGGCGGTGTTGAAGAGCAGCCGGTCGTCGTCGTAGGGATGGATGTACTCCACGTCCGCCCTGGCGAAGAGCGGATGCCTGCGCATGACCTCGGGAAGCTCGTCGAACCGTCCGGTCCGGGTGTCGAAAATCCGGCATCGGAAATTGCCGGTCAGATAGAGATAGCGGCCCTTGTGGAGGTAGGAATAGAGCGGATAGTCCTGCAACGCGATGCTGTCGACGACCTGCCGCGACTCCGGATCGTAACAACGGAGCTGCATGCTGTTGAAAATCCACAGCCGGTTGTCCGAATCGACATGGCAGCGTGTGTGGAAGGTGTTGGGACGGTCCAGATCGGAAAGCAGGCGGTCGAATCCGCCGGCCGAGTCGTTGTATTCGTAGAGCTCGTCGCGGGTGCTCATGAAGACGCGGCCTGCGCGGTCTTCGAAGAACTGCAAGACATTGCGGTTGTCCGAAAACATGGGCAGCCGCCGGAAATCGTCCTGGTCGGTATAGAGGCACGGCCCGTTGACGGTGGCGATCCACAGCCGCTTTTTAGAATCCAGCATCAGATCCTGAATCTGGTTGTCGGGCAGGCTCAACGAATCGTCCGTACAGAAATATTGCTGGTATTCGTGCGCATTGTACTTGTTGAGCCCGCGGAACGTTCCGAGCCAGATATGCCCCTGGGCATCTTCCGCGATGGCTTTGATCTGCTGGTTGGAGATGTCGTTCGAGACCAGCGGACTCTCCGTTCCGGCGCAGCGCTCGGAATGCTGATCGGAGCTCCGGCATGCCACGGTCATCGCGACCGACAAGCCGAAGCAAAAAAGGGTTGTGAACTTCATGGTGTTCCGAATGGCGGTTTTTCCGAACAGAAAGTTACGCATAATAATCCATTAATAATCCGTTGCGACACCTTGTCATGGTGAATTTGGACGATCTGACAAATTTTTGGACGCATGGGATGCGGGTTGGATGAACGGACAATTGTTTTGAATAGACGGCCAAGCCGATCCGGAGGGAATAATCTAAACTTGTATACCTCAAAAACCACAAACTATGAAACCTATAGTTCTACCGATTCTCGTATGGGCCGCCGCGGCTCTCTGTTCCTCCTGTGGAAACGCTGCCGGACCGAATGCGGCCGGCGAGATCGTTGCAACGACGCAGACGGCCGTGACCCGTACGGAGGCGGGCGACGTGGCCGGATATGCGCAGGGAAACCTATATATATTTAAAGGTGTTCCCTATGCCAAGGCCGAGCGCTTCATGCCGCCCCAGGCTCCCGACAAATGGGAGGGCGTACGCAGCAGCCGTGCTTTCGGCCCGACGTGCCCGCAGGCCGTGCGCGGCGGATGGCAGAGCGACGAACACGCCTTCGCGTTCGATTGGGACGACGGCCATCCCGGTGAAGACTGTCTCAGAGCGAACATCTGGACTCCGGGACTGAACGACGGACGCAAGCGTCCGGTGATGGTCTGGCTGCACGGAGGCGGCTATGCTGCGGGAAGCGGTCAGGAACTCCCCTCCTACGACGGTGCGAACCTTGCCCGCAAGGGCGATGTCGTGGTCGTGACGCTCAACCACCGACTCAACGTATTGGGCTTTCTTGATCTGTCGGCTTTCGGCGAGAAATACGCCACCTCGGGCAATGCCGGTCTGCTGGACCTCGTAGCCGCACTCCGCTGGGTCAACAACAACATCGCTGCGTTCGGCGGCGATCCCGACAACGTAACCATTTTCGGACAATCGGGCGGTGGCGGCAAGGTTTCGACCCTGCTTGCGACGCCTGCGGCCGCGGGCCTTTTCCACAAGGCCATCGTACAGAGCGGCTCGATGCTCCGCACCATGGAACAGAAATATTCGCGCCGGATCGGTGCGGCGGTGGTCGAGGAACTCGGCCTGCGTCCCTCGCAAGTCGACCGATTGCAGACCGTGCCGCATGCCGAACTGCTTGCAGCGGGCGAGCGAGCCGTGGCCCGGGTGAAGGCCGAAGCAGAGAAAGAAGGCATCTCGACCTTCATTTTCGGCTGGGCACCCACGGTCGACGGCGATGTGCTGCCTGCGCAGCCTTTCGATCCCGAAGCTCCGGCCCAAAGCAAGGAGATTCCCATGATGATCGGGACCACGCTGCACGAATTCACGATGAGCACCTATGTTCCTTTCTTCCGGACCATCAAAGAAGAGCAGGCCGTGGAATTCCTGCGCGAGAAATACGGCGACCGGACGGACGAGTTCCTCGCTGCATTCCGCAAGGCTTATCCGGAGTATCAGCCCAAGGACCTGGTGGACGTGGACTTCGTGTTCCGCCCGGGTGCCGTGGAGCAGGCTCGGCTCAAGGCCGCCCAGCAAGGCGCCCCGGTCTACATGTATCTTTTCGCTTGGGAATCGCCCGTTATGGACGGCATGCTCCGCAGCACGCACTGCATGGAGATTCCCTTTGTTTTCGACAATACGGTGCGCCACGCCTCGATGACGGGCGGCGGCCGCGAGGCGCAAGCTCTGGCCGACCGCATGAGCGGTGCCTGGCTCAACTTTGCGCGCACGGGCAACCCCAACGCCGAAGGACTCCCCGCCTGGGAAGCCTACACGCCCGAGCAGGGTGCCACGATGTATTTCGACAACGACTGCCGCGTACTGCACAACCACGACAAGGAACTGCTCGAAGTGGTGCGCTCGTTCCCGACACGCGGATTCTGATGCCAATCAACCTTTTTCAATAACCTAAAAACTCAGAACATGAAGAACAATTCTACGAGGAAATTGCTCCTGGCGATGCTTTTCCTGTTTGCACCCGTCGCCCTGGCGATGGCGCAGAACAAGGTCAAGGTGTGGGGGCAAGTGACCGATGCCAACGGTCCGATGATCGGCGCCAGTATCATTGAGAACGGCACGACCAACGGTGCGACGACCGATGTAGACGGCAAATATTCGATTATGGTGAACGAGGGCGCCACCCTGCTGTTCACCTACATCGGTTATGTGGAGCAGACAATCCCCGCCGTTGGCGGCGAACTGAACGTCACGCTTCAGGAAGAGAGCACCCGGCTGGACGATGTCGTGGTAGTGGGCTACGGCGTGCAGAAAAAGAGCTCGGTGACGGGCGCCATCTCGCAGGTGAAGCCCGAAGACATGCAGAACCGTACGATCACCAATGCGCAGTCGGCCCTGCAAGGCAAGACGGCCGGCGTGCAGATCATCCAGACCTCGGCCGCTCCGGGTTCGTCGCCGACGGTGCGCGTGCGCGGTTTCTCGTCGAACGTATCGTCCAACCCGCTCTATGTTGTCGACGGCGTGCGCCTGAGCAGCATCAGCGGTATCGACCCCAACGACATTGCGTCGATGGAGGTGCTGAAGGACGCTGCGTCGGCCGCCATCTACGGTGCCGAGGCCGGTAACGGCGTTGTGCTGATCTCCACCAAGAAAGGATCGGCCGGCAACGGCAAGCTGACCTACGACTTCCAGTATTCGTGGCAGTCGCTGGCCCGGATTCCGAAGGTGCTCAACTCCGAGCAGTACATCGACTACATGACCGAAGGCAACATCCTCACGCGCGACTACCTGCTGAGCAACTGGGACGGTGTGACCAACACATCGTGGACCGACGTGGCCTTCGAGACGAGCACGATGCAGAAACACAACATTGCTTTCACCAACGGCAACGCGCAGGGCAACTACTACCTCTCGCTGACGTATCTGGACAACGACGGTATCGTCAAGGGCAATGCCGACACCTACAAACGCCTGACCGCCACCGTCAACGGCGAATATGAAATCAAACCCTGGCTGAAAGTGGGCTCCACCAACCAGCTGGAGAAATACGACACCCGTACGGTGGCCGAAGGCAACGAGTACGGCAGCCTGCTGGCGTCGGTGCTCCTGATGGACCCGCTCACTCCCGACGTCTATGCTCCCGACAACTTGCCGATGAACATGCTTACCGCCCTGAACAACGGTCAGCCCCTGCTCAAGGACAAGAACGGCAACTACTACTCCGTCTCGCCGTTCTTCACGGGCGAGTTCGGCCAGCCGCTGATCATGCGCGACAACAACGTTACCAAGAGCGGCGGTTTCAACATCACGGGATCGCTGTACGGTGATTTCAAACCCGTGAAAGGACTGGTCGTCACGTCGCGTCTGGGATACCGTTTCTCGGGTTCGCACAACTCGACCGTGTCGCTGCCGAGCTACAACAACTCCGAGCGCATCAACCCCTATCTCAATTTCTCGGCAGGCTCCTCGACCTCGCTCTACTACCAGTGGGAGAACTTCGCCAACTACATGCGCACGTTCGGCCGTCACACCGTTTCGGCCATGGTGGGTATGTCGTTCCAGAAGTCGACCTACAACTATGTCAACGGCAGCCTCACCGGCAACGAGGAGGATGCTCTGAAGAAGAACGATCCGGTGTTCTGGTATCTTAACTATGCCAACGCCTCCGCAACCAAGAACGTGAGCGGCGAGGAGACCGAATCGGCCAAACTCTCCTACTTCGGCCGCGTAGGCTACGAATTCGCCGGCCGCTACATGATCCAGGCTTCGCTGCGTGCCGATGCCGCCGACCTGTCGCAGCTCCCCGTCACGAACCGCTGGGGCTACTTTCCCGCCGTTTCGGCCGGTTGGGCCATCTCCGAGGAAGCGTTCTTCGAACCGGCCCGCAGATATGTATCGAATCTGAAACTTCGTGCCAGCTGGGGCCAGAACGGCAGCCTTGCGGCGCTGAGCGGATATATGTACAGCACCGACATGGCGCTGGACCGCATCTATCCGTTCTTCCCGGGCAACAACTACATCCAGGGTTCGGCACCCAGCTCGATGGGTAACGACGAACTCCGCTGGGAGACCTCCGAGCAGATCAACATCGGTCTCGATGCCCGTCTGTTCAACGACCGGCTGACTTTCAGCCTCGACTGGTTCGACAAGAAGACCAAGGACCTGCTTGTCAGCGGCACCACGCCTTCGCTGATCGTCGGCGGTACGGTTTCGCCCATCAACGCCGGCAACGTCAGCAACCGCGGTTGGGAAATCGAACTGGGCTGGAGAGACCACGTAGGCGATTTCTCCTACTCGGTGCGCGGTAATCTGGCCACGCTCAAGAACAAGGTGACCTACCTCGACCCGTCGCTGGTGCGTCTGGGCGGCGAAACGTTCCACAACACCGCGATCACCTACTTCGAGAAGGGCTACCCCATCTACTATTTCCGTGGTTACAAGTTTGCAGGCGTCGATCCCGCAACGGGCGATCCCACCTTCGAAGACCTCGACAAGAGCGGCGATCTGAGCGACGGCGACCTTACCTACATCGGCGATGCCATTCCGGATTTCACGTATGGTATCACCCTTACGGCAGCCTGGAAAGGCATCGACCTGACCGTCTTCGGCACCGGTTCGGAGGGCAACGACATCTTCAACTGCATCAACAAGTTCGACCGTCAGGCATCCAACAAGCTGAAGGAAGTCTTCTACGACAACCGCTGGACGCCGGCCAACACGTCGGGTACGGTACCCCGCGCCAATGCCAACAACATGGACAAGTATCAGTATTCCGACGCCATGGTCTACGACGGTTCGTTCTTCAAGATCAAGCAGATCCAGCTGGGCTACAGCTTCCCGAAGACGTGGCTGCGAAAGGCGTTCATCCAGAACCTGCGTGTCTATGTTTCGCTCGACGACTATTTCACCTTCACCAAATATCCGGGCTTCGACCCTGAGGCCGCAACCAACGCAACGGCCGGTATGGGTATCGACAAAGGCTCCTACCCCGGTTCGAAGAAGGTCGTATTCGGTCTCAACATCGGATTCTAACAAATCTTAACTACGGAAACAATGAAAATGAAAACGAAATATATCCTGTTATCGGCTTTGATGTTGATATTCGCGGTCGGTTGCGAAAAATACCTCGACATCCCGAAACACGGCAACATGGGAGGCCAGGATGAGTTCTACCAGACGGACGAACAGGCCATGCAGGCGCTCGCCTCCCTCTGCGGCACCTGGGACGGAATCTATTCCAACTGGTTCTACGCCAAGAACCTGCTTTCCGACGACGCTTTCGCCGGCGGCGGCAACCGCGGCGACAACTCCGACATGGAGCGCCTGAACGAATATACGTTCGGATCGGACAACAGCATTGTTCGGGATCTCTATCAAGGTTTGTACGCCCTTATCTACAAGGCGAACCTCATCATCGGGAAGGTGGCTCCCGACACGCCCGTCAAGGCGCGTACGGTGGCCGAAGCCAAATTCTTCCGCGCATGGGCCTACTTCGACCTGGTGACCCTTTACGGACCAGTCCCCAAGGTCGACCGGCTGCTCGATCCCGGCGAATACCGCATGGGCAACAGCACGGTGGAGCAGCTGTGGAAGTTCATCGAGCAGGATCTGGGCGAGGCCATCGATTCCAACACGCTGCCGTCGAAGAGCAGCGCGAACGATGCCGAAACCGGCATGCGCGTGACCAAGGAGGTCGCTCAGTCGATGTTGGGCAAATCCTATCTCTTCCAAGAAAAATATGCCGAGGCTGCCGCCATCCTGGACCAGGTGATCGACTCGAAGAAGTACGAACTTTTCAAAGGCGATTACGACATGCTGCTCCATTCGGCCAACAACAACAGCTGCGAGGCCATGCTCGAAATCCAGAAGCGCAAGGACCCCGAGCAGATGAGCTGGTCGCATTATGAAAACAACACGATGTTCTACCTGATGTACGGCTGGCGCTCGGACCGTCTGGATATGGGCGGTTCTCTTGCAGCGGTGATCGAAACCGGTACGTGGGGCTTCTTCAACCCGCGCAAGTCGCTCTACGATGCTTTCGTAGCGATGGAGGGTGCGAACGGTTATCGTCTGAACAGCACGATGCGCACGGCTCAGCAGATGGAAAAGGACGGCGTGAAGGTACAGGCCGGTCAGTATCTTTCCGGTCATGAGGGTTATTTCATCTGGAAAACCCGCCTGCTGAAGGACGACAACGTATCTCCGGGCACGCAGCCGTGGTTCGTATGGACCAACTACCGCGTCATGCGCTACGCCGAGGTGCTGCTGCTGGCTGCCGAAGCGCACGTGCAGGGCGGCGACCCGGCCAAGGCGCTGAACTACATCAACCAGATTCGTGAACGCGCGCGCCTGGCGCCGCTGGGTTCTGTAACGCTCGACGACGTCAAGAAAGAGAAGCGTCTGGAACTCTGTTTGGAAAGCGTCCGTTTCCAGGACCTTGTCCGCTGGGGCGACGCCGAAACCGTTCTGGCCGATCAGGGCGGCCAGGTTCCCGCATTCACGGGTTCCGAGACGAAATACATGTGGAGCAACCCGACCTACGGTTTCAAGGCCAAGCACAAGCTGCTGCCGATTCCGCGCAAGGAGATGGAACTCAACCCCAACATGAAACAAAACGAAGGCTGGGAATAAACCTCCGGTCCGACAACAAAAACAGAAATGACTATGAAAAACATACGATTCATTTTGACAGCGCTGCTGGCGGGTCTCTTTGCCGTTGCCTGCGAGGAGAAGCCGATCGACGATCTGAGCGGCGTCTACGACAACATCGCGCGTTATCAGTTCATCGCTGCCGAGCAGCAGCCGACCGAGAAGTTGGGCAAGGGTATCAAAGCTCTGATCGTCAACCTCAAGAATGCCGCGGGCGATGCGATGCAGATGCGTATCGGCAGCGCCGAATGGGTGCTGAAACCCGGCAACTACACGGCGACCGGAACCGTAGCTGCCGACAAGATGTTTTCGGCCGTGGTCAACGGCTCCAAGAAGATCGTATCGGGTACGCTGAATGTCAACCTCATCAACGACCTCTATATCTTCTCGGGACTTCTCACCGCTGAAGACGGTACGGAAGTGCAGTGCAACTACAGAGGTGCTCTTACGTTCGAAATCGGTGTCGACGATCCGGAACCGAGCGGCTATACGGCCATGCTGATTGTTTCGCCCGTAAACATTACGGACCAGAGCGGGCAAGTGACAGGTACCGTACCGGGTGTCTCGAAGTATATGTTTGTCATCACTGATCCCAACGGTGCGAATGCAGCTTACTTCGAGGCAATCAACACCGAGAATCTCGACGCTACGGCATTGGCCGGGGAATATACGGTCAAGGACAACGCACAGGATGCTCTGTCGATGGCTTCCGGCACACAGATGCCTGCCGACTGGGGCGGATTCAGCTGGGGCAGCTACATCGTCAGTCCCGAAGCAAAGAAAGAATTCCTCATGGCCGGTAACAAGGTTACCATTTCGGTAGCCGAAAGCCTGGCGGGCGAGAAACTCTACTCCTTCTCGGGCAGCGGTCTGAAAACCATGATCACGATGAATGCCGACGGCACCGTCACGTCCGGAACGCTCACGGAATGTAACATCAAGTTTGCCACCCTGCAGATGGCCGGAAACAACTAACCGTCCGACAACCAGGAAACAAGGTTCCGTGCGATGGCACATTGCACGGAACCTTGTTCGGATAAAAGACAACCATAAACCTCAGTATTGACATGAAGAAAATTGTTCTGTCGGCAGCCATGCTGCTGATCGGCTCCCTGGCCTGCGCGCAGCAGGCGCTGTGGGGCATGGCACCGGTCGTATCGCCCGAAGTGCACGAAGACAACACCGTGACGTTCCGTCTCAAGGCTCCGAATGCCGCGAAAGTACAGGTGACGGGCGACTTCCTGCCCACTCAGAAGATCAAAACCCCGTTCGGCGAATTCGACGGTCCGGGCTATGCCGACCTGGTGCAGAACGACGGCGTGTGGGAGTACACCACGCCCGAAGCGCTGGCTCCCGAACTCTACAGCTACACGTTCGTGGTCGACGGTCTGAAGATCAACGACCCGAGCAACGTATACACCATCCGCGACGTGGTGAGCGTGACCAACGTATTCCTGATCGGCGGCGGCCGTGCCGACCTCTACAAAGTCAGCGACGTGCCCCACGGTACGGTGTCGAAAGTGTGGTACAACAGTCCGACGCTGGGCATCGACCGCCGTCTGACGGTCTACACGCCTGCCGGATACGAAAAGGGCAACAAGCGCTACCCTGTCTTCTATCTGCTGCACGGCATGGGCGGCGACGAGAACGCCTGGAGCGAACTGGGCCGTGCGGCGCAGATTCTCGACAACCTGATCGCGCAGGGCAAGGCCGAGCCCATGATCGTGGTGATGACCAACGGCAACGCGGCGTTGCAGGCAGCTCCGGGCGAATCGTCGCTGGGCTATGCCGCCCCCACGCTGCAACTGCCCAAGACGATGGAAGGCTCGTTCGAGACGGCGTTCCCCGACGTGGTGAATTTCGTGGATGCGACCTACCGCACGCAGCGCAACAAGCACGCACGCGCCATCGGCGGTCTGTCGATGGGCGGCTATCACTCGATGCACATTTCCAAGCAGTATCCCGACATGTTCGACTACGTAGGTCTCTTCTCGGCCGCCATCATGCCCGACAAGAATGCTAAATCGCCGATCTACGACAATCTGGAGGAGAAGCTGGCCGTGCAGTTCGCCAAGAAACCGGCGCTCTACTGGATCGCCATCGGCGACAAGGACTTCCTCTACAAGGCCAACTGCGAATATCGCGAGATGCTCGACAAGAAAGGCTATCCCTATACCTATTATGAAACGGGCGAAGGCCACATCTGGAAGAACTGGCGCATCTATCTGACCGAGTTCGTACCGATGCTTTTCAAATAACCTGAAACCGCAACCGAAATGAACAAACCGATCGCATTCATTCTGCTGGCCGCGGCGGCCATGACCGCCTGCGGGCCGCGGGTGCCGCAGCTGGGCAAGTCCTCGGTCGACGAGGTCGTGGACGCCATGACGCTCGAAGAGAAGGCCCGCCTGGTCGTGGGAACCGGCATGGCCGGATTCTCGGGCGAGAACGCCGTAGTGGGCGAAACCCGCAACCTGGTGCCGGGCGCCGCCGGCACGACCTACCCCATCGCCCGTCTCGGCATTCCCTCGGTAGTGCTGGCCGACGGCCCTGCCGGCCTGCGCATCAACCCCACGCGCGAGGGCGACTCGCAGACCTACTACTGCACCCACTTCCCCATCGGCACGCTGCTGGCTTCGACGTGGGACCAGGAACTGGTCGAGAAGGTGGGCGAAGCCATCGGCAACGAAGTGCTGGAATACGGCACCGACGTGTTGCTGGCTCCGGCGCTCAACATCCACCGCAATCCGCTGTGCGGCCGTAACTTCGAGTACTATTCGGAAGACCCGGTCGTCTCGGGCAAGATCGCTGCGGCTTATGTCCGCGGCGTGCAGAGCAACGGCGTAGGCACCTCCATCAAACATTTCGCACTCAACAATCAGGAGACCAACCGTATGGCCAACGACGCCCGTGTGTCGCAGCGCGCCCTGCGCGAAATCTACCTGAAAGGGTTCGAAATCGTGGTCAAGGAAGCCGATCCGTGGACGGTGATGTCCTCGTACAACTATCTGAACGGCGTCTACACGTCGGAAAATCCCGAGTTGCAGTCCACGATGCTGCGCGACGAATGGGGATTCCGCGGAATGGTCATGACCGACTGGTTCGGCGGCAAGGATGCCGTGGCGCAGATGATTGCCGGCAACGACATGCTGCAACCCGGAACGGACAAGCAGTATGAGATGATCGTCGACGGCGTGAAAGAGGGCCGGCTGGACGAAGCCGTGCTCGACCGCAACGTGAAGCGCATCCTTGAGATGATCCTGCGCACGCCGCGTTTCCAGGGCTACCGTTTCTCGAACAAACCCGATCTGGAGGCTCACGCCGCCGTGACGCGTCGGAGCGCTACGGACGGTATGGTCCTGCTGAAGAACGACGATGCGGCGCTTCCGCTTTCCGAAACGGTGAAACGCATTGCGTTGTTCGGCTGCACTTCCTACGACTTCATCGCCGGAGGTACGGGTTCGGGCAATGTGAACCGCGCCTACACCGTGTCGCTGCTCGACGGTCTGAAACAGGCCGGCTATGAACTCGACGGGGGGCTGAAGACCGACTACGAAGCCCACATCGAGGCCGAGAACGAACGCAACCGTCCCGACACGACCAACCGCTACGCCATGTTCCTGCCGCGTCCGCGTCCGACCGAGATGATGATTCCGGCAGCGCGGCTGAAGTCGCTGGCCGAGGCGAACGACGCGGCGCTCATTACGCTGGGCCGCACGTCGGGCGAATTCCTCGACCGCAAAAAGGCCGATTTCGAACTTACGCGCGAAGAGAAAGCGCTGCTCGACGACGTATGCCGCGTGTTCCATGCCGCCGGCAAAAAAGTGGTGGTCGTGCTGAACATCGGCGGTGTCATCGAGACGGCCTCGTGGAAAGGCTGCCCTGATGCGATTCTGTGCGCATGGCAGGCAGGCCAGGAAGGCGGCAACAGCGTGGCCGACGTACTGAGCGGCAAGGCTTCGCCCAGCGGCAAACTGACGATGACTTTCCCGGTGCGCTTCTCCGATGCGGCCTCTTCGGCCAACTTCCCCATCGACGTGACGGCCAACATGGACATCTCGAACAGCGGTGAAAAGAAAAACGACGTGAAGAACGTCGATTTCACCAACTACGAAGAAGACATCTACGTAGGCTACCGCTACTTCGACACGTTCGGCAAGGAAGTCTCCTACCCCTTCGGCTACGGTCTGTCGTACACGACCTTCGAATATGCCGATCCGGAAGTGAAGGAGGAGAAGGACGCATACGTTGTCAGCCTGCAGGTGACCAACACGGGCAAACATGCCGGCAAGGAAGTCGTGCAGCTTTATGTATCGGCTCCCGACCGGGCCGTGGCGAACAAGCCCGAAAAGGAACTCAAGGCCTTTGCCAAAACCCGCGAATTGCAGCCGGGCGAGACGCATACCGTCACGCTGAAGCTGCCGAAAGCGGAGCTGGCATCGTTCGACGCCGCGGCGTCGGCCTGGGTGGTGACTCCGGGCAGCTACGACCTGCTTCTCGGTGCCTCGTCGAGAGACATCCGTGCCAAGCTGGCGGTCGAGGCGGCCGAAGCGAAAGTTCCCGTGCACGATCTGCTCAAGCCGGAAGGAAAGATCGACCTGCTCGAACGCTCCGGCCGATAGGCGGACGCTTTTTCCTGCATACCACCGGGCATCCGCGTCGTACGGATGCCCGGATCGGTAAGGAAAAACACCCGAAACCGCACCAAGCAACCGAAAAAAGGTTACCTTTATAACACCAATCTGAATTATCGGACAATGAAAAGAACCCTGTTTCTGTTTTGCACCGTCGGATCGCTCCTGATCGCGACGCCTCTTTCGGCTGCCGGACCGTCGATTCCGCGCAACGAAAAGATCGAACGCCAGATCGAAAAACAACTGCGCAAGATGACGCTCGACGAGAAAGTGGGCCAGATGTGCGAACTCTCGATCGACCTGCTCCAGAAGCGCGTCAATCCCTTTGCCGGAATCAATCCGCAGACTGCGACGCAGGCCGACATCGAACAGCTGCTCGAAAAATACGGCATTGCGGCCGAGTTCGACCTCAGCGCCGGCCTTTCGCGGGAGACGATGATGGCGATCTACATGCGCATCATGGCCATCGAAAACGCCAACGGTTTCCAGCTCGACGAAGCGATGCTCGACACGGTCATCGGCACCTACAAGGTCGGCTCGATTCTCAACGTACCCGCCAGCGTGGCGCAGACGCCGCAGAAGTGGCAGGAGATCATCCGCCGCATCCAGGAGAAGTCGATGGAGACGATGGGCATCCCCTGCATCTACGGCGTGGACCAGATTCACGGCACGACCTACACGCAGGGTGGCACGTTCTTCCCCCAAGGCGTCAACATGGCTGCCACCTTCAACCGCGGACTGACGCGCGAAGGCGCCCGCATCTCGGCCTATGAGACCAAGGCCGGAAGCATTCCGTGGACCTATGCTCCCGTGGTGGACCTCGGCCGCGACCCGCGCTGGCCGCGCATGTGGGAGAACTACGGCGAAGACTGCTATCTGAACGCCGAGATGGGCCGCGAGGCTGTGCTGGGATTCCAGGGCGGCGATCCCAACCATGTAGACGACCAGCATGTGGCCGCCTGCATGAAGCACTACATGGGCTACGGCGTACCGGTGAGCGGCAAGGACCGCACGCCGTCGTCGATTACGGTACAGGACCTGCGCGAAAAGCACTTCGCACCCTACCTTGAGATGGTGAAGGCCGGCGCGCTCTCGCTGATGGTCAACTCGTCGATGAACAACGGCCTGCCCATGCACGCCAACTACGAACTGCTGACCCAGTGGCTCAAGGAAGACCTGAACTGGGACGGCATGATCGTGACCGACTGGGCCGACATCAACAACCTCTACACCCGCGACCACATCGCCAAGGACAAGAAGGAGGCAATCAAACTGGCCATCAACGCCGGCATCGACATGTCGATGGACCCCTACGACTGGAAGTTCTGCACCCTGCTGAAAGAACTGGTCGAGGAGGGCGAAGTTCCGATGAGCCGCATCGACGATGCCGTGCGCCGCATCCTGCGCATGAAATACCGCCTGAACCTCTTCGAGAAACCCTACTATGACGTGAAGGATTTCCCGCTCTTCGGCAGCGACGAACACGCGGCCGTGGCGCTGCAGGCCGCCGAGGAATCGCTGGTGCTGCTGAAGAACGTCGACAACCTGCTGCCGCTGGCCAAGGGCGCGAAACTGCTGGTGACGGGCCCCAACGCCAACTCGATGCGCACGCTCAACGGCGGCTGGTCCTACTCGTGGCAGGGCGACAAGGCCGACGCCTGCGCTGCCGACTACAACACGATCCTCGAAGCGCTGACCGCGAAATTCGGTGCTGAGAACGTGACCTACGAAGCCGGTGTCGCCTACAAGGAAGGCGGCAGCTGGTGGGAGGAGAACGCTCCCGAAATCGAGAAGGCGGTGGCGGCGGCCGAAGGTGTCGACTGCATCGTGGCCTGCATCGGCGAGAACTCCTACTGCGAGACGCCGGGCAACCTGACCGACCTGACCCTCTCGGAGAACCAGACCGAACTGGTGAAGGCGCTCGCGCGCACGGGCAAGCCCATTATTCTGATTCTGAACGAAGGCCGTCCGCGTCTGGTAGCCCGGATCGAACCGCTGGCCAAGGCCGTGGTCGACATCATGCTGCCGGGCAACTATGGTGGCGACGCGCTGGCCAACCTGCTGGCGGGCGATGCCAACTTCAGCGGAAAGCTGCCGTTCACCTATCCTCGCGAGATCAACTCGCTGATCACCTACGACTACAAACCCTGCGAGCACATCGGCAAGCAGATGGAAGGCGCCTACAACTACGATGCGCAGGTGGCCGTACAGTGGGCGTTCGGCTACGGCAAGAGCTATACCGACTTCGCGTACAGCAATTTCCGTGTCGACAAGACCGATTTCACGGCCGACGACGTGCTGACTTTCAAGGTTGACGTGACCAACACCGGCAAGCGTGCCGGCAAGGAGAGCGTGCTGCTTTTCGGCAGCGATGAAGTGGCCTCGCTGTCGCCTGACAACCGCCGTCTGCGCGCTTTCGAGAAGATCGAGCTGCAGCCCGGCGAGACGAAGACCGTGACCCTGCAACTCAAGGGTTCCGACCTTGCTTTCGTAGGCTACGACGGGAAATGGGTGCTCGAAAAGGGCGATTTCCGGATGCAGACGGGCGACCAGCTCCTGCAGATCGCTTGCTCGGAAGGCAAGAAATGGACGACGCCCAACCGATAGGCTTCCCACCGGAAGTCCGAATGCAACGGAGGTCCGACGGTTTTTCTGTCGGGCCTCCGCATTTTTTTCGGCCGGAAAGTTTCATCCGGCCGATTGTTTGTTTACCTTTGCAGCCGTTATGCGCGGAGTGTTTTGCATATTGTTGTGCTGGCTGGCGGGCAATGCGCTGAGCCGTCTCACCGGAGGCTATGTCTCGGGCAACATCGTGGGCATGGTTCTGCTCTTTGCAGCGCTCTCGCTGCGATGGGTGGAAGCCGAGACCGTGCGGCCGGCCGCTCGCTTCCTGCTGGAGAGCATGGCGCTCTTTTTCGTGCCCTACGGCGTGGGGCTGATCGACTCGTACCACGTCATTCTGGACAACTTGTGGGCGATCGTGGTGGCAAGCATCCTTTCGGTGGTTGCAGTGCTTTGCGTGACGGGGCATACCTTCCAGTATATCAATCGCAAACAATCGAAAAAGCAATGAACGGTTTTCTTGCGTCCGACCTCTTTCTGCTGACTCTGACCCTTGCGCTTTTCTGCCTGGGCGGAGCGATCTATCGCCGGACGCGGCTGGCGCTGCTCCATCCGGTGCTGCTGACTTTCGTGGCCGTAATCGTTTTTCTGAAAGCGGCCGGAATCCCCTACGTACGCTACCGCGAAGCAACGCAGCTGCTCGATTTTGCGCTGGGCATGTCGGTCGTGGCGCTCGGCTATCTTCTCTATGAACAGGTGGAGCGTCTGCGCAGGAACCTGTGGCCGGTGACGCTCGCCACGCTCGCAGGTTGTGCCACGGGCGTTCTGAGCGTGGTCCACATAGCCAAGCTTTTCGGCACGGAGCGGGCGATTCTCCACTCGATAGCCCCCAAGTCGGTGACCGTGCCGATCGCCGTTTCGATCTCGGAACCGCTCGGCGGCAATGTGGCCGTCACATCGGTGGTGGTATTCTGCGTAGGGATTTTCGGCAGCATCTTCGGCGAATGGATTCTGCGGCGCGGCGGCGTGACCGACCCCGAAGCCCGGGGATTCGCGCTCGGAGCGGCCGCGCATGGTATCGGGACGGCCCGGGCCATCGAGATCGGCGTGGTCGAAGGGGCGTTCAGCGGACTGGCCATGGCCCTGATGGGGCTGGCTACGGCACTGGCGGTTCCGCTGATGGAAAAATACCTCTATTAAAATTTTAAAATTCTGTAATAATTGACTATTTTTGTACCTTTAACAGGATAAAAGGCACAAAAACAGGCATCTATGGAGTGGCTCGAATCCCTTTTCTTCGGCAGCGGCGTCGCCCATGCGATGCTGATTTTCTCGTTGACTATCACACTGGGCATTCTGCTCGGCAAGATCAAGATCGGCGGCGTGTCGCTCGGCATCACGTGGATCCTTTTCGTGGGCATCGCCTTGAGCAGCCTGCACATGACGGTCGATGATGAAATCCTGCACTTCGTCAAGGAATTCGGTCTGATTCTCTTCGTCTTCTCCATCGGCCTGCAGGTAGGCCCCGGTTTCTTCGCTTCGTTCAAGCAGGGAGGCATGACGCTGGTGGGATGCGCTTCGGCCATCGTGCTGCTGGGCGTGGCGACGGCCTATGTCATCCACGCCGTGACCGGGACTCCCATCCCGACGATGGTAGGCATCCTCTCGGGCGCTGTGACCAACACGCCCGGACTGGGCGCCGCGCAGCAGGCCTATGCCGACGCGGCGGGCACCAACGACCCGACCATCGCCCTGGGTTATGCGGTGGCTTATCCCTTAGGCGTGGTGGGCATCATCTTCTCGATGATCTTCATCCGCTATGCCATGCGCGTGAAATTCGAGAAGGAGGACGAAGGCCTTGCGGCTCTCTCCAAGGAACAGAAATTCGCCGACAAGGTGTCGGTGGAATTTACCAACCAGATACTTGCCGGGCGGACGGTGGAGCATATCCGCCAACTGATCAACCGGCAGTTCGTTATCTCGCGGGTCATGAACCGGGCGGGCGAAATCACCATGGCCGACACCGACACGGAGATGCACCTCGGCGACCGGCTTTGCGTGGTCTGCCAGGCGGAAGACGTGGAAGCCGTCGTGGCGTTCTTCGGTCACCGCGTAGAGATGACCGACGAAGACTGGGGCAACAACACGCCCCATCCCGAACTGATCTCGCGCCGGATTCTGGTGACCAAACCCTCGGTCAACGGCAAGAAATTCTCCGATCTGCGCCTGCGCACGAAATACGGCATCACGCTTACGCGCGTCAACCGCGCGGGCGTCGACCTGATCCCCTACCAGGGGCTCGAACTCCAGATCGGCGACCGCGTGATGGTGGTCGGCTCGGAGAAAGCCGTGGCACAGGTGGCCGACGTGCTGGGGAACTCGCTCAAGAAACTGGACCATCCGAACCTGGTGACGATCTTCGTAGGTATCGCTCTGGGCGTATTGCTGGGTTCGATTCCGCTGCTCAGCGTACCGCAGCCGGTCAAGCTGGGATTGGCGGGCGGCCCGCTGATCGTGGCGATTCTGATCGGCCGCTTCGGCACCCATTTCCATCTGGTGACCTACACGACGATGAGCGCCAATCTTATGCTGCGCGAAATCGGCATCGCGCTTTTCCTTGCGGCGGTAGGGATCGGCGCCGGCGACGGATTCATCGACGCCATTGTGAACGGAGGCTATCGCTGGGTGGGCTACGGATTCATCATTACCGTGGTGCCGATTCTGCTGGTGGGCATTGCCGCGCGCTTGATTTTCAAGATGAACTATTACACGCTGATGGGACTCATCGCGGGCTCGACGACCGATCCCCCGGCGCTGGCCTATGCCAACGCGACGGCCGGCAACGATATGCCCGCCGTAGGCTATTCGACGGTCTACCCTGTCGTAATGTTCCTGCGCGTACTCACGGCACAGATCTTCATCCTTTTCGCTCTCTGACAGCATTCCGGGCGGAAAGAGCAAATTTATTTGCTTTTGCGCCCGGCGTGTGTTATCTTTGTAACAATAAAGGATCAACAAACAGAAACCTATCATGGCAAAAGCAGTCAACATTGCCCGGTCGCACCGTTTGGACGGCATCGGGGAGTACTATTTCTCGCGCCGTCTTCGCGAGATAGCCGAAATCGAAGCGGCCACGGGCCGTCAGATCATCAAACTGGCCATGGGCAGTCCCGACCTGCCGCCCCACTCCTCGGTTATCGAACGACTCTCGAAGGAAGCACAGCGCCCCGACGTGCACAAATACATGTCCTACAAGGGCGAACCCATTCTGCGCAAGGCCTTTGCCGACTGGTATCGGAAGTGGTACCGCACCGAACTGGACTACAACTCGGAGGTGCTGCCGCTGATCGGCTCGAAAGAGGGCATCATGCACATCTGCATGACGTTCCTGAATCCGGGCGACAAGGTGCTGGTGCCCGATCCCGGCTACCCGACCTACTCGTCGGCCGTGCGTCTGTCGGGCGGAGAGATGATCACTTACGCACTCAACAAGGAGACGAATTTCTATCCTGACTTTGAAGCGATCGAGCGCGCCGGGCTGGAAGGCGTGAAGATGATGCTTGTCAACTACCCCAACATGCCGACGGGACAGACTCCGTCGCGGGAGCTGTTCCAGCGGATCGTCGACTTCGGAGCCCGTCACAACATACTGATCGTACACGACAATCCTTACAGCTTCATCCGCAACGCCGAAGCGCCGATTTCGATCATGGAGGCCGACGGCGCCCGCGACGTGGCGCTGGAGATGAATTCGCTTTCGAAGGCACACTCGATGGCCGGCTGGCGCGTGGGGGTCGTCGTGGGCAAGAAGGAGTGGATCGATTCGATTCTCACGTTCAAGTCGAACATGGACTCGGGCATGTTCTACCCTATCCAGGCTGCTGCGGACACGGCGCTGGCGCTGGACGAGGAGTGGTTCAAGGAACTCAATGCCATCTACTATGGCCGCGAACGGCAGGCCTATGCCCTGCTCGACGCGCTGGGCTGCCGCTATCGCGAACACCAGGCCGGACTCTTCGTCTGGGCCGAACTCCCGGAGGGCTACGAAGGCGACAGCTTCTCGTTCTCCGACGAAGTGATGGAGAAATGCGACGTCTTCCTTACGCCGGGCGGTATCTTCGGCTCCGAAGGCAAGCACTATATCCGCATTACGCTCTGCTGCCCCGAAGAACTGCTGAAGAAAGCCACGGACAACATCGTAGCGAAGTTCCGCAAGTAAGAGATAACGCGGAAAATGACAAACGGGCGGACGTTCTTCGGAGCGTCCGCCCGTTTCTGCAGGCGTGTTCGGTGACTAACATTCGATGGGGCCGGGGAGACCGGAGTTCCGGAAGCATTGGCGGGACAAAGGCGGCAGGCGGGCCCGGTTTTTGTCTTCGGAATCGGAAACCGATTCGCCATGAAGTCCGAACAACCGCCTTTTGCATTCTTTCGACCCGAAACCGACGCTCCGACCGATCTGCCGCTGAGCGGAAGCACGGTGCACGCGGGATTCCCGTCGCCGGCCGACGACTTCACGGAAGGATCGCTCGATCTGAACCGGCTGGTTGTCAAACATCCCGACGCGACGTTCTTTGCGCGGGTGGAAGGCGACTCGATGAAGGACGAAGGGATCGTCGAAGGCGACATCCTGGTTGTGGACAAGGCCGCAGAGCCTTACGACGGCTGCTTGGCGGTGGTCCACGTCGACGGAGAATTCACGCTGAAACGGGTACGCATCGAACCGCAGCGCGTGCTGCTCGTGCCGGCCAATCCGAAATACAGGACCATCGAAATCCGCCGCGGCGACGAATTCGGCGTGTGGGGCGTGGTCCACTGGGTGGTCAAACATGTCTGAAGCATGTACGGGCTGTGCGACTGCAACAACTTCTATGCTTCGTGCGAAAGGGTCTTCGATCCCTCGCTCGAAGGACGGCCGGTCATCGTGCTGTCGAACAACGACGGCTGCGTGATCGCCCGCTCGAACGAAGCCAAGCGCCTGGGAATCCGGATGGGACATCCCTACTATCAACTGCGCGAACTGCTGCGGCAACATGACGTGGCGGTCTTCTCGGCGAACTTCGCACTCTACGGCGACATGTCGCGGCGGGTGATGAACCTGCTGCGGAGTTTCGTGCCGGCAACGGAAATCTACTCGATCGACGAGGCGTTCCTGGATCTCTCGGGCATGGAGTCGGGCCGTCTCGACGCATTCGGCCACCGGCTGGCCCGAACGGTCCGGCGGCAGACGGGGATTCCGGTGAGCATCGGCATCGCACCGACCAAGACGCTGGCCAAAATAGCGTCTAAACTCTGCAAACAATATCCGAAACTCGACGGCTGCTGCCGCATGTATCGTCCGCAAGACATCGAAAAGGTGCTGCGGCGGTTTCCGATCAGCGACGTGTGGGGTGTGGGGCCGCGCTGGCTGCAAGTGTTGGGAGTCCACGGCGTACGTACGGCCTGGGACTTCACGCAACTGCCGGAAGAATGGGTGCGCCGCAAGATGCACGTGGGAGGGCTGCGCATGTGGAACGAACTGCAGGGCCGGGCGTGCATAGGGTTCGAAGAGATGCCGGCGGCCAAGAAGCGGATCGCCACCACCCGCACGTTCGACCGCGACGTCGACGATTACGAGGAGCTGCACCGCCGCATAGCGCAATACACGGCGGCGAACGCCGAAAAACTGCGCCGCCAGAAGAGCGTCTGCGGCGAAATAGGGGTGTTCATCCTTACCGACCGCCACAAGGAAAACAGCCCGCAATACTATGAAAACCGGATACAGAAACTCTCCGTACTGACCGACAGCACGCTGGAACTGACGGCCCGCGCGACGGAGCTGCTGCGGTCGATCTACCGCAAAGGATACGGCTACAAAAGGGCCGGAGTGCTACTCTCCGACCTGCATTCGACCGAAGGACTGCAATGCGATCTGTTCGATGCGACCGACCGGCGCAAGCACGACCGTCTGATGTCGGCGATGGACCGGCTCAATGCCGTTTACGGAAGACACAAGATCATGACCGCGGCCGAAGGGCCGGACCCTTTCAAGATGAACCGCAACCATCTTTCGCGCCGCTACACGACCGACTGGAATCAGATCATCAAGGTGAAGGTATAGGTGCGAAGTGCCGGATGTGCCGAAATATCGTACGGCTCCGGGCGGGCCAAGCCGGAGTCCAAGATACTCCTTCAGACGAGGCCCGAGCGTGCCGCGGAGCGGCATAGTCCGGACGGCTCTTGACTCGGCATCCGACTTTTCGTATCTTTGAAGCCGTTTTACCTAACCCTCTGTTATGAAGAAACTTTGTTATTTCCCTTTGGCGTTGCTGCTCCTGGCCGGATGTGTCGACTCCCGGGAGAGCCTCGACCTGCTCAACGAAGCGGAACGCCAGATGACCGACCGTCCCGACAGCGCGAAGACTACGCTGGAATCGATCGTTCGCCGCACGGTCCGCACCCGCAAAAGCCGGGCCCGGTTTGCGCTGCTCTACTCGCAGGCGCTGGACAAGAACTTCATCGATGTGGATTGCGACTCGCTGGCCTGCATCGCCACCGCCTACTACCGGAGCCGGGGAAACCCGGACGAAAAAGCGCTTGCGTTCTACTATCGCGGCCGAGTGTATGAAAATGCGTGGAAAGTCGATTCGGCGATCATTTTCTACAACCAGGCGGAACAATATATTGCCAAAACGAAGAATTTCTATCTGAAGGGATTGGTCGCCAATGCCTTGGCCGGAATGTACTCCTCGCAGCGTTTCAGCTCGCTTGCCAAAGACAAGTATCTGGAAGCGGCGGGCTACTTCGAACGGATCGGCCACAAGAAGAACATGCTGATCAACTATGCGGGGGCCATCGGAATTCTTTCGTCCATGCAAAATTATTGCGAGCAGGAATATTACTTGGACCGGTGCGATTCCCTTGCAAGGGAGTTGAAAGATAATCGGATGTTGCTCTTTCTATCAAAATCCCGGGCGAATTTGATTATTGAAAGAGATACAAATTATATTGGAGCATTGACTATTTTGCAAAATGCAACAAAAAACTACGCTAACGGTAAATTCCCGACATCTTATCGGCTCATAACAAGCAAAATATATTATGAATTATTCCTATTGGATTCCGCTCAATTATGTTTGGAACCGTTGATCCGGACTTTGGCAGAGAAGTCGCCGAGAGGTAAAATGGAGATTCTGTATCTGCAAAGTAAGATATGCGAATTGCAAGGACATTATAAAGTCGCTCACAAATATAGTATGCAAGCACTCCGTATCTCCGATTCGATTTACTTTGCTGAAAAAGACCGGGCCATTCCGGAGCTCAAAGCCAAATATCGAAACGAACAACTGATTCTTCGGAACCAATATCTGAAAAAGATCAGCCTTTATCAAGGCTACGTTGCATTGACGATTCTGATCGCAGTTTTGTCGGGCGCATTGTGGCTGATAAACAGGCGTCAGCAGAAGATTCTGCAACAGAAGCGCCAGATCAGGGAATACAGAGACGCCATGCTCCGGCTAAAGGAAGAATACGAAACTTTGCAACGCAACAACACAAGTCGGGGCGAATCGGTTGTCGACGAAGAGGTGCTGACGCGGCGTATCGACTTTCTGAAACAATTGCTCGACACCGCTTCCAATTTCAAACACGACAAGGATAAGTTCCAGTCGAAAATCGAAGGACTGCTGACGAAAAACGGATCCAAGAAAGAGAAGAACGACATTCTCCCGATGTTTACCGACCTGATAAACATGCGCCATCCGGGAATCATCGGATACATCATGAAAAAATATCCGCTCATTACCGAATCGGAAGTCGCATTGTATTGTATGATCTGCATGGACGTGTCGAAATCGGCCGTCTGTCTGGTGCTGGGATGTCAAGCGAAAACATACTACAACTATCGGAATGTATTGCGCAACAAACTGCATATTGCGAATGACGATATAACGATCCGGCAACACTTCCAATTGCTATGTGAAGAATATCGGAAAAGCTAAAGAACGATAAGTTGTCCGACAAGGAGCCTGCAATAATTCGCAGGCTCCTTTTTTAGTGTTTCGGCGGCTTTTTGAGCCATTCGCGCACCTCTTTTTGGCATTCAAAAATCGGCAAGGCTATTAAAAATTTTTAATAGGATGGTTTTTAGTTTTTTATGGAATACAATTGGGATATGGCCTCGGATACAGGTTTGTATCAATGCGTTATAATTTTGCAACATCCATTCATAAAAAATCAAAAATCATTATCATGAAAAAAATCATTCTTTTAGTAGCAACCATTTTTGCATTGGATCAAGCAAATGCTATTTGCTTTCAGGATAAGGCAGACGACATCCGTTTCGACGATATGGTTAAAGAGGATTTGGACAATCTGAGATCCCGTTCGATCGGTCCCATCGTAGAGGGACGCGTCGATTACGACATGGGGCAGATCGAAATCGCCATCAACACCTACATCGGGGTGGCGACGATTACCCTGGTAGACAGCATGGGCGCAGCCCTTTCCACCATCAACTGCGACACCGAGACCGAGTGGGGCGCCTATCTCCCGATTCCGGCCTGTGCAGGTGCCTATACGCTGAAGATCGACAGCCCGGTCGCTGAATTCACGGGCAGCTTCATCGTCGACTGACGGCCGACCATCCCCGGCACAACTCCAGCGGCGTATGATACTCATAGAATATGTTAAAGCTTCGGGATTTATCCTGGCTTTGATCCTTGCCATACACAAATGGCGACATGCGCCGTGCTGGATGCGAGTCGGGCCGCTCTGCGTCGGTTATGCCGAACTGGCGATAGGCTATTTCGCCGGTACGTTGATCGGCAGTCTGGTCCTTTGGCCCAACATGACCACCTATGCGCTCTGGTTCTACTGCGGGATGCCGATAGCGATCGTTTCGATCTATCGGATGATGCGGTTCGAAGTCTACTCGCATCCGTTGGTCTGGAGCATCAATGCCTCGATCGTTGCCGAGTTGTTCGTCATTCTCACCAGCGACGAGTTGCTGTGGGAATGGGAATGGTCGGACATAGCCGCCGGCATCGTCCTTAGCATGTTGTGCTGCGGACTATTTGCTGCACTGAAGCGCACATGCGGGTGCCGCTCAAATAACGCACGGTCGGCATCCGATCCTGCGCCTTGCGAAAACGAATTTTCCGACGAGGAACCGGACTCTTGAACCTTTAGCAGCACAGCAAGAAACGCAGACGCAACACGAAGTTTACACACACGGAGATCTATCCGGGAGTTGGGGCAAGACGCTCCAACTCTTTTTTTGCAGGGTTATTCTGGGAACTCCGGTACGACACTGCACCAGCGTAGAAAAAACATCGCCGCAATGCTTTGCAATTGCGGCGATGCAAGAAATGCCAGCCCTCTGGAAAAAAGGCATGCGTTCGGATTGAAATTCACTCCACCACCTTTACTTTGGCGGCGGCAGCTTTGGTGCGGCTGCGCAGGACGTCGAGATCGCTGCCGAGCGGAGCATAGCTCACGACAACGCCCATGCGGCGTCCGACACGTGCCGACGGCTTGCCGAAAAGGCGGATGTCGGTCTGGGGATCGGCGGACAACGCCTCCTCCACACCCTCGTAACGGGGCACTCCGGAGATTGCACGATCCGAAAGGATGACCGCGCTGGCCCCCATGCGCTCGAACGTGATCTGCGGAATCGGGAGACCCAGCACGGCGCGCAGGTGCAACTCGAACTCGTTGAGATTCTGCGTGCCAGCCAGCGTCACCATGCCCGTGTCGTGGGGCCGTGGCGACAGCTCGGAAAAGTAGACGCCTTTTTCGTGGCTCAGAAAGAACTCCACGCCCCAGATACCGGCTCCGGTGAGTGCTTCCGTGACGGCAGCGGCCATGCGCTGCGCCTCGGCAAGATGCTCGGGAGCGATCTGCGGCGACTGGAAACTCTCGCGGTAATCGCCGCCCTGCTGCACATGCCCGATCGGCGGACAGAAGAGCGTAGGGCCGTTTTTCTGCGTGACGGTCAACAATGTAATCTCGCTGTCGAAGGAGATGAACTCCTCGACGATCAGTTCGCGGATGTCGCCGCGCGAACCTTCGCAGCCGTAGTTCCAGGCGTGCTCCAAATCTTCGGGGCCCCTCACGACCGACTGTCCTTTGCCCGACGACGACATGAGCGGCTTGACGACGCACGGAAAACCGATCTGCTCAGCGGCGCTGCACAGCTCGTCGTAAGATCGGGCGTAGAAGTAACGGGCTGTCTTGAGCCCCAGTTCCTTGGCGGCAAGGTCGCGGATGGCCTTGCGGTTCATGGTGTAGTTGACGGCACGGGCGCTCGGCACCACCTGCACGCCCTGCTGCTCGATGTCGTAGAGACGCTCGGTGCGGATGGCCTCGATCTCGGGCACCACAATGTCGGGACGATGTTTGGCGATGGCGGCTTCGAGCGCATCGCCGTCGAGCATGTCGAAGACCTCGCAGGCATCGGCCACCTGCATGGCCGGAGCTCCGGCGTAACGGTCGCACGCGATGACGGTCTGTCCCAACCGCTGTGCAGCGATGACGAATTCCTTGCCCAGCTCCCCCGAGCCGAGCAGCATGATTTTCCGGGTCATGGCTACTCTTCTACGATGCGGATGGAGAGAATCTTGTCGCCGGGACGGATGTCGTCGATGACGTCGAGCCCCTCCACGACCTTGCCGAAGCAGGTGTGGCGGCCGTCGAGGTGCTGCGTGTTCTCGCGGTTGTGGCAGATGAAGAACTGCGAACCGCCCGTGTCCTTGCCCGCGTGGGCCATCGAAAGGACACCGCGGTCGTGGTACTGGCGCGGCGCCGAAGTCTCGCACTTGATGGTGTAGCCGGGACCTCCCGTGCCGTCGCCGCGCGGGCAGCCGCCCTGAATGACGAAGTCGGGAATGACGCGGTGGAAAGTCAGCCCGTCGTAGAAATTGTGCTCGGCAAGCTGAACGAAATTGGCCACTGTGCCGGGCGTTTCCTGGGTGTAGAGTTCGGCTTTCATCGTCCCTTTCTCGGTGGCGATGAGCGCATACTGCTTTTTGTCGGACATATTTTCGGTTTGGATTGGATTGACGGTCTGCGCTTCGGGCGTCTGGCGGCTGCCGGACTTCGAAAGGCAGGCGACAAACAGCAGCGGGAACAGGGAAAGTAACAAGCGACGGTTCATGATGGAAGTATTCGTTTTCAGAATTTCGAAGTCATTTGGTCGCGGCCGCAACCTGCGGGGCGAACTGCAAGCTCCTGCCGAAAGCGCATAGCAGAAATTATGACTGGCGCGGCACCGGGCGGTCGGTGCGGGGTTTCGCGACCGAGGTAACCCGCGTCCCGGAAACATCTCGGGGAAACCGGAACGTTCCGCACGCACAGTGGAGGTGGCGGGAGTCGAACGTGGCGAAGCCATCCTCACCGAGGAAGCGCCGCAGTCGTCCGCATAGCGGTCGGTGCGGGGTTTCGCGACCGAGGTAACCCGCGTCCCGAAACATCCCGGGGAAACCGGAACGTTCCGCACGCACAAGTGGAGGTGGCGGGAGTCGAACCCGCGTCCAAACAGGGAACCCGAAAGCTTTCTACACGCTTAGTCGCCGTTTCGTCCTTCTACCCGAGCCTGGCAGGCGACAGCCTAACCCGGGTCCCAGTTCCTCAAATTTCGCGCGTCGGCCGGAACGCTCCGGCGCGCTATCTCCGAATAGATGATACCCCGTATGGAGAAGGATCAGGGAGCGGGACCCTCCTCCGGGATACTCGTCGCTACGGCGCCTTGGCCGCGGCGATTAAGCCAATTTTCCTTGAAAATCAGGCAGCGAGTGCATAGCTGTTATTGCCATTTGTAGTTCGAGCGTCGATATTTACGAGCTGCCGCACAGCGCTCGGCGTGCTTACAATCAAACTCTGCCTGCTGTCAAAACCGGGCACCCCCAGATCGGGCAACTGCAAAGTTGCAACTGAAAACATGGCAAAAATAATACTTTATTTCGGATTTCCAGCATTTGGCGCATCCTAAATCGTTCTCCCGCCCGGAGAGAAGCTCATTCGTCCGGGTTTCGGGCGTAAGCCCAACGCTGCGGGCGGAATTTTCAGCCGCGGTTTTTCGATTCTTGATTTTGTTTTATTACCTTTACCCTCCCAAATCCGGTGATCGCCATGAATCAGAAACTGGTCGTCAAACTTCGAAACGCCGCCATCTGCCACGCCGACGATACGTGCACGTCCGTCAAACGCCTGCTGCGCGAGAGCGAGATGGTGCTTACGGACGTCGACCTGGAGGTGGCTCCGGGCGAATTCGTCTACCTGATCGGCCGTGTGGGCAGCGGCAAAAGCACCCTCATCAAGACGCTTTACGCCGAGGTGCCGCTGCTGACCGGCGAGGGCCATATCGCCGGATTCAACCTGCGCAAACTGCGACGCCGCGACATCCCCTACCTGCGACGCCGCATCGGCATCGTGTTCCAGGACTACCAGCTGCTCACCGACCGCAACGTCTTCATGAACCTCTACTACGTGATGAAAGCCACGGGCTGGAAACACAAGGAAGAGATCAACGAACGCATCGACCAGGTGCTGCGGCTGGTCGACCTCGGGAACAAAAGCTACAAGATGCCCTACGAGCTTTCGGGCGGCGAACAGCAACGCCTGGTCATCGCCCGTGCCCTGCTCAACACGCCCAAAGTCCTGCTGGCCGACGAACCTACGGGCAACCTCGATCCGGTGACGGCCGACGGCATCATGAAGCTGTTCCGCGAAATCACCAAAAGCGGATGCGCCGTCATCATGTCGACGCACAACACCTCGCTGATCGAGAGCTACCCGGCCCGCGCCATCCTTTTCTCGCAGGGCCACATCCGCGAAGTCGATCTCGAAGCCGAGTTATCGTAAGCCGCGGCAGGAATTTCCTTGCCTCGGCCGGCCGGAAATTCCGAACGAGCGCCCTACTCAGCGGGCAGACAGATTCCTGTTTCCGACCGTTTCTTCGCACACCGATCCGCCCGCATGGGCTCCATTTCCGGGACTTGGACGGACCCCGAATTTTCCTGGCTCATTTCCCGCGCCCGCTGCGCTCCGAACGCTTGCTTGTTTGGGAAATTATACCTATATTTGTACGATATTTTAAAGCTATCCAATGAGTACCGAAAAAGAAAACGTTCAGAAACAGGAAGAGGCGTATTCCGCGTCGAACATCCAGGTCCTCGAAGGCCTGGAAGCCGTGCGCAAGCGCCCCGCCATGTACATCGGCGACATCGGCGAGAAGGGTCTCCACCACTTGGTCTACGAGGTGGTGGACAACTCCATCGACGAGGCTCTGGCCGGTTACTGCACCGACATCGACGTAACGATCAACGAAGATAACTCCATCAGCGTCAAAGACAACGGCCGAGGCATTCCCACCGACTTCCACGAAAAGGAGGGCAAATCGGCGCTCGAAGTCGTGCTTACCGTGCTCCACGCCGGCGGCAAGTTCGACAAGGGCAGCTACAAGGTCTCGGGCGGTCTGCACGGCGTCGGCGTATCGTGTGTGAACGCACTTTCGACGCTGCTTGTCGCTGAGATTCACCGCGAAGGCAAAATCTATCGGCAGACCTACAGCAAGGGTGTCCCCACGTCGAAGGTCGAGGTGGTGGGCAGCTGCGAGGATCGCGGTACGACCGTCACGTTCAAACCCGACGGCGAAATCTTCACCCACACCACCGAATACAAATACGAAATCCTGGCCAACCGTCTGCGCGAGCTGGCGTTCCTCAATAAGGGCATCCGGCTCAACCTCTACGACAAGCGCCCGGACGACGCGGGCAAACTGCGCGAAGACCACTTCTATTCGGAGGAGGGCCTCAAGGAGTTCGTGAAGTATCTCGACGCCACGCGCGGCATGCCGATCATCGAGTCGATCATCTACCTCGACACCGAGAAGAACGGCGTCCCCGTGGAGGTTGCCATGCAGTATAACGATTCCTATTCGGAAAACGTACACTCCTACGTCAACAACATCAACACCATCGAAGGCGGTACGCACCTCACGGGTTTCCGCCGTGCGCTGACCCGCACGCTCAAGAAGTACGCCGAGGACTCGGGCATGCTCTCGAAAGTGAAGTTCGACATCAACGGCGACGACTTCCGCGAAGGTCTGACGGCCGTCGTATCGGTCAAGGTGGCCGAACCGCAGTTCGAAGGACAGACCAAAACCAAACTGGGCAACGACGACGTCTCGGCCGCCGTCGACCAGGCGATGACCGCCGCGCTGGGACACTATCTGGAGGAGAACCCCAAGGATGCCAAGGCCATCGTGCAGAAAGTCGTGCTGGCCGCTACGGCCCGCCACGCAGCCCGCAAGGCCCGCGAAGCCGTCCAGCGCAAGACGCCGCTGTCGGGCGTGGGACTCCCCGGCAAGCTGGCCGACTGCTCGAGCCGCGACCGCTCGATCGCCGAAATCTTCTTCGTCGAGGGCGACTCGGCAGGCGGTACGGCCAAATCGGGCCGCGACCGCAACTTCCAGGCGATCATGCCTCTGCGCGGTAAGATTCTGAACATCGAGAAAGCCCAGGAGCACCGCATGTGGGAGAACGAGGAGATCAAGAACATGTTCACGGCGCTGGGCGTGACGATCGGCACCGAAGAAGACAGCAAGGCGCTGAACCTCGAGAAACTGCGCTACGACAAGATCATCATCATGACCGATGCCGACGTCGACGGCAGCCACATCGCCACACTGATGCTCACCTTCTTCTTCCGCAAGATGAAGGAACTGATCGAGAACGGCCACATCTACATCGCCACCCCGCCCCTCTATCTTGTGAAGAAAGGCAAGCAGGAGCGCTACTGCTGGACCGAAAAAGAGCGCAACGCCATTGTCGAGGAGTTCGGCAAGGGCGCCCACGTGCAGCGCTACAAAGGTCTCGGCGAGATGGATGCCATCCAACTGTGGGAGACGACGATGAATCCCGATACGCGCATCCTGCGCCAGGTCAACATCGAGAACGCCGCCGAAGCGGACCGCATCTTCTCGATGCTCATGGGCGACGAGGTGCCGCCGCGCCGCGAATTCATCGAACAGAATGCCCACTACGCCAATATCGACGCGTAAACCGCCTGCGCAAGGATCGCCCGGAAGGGTGATCCTTTGCTTTTGAAGAACAGCAACAAACTACTGACCTCATGAAAGTTACGGTAATCGGAGTGGCCGGAGGAACCGGCTCGGGAAAATCGACGCTCGTCAAGCGGCTGCAGGAAGCCTTCCAGGGCGACGACGTGGTGACGCTCTGCCACGACTACTACTACAAGGCCCACCCGGAGCTCACCTACGAGGAGCGTACGAAACTCAATTACGACCACCCGCAGGCATTCGACACGCAAATGCTTGTCGAAGACATCAAGGCGCTGAAGGAGAACGTGCCGATCGAACATCCGGTCTATTCGTTCGTCGACCACAACCGGATGCCCGAGACCGTGAATGTCAAACCTTCGAAAGTGATCATCGTCGACGGCATTCTGATCTTCGAGAACAAGGAGCTGCGCGACCTGATGGACATCAAGGTCTTCGTCGATACCGATGCCGACATCCGGCTGGCCCGGCGCATCCTGCGCGACGTCTGCGACCGCGGACGTACGATGCAGTCGGTCATTTCGCAGTACACGTCGACCGTGAAACCCATGCACGAGGAGTTCGTCGAGCCGTCGAAAAAGTATGCCGACGTCATCATCCCCGAAGGCGGGTTCAACTCGGTGGCTGTAGCCATGCTGATTCAGAACATCCGCTCGCTTATCGAACGGGAGCAGAACGGCTGATGTCCCCGACAAACATGAAAGAGCCTCGATACCAGTAAGTACCGAGGCTCTTTCATTCGCCGTAAGACTCTTTTGCTCACCTGGCAGGTCCCGAACATACATAACGAGGGAAAACCAGGACGGCATCTTTCGAACGGAGGTTCGTCCTATTGCGCTTTTCTTCTGACGGAGATGTCGAGTCTGTACTCACAACCGTCTTTCATGGCTATGGCGCGCACCAATGTTTCACCGGTATTGGGATCGAGATCGGAGAAAATCGTGATTATATCGTACTCGAACGGTACCAGGATACGTCCCGCATTGTTGAGAATGCCGAATCGCAACAGGCCCGACGGGTCGGGGCGAGCCGCTACGACATGCCCGTATTTTCCGCCGTCCTGCAACCGATAGACTTCGTATTCCAGCACGGGTATTCCGTTGCGATTGATAAGCGTGTAGGCCATCTCCCCGTCCTTGTCGCGTCCGACCCAGGTATTGGTGTATTCGAACGAAGTCGCCTCATCGTACTGACAAGGAATCACTTCCTGTCCCTTACGGTCGATGTAGCCGAATGCCAGATTGCCCCCGGCGACTACCTTGCTGACCAGAGCCCGGTCTTTCCGGAAACCGTTGACACTATAATAACTGCACGGAACCACAACCCGGCCCGTTGTGTCTATGAAGCCCCATTTCACATAATACTTGCCTTGGATGCCGACCTGGGCCACTCCGTCATCCTCGAAATCGCGGGCTTCGTCGTACTGTACGGGAATCCGCAGTCGACCGCCGGTGGTGACAAAACCATATTTACCTACGAATTTTTTCTTCGGATTCGTGCGTACGATACCGGGAGGCGGAGGTTCGGGAGCTTCGTATTCGCCAAAACCCGCCGGAGCCAGTCCGCAGGAGAATTCCGTGGCACAGAAATCATATTCGAGAGGCGTGACATGGCCGGTCGTATCGACCAACGAGAAGCGCGGAGCATTGCCCGCATCCGTTTGCGCAACGAAGACTCCGCAGACGAAATCTCCCAAGTTGTCCCATTCGACGGGCACGACGATTCGTCCCTTACGGTCGATAGCTCCGTATTTACCGGATTTTCCTACGACGGCGAATCCGTTATGAAATCGGTTGCCATTGTCATAGGATGGCGGCACAATCTCCCGGCCCAACGTGTCGACATATCCATAACGGCCGTTCTTCCCGACTCCCGGATTGGTTACCCATACACCGCCCCGATTGACCAGGATGATTCCATCGTCGGTCTGGGTCCAGACTGCGTCGTACCGGGAACGCAGTTTCCGCCACACTTCGGGTGACTGGGCCGAAGCCGAAACACTGCCGGCAAACAGAATCGCCAGAATAAAGCATCGCTTCATCATATGCCTGCTATCTTTTTGATTTCATTGAGCTTGTTGAGTGCTTCGAGCGGTGTGAGCGCATCGAGGTCGAGCCCCTTGATCTGATCGCGGATCTGAACGAGCACCGGATCCTCCAACTGGAACATCGACAACTGCATGTTCTGCGAATTGTTCTCGGCAGCTTCGCGCACCGATTGCGCCGAAGACTTGCGCCCGCCCCGCTCGCGATCCTTGAGACTACGGCTCGGCACGATTTCGTTGCTGCCGTAGACCAATTCGAGATTGCGCAGAATCTCGTCGGCGCGCGATACCACCGACACCGGCATGCCGGCCATGCGGGCGACATGAATACCGAACGAATGCTCGGTACCGCCGCGCTCGAGCTTGCGCAGGAAGACGATGTGGTTGCCCATCTCCTTGACCGCCACGTGGTAGTTCTTCACGCGCGGACACATCTGCTCCATTTCGTTGAGCTCGTGGTAGTGGGTCGCAAAGAGCGTCTTGGCATGGGCCGTGGGATGGTTGTGCAGGTACTCGACCATGGCCCAGGCGATGGAGATGCCGTCGTAGGTGCTCGTGCCGCGGCCGATTTCGTCCAGCAGCACGATGCTGCGGTCGGAGATGTTGTTCAGAATGCTGGCCGATTCGAGCATTTCGACCATGAAGGTCGATTCGCCCTGCGAAATGTTGTCCGAGGCACCCACGCGGGTGAAAATCTTGTCCACGACGCCGATATGGGCCGACTTGGCCGGCACGAACGAACCGATCTGCGCCATGAGGATGATGAGCGCCGTCTGCCGCAGCAGGGCCGACTTGCCCGACATGTTGGGACCGGTGATCATGACGATCTGCTGCTGCCGGTCGTCGAGCATGATGTCGTTTGGGATATAGGTCTCGCCCACTGGCATCGTAGTTTCGATGACCGGATGGCGCCCCTGCTTGATTTCGATGCGCTTGCCTTCGTCGAGCACCGGGCGCACATAGCGCCGCTCGCAGGCGATGCGGGCGAACGACTGGAGGCAGTCGATGCGGGCGACGGTCGCGGCGCTCTCCTGCAACGTCTTGAGCGTGGTGCGGATGAAGCCCATCAGCTCGTTGTAGATGCGCTGTTCGAGCACGAGCATCTTCTCCTCGGCACCCAGAATCTTCTCCTCGTATTCCTTGAGCTCCTCGGTGATGTAACGCTCGGCGTTGGCCAGCGTCTGCTTGCGGATCCACGTGTCGGGCACCTTGTCCTTGTGGGTATTGCGGACCTCGATGTAATAACCGAAGACATTGTTGTAGCTCAACTTGAGCGACGGGATGCCGGTCGCCTCGCTCTCGCGCTGCTGGATGCGCAGCAGGTAGTCCTTGCCGTGGAGGGCGATGCGGCGCAGGTCGTCGAGCTCGGGGTCGACCCCGTCGGCGATGACGCCGCCCTTCTGTATCTGGTTGTTCTGCGGATCGGGATAGATCTCGCGGGCGATGCGGTCGCGCACCTCGGCCAGCGCATCGAGTTCGCGGGCCAGGATGGTCATGCGTCCGTTGCCGCACTCCTCCAACTCCTGCTTGAGGGTCTCGATGGCCGAGAGCGAATTTTTCAGTTGCACCAGCTCGCGGGGCGTCACCTTGGCCGCCGCCACGCGCGAAGCGATGCGCTCCAGGTCGCCGATCAACGCCACCTGCGTGCGGACGCGCTCGCTGAAATCGGACTCGCCGACGAAGAATTCCACGATGTCGAGCCGCTCGTTGATGCGCACGGGACTCTTGATCGGCATGGCGATCCAACGCTTGAGCAGGCGCCCGCCCATCGGTGTGAGCGTACGGTCGACCGCATCGGCGAAGCTGCCCTTGCCGCGGCTGCCGTTCGACGAAAAAAGCTCCAGATTGCGGATCGTGAACTTGTCGATCCAGACATAATCGTCCTGGTCGATGCGGGAAATCGACTTGATATGCGCGATGTCGCGGTGCTCGGTGAATTCGAGGTAATGGAGGATGGCCCCGGCGGCTGAAATACCGCCGGTGAAGCCGTCTATACCGAAGCCTTTCAGCGACTTGGTACCGAACTGCTTGCAGAGTTTCTCGCGGTTGACCTCCTCGGAAAAGACCCATTCGTCGAGCCGGTAGGTATAGAGACGCGAACCGAAAGCGTCGGCGAAACGGTCCTCCCAGCCGCGCTGGAAGATCACCTCCTTGGGCGCGAGGTTGGATATGAGCTTGTCGACGTAGGAATCGGGGCCCTCGGCAACGTAGAAT
This sequence comes from Bacteroidales bacterium, assembly GCA_910575495.1. GTDB lineage: Bacteria > Bacteroidota > Bacteroidia > Bacteroidales > Rikenellaceae > Alistipes. Next base: position 172,757 of record CAJTFS010000002.1, on the reverse strand, counting down.
TCGCCCGTCGAGATGTCGAGAAAGGCGACGCCGGTGATCTTAGGACCGAAGAAAACCGAAGCCAGGTAAGTATTCTCCTTGTTGGAAAGAATGTTGTCGCCCATGACCACGCCCGGTGTAACCAGCTCGATGACCCCGCGCTTGACCAGCCCCTTGACGGTCTTGGGGTCCTCCAGCTGCTCGCAGATGGCTACCCGCTCGCCCGCCCTCACCAGCTTGGGCAGGTAGGTGTCGATGGCGTGGTAGGGAAAGCCCGCCAGCTCGACGAACGACGCCGAACCGTTGGCGCGGCGCGTGAGGGTGATGCCCAGAATGCCGCTCGCCTTGATGGCGTCTTCGCTGAAGGTTTCGTAGAAGTCGCCGACACGAAACAGCAGCACGGCATCGGGATGCACCGCCTTGATGGCATAATACTGCTTCATCAAGGGTGTCTCGACGTATTTTTTTTCGGTTTTCTTTTCGGAAGCCACAATAAGATATTGTAAATTATGATACTGGCAAAGATAACGGATTTCGGCGGCCCGACCAAACCGGGAAGAAAAAATTTTTGCAATTGGTCATCCACCCGCACAGAGATCGGGAAACACAAGTACAGGCGAATTATCAGGCTGTATTTTAATAGGCTAACGGATGCTGACTAAAGCGATACTTCATAATGAATGCCTGCACGCGGAGGCCCGATTCCCCCGAAATCGGAGCGACTGCCACTCCGTGCCTGAAAATGGCATCGCATGGGGCATCCTGCCGCCGGTGTCCGGCTGTGCTATTCTCAGATAATGCCGCAATCGGCGAAGACCCTGCGATAGAATTCGGCTTTCCATTCGACGGGGCGGATAGGCCCGCGAGGAGGAAGGCATGCGCCATAGCCTGAGCTCCCGACCGGCGAACCGGAACTCCACACACCCGCCGACGGACGGCTCGTCGCATCCGGTAATGGAGCGCAGCGTGTCGGTGGCCTTTTGTCCCGTAGTGACGATGGTGCGGCACGCCGGAATCCGGGCCAGCAAGGCTGCCAAATCCACCTCGCGCACTACTTGAAGAAAATTGTCCGATGCGTTGTCTTTCAGCCGGATGACCTCGGCTGCGGTGTCGTAGAGCGCAATCCCCCGCTCGCGGCAGAAAGCCTCGATTCGCTCCTTGTCGAAACGCTTCGCATCGGGCATCAGAAAATGGGTCTTGTCGCCCGTGGCCAAGTAGCCGACGATGCGCCACATGTCGTTCTGCAAATTGGGATAGAAGAATTCCATCGACCAGCGGTGGCGCTGCGGCGGAAAACTGCCCAGCATCAGCAGCCGGGCGCCGGAGGGCAGGAAAGGTTCGAGAGGATGGCGTTCGCCGGGATTATCGTTCGCGTTCATGCAACAAAAGTACAAAAGCCCGGCGACAATCGAAAGATAATGCGGACTTTTGCCCGCAATACCCCCGCCGAGTGTTTGTTCGTGGCGAAAAAATTCCTATTTTTGCGGTGCTGACGGCTTTTGCCCGCAGCGACATATTTGAAAGTGTTTTCGCACTGTCCTTAACGGAAAATGTAGCAGTTTTCAAAGTAGCAGGACAACGAACAGCACTCATTTCTTGTTCGGATCATGGCAACAGATGCGTTCTGCACCTCTATCCCATCGTCTGTTCAAGTGTGGGGTATTGCATCGTTTATTCTTGTACAGGTCTTTCCACAACCTTCACGTAAATAAACGAAATTCAGCTCCACACTTTCTTTTTGCGCATATCCCGCCGCATAGGAGTTGTACGGCAATAGAATTTGAACACAAGAACTCAAATTTATATTGCTATGAAAAAACTATTTCTTTTAACCGCGTTATTCGTCGCAGCAGCGTTCCCGTCGTGCAGCAAGCACGATGGCGTCGAAACACCCGATTGGCCCGAGCCTCAGCCGCTCGCCATCGCATTCGCCGAGGGCAACGAACTCTTTTTTGGTGTCGACGAGACCAAGACCGTCCACTACACGATTACGGGCGGGAGCGACAACACCGTCGTGAAAGTCGAGATGCAGAACCCCGACGATGCCTATACCGTAGAAACGACACCCGCTTCGGCAACCGAGGGAACGATTACGATTACGGCCAAAATGCCGTCGACGGACAATTGCGTGATTGTCACCGTGTCGGACGGCTCGCAGACCCTTACGGCAGAAATCGCCGTGTCGACAAATCCCAGACCCCAAGGAATCACCATCACGGTCGACACTCCGGGCACGCTGGCGGAGCTACTGGCCGACTACGACAAAAGTTCCATTACCGAACTGACCGTAATCGGCAATCTGAACAGCTTGGACATTAGGTGCCTGAACAGCAATCTTCGCAATCTCGCAATCCTCGATATGGAGCATGTCAATTGGGAGGAGTTGCCGCAAAACACATTCTACGGCAACAAATCGCTGACCTTCGTCAAGCTGCCGCTGACACTGAAAACAATCGGGAACAGAGCATTCTCCAATTGCAGCGGCCTGACAAGCGTCACGATTCCCGACAGCGTGACGGAGATTTGCTACTGTGCATTCTCCGGTTGCCGCAGCCTGACAAGCGTAACGATCGGCAACAGCGTGAAGTACATCGAGAACTACGCATTCGACGGTTGCAGCGGCTTGACAAGCGTAACGATCGGCAATAGCGTGACGTTCATCGATAGCGAAGCATTCCGCGGTTGCAGCAGCCTGACACGCGTCTATTGCAAGGCAATCGTTCCGCCGATTATCGTAAACAATACCTTTGATAAAGTTAGTGCAACCGCAACGTTATATGTTCCGACAGGCTGCAAGGCAGCTTATGCTGCGGCTACCGAATGGAGTAAATTTAAAACAATCGAAGAAACCCAATTTTAAAACATTCATATTATGAGCAACCCGAACATGTACAAGCAGGCGAGTTCCAATAACATAACGTTGGATCCGTACCCTTTTCCGAGCGAGCTGGGCATGGAAGCTTACCTGATGGACAATCCGTCCATCCTCAAACTCGACGACCGCAAATCATCGAGTGCGAGATGAGTATCGGCAAATGCACGAACCGGAAAACGCGCGGCCGAATCGATATGGTCGTGCGGTACGGCGAAAATCTTTTCGGAATTTTGGAGCTGAAGAAACACGCGCTCGACAAAGATACCCTGTTCCAGCTGTGCGACTACCTGTCCGAACGCGAGAAAATAGTAGAGGCCATCAACCAGAGCGACGCTGTGGAGGTAGACCTCGACCCGGAGAACGTGAAGTTTGTCGGAGTACTCGTCGGCGGGTATATCGACGATGAACTGCGGAAAGAGATGCCGATAACGGATTTGAAAAACAATAATCTGCTGAAAGAACATCCCCGGCAGCAGACTATTCAGGGATATACCGACCAAATATCGGCCGTCACGCTCGAACGCTTCCGCAATCCGCACACCTGCGAGATCGTCGTCCTTTCTACGCCGATCGTTAAAACGAGCGTCAAGGACACGACGAAATACCAAATCGACGGCGAAGGGCGCTACGGCAAAGCCAAGCTGGTGCACGAGATTGTCAAACGCTATGTAAAACAACATCCGGAGGCAAGCATCGACCGACTGGAAAAAATATTCCCGACGCCGAGATTGATTCGGACTTTGGGCGTCTTTGCCGAAGCACAGGTCGCGAAAAAGAGAGCCGACCGCTACTATGCCGATCGGAAGATGCTGATTGCGCTGGGCGACGGTGTGAAAATCGCCACCTGCAACCAATGGGCGAAAGAATCGATCGACGAATTTATCGCGAACGTCGAGAAACAGAAGCTCGGATTCGAGATTGCGGCGCTGTAAAATCGCCTCGCATGGTTTGCCGAAAGAGGTTGCCGAAGATTCGGCGACCTCTTTTTTATGGGCATTGGCTGCTTGCGGAACGATGCGGGAGCCGGCCGGTTATTCGAAAAACTGTTCGTCAAAGTTGACCAGATAGAGTTTTTCGGTGGCCCGCGTGAGGGCCGTATAGAGCCAGCGGAGCATGTCGCGCGTCATGGGCTCGTCGCCGAAGAGGCAGCGGTCGATGAAGACGGCCTTCCATTGGCCGCCCTGCGCCTTGTGGCAGGTGATGGCGTAGGAAAACTTCACCTGAACGGAATTAAAGTGCGGATTTTCACGTATTTCCTTGAAGCGTTTGAGCTTGCTTCTGATCTCCTCGTAGTCCTTTTCCACCTCGTAGAAAAGCCGCTGCGACTCTTCGCGCGTGAGCGACGGCGATTCGGAAGCGAGCGTATCGAGCAGAATCTTGCAGGGAACGGCGGTGTCGTCGTAGTCGGGAAACTCCAGCACGGCGTCGGCGAAACGGAACCCGTAGAACTCCTCGAAGCGCCGGATACGCTTCAGACAAGCTACATCGCCGTTGGCGATGAACCCCATGGGGCACTCGTCTCCGTCGACAAAATGGTAGTTGTTCTTGACGACCATCAGCATGTCGCCGCTCTCGATCTCCTCCTCGGCGTAGAGCACATTGCGCCGGATGCCCTCGTTGTAGCGGTTGGCGCGTTTGTTCGAACGCGTGATGACGATGGTTTCGTCGCGCCCGTAGAGCGCATAGCAATCCTGCAACTTTTCGAGGAAGTCGCCGCCCTCCAAAGCCTCGATGTCGGGAAAATCCATCCGGAACCGGGGGATGTCGAGGATGTTGTTTTCGAGCATGCAGCGCACCAGCGTGGCGTTGAACAGAATGCCCGACTCGGCCTGCTGGCGCACCACCTCGTCCAACGTGTTGTAGACCACGTCGCCATAGGCGTCCAACGTACGCGGATCGAGCGCCGGACTGGAATCGCTGCCCACGGGCGGCAGCTGGGCGTCGTCGCCCACCAGAATCAACCGGCAGGCACGCCCGTTGCGCACATACTGCACCAGGTCCCGGAGAAGCGAACCGCTGCCGAACCACGCGCCGTCGGCGGTGCGGTCGGGCAGCATCGACGCCTCGTCGACAATGAAGACCGCATCGCGCTCGGGGTTGATGTCGAGCGAATATTTCGACTCGCAGTCGCCGCTCGTGCGCTGGCGGTAGATGCGCTTATGGATCGTGAGGGCCTTTTCGCGGGAATAGCGCGCCAGCACCTTGGCCGCCCGGCCGGTCGGCGCGAGCAGAACGGGTTTGGTTCCCAACTCCTTGAGCGCATCGACCAAAGCGGCGATGAGCGTCGTTTTTCCGGTTCCGGCATAACCGTTCAGCACGAAAATGCGCGAGAAATCCTCGTCGGCGAGGTATTCGGATAAACTTTCTATGATTTTTTTTTGCCCGGGAGTTGTTTCAAAACAAATTTTAGCGTAAATTTGGGACGCAATACGTGTGCTGAACATTCGAATTTACCGTTTCGGGCAAAATTAACAACAAATACTTAATTTGAAAAATGAAAAGAATCTTCCAAATCATTCTTGCGCTGGTCATCGTGGCGCTGGTCTATGTGATCTACGACCAGATCTCCACCCCGATCCGTTTCGAAAATGAACTGAAAGCCCGCAAAGCGCAGGTCATCGAACGCATCAAGGACATCCGTACGGCTCAGCGCGCCTACAAGTCGAAGTATCAGCGCTTCACGGGCGACTTCGACACGCTGGCAGCTTTCATTCTGGCCGACACGCTGGAAATGGAGCGCAAGATCGTCGACGAGGACGACTCGGTGGGCATGGCCCAGCTTAAGAAAGCCGGCAAGAAAAACGTGGAGAAATTCAAGGTGGCCGTCATCGACACCATCTTCTCGCCCAAGGTGCTGACCAAGGCCGACGTGGAGCAGCTGCGCTTCATCCCCGGCACGGACAACAAGGCCCAGTACATCATGGAGGCCGGTCTGATCGCCACCGAATCGAAGGTCGTGATTCCGGTCGTGGAGTGCCGCGCCCCCTACAAGATGTTCCTCGACACGGTCGAATTCCGCCAGGAGTTCATCAATCTGGTCGACGACCAGGTCAACAACTTCAACCGCTACCCCGGCGTCAAGTTCGGCTCGATGGAAGCAGGCAACAATGAAGCAGGCAACTGGGAGTAACGCTTCGCGTTTCACGAACAAGGTGTCCATTCAGCAATCGTTGGATGGACACTCTTTTTCCGTTGCGGGGCTCGAATGGATCCTGCCGGGCGGCGATGCCGTGACGGTGGAGGTGCTGACGCCCCGGACCCTGCTGGTGCCGGCCGAACTTTTCGACGCCGCGGAAGTCTCCGAACTCCTGGCCTCGGCAGGCATGGCCTGCGGAGAAGGACAACGGGCGGTCTGGAGCGCTCCGGCGCCGGTCGGCCCGAAAACGGCGGCCGTGGCGGTGATGGTCGTAGCAGCCGAAGCGGCGCAACTCATCGACGAGCGCCTGGGCGACCGGGCAGTCTTCACCACCCCGCTGCTGGAGAAAACGACCGACGCACACCCCACCGTCCGGCTCGAACTCAGAGGCGGCATCCTATATATAAAGGTGTTCGCCGGCACACTGCGCATGGCCGAAACCATTCCGGCCGCCAGCGAAGCGGACATCCGCTATCTGGTCGACCGGCTTGGCCGGGCATTTCCGCTCGAGGAGATGCGCCTGCTGCTGAGCGGCGCTGATGCCAAGAAGATGCGCAAACTGATCGGCAGCCGATTCAAGAAAGTGATATGCGAATCATAAGCGGCAAATACAAGGGCCGGGCCATCAACCCGCCCCGCAACCTGCGGGCGCGTCCGACAACGGATTTCGCCAAAGAGAATCTGTTCAACGTGCTGGACAACCTGGTGGATTTCGAGGAATGCGACGTACTCGACCTTTTTGCCGGCACGGGATCGATCAGCTACGAATTCGCATCCCGCGGCGCCCGGAGCGTCACATCGGTGGAGATCAATCCGGTGCACCACAATTTCATCCGGCAGACGGCCGCACAGCTCGGCATCGAACGCTTCTATCCGGTCAAGGCGAATGTTTTTCTCTATCTGAAGAGTTGCGCCAAGCAGTTCGACATCATTTTTTCCGACGCTCCCTACGATCTGGAGGGCAGCGAACGGGTCGTCGAACAGGTGCTCGGCAGCGGATTGCTGCGCCCGGAGGGAATATTCATCTTCGAGCACTCGAAGAAAATGGATTTTTCCGCTTGTCCGGAGTTCTGGCAATTAAGGAGTTACGGAAGCGTGCAATTTTCTTTCTTCAAAAAAGACCGAATTTGTTTGGAGTTATGAAAATTTGTACTACCTTTGCATTCGCAATCAGCAAACGGTGCGTTAGTTCAGCTGGTTAGAATACGTGCCTGTCACGCACGGGGTCAGGGGTTCGAGTCCCCTACGCACCGCAAAAAAACGAGAGAAACACTGCAAAACAACAAATTGCAGTGTTTCTTCTTTTGTACGGTTCTGCAAAAAACGAGGCGGGGAAAGTTTATTCGTATGCCCGAAACGGCAGCGAGGGAACAAGCAGCGACAACGACAAGTCGTCATCTAAAGTCATAAACTCGCAACATGCCGTTATCCGCTGAAAACGGGATTTCGGCTCCGCCTCTTTGAGGGAAGAAAGCGGGCCCGGCCTTGGAATATTGGCGGTAACTTCGTATCTTGCAACGAAAAAATAACCTTTCCCGAAGGAACCGACTGAAAAACCAACAAACAACCAACCCAAAATGTATAAATTCGACAACCGCATAGTCATCACGCTGGATGCCGGCGGCACGAATTTCGTGTTCGGGGCCATGCAGGCCAACAAATTCATTGTGGAACCGATCACCATGCCGTCGAACGCCCACGACCTGGACCTCTGCCTCTCGACGATGGTGGGAGGCTTCCGCCAGATCATCGACCGGCTGGCGGAGAAGCCCGTGGCCATCAGCTTCGCTTTCCCGGGCCCGGCCGACTACCCCAACGGCATCATCGGCGGCTATCTGCCCAACTTCCCGTCGTTCCGCGACGGTGTGGCGCTGGGACCTTTCCTGGAGTATCAATTCGGCATCCCGGTGTTCATCAACAACGACGGCGACCTGTTCGCCTATGGCGAAGCGCTGGGCGGCGCACTGCCCGAAGTGAACGCCCGGCTCGAGGCACTCGGCAGTCCGAAGCGCTACAAGAATCTTTTGGGCTACACATTCGGCACGGGCTTCGGCATCGGCATGGTGGTGGACAACCGGCTGAACCGGGGCGACAACTCGTGCGTGGAGACTTTCTGCCTGCGCCACAAGAAGATGCCCGGCGTAATCGTCGAGGAGGGCGTGGCCGTGCGTGCCGTGAAACGGGTATACGCCGAACTCTCCGGCGATACGGGCCACTCGTACGAACCGAAAGAGATATGCGAGATAGCGGACGGCACGCGCGAGGGCAACCGGGAGGCGGCGCAGCAGGCATTTGCCGAACTGGGCGAAATAGCCGGCGACGCCATGGCCGCGGCCGTAACCCTCACCGATGGTCTGATCGTCATTGGCGGCGGGATCACGGCGGCGCGCAAATACATCATGCCGGCGCTGCTCCGGGAGTTGCGTGCCAAGATGCACACCGTCAAGGGCGAAGAACTCGACCGCGTGCAGATGAAAGTCTACGATCTGGACAACGAAGAAGAGTTCAAGGCATTCGCCAAGGGCGAGATGCGGCCGCTACAAGTCTATGGAACGGACCGCTACGTGGCCTACGACCCGCAGAAACGAATCGGCGTGACGATCTCGAAACTCGGCGCCAGCAAGGCCATTTCGGTGGGTGCCTATGCTTTCGCCTTGAGCCGTCTCGACGCTGAAGCCGACAAGGAGTCGAAGCAGTAATCCGCAGCCCCGTTTTTGTCAAGCGGCGATTCCTTAGGGGTCGCCGCCTTTTTTTGCCGCAATTAGCCAACATGGGCCGTATTGCGGCGGACCCGCGGAGCGACTAAGCAGGCAAAAAAGCAGCATAAGACCGGATTTTGGAAATTTTATTGCAGAATTGAGCCGGAACGAAGTATCTTTGTCCTGTCCGTAATCCGTGAAACATGGCTGACAACTATCTGGGACGCAAGATGGAAGAATACTTCACGCGCCCGAACCGCCGCGACACCCGGCGTCCGGCAAGAACGCTCGAACAACTTCTGCTGAAAAACCGCAGCCACCGCGGCTACGACGCCCGTTTCGCAGTGCGGGAAGACCAGCTGCGCAGCATCATCGGTGTAAACGCCCGCATCCCCTCGGCCCGCAACCAACAGGTGCTGCGATTCCGGCCCGTGCTGGCCGCCGAAGCATCCAAAGTGCTCGGACACATCCGCCTGGGCGGCGCTCTGCCGGAGATGCGGCTGCCGCTGCCGGGCACGGAGCCCAATGCGTTCATCATCATCTGCTCAACGGTCGAAGAGAGCCGCTATGTCGACATCGACCTGGGCATTTCGGCGCAGAGCATGCTGTTGCGGGCTGTCGAGATGGGACTCAACGGCATCTGCATCGGGGCTTTCGACAAGGAAGCGATCCGGCGCGAGTTCGATCTGCCCTACGACCCGCTGCTGATCCTCGCCGTCGGCCGGGGCATCGAACGGATCGAGCTCGATGAAATCGGCGAAAACGAAAGCCATGCCTATTACCGCGACGAACAGGGCACACACCATGTACCGAAACTGCGAACCGAATCGTTGATCCTCGAATAACCCACAGAGAAGCGGCAGCCGGAAGGTTGCCGTTTCTTTTTGCCGCCGACCGATACGGATTCCGGAATCCGCTACCCTTTTTACGGTTTCTGCCGCACGGACATTCGCTCCGCAGCCGGAAAGTCCTATCTTTGTGCGGTATCGGCGGGGCGGCAGCATATCCGGAGAGACCCGGGACTGCGCCGCCACGGCTGAAAAACACCCAAAATCGCATTGTCCATGAAAAACATCCGTATCCTCGCCGCCCTGCTGCTCTGCGCATGTGCGGCAAGCTGTGCCGGGAGACGGAGGCCGCCGTAGCGTGGTGCTCCGCCACGGCAGCCGAAAAGGACTATGCGACAGCCATTTCCGGGCTCGAAAAATTCACCTGGCACGGTCATTGCATGTACTGCGGCCATTGTGCTCCCTGCACGGCCGGAATCGACATCGCCGCGGTCAACAAGTTCCGCAACCTCTGCCCCGACGACGGCCCGATTCCCGAGACGGTGCGCGAACACTACCGGGGACTGACGCACCACGCGTCCGAATGCGTTGCGTGCGGCGCCTGCGAAAACCGCTGCCCGTTCGGCGTCGGCATCGTGGAAGCCATGCGCCGGGCCGCCGGACGATTCGGCTACTGACCGGCGAAAACGGTTGCGAATCCGGTAATCCGGATAGGCACGCACCGCACCGGAGCACGTATCTTTGTCCCTGCAAACAGAAAACGAAACGCAAAATGAAAACCCTTGCTTACCTGATGGCTTTCGCCGCCCTGGCAACTGTCCCCGAAACCGCCGGAGCGCAACCTTCGTCCGGCTCCAAGGCACTGGTCGTCTATTTCACCCACAGCGGCAACACGCGCACCGTGGCCCGGCAGATCGCCCGCGCTGCGGGAGCCGACCTGCTGGAAATCGTCCCCGAAACACCCTATCCGGCCGAATACCGGGCCTGCGTCGAACAGGCGAAAAAAGAGATCGCCGCCGGCGTACGTCCCGCCATCTCCACCCCGATTCCCGACCTTTCCGCTTACGACACCCTCTACATAGGATCGCCCTGCTGGTGGGCCGCCATCGCGCCGCCCGTCGCCACTTTCCTCGAAGCGTGCGACCTCTCGGGCAAGACGCTGGCCCCCTTCATGACCCACGAAGGCAGCCGCATGGGCCGCACCGTCGACGATCTGCGCAAACTCTGCCCTGCGGCCACGGTCACCGAAGGGCTCGCCGTGCGCGGAAGCGCGGCCGGCCAGGCGGCACCCGCAATCGACGCATGGTTGAACAACATCGGCCGGCGCTAAGATGGCTGCCCAGCTGAATCGGGCCGAACGGCAACGGCTCATCGACCGTCTCCATGCCGAACGGTGCTCCTGCGTCATCCGCAACGGCGAACAGACACGCACGTTCAACGAACGGGGCGTCAAGGACCTCTACCGGCTGTTGACCGAAGAACCGGAGCTGCTGCGCGGAGCCTTCGTGGCCGACAAGGTAGTGGGCAAGGGAGCCGCCGCGCTGATGATTCTGGGCAGCGTGGAGGAAGTCTACACCGACGTTGCCAGCACGGCTGCGCTGGAACTCTTTGCACGGCATGGCGTGGAGGTGGAATGCGCCCTCGAAGTGCCGCAGATCGTCAACCGCGCCCGCACGGGCCGCTGTCCGGTCGAAACGCTCTGTCTCGACTGCCGCACGGCCGAAGAGTGTCTGGAACCGATACGCAACTTCATACGGAATAATTCATGAAACGATTTCTTCTTGCCGCAACCCTGTTGCTGACGCTTACGGCCCGGGCTTCCCTGCCTGCCGAAACATCCGCAGCCGAGACCGACCAGCGGACGCATCCCATCGACAGCGTCGTTGTCACGGGCGCCCGCTACCGCGCCGACATCCGCCACCTGCCGATGACCGTATCGACGGTCGACCGCCGGCAGATCGAACAGCGCCATGAACAATCGCTGCTGCCCCTGCTGACCGAACAGGTGCCGGGACTCTTCGCCACCGGCCGCGGCATCATGGGCTACAGCGTGGCGACGGGTGCGGCAGGCCAGCTCTCGCTGCGCGGCATAGGCGGAGCACCCCAGGCCGGACTGCCCACCACCGGACTTATGGTGCTGATCGACGGCCATCCGCAGTACATGGGACTGATGGGCCACCCCATTGCCGACGCCTACCAGTCGATGCTGGCCGAGCGCGTCGAAGTGCTGCGCGGTCCGGCATCGGTGCTCTACGGCTCCAACGCCATGGGCGGCGTCATCAACATCGTCACCCGCAAGATGCAGCAAGAGGGAGTCGAAACGGCGCTCCACGCCGCCTACGGCTCCTACAACACGCTGCAGACCGAACTCACCAACCGCGTCAAGGCCGGCCGCTTCACCAGCGTGGTGAGCGGTTCGTACAACCGTACCGACGGCCACCGCCCCCGCATGGGATTCGGGCAATACGGCGGCTATGCCAAGCTGGGCTGCCAGCTCGGCAAGGCTTGGGAGATCTATGCCGACGTCAACCTCACGCGCTTCAACGCATCGAATCCGGGCAGCATCGCCGACCCCGTTATCGACAACGATTCGCACATCACGCGCGGCATGACCTCGCTTGCGCTGCAAAACGACTACGGCAGGACCTCGGGTGCGCTGAGCTTCTTCTACAACTGGGGCCGCCACAAGATCGACGACGGCCATGCACCCGGCGAAGCGCCCCTCGACTACCGGTTCCACTCGCGCGACGACATGCTCGGCATCTCGTGGTACCAGAGCGCCCGGCTTTTCGAAGGCAACCGCCTGACGCTCGGCGTCGACTGGTTCCGGTTCGGCGGCCGGGCCTGGAACCGCCCGCTCGACGGCTCGGAGCGCACCATGCTGGCCGACAAAATCCAGCACGAAGCGGCCGTATACCTCGATTTGCGCCAGACCCTCGCGTCGTGGCTGGTTGTGGATGCGGGCATACGCTACGACCGCCATTCGCACGCCGGATCGCAATGGGTGCCGCAGGCAGGGCTCTCGCTGCTGCCCTCGCCGAACGCCGAACTGAAGCTCTCGGCCTCCAAAGGCTTCCGCTACCCCACCATCCGCGAAATGTACATGTTTCCGCCGCAGAACCCCGATCTGAAACCCGAACGGCTGTGGAACTACGAAATCGCCTGGTCGCAGCGGCTGTCGGAGGGGCGCGTCAGCTACGGAATCAACCTGTTCTACATCGACGGCGAAAACCTCATCATGCGCATTCCCGTCGACGGCCGCCCCAAGAACATCAACACGGGACGCATCGCCAACGCCGGAGTCGAAGCGCAGGCGGGCTGGCGCATATCGCCGGCCTGGTCGCTCAACGCCAACTACAGCTATCTGCACATGAAGTATCCCGTGCTGGCGTCGCCCGAACACAAACTCTACGCCGGGGCCTCCTTCGTCAAGGGGCGCTGGAACGTATCGACGGGCGTGCAATACGTCGACGGACTCTACACCGAAGTGAAGGTGAACGGCAACGGCGCCGAGAAACAGGAGCGTTTCGTGCTGTGGAACCTGCGCGGCAGTTTCCGCGTCTGCAAGATTGTGAGTATCTTTGTGCGGGGCGAAAACCTGCTGGCCCAGCGCTACGAAATCAACGCCGGCTATCCGATGCCCAAAGCCACGGTGCTGGGCGGCATCGACTTGAAGTTCTGATGCGGACGACACTCCATAACCCGATAATTACCAGAAAGAAACATACTCACGAATAATAAGCAACTTAATAAATTGGGAACCGAATGCAAACACTGACCGCAAAATTCCGTACGCTGGAATTCGGCGAAGCCAAAACCTATCTGGTCGCGCTCCTGTTCGTGCTGGGCAACATCGCCCTGCCGCAGTTGTGCCACACGCTCCGCATGGGCGGCCCGACGTGGCTGCCGATCTACTTCTTTACGCTTGTAGCGGCCTACAAATACGGCTGGCGCGCAGGTCTGCTGACCGCCGTGGCATCGCCCGCAGCCAATGCGCTGCTGTTCGGCATGCCGGCACCCGCCCTGCTTCCCGCCATTCTGCTCAAATCGGCGGTGTTGGCCCTTGTCGCCGGATGGACCGCCGCCCGCTTCCGCCGGGTATCGCTCCTGCTGCTGGCCGGAGTCGTGCTGATCTACCAGACGATCGGCACGCTGGGCGAATGGGCGCTTGCTGGCGATCTAAGCACCGCCATGCAGGATTTCCGACTGGGCATACCGGGCATGCTGCTGCAGGTATTCGGCGGCCGGGCGATCATCGGAGTTATGAACCGCAACCGATACGCGAGATGATGCCGGCCAAGAAACTGGGGTTCGGGTGCATGCGCCTGCCGCTCACCGACCCGGAAGACTTCACGAAAGTAGACATCGCGCAAGTCGAACGGATGGTCGACACCTTCCTGGAACGCGGGTTCACCTACTTCGACACGGCCTACATGTATCACGAATTCGAGAGCGAGAAGATCATGCGCCGCACGCTGGTCGAGCGTCACCGCCGCGACTCCTTCACGCTGGCGTCCAAGCTGCCTACGATGTTTCTCAAGGCCGAGGGCGACCAGGAACGCATCTTCGCCGAACAGCTGGAGAAGTGCGGCGTCGGCTATTTCGACTACTACCTGCTGCACAACCTCAATGTCTCGAACTACCGCAAGGTCGAGCAGTTCGATAGTTTCGCTTTCGCTGCCCGCATGAAAGCCGAAGGCAAGATCCGCCATGTGGGCTTCTCATTCCACGACAGCGCCGAACTGCTGGACGAAATCCTGACGGCCCACCCCGAAACGGAGTTCGTGCAGCTGCAGATCAACTACATGGACTGGGACGACGAGAGCATCCAGTCGCGCAAATGCTACGAAACGGCGCGCCGCCACGGCAAACCGATCGTGGTGATGGAACCCGTCAAGGGCGGGACGCTGGCCCGACTGCCCGAGGAGGCCGAACGTCTCTTCCGCACGCACCGGCCCGACCTCTCGCCCGCCTCGTGGGCCATCCGCTACGCGGCCGGACTGGAGGGAGTGATGATGGTGCTGAGCGGCATGTCGACGATGGAGCAGCTGGAGGACAACATCTCCTACATGCAGGATTTCAAACCGCTGGACGCCGAAGAACGGGCCACGGTGGAAACGGCCGTCGGCATCATCAACCGCTCGATCGCCATCCCCTGCACCGCCTGCCGCTATTGTGTGGACGGATGCCCGAAAAAGATCGCCATACCGGAGTATTTCGCGCTGTACAACAACGTGACGCAGTCGCTCAACAAAGGCTTCGCCGTACAGGAGGTCTACTACGCCAACCTGACCCAGACGCACGGCCGCGCTTCGGAGTGCATCGCCTGCCGCAAATGCGAAAAGAGCTGTCCGCAGCACCTCCCGATCGTCGAACACCTCCGGCAGGTGTCGGCGAAATTCGACGGACCTGCGCTCTGACCGCAGCGCAGCCCTGCAAGCAAAAGGAGGTTTTCAGCCACGATGCTGAAAACCTCCTTTTTCGTAACGGCCATGCCGGTCAATTGGGCTTCCTGTACTCTTTGGGCGTAAGTCCCGTCGCCTTTTTGAAAAGACGCGAGAAATGCTGCGGATACTTGAATCCCAATTCGTAGGCGACCTCGCTCACCGACTTGCGGGCATCGAAAATCCGCTCCTTGGCCATGTCGATCAATTTCGACTGGATATGCTCCTGCGCCGTGCGGCCCGTCTCCTTCTTGATGAGATCGCCGAAATAGTTGGCCGACAGATGAAGCTGCCCGGCGCAGTATTTCACCGATGGCAGGCCCTCGGTCCGGGGCTTCTCCGAGGCGAAATAGTCGTCGAGCAGACGTTCGAAACGGATCAGAACGTCGCTATTGACACACCCGCGCGTGATGAACTGCCTTTCGTAGAAGCGCACGCAATAATCGAGCAGCAGCTCAATGTTGGCCGTTATGAGCCGCTGGGTGTGCTTGTCGACGGCGTGCTCGGTCTCGGTGCGTATCTTGTGCAGGCAGTCGATGACGATCTCCCGCTCCTGCTCCGAGAGGTGGAGCGCCTCGTTGGCCTCGTAGGAAAAGAACGAATAGTTGCGCATGTTGCGCCCGAGCGACGTTCCGCGGATCAGATCGGGATGGAAGACGAGCGCCCATCCCTTGGGCTGGAACAGCTCGCCGTTGTCCTCCACGCCGGCCACCTGCCCGGGCGCGATGCTGACGATGGTGCCCTCCTGGTAGTCGTAATACTGGCAGCCGTAGATCATATTGCCGCACTTCACGTCCTTGAGGAACAAGGCATAGAAACCGAACGTGTGACGGTAGCGGCGGATCATGCGGGCCTGCGACAGGTCGATGACCGAGACCAGCGGATGGAGCGTCTCAACGCCCATCAGTTCGTTGTACTCGAAAACATGCTCGAAATGCTCGATCGGATTCATGGCTGAACAAGGGTTGTGCAGTGCAAATGTAACATGAAAGCCGCCTTTTTCAGCGCACCGGGCGCCGTTCCGGTAACAATGGTAGCAATTCCGGTAATCCGTCTACGGAATGCGGCGCCCGAGGACGGCCGGACATCGCGAACCGGACCGGAAATCCCGTGCCGCCAGACTGCATGTGCGGCTACTCCGCATACTCCCCGCCGCGCAGGAACACCCGCCGGATCAGCGGGGTCTGGTAGGCATAGGAGAAGAACTCGACCGACGGCATCGGGTCGGTGAGGAAGAAGTTGGCGGCCTTGCCGCGGGTGATCGAACCGTATTCGTCGCTCAGCCCCATGGCATAGGCACTGTTGAGCGTGGCGGCGTTGAGCGCTTCGGCAGGAGTCATCTTCATGCGGATCGAGGCCAGCGAGACGACCATGCGCATGTTGCCCGAAGGCGAAGAACCGGGGTTGTAGTCCGATGCCAGGGCGACGCCCAGCCCGGCCCGGATCATGTCGCGGGCCGGCGGATAGCTCATGCCGAGGAAGAACGCGGCGCCGGGCAGCAAAGTGGGCATGGTGGCCGAACCGCGCAGGGCCTCGATCTCCTCAGCGCCCATGCGCTCAAGGTGGTCGACCGACAATGCGCCATGGGCCACGCCCGCCTGCACGCCGCCCGACACGGCCAACTCGTTGGCGTGGATCTTGGCCCGCAGGCCCAGACTGCGGCCTGCTTCGATGATGCGGACCGTTTCGTCGACCGTGAAGAAGCCCTCGTCGCAGAAGACATCGACGAAATCGGCCAGCCCCTCGCGCGCCACGGCCGGCAACATCTCGTTGCAAACCAGGTCGACGTACTCCTTCTGCCGCCCGACGTAGGCCCGGGCCACGGCATGCGCCCCGAGGAAAGTAGCGCGCACGGCCAAAGGCGCCGTCTCACGGATACGCCGGATGACGCGCAACATTTTCAGCTCGTCTTCGGTCGAAAGACCGTAACCGCTCTTGATCTCCACGCAGCCGGTGCCCATGCGGATGATTTCGCGCACGCGGGCCATGGCCTGGCTGTAAAGCTCCTCCTCGGAGGTCGCGTGCAGGCGGTCGGCCGAGTTGAGAATGCCGCCGCCGCGTTTGGCGATCTCCTCGTAGCTCAGCCCGGCGATCTTGTCCAGAAACTCCTGCTCGCGGCTTCCGGCATAGACCAGATGGGTGTGCGAATCGCAGAACGACGGAAAGAGCATGCCGCCGCCGGCATCGACGACCTGCGCACCGTCGCCGGAGGGACAATCGGACATGCGGCCGAACGCGGCGATGCGCCCCTCGTCGGCCAGCAGCCAAGCCTCGTCGAGCGTCTCCAGCCGCGACATCTCCTCGCCGCAGAGACGCAGACACCCGGCGGGCCGGATGCCGACGATCCTGCCGATGTTTCTAACAAGCAGTTTCATGACTCAAGAATTCGACCGAAGATTCGATATGGGGATACATCACCGTATCGTCGATGATGAAAGGCACTTTCAGGCGGTAGTCGGCCAAGAGACGTTCGAGCAGGGGCGACGTACGGAGCGGGCGCCGGAACTCGAACGCCTGCGCAGCGTTGAAAAGCTCGATGGCCAGCACGCGGCGCGTGTTGCCCACGACGCGGTAGAGTTTGGTGGCGGCATTGGAACCCATGCTGACGTGGTCCTCCTGCCCCTGCGACGAGGGAATCGAATCGACCGACGCGGGCATGCAGAGCCCTTTCGACTGGCTGACGATCGAGGCGGCGGCATACTGCGGGATCATGAAGCCGCTGTTGAGCCCCGGCTTGGCCACCAGGAAACTGGGCAGGCCGCGCGTACCGGAAATCAACTTGTAGATGCGCCGCTCGGAGATATTGCCCAGCTCGGCCACAGCGATGGCCAGGAAATCCATGGCCAGAGCGATGGGCTGGCCGTGGAAATTGCCGGCCGAGACGACCGTGTCTTCGTCGGGGAAGACGGTCGGATTGTCGGTCGCGGAGTTGATCTCGGTGGTGAGGACGCTTTCCACGTAGTCGATCGTATCCTTCGAAGCGCCGTGCACCTGCGGGATGCAACGGAACGAATAGGGGTCCTGCACATGCTGTTTCTCGCGGGCGATCATCTCGCTGCCCTCCAGCAGACGGCGGAAGTTGCGGGCCGTGGCCAGCTGCCCCTTGTGGGCGCGGACCAGGTGCACCTCGTCGCAGAAAGGCTCGATCCGGCCGTCGAAAGCGTCGAGCGACAAGGCGCCGACCGCATCGGCCCACTCGCTCAGCCTGCGCGCCTCGATAACCGACCACACGCCATAGGCGGCCATGAACTGCGTGCCGTTGAGCAGTGCGAGCCCCTCTTTCGACTGCAACTCGACGGGCTGCCACCCCATTTCGGCCAACACCTCGGCGGAATCGCGCTCCTCGCCCCGGAACACGACCTTGCCGAGCCCCAGCAGCGGCAGGCTCATGTGGGCCAGCGGCGCCAGATCGCCCGAAGCGCCGAGCGAACCCTGCTGGTAGATGACGGGCAGGATGTCGTTGTTGAAGAAATCGACCAGCCGCTCGACCGTGGCGAGCTGAACGCCCGAATGGCCGTAGGAGAGCGACTGGATTTTCAGCAGCAGAATCAACCGCACGATGTCGGCGGGCACGCGCCCGCCCGTGCCGCAGGCGTGCGACATGACGAGGTTCTTCTGCAACTGCGCCAGGTCGTCGCTCCCGACCGAAATGTTGCACAGCGAACCGAAGCCCGTAGTGATGCCGTAGACAGGACGCTCGGGATTCTCCATCTTGCGGTCGAGATATTCGCGGCAGCGGACGATGCGCCGGCGGGCGTCGTCGGAGAGCGCCAGGCGCAGGTGTTTTTCGAGGATTTCGCGAACCCGGCCGATCGAAAGATGCTCGGCGGAAATATGGTGAAGTTCCATGTGAGATTACGGATGTTAAACGTTATTCATTCAGTATGTTGCGTATCATGTTCTCGTCGGCCGGGCTGGGCAGTGTGACCTGCAGGCCGGGCGTACGTGCCATCTCGCGGCGGATGGCCGCGAGCGCCCCTTCGTTGCGGGCCCAGCCGCGGCGTGCGATGCCGTTGTTGACATCCCAGAAGAGCATCTCGCGGATGCGGCGGTCGGAATCCTCCGAACCGTCGATCACCATGCCGAAACCGCCGTTGATGACCTCGCCCCAGCCCACGCCGCCGCCGTTGTGGATCGAAACCCACGTAGCACCGCGGAACGAATCGCCGATGACGTTCTGCACGGCCATGTCGGCCGTTCGCGACGAACCGTCGCAGATGTTCGACGTCTCGCGGTAAGGCGAATCGGTGCCCGAGACGTCGTGGTGGTCGCGGCCCAGGACCACGGGGGCCGAAAGGCGTCCGTCGGCGATGGCCCGGTTGAAAGCCAACGCTATTTTGGTGCGGCCCTCGCAGTCGGCATAGAGGATGCGGGCCTGCGAACCGACGACGAGGCGGTTCCGCCCGGCCTCGCGGATCCAATGGATGTTGTCGTCGAGCTGGCCCTTGATCTCGTCGGGGGCCGTGCGGCGTATCTCCTCCAGAACTTCGGCGGCGAGCCGGTCGGTCAGCTCCAGGTCCTCGGGCTTGCCGGAGGTGCAGACCCAGCGGAACGGGCCGAACCCGTAGTCGAAGAACATGGGGCCCATGATGTCCTGCACGTAGGAGGGATAGCGGAAGCGTCCGCCCTCGCCCACCACGGCGGCACCGGCGCGCGAGGCCTCCAACAGAAAGGCGTTGCCGTAGTCGAAAAAGTACATGCCGCGCGCCGTGAGCTTGTTGATGGCGTCGGCCTGCCGGCGCAGCGACTCCTGCACGCACTCGCGGAAGCGGGCAGGCTCCTCGGCCATCATCTTGTTGGAAGCCTCGTAGCTCAGCCCGACGGGATAATAACCGCCTGCCCAAGGGTTGTGGAGCGACGTCTGGTCGGAACCGAGGTCGACGGCGATCTCCTCCTCAGCGAGCCGCTCCCAAAGGTCGACGACGTTGCCGACATAGGCCAGCGAGACGACCTCTTTTTCGCTGACAGCCCGACGGATGCGCGGCATCAGCTCGTCCAGCGACTCGTGGAGTTCGTCGATCCACCCCTGCTCGTGGCGCTTGGCAGCGGCCTTGGGGTTGATCTCGGCGATCACCGACACGACGCCCGAGATGTTGCCCGCCTTGGGCTGGGCGCCCGACATGCCGCCGAGACCCGACGAGACGAACAGCATGCCGCGCGTGTCGCTGCGGCCGTTCGTGAAACGCTTGCGGGCGGCGTTCAGCACCGTGATGGTCGTGCCGTGGACGATGCCCTGCGGCCCGATGTACATGTACGATCCGGCGGTCATCTGCCCGTATTGCGAAACACCGAGGGCGTTCATACGCTCCCAGTCGTCGGGTTTCGAGTAGTTGGGAATGACCATGCCGTTGGTCACGACCACGCGCGGCGCATCGGGATGCGACGGGAAGAGTCCGAGCGGATGCCCCGAATACATCACCAGCGTCTGCCGGTCGGTCATCTCCGACAGGTATTTCATCGTCAGCCGGTACTGCGCCCAGTTCTGGAACACGGCGCCGTTGCCGCCGTAGGTGATCAGTTCGTGGGGATGCTGCGCCACAGCCTTGTCGAGGTTGTTCTGGATCATCATCATGATGGCCGCGGCCTGCCGGCAGCGGGCCGGATACTCGTCGATGGGCCGGGCATACATCTCGTAGTCCGGGCGCAGGCGGTACATGTAGATGCGGCCGTACTTGCGCAACTCCTCGGCGAACTCCCGGATCAGAACGGCATGATGCTTCTCCGGGAAGTAGCGCAAGGCATTCTTCAAGGCCAGCACCCGTTCCTCGGGCGTCAGAATCTCCTTGCGGCGCGGGGCATGGTTGATCTGTTTGTCGTAAGGTTTCACGGCCGGCAGCCTGTCGGGAATGCCGGCGCGAATATCGGCTTGAAACTCCTGCAAAGTCATATGCTTATTGTATTTTCGATTCGACAAGGGCCAAAACCTCCTTTTCGCGCCGCCGGGCTTCGGCGGCCAACGCTTCGGCTTCGGCGACGAGGGCATCGGCCGCAGCGCGGTCCTTGAGTCCTGCGGCGTTGATCTTCACGTTGAGACAGGCACCCAGCACGGCGCTGCGCGCAGCCAACGCGCCGACACCGGCGTCGGAAACCGAATTGGGGTTGCCCTCGGCAGCCATGGCTTCCACGATGTCGAACACCTTCGAAGCGGCCTTCATCGTACGCAGGGGAACCTGCGTGGCGTAAAGCGTCGCGGCCTGCAAGGCCTCGCTGCGGGCGGCCTTCTCCTCGTCGGTAGACTTGGGCATGGCGAAAACGGCCATGATGCGGTTGAATGCCGCCGTATCCTCGTCGACCAGATGCAACAGCTCGGAGAGGAGAATCTGCCCCCGGTCGGCCCAGTCGGAAAACTCCTCCCAGCGGTCGTCCCACCCGGCCTTGTGCGACGAGAGGTTGGCCACCATCGTGCCGAGCGCAGCGCCCAAGGCTCCCATGTAAGCCGCAATCGACCCGCCGCCCGGAGCGGGCGACTCGCTGGCCGTTTCGGCGGCGAACGCCTTGCAGGTCATGTCGACAAGCCGCTTGCCGCCGGACTCGGCGTCCAGCAGGTATTCGATCACCTTCTCTTGGGGCACGAAAGGCTTCAGATCGTCCAAGCCCATCGACTTGACGGCCATGCGGACGATCTCCTCCTCGGCGATGCCGGTCGAACGGTGCTGTTTTCGCAAAAAATACTTGCCGGCCTCGACGAGCGCCCGTTTGGGCACGAGCCCGACGATCTCGGTGCCGGTGACCCGCACGCCGCGGGCATCGGCCTTGCGGCACACCTCATCGAAAGCGACATGCAGGGGCGTGACGGCGATGTCGGTGATGTTCATCGAGACCTGCGCGATGCCGTACTCCTCGATGAACCATCCGATGGCCTTGGTCGCCCTGAGCGTGCCGGGCTGCATGACGGGATTGCCGGCGGCGTCCTTCACGATCTTGCCCGTAATGGGATTGCCCTCGCGGACGGGGCGGCCCTTTTCACGCACGTCGAACGCAATGGCGTTGGCCCGGCGAGTGGAGGTGGTATTGAGGTTGAAATTGACGGCGATCAGAAAATCGCGGGCCCCGACGGTCGTAGCGCCCGTGCGGGCCACCCCGTCGTCGTAGGGCCGGGCCCCGAAATCGGGTGCCGAATCGGCGTGCGACAGCTTCTCGGGCAGCGCCTCGTACTCGCCCGCCCGGCAGACGGCCAGGTTCTTGCGTTCGGGCTTGAAAGCAGCGGCCTCGTAGCAATAGGTCGGAATGCGCAGCTCCTCGGCAATGCGCTTGGCCAGGTCGCGCGACAAGGCGGCGCACTCCTCCAACGTGATGCCCGATATGGGGATCAACGGCAGCACGTCGGTGGCGCCCATGCGCGGATGGGCTCCCTTGTGCTTGCGCATGTCGATGAGTTCGGCGGCCTGCTTCACTCCCTGGAAAGCGGCTTCGACGACCGCTTCGGGGCTGCCGACGAAGGTGACGACGGTGCGGTTGGTGGCTTCGCCGGGGTCGACGTCGAGCAGGCGGACGCCGCCCGACCGCTCGATGGCCGAAGTGATGCGCCGGATCACCTCCCGGTCGCGTCCTTCGCTGAAATTGGGGACGCACTCTACGATTCTCTGTTCCATGATTATGATTGTGTTGTTGATTTTTCTGTTCCTATACAAATGTAGGGATTTTTCGGCAGACGGACAACAAATCGTTAGAGAAATAACAACCAGGCAGGCTGACAGAGCGAAACGCCGCCATCCATGCGGCGGTGCTTGGAAAGAGGAGAGCTTTGCGGGAGAAAAAAGATTCTTCGCTGCGCCCGGAATGCCAACCGTCCCCTCGCAAAAAAAAGCCCGATGCCTTGTGGCACCGGGCGGAATGCAGCCGGAAACGGACGAACGAAGCGCCCGCGGAAGATCAACGTTTGCCGATGGTCAGCACCACGCCTCCCGTGACCCACGCCCCGGGCAGCGGAATACCGCCCATGTCGCAGTAGCGGGTGTCGGTGACGTTCATCCCGTCGACATAGAGCCGGCAGATGCCCTTTTCCCAGGCCAGCCGCGCGTCGAGCAGAAAATAGGGCTTGAAATCGCGCGTTTCGGTCACCGACGCGTCGCCGGACACGGGATAGTGGGTATAGCTGCCGTTGCGATGGGCGACGGAGGCCGTGAGCGCCAGCGACATGCGGCGCAGGAAGCGCACCTCGACGGCCAACGCCGCCTTATGGCGCAGAAAGTCCATGGCGCTTTTGGCGATGAGCTCGGAACTGCGGTCCGTGGTGATCCAGGCATAGGACAAGGTCGCACGGCGCAGAAAACCCTCGGACGAAGCATAGCCGCCCGTAAGTTCGACGCCGTAGGTGTCCAGCTCGCTCGTCTGCTCGGAGTGCCATTTGCCGCGCCACTCGGGCACAGGGTCGTCGTCGGGATGCCACACCCAGTCGATGATGTCGCGGCCGGCGCGATAGTAACCCGTTGCCGAAGCGCTCCAGCGCCCCTTGGCATAACGGGCGCCGGCACGGACGGTGACGGCCTTCTCGGGCACGAGATCGAGATTGTTGATCTGTGCGGGCGACGAATAGTAGAGATCGGTGAACGTAGGCAGCCGCATCGACTGCGAAGCCCCGACGCTGACGCGCAGGCCCTCGGCGGGCTGGCAACCTCCGTCCAGACTCCACAGCAGGGCCGTACCGTAAGGCGTGAGGCTTGCCCCGGCCGAAGCTGCCGCGTCGAAGCGCCGCCAGTGCTTGGAATGGCGCAGATAGACGTTGCCGGTGTGGCGCGACTTGCCGCGGAGGTAGTCGCCGTGGGGTGTCGCCAGCAATTCGCCCAGGTTGGTGCTGTAGATGTGGCTGAACGCATAGTCGCCGCCCAGCGTCGTGGTACCGCCGGCCCAGTCGCAATCGACCCATGCCTTGGCACCGGCGTTGTCGGTATTGTGGCGGTTCAGAACCGTGCCGCGGGTCCAGTCGTAGCGGTCGAAATTCTTGCGATAGCTGACATAGGCACCCCACGCGAAACGCCCGGCGGAATGCTGCCATCTCAACGAAGCCAGGGCCGTGGATGTATGCTCCCACTGCTCGGGGTTGTAGGCGCCATAGAATCCGTTCGAACCGAAAGCGCGGTTCTGATAACCGGCCTGGAAGTCGAAGAACCCGGCGCGCGGAGCCTCGCAGGAACTCCGCACGAAGACATTGTAGGTATCGAAATCGGTGTTGTGCCGGTAGCCGTCGCTGCGCCGGTAGGAGGCGGCCCCCAGCAGGGAGAAGCGCTCCTTGGCCACGGCACCCGAAAGGCTGCCGTAGGCATAGCCGTACTGGCCCCCGACGCCCTCGACACGCAGATATTGCGGCAGGAGCGGCGCCGTGCGGATATTGACGGCACCGGCGTAGGCGCCCACGCCCGGGATGCCCTCCAGGAGCTCGACGCCCGAGATGCACTCGATGTCGACGGGCAGCGAATGGGACTGGTGTCCGGTGCGGGCATCGGTGAAGTCGATGCCGTTGAGAAGTACCATGGTCTGGTCGAAAGAGCCCCCGCGGACGGAGATGTCGGCCTGCGTACCCTTGCCCCCGCGTTCGCGAATGTCGACCGAAGGAGCGTTGCGCAGCGCGGCCTCGAGGGTCTGACAAGGCGCTGCGGCCTGCGCTTTCCGGTCGAAAAGCGGGGTTTGCGACATGACGGTGCGCACGGGAGTCTGACGGCTCCCCGAGATGCCGACCTCGCGGATGCGCAGTTCCCGAAGAACCGCGCTCGTGTCGGCATGCTGTGCAGATGCGCCCTGCGTCGCGAGCAGAAGGATCGACATCCCCACCGAGAGCACTCCGATTCTTACATTGCGGTGCAGACTCGCAAAAGCCGACCAGCCTTTGCGATTCCACCGCCGCCAGCAGGAAGCGGGCTTCGGAAGAGATTTTTCCATTGCTTAAAGTTTGATTGAAAGTTAGTTGAACGCCTCCGTCGGAAGCTATACTTCGACCCGACGAAGGACAAAAAAACGGCGATCGGACAGAGGTCCGGCTGCGAGCCTCGTCACGAATCGCCGAAATAAGAATGCCCGAAAAAATTCAACGCACGCAAGTTTTCCCCTGCCCTACCCTTTCGAGCCAGGCGGGATAGGCGTCGAGGACCTCGGTGCCCCAGTCGCTGAACCACAGATAGCCCACGCGGCGCTCGGCGGGCATCTCCCGGAGCGAACAGACCTTGACGCCGGCCCGGGTGCAAAGGAACCACGTATCGTCGTCCAACTCGTAGAAGCGCGCCCAGAGGGGCCCGGCATCGGGATCGTCGACCATCAGCCGGTCGTTTTTGACCGAACGGTCCTCGGGCAAACCCTCGGGCACGTCGAGCCACACGATGCGCTTGCCCGTGATCTTGGTCTTGTCGTACCATGCGACGGCCGCTTTCACGGCGTCGACGACCTCGGGCGACGGATCGGCGATGCGCATCAGAAGCAGCACGATGTCGGCGCTCTCGCCGGCCGAAAGGCTCGGCAACTCGTAGGACCGCGCCTTGACGGGCTGCAAGGTTTCATGGTCGCATTGCTGCGGCCACACGGTCCGTACGCCGTCGCGCACCCACTGGCACCGAAGCACCAGGTCGAGACCGGCTTCCCACGAACGGCGGATGCGCTCGCGGAGCTGCCCGCCGATCCACGCATAGCGCGGATGGCCGTAGATTATGTCGAGCCAGAGCGACAGCACGCCCTCCATGACATTGTCGTTGAACGTCACGGCATCGACGTCCCAGCCGCGCCACCCGCCGTTGGGATACTGAGCGGCCAGAAGATATTCGATGCCCCGCTGCGCACCGTCGCGATAGCGCGCTTCGCCGGTAACGCGATAGGTCTCGGCCAGATAGGCGACCTGCGTATAGACCGAGAAGTTGTCGATCGTGCTGGTGCGATAACGCGGCGCGAGCGACTGCACGACCGAATCGGGATCGAGCCGCGCCATCATATCCACGTTCTTGGGCCAACCGCCGTCGGCATTCTGATAGGCCAGGATGTTGTCGGCGATCTCGCGGAACTGCTCGGGCGCATAACGCGGATAACCTGCCCCCTTGCCTGCGCGCAACCACCGGTTGACCCGGAAGTCGAAGCCGGCGGTCTCCTGCGCCCGAATCGGAGAAACGGCCAACAGGAACAGAATGGCAACGAGCAGCTTGCGCACGGTTGAACGAAGCATCACTTGAAGAGGTCTTCGACCTTGGCGACCACCTCGTCGACCGACGGATCGAGCGGGAAAACAAGGCTCGGCTTGAGATACCACAACTCCTTGTCCTGCTTGAAAAGCTCCTCGCCGCCGCCCGTGATATTGAGCATGACGGTGGCGTCCTTCTCCACCTTGCCGTCGGCTACGGCCTTGATGAGCGACGCCGTGGCGACAGCGGCGGCCGAATAGATGTCGGCACCCTCCAGCTCGCGGAAGAGCTTGCCGGCCTTGCGGGCTTGGGCGTTGGTGGCGACGAAGACATCGCCGCCCGTAGCTTTCAGCGCGTCGTAAAGTCCTCCGGCAAGACCGTAGGGCGGCCGGCGGTTGGAAAGCACCTTGGCATCGATGATCTCGGCATCGCGGCGCGCCTTGTCGTCGTCGTAAGGCAGCATCTGCCGCGAATCGGCCCGCCAAGCGTCGTACATGGGCACGAACGGCGCATTCTGCGAAACCATGAGCTTCATGGTGTTGGAACCGAAGCGTCCGTCCTCGATCAGACGCATGTTGGCCTCCCAGGCGGCGATGGCGCCGGTACCGGAACCGACGGCCTGGAAATAGTAGTCGGGAATGCGGCCGATGGTCGTGACGGCCGAAAGGACCGTCGTGGCCATACCGTCGCGGCGGGCAATGTTCTTGGCGCCGCCCTCGGCATAGAACCCGTTGGCCTTGAGCGCGAGGTTGGAGAGGTGGATTGCATCGAAATAATCGCCGCCCTTCTCGCACGAAATAAGCTTGACGCAGGGATTCAACGGCTCGGCGAACCACAGCGCACCGATGTTGTCATGGGGTACGGCCAACAACAACCTGATGTTGTTGTCGGAGCAGACCTTGGCGAAAGCGCGGGCCGTATTGCCGGCCGAAGCGACGACCAACACGCGGCTTTCGTCCTCGGCAGCGCGGGCGCAGACCGAATAGGCCTCGGTCTCCTTGAACGAACAGGTGGTCATCGAAGCGCCGACGGCGGGATAATAACCGTTGAAGGTGATCCAGAGGTTTTCGAGCCCGAGATGCTTGCCGAGCCCCTTGCTCTTGAAAGTGACGGGAGCGGACGAACCCTGGAGCATGCGGCGCACGGGCAGCCAGTCGGCGAACTTGTAGAGGCCGAACTTGTCGGAGCGGAGCTCCAGCTGCTTCTTGGCATATCGGGCGCGCACGAGCGAAGGCGTCTTGCAGGTGCGGTCTTCGAGCACCCAGCCCTCGTCCTCGAATTCCCGCCCGGATGCGACGCACTCGAGCGTATAGGAAGTGGGAGTGAACTTTTCCATTTATCTGTGAAGTTTGGTTTAGGACATGCGGTTCTTGAAATCCTCGTAGCCGAACGTACGGATCGTGTCGATGCGGCCGTCGCGGCGGACGATGACGATCGAAGGATGGTGTACGCCGTTGAACATGGTGGTCTTGACCATGGTGTAGTGGATCATGTCTTCGAAGACGATGCGGTCGCCCGGCTCGGGGTCGCGGTCGAAAGCCCAGTCGCCGCAGAAATCGCCGGCCAGGCAGCTGGCGCCGCCCATGCGCCACCGCTTATCGCCGTCGGCCGGCTCGCGGGCCCCGACGATGGCGGGTTTATAGGGCATTTCGAGGCAGTCGGGCATGTGGCAGGCGAACGACACATCGAGCATGGCGGTGTTGACGCCGCCGTTCCGCACGACGTCCTCGACGGTTGCGACCAGATAACCGGTGCGCCATGTGAAAGCGCTGCCCGGTTCGAGAATGAGCCGCAAACGGGGATGGCGGGCCTTGAACTCCTTCAGGATGCGGATGAGCTCGTCCGTATCGTAACCGGCGCGCGTCATCAGATGACCGCCGCCCATGTTGAGCCACTCGATCCGGTCGAGGAAACGGCCGAAATGCTTCTCCACGGCATCGAGCGCCTTGGCCAGGTGCTCGGGACCCGACTCGCAGAGGACATGGAAGTGCAGCCCGTCGACCCCGGCGGGAAGCTCGGGCAGCTGCTCGGGCACGATGCCCAAACGCGAACCGGCGACGCAGGGATTATAGAGATCGGTCCCGACGGGCGAATAACCGGGATTGACCCGCAGCCCGCAGGAGATGCCGTTGATAAGGGCCCGCTGGCCGAAACGCTCGAACTGAGCGACGGAGTTGAAAGTGATATGATCGCTGCAACGCATGATTTCGTCGAAATCGCGGTCGCTGTAAACGGGAGCGTAGGTATGGGCCGGCCGGCCGAACTCCTCGAAGACCAGCCGCGCCTCGGCGGCCGACGAAGCCGTGGCGCCGTCGGAATGGGCCGCCAGCTCGGGAAACACCGACCACATGGCGCACGCCTTGAGGGCCACGATGATCTCGGCACCCGACTCGCGGCGCACGCGGTCGATGATGGCAAGGTTGCGGTCGAGCAAAGTTTCGTCGAGCACGTAACACGGTGCGGGCAACTTGGCGAAATCGATCATGCTGTCTTTCGGATTTTGGAAAAAGTCATGCAAAATTAACAAAAACAGCGACAAAAACGACTCTCCGGAGAGAAAAACGCCGGAAAATAAGTTTTTATACCCATCTCTGCGCTACCGCAAAAAGGGGATGCGGCTCCGCCCCGCTGCCGGGAACAGACCGCACCTCGGACGTACCGGCCGCAACCGCCGGCGCCTACCCTCCTCCGAAGCGACGCTTTGCAAGCACCGACGCTGAACAACTGACGAAGCCGACGCATCGGGTTCCGGGACTACAAGCCGAACGCCGGCGCGGTCGGATCAACAGAAGCCCGGCCAACCGGGACTACGGCCGCCGCACACGATCATCTCTTCTTTGCCCAGGTATTGGCCAGCACAACGACCGCCAACACGACGGGCAAGAGAATGATGGTGAAAAACCCGGACAGACCGTACACCCCGTCGAGCAGCAGCACGGCTGTCACGAACAGACAAAGCAGGCCCACCAACAACCGCAGGCGGCCGATGTGATACTGCTCCTTTTCCTTTCGGCCCGCCGTGTTGTAGCCCGCAATCAGCCAGTCGCCCCTGCCGCAGAAAATGACTGCCGCCAGGACGAGCAACACTGCCGCCAGCGACATCATCAGATAGAATCGACCATCCATAATCCGTTCGTTTTGAAGTTCAACCGCAATATAGCCATTTCCGGGCAAAAAAGCAAGAGCTATCCGCTATCGACGTTCGACATCGGGTTCCGCCGCAACCTGCATTCCGCAATTCGATTGCGGCGGATGGTTCCGCCGAGGCCCAGCCACAACAAAACAGCCCGCAGAAATTCCGCGGGCTGCAAAACGGCCGGCAAGCTCCTCAGACCTCGATGTCGACGTCGAACAACTCGTGCCAGGGAAGCCCCTGAGGTCCGAGCTCGGCGAGGAAAGGATCGGGATCGAACTCCTCGACGTTGAAGACGCCGGCACCGCGCCAAAGCCCCTTGGCCCACATCGAGGCACCCAGAGCGGCGGGGACGCCGGTGGTGAAGCTGACGGCCTGCGTACCGGTCTCCTTGAAAGCGGTCTCGTGGTCGCAATTGTTATAGATATAGTAGGTGCGCTCCTTGCCGTCCTTGACGCCGCGGATGCGGCAGCCGATGGAGGTCTGACCGTGGTAATTGGCGCCCAACGACTTGGGATCGGGCAACACGGCCTTGAGGAACTGGATGGGGACGATCTCGACGCCGTTGTAGATGATCGGGTCGATGCGGGCCATGCCGATGTTCTGAATGACGCGCAGGTGCGTGAGGTACTCCTGGCCGAAAGTCATCCAGAAACGGGCGCGCCGGATGGTGGGATAGTTCTTGACGAGCGACTCCAGCTCCTCATGGTAGATGACGTAGGATTCGCGCTCGCCGATGCCGGGATAGTTCAGCGGCCGGTGTATCTCGTGGGGCTCGGTGACGACCCACTTGCCGTTCTCGTAGTAACGACCCTTCTGGGTGACCTCGCGGATATTGATTTCGGGATTGAAATTGGTGGCGAAAGCCATGCCGTGGTTGCCGGCGTTGCAGTCGACGATGTCGAGGTAATGTATCTCGTCGAAATGGTGCTTGGCGGCATAGGCCGTGAAGATGGCCGTGACGCCCGGGTCGAAACCGCAGCCGAGGATGGCCGTGAGACCGGCGGCCTTGAAACGATCCTGATAGGCCCACTGCCACGAATACTCGAAATGCGCCTCGTCCTTAGGCTCGTAGTTGGCCGTATCGAGGTAGTTGCACCCGCACTCGAGGCAGGCATCCATGATGGTGAGGTCCTGGTACGGCAGGGCGACGTTGACGACGATGTCGGGCTGGAAAGCGCGGAACAACGCACACAACTCGGGCACGCTGTCGGCATCGACCTGGGCCGTCTTGACCCGGTTGCCGCCGATGGCAGCGGCGATGGCGTCGCACTTGGACTTGGTACGGCTGGCGAGCATGACCTCCGAAAATACGGGATCGGCGGCGATCTTCTGCGTGACGACCGTGCCGACACCGCCCGCACCGATGATTAGGGCTTTACACATAGATAATATGATTTATGCGATCAAAAAACATTTGAACCCTACAAAAATATCGTTTTATTTTGGTAAAACAAAAATATTCTCTACATTTGCACCACCCGAAAGGAGCCTTGCTCCGATTGGCGTACGGAGAATCCGTAGCTCAGCAGGTAGAGCACAACACTTTTAATGTTGGGGTCCTGGGTTCGAGCCCCAGCGGGTTCACCAAAATTCAAACCGTTCTCTTAGGAGGACGGTTTTTTGCTTTCATGAAGCCGGGATACAGGGCTCTCACCTGCGGTTACCTCCTTGCCGAAACCCTGCACCGCCCTGCGGGCGACGGCAGCGGCGCGTCGGTGAGGTTCGACCGAGAGGTCGACGTTCGACCACCCAGCGGGTTCACCAAAATTCAAACCGTTCTCTTAGGAGGACGGTTTTTTGCTTTCATGAAGCCGGGATACGGGGCTCTCACCTGCGGTTACCTCCTTGCCGAAACCCTGCACCGCCCTACGGGCGACAGCAGCGGCGCGTCGGTGAGGTTCGACCGAAACATCCGGCCGGCCCACGGCGGACGCACTTCCGCCCGAACTATTCCCGGTTCGGATCTTCCCCGCTCTCTTTCCGACGACGCAGCTCGTCCATATATCCGGCAGTGATGACACCCGAAGGCAAGGCGATGATGGCGACACCGAACAGAGACGATAGCATAGACACGACCCGTCCGACATCGGTAACGGGGCAGAGATCGCCGTAACCGACCGTAGTCAGAGTGACCGTCGACCAATAGAGCGCATCAAAAAACGAACGGAAAGTCGCGACGCCGGTTTCGGGGTTCACATGAGGTTCGGCATTGAACATCACCAGCGCCGTAATGAAAATATAGAAAAGCGCGACCATCAATACGGAAAGCAGAACATGACGCTCCCGGTGCATGACCTTCATAAAAACAGCCACCTTATCGGAATAACGGAAGATTTTGAGGACGCGCACGATTTTCAGCAACCTCGTCAAGCGCAGCAGCTTGAATTGGGAACTTATCAGATTCAGCCCGGGCAAGATCGAGAGCAAGTCGATGACGGCCATGGGCGTGAACGGATAAATCAAGAAGGAAAGCCGTCCTTTCCCCAGCAGCATGTCGGAGGTAAACCAGCGCCCCGCATAATCCAGCACGAATGCAATGACGCTGACCGTCTCAAGAATCCGGAATATCGGATAATCATCGACGAACATCAACGGGACGATGCTTGCAACGATCATTGCAAGCATATACCAATCATAAATGCGACTCCACCGCATGCCTTTCCGGTCGCGGTCGACCAGGTCGAAAATCTGTTTGCGCAACTTCATGCTACGTTTGAATTTGAACGGATACAAAAGCCCTGTCCGGAGGGCGGTTCCCAAGCAAGAACTACTCCACCTCCACCTCGACGAAGAGCCGGAAGCGGCCGTCGGGCGAGAAGCGCAGATCGACGGGTTTGAACTGCCAGCCCCGTTCGCCGCGCGAATCGAAAGTGAGTTCGACGGCATGGGCGGCACCGGGCACGAAAGGCTCGGAACCGAACGCAAGGGAAGTGCATCCGCAACTCCGCTCGTAACCGACGATGACAAGCGGGCGGGAAGAACGGTTTTCGAACCACAGACGCGAAACGGCGATTTCGCCGGAACGCAAACGCCCCAGCCGCACGGTATCGCAGCCACCGGCAGCAAGCAGCGAATCGGTCAGAACGATGACGCGCCCCTTGGGCCTGACCGAAGCGGACGGAGAACCGCAGGCACCGCAAAAAACGGCCGCCACGAGAAGAAGCGCAACGCGGAACATAGGGACTGTCAGATCAAACCGCGGCCCGATTTTCTGATACGCCCCTCGGCCGTGAGCGACTCGACGATCTTGTCGAGCACACCGTTGATGAAGGTGCTGCTGCCGGGGGTGGAGTAGAACTTCGAAATCTCGATCCACTCGTCGAGCGTGACCTTCACGGGAATGGAGGGGAACTCGGTGAGCTCGGCCATGGCGGTGCCGATGATGAGGTTGTCCATGAAGACGATACGCTCGACGTCCCAGTTGGAGGTGAACTTCTCGATGTAGTCCTGGTACTTGTCGTAGTTGACCAGCGACTTCTCGAAAAGCGTTTTGACGAAGACGGGATCGTCGTCGGACTTGAACTTGGGAGCGATCTTCAACTCGGAATGCGACGGCTTCAGCATCGAAAGGGTCCGCAAAACGAGCACCAGCACATAGGGCAGGTCGTCGTTCCAAAGGATGGAGATCTCTTCCAACAGATCGTCCAGCGCATCGCATGTCTGCATCTCCTTGAAGAAATCTTCGACCAGGCGCCGGTCATCGTCGAACGAGCGCTCCCCGCGCGCCATGTAGTCCTGGAAATATTCGCTTTCGCACAGCTGTCCGTAAAGCGTACGGATGAAGTCGGGATGCTGCGCCCAACCCAGTTTGCGGGCGGCGAGGTGGTCGTTGACGGCATCGCTGTTGGCGATGGTGCGGATGACCGCGTTGTCGACGAACTTGGTGTTGGGGTGAAGATCCTCGAACGTAGGCAGCTTCTTGGCTTTGGCGATCTCGATGCGCTGCCCGGCATACCGCGCCAACTCGACGGGAAGGGCCAGCATCAGAAAATAGAGATCGTAAGCCTTGTCGATGGAAGCCATGAGCGTCTTCTCGGAAGCGATCATGTTGTCGGCATCGGACTTGAGATGGGCGAACAGCGCCTTGGCGACCTTGATACGGAGTAATCTTCTGCTCAACATAGATGCAAGAACGTTTTGAACGGCCGCAAAAGTACAATTAAAAATCAACAATCGGAAATGCCGCGGCGGAAATATTTCGCTGCGGCGGCAGCCGACCCGAGCGGGCCGTTCAGGCCGGACGACTCCCCGAAAAGAAGCACCGGACAATTTTTAATTCCCCGATTCCCGTTCTTAATCTTTAATTTCACTACCTTTGCACCCGTATGGAACAAACGGAAACAACACAACCGGCCGAACGGCTGCCCTACGACGTTGTTGTCGTGGGTGCGGGCGCGGCGGGCATGATGGCGGCAGGCACGGCGGCGCGGAGCGGCAAACGGGTCCTGCTGCTGGAAAAAATGGAGAAATCGGGCCGCAAGGTACGCATAACGGGCAAAGGCCGCTGCAACGTGACCAACGCCCGGCCGGCGGAGGAGTTCGCCGAGCAAGTACGCACCAACGCCGCTTTCTTCGCTCCGGCATTCGCGGAATTCAACAACCGGGCGACGATCCGCTTCTTCGAACGCCAAGGCGTGAAACTCGACATCGAACGCGGCGAACGCGTCTTCCCGAAAAGCGGCAAGGCCTGGGACATTGCCAACGCTCTGCTGGACTACTGCGTGGACAACGGCGTGAAGATCCGCTATGAAACGCGCGTGACGGAGATCATGACGCTGGGCGACCGCGTATTCGGCGTGCGCTATGTCAACAAGCGGGGCTTCGAACGCAAGGAGGAGTGCGACCGCGTGATCGTGGCGACGGGCGGGGTCTCCTACCCCGCCACCGGTTCGACGGGCGACGGCTACGCCTTCGCCGCCGACCTGGGCCACACGGTCGAACCGCTGCGACCGTCGCTGACGCCGCTGGTGACGCCGCATCCGCAGATGAAATACCTGCACGGACTGCTGCTGCGCAACGTGAAAGCCGTGCTTTACATCGACAACGAACCCATACGCGAGGAGTTCGGCGAAATAGGCTTCTCGGAGCGCGGCATCGAAGGAGCCGTGGCTCTGCGCATGAGCCGCGACGCGGTGGACGCACTGATCGACGGGCAGAAGGTGAAGATCGTACTGGACCTCAAACCCGCGCTGACCGAAGAGATGCTGCGCGAACGCATCGCCCGCGAACGGGCGGAGATGGCGCCCACCGAATTCTTCGGCGAACTGCTCCGCAAGCTGGTGCCCAAGGCACTGGTGATGCCGCTGGCGCAGGAGCTGGACATCCACTCGAAAAACTACGTCTCGAAAGTCACCGACGCCGAGATCGACCGGCTGATCCGCACGCTCAAGGGGCTGACTTTCCCCGTTACGGACTATGCCCCGTTCGAATGCGCGGTGACCACGGCCGGCGGCGTATGCTGCGACGAAGTGAATCCCTACACGATGGAGTCGCGCAAAGTCCGCGGGCTCTATCTGGCGGGCGAAGTGCTCGACATCGACGCCAACACGGGCGGCTACAACCTGCAGATCGCATTCTCGACGGGTCGTCTGGCAGGCATGCTGAAAAAATAACCGGAGATGAAGCAGGCAGGGCATCGGCTGAAAGAAGGAGTGGCACGCGGCATGGCGGCCGTGGGCAGCCGGCTGGTCCGTGCCCGCCATTTCCGGGGGCACGGGGTGCACTCGCCGTTCGTCTATGCGCTGGTCCGGGAAGTATTCATGCGGAACGGGCTTCTGCCCGGCGACCGCGCGCTTTACGACGCCCTGCGGGGCGCGGGAGTGGCCGAACGGCGGGCCGTGCAGCTGCAAAATCTGGCGATCCATGCCGGTTACGCCACTTTTGGCCTGAATCGTGCGGATGGCGCGTTGGTCGTAGCGCTGCCCGGACTGCCGCAAGAAGAACTGCTGAAGCTGGCGGAAGAAGCGAAACGAACGGGGGCAACCGTGGCGATCATGACGCCCTGCGCGAAAAACGACCGGGCAGCTCTCTGCCGGGCACTGGTGGCGCAGCACGATTCGACCTCGGTGGACAACCGCGCCTACCTGCTGCTATTCAACAACGGGCTGCCGAAACAACACTTCGTATTATAGTTTCGGGGGCAGGTCCGGAGCCCGGTTCATTCCGGCGTGCCGACCGAAAGACAGATACTCCGCAAGACAACGGAGACCGAAAAACACAACCATCCATGAAAGTATACACCAAAACCGGAGACAAGGGCATGACCTCGCTCATCGGCGGCGAACGGGTTTTCAAGACCGACAGCCGCGTGGAAGCCTACGGAACGGTCGACGAACTCTCCGCATTCATGGCGCTGCTGACGGACCGGCTGCGCAAGGAAGCCGGCACGGGCGAACTGACGGACGATCTGAACCGGATACAGTCCCGCCTGATGACGGTCGAAGCGCTCCTTGCCGCAGGCGAAGCGGGCAGCGACAAGGTGGCACCGCTTTCGCCGGAATGCACCGGGTGGCTGGAACAACGCATCGACGCAATGCAGGAGGCCCTGCCGGCGATCGACAAATTCACGCTCCCGGGCGGTCACGAAGCCGTTTCGCTGTGTCATGTCTGCCGGACGATATGCCGCAGGGCCGAACGCGCAGCCCTGCGTGCCGACCAGGAACACGGCGTAGACGCCACGGCGCTCGTCTGGCTCAACCGGCTGTCGGACTACTTCTATCTCCTGGGCCGTACGGTGGCGGCACGCTTCGGAGCGGAAGAAACGTTGTGGATTCCGTAACGCCGCCCGCGAGGGTCGGTGCCGGCGGCAGACCGATGTTTTGCGAAAAAGATTTGTATTTCTCGATTTTTTTATACTTTTGCAAACCGACCCCGGCCCGGACGGCAACCTGCGGCCGGAGACGAGCGAACGATT
The DNA here is from genome assembly GCA_910575495.1 of Bacteroidales bacterium. Lineage (GTDB taxonomy): Bacteria > Bacteroidota > Bacteroidia > Bacteroidales > Rikenellaceae > Alistipes. Next base: position 136,691 of record CAJTFS010000002.1, on the reverse strand, counting down.
GAACGAATTCTAAAACGCATAACTATGTACTGGACGCTTGAACTGGCATCGAAACTCGAAGACGCTCCCTGGCCCGCGACCAAGGAGGAACTGATCGATTATGCCGTGCGCTCGGGAGCACCGCTGGAGGTGCTCGAGAACCTGCAGGAGATCGAGGACGAGGGCGAAATCTACGAATCGATCGAAGACATCTGGCCCGACTACCCCTCCAAAGACGACTTCTTCTTCAATGAGGAGGAATATTAGCGGACAAGACCCGCAACCGAACAAAGAGCGATCCATCAAGGGTCGCTCTTTTTATTGTTCAACGGGTTTTGCGACTGCTTTCGGACCGCACGCCCGACATTCAATCGGATAGTTGCGGACCTGCATCGGGGAGGGGCTGCGGCCCGTGCGGCTCCGGGAGCCCGTACCGGAACAACAAAGAGCCCCTCACTGCGGCATAAAACGCCGGCCCCCCGCCCTGCCCCGGTTTCCGGCCGGCAGAACTCCGTTCCATGTTATTTTCGCGCAACCAAGAACGAAAAATCATGGCAACAATCAAAATTGAACTGCGCCCATCGAAAGTCGAGGGCCGGGCGGGAACGGTCGTCTATCGGATAACCCATCTGCGGAAAATCAGACGCATAAAGACCTCCATCCGCCTGCATCCGGAGGAATGGAACGAAGAAACGGAGTGTGTCGTCTGCCAGAACGCCCGCACCTCCGCGACACGAGCTAAAATCGACCGCGAATTCCGGAAACTGAAACACATTGTCAGACAGCTGGAAGACAGCCGGAAAACCTACTCTGCGGACGACATAGCAGACAGATACCGCTCTTCGGCCCGCGACATTTCGGTCGTGGATTTCATGCAGGAACGGATCATGCAGCTGAGAGATGCCCGCAGACTAGGGACGGCCCGCAACTACGAACGGACCATGAACAGTTTCGCCAAGTACCTCGAAGAAACGGAGCTGCCGCTCGCAGCGCTGACCGAACGGGTCATCGACGGATACAACGGGTTTCTGATCCGGCAGGGCCTGGTCCGCAACTCCATATCGTTTTACATGCGTATCCTGCGGGCCGTTTACAACCGCGCCGTAAAACAACGCCTCGTAGAACAATGCTACCCGTTCCAGAACGTCTACACCGGAATCGACCGCACGCGAAAGAAGGCCGTCGACGAAAAGATCGTACTGCAGCTTTTCCGACTCGACCTGCGGCACTCGCCGGCGCTGGCGCTGACCCGCGACCTGTTCGTTTTCAGCTACTGCACGCGCGGAATGGCGTTCGTCGACATGGCCTATCTGCGAAAAACGGACCTCCGCAACGGGAACATATATTATGCGCGCCGAAAAACACAACGGCAACTATGCGTCCGCATAGAACCGAACATCCGACGGATCATCGACAAATATGCCGGCAATCCGTCTCCCTACGTATTCCCGATATTGAAAACCGAAGATGCGGCGAAGGCCTATTCGCAATACCAGACAGCGCTGAACTATCACAACCGGCAGCTGAAAAGACTCGCCGGCATGCTGCATCTCGAAAGCGGACTTTCATCCTATACGGCCCGCCACAGCTGAGCGGTGGCCGCGCGCAATCGCAACATACCGATCTCCGTCATCAGCGCAGGCATGGGCCATTCGTCGGAGCGAACGACGCAGATTTATCTGACAATGCTGGACAATTCGGTGATAGACTCGGCCAATCGGCTGATTACGGCCTCGATCAGATAGGCAGTTTCTATGCAAGAAACCAATACAAAGGTAATCAAAATCGGCTCAACCTACAATCGCAGGAGGATATTTTCTCCCAAAAACAGAAGCACCGGATAATTTCCGATTGATTGTCAACCGGTTGCCGGCCGGCAAAAACTACCCCGAGGCTATAGCGTTTGGTCCGTCGGGCTGCCAATCCCTTCCTGCATATTGCATCGTTCCGACGACGGACAATACAAAATCCCGGTCAACCGACAAACATCATATTGTCGATCAGCGAGTTGCTGCCGACGTGCGGTTTCTTGCATAGAAACCGCACGAACGGACGAATTCTGCGGCCGGCGATTCTTTGGAGAAGAGACGGGAAACAAGCCCGAGCCTTTCCCCGAAAGGTCGCAAGCCGCGCAACGCATACCGCTATGAACATCGACGCAATCGCACTGAAAGAGTGCCGCAACGACGGCTCGCACATCTATTTATACCCCAACGAGGATATTGCCGCATGGACGGCATACGGATACTCCGCCTATGCGCTTCATCGGTTCGCGAAAGCCAACGGATACGCTGATCTGACCGGATTCTCCCGAACGATGCAGATGCCGTGCGCAACGGTCGGAAACGAAATCGCAGAATTCATGACCGGGCAGAAACTCCCTGCCCCGCTTCTTTCCGACACATGCTATGCTGTACGGACAACGGAGGGGTTCGAACCGGAAGCCTATGTCGAATGGACGGCCGGTCTCAGACACCGAATCGGAAAAACCGCCGAAATTCGGAGCGATGCGCCGATCGGCGCGCGCGTTCCCCGCGACAAGTTCATCCCGGACGGCATGTCGGCTTTCGCACGCAACGTCAAACGCATCGGCGACTGCCTGCTGGCACTTCTTGCACTGGTGCTGTTCTCACCGCTGTTTCTGCTATGCCACCTTGCCATAAAGCGGGAAGACGGAGGTGCGGCCATCTTCAAACAAGAACGCATCGGACGCTTCGGCCGCCCGTTCAACATCTACAAGTTCCGTTCGATGCACCTCGATGCCGAAAGTTCCGGGGCGCAGCTCAGCCACAGCAAAGGAGACAACGACCCTCGGCTGACGAAAGTCGGGCGCTTCCTGCGGGCGCACCATCTCGACGAACTGCCCCAGCTGTGGAACGTGCTGTGCGGCGACATGGCCTTCATCGGTCCCCGTCCCGAGCGCAAGTACTACATCGACCAGATCGTCGAGCACGACCCGCGCTACGTCTATCTGTACCAGATCCGCCCCGGCGTGACATCGTACGCCACGCTGTACAACGGTTATACCGACACAATGGAAAAAATGCTGCGGCGCCTGGAATACGACCTGTACTATCTCGGGCATCGCTCCTGGTGGTTCGATTGCAAGATTCTGTTCAACACCTTCTGCTCGATCGTCTTCGGAAAGAAGTTCTGACACGCCGGATCACTTCGCCAGGAACCCGTCGATCAGCTCCGAAGCCCGGGCGACGGGATCGTCGCTCATGTCGATCCAACGGATCGAAGCGTCGCGGCGGAACCAGGTCATCTGTCGCTTGGCGAAGCGGCAGATAGCCGTATGGAGCTTTTCGTAGAACTCTTCGAACCCGGCGAACTCGCCGTTGAGATACTGGGCGATGAAACGATATTCGAGACCGAGGTTGTAAAACGATTCGTAGCTCACGCCCTCCGCGAGCCCGCGCTCCACCTCGTCGATCATCCCCTGCTCCAGACGCCGGCTCAGCCGCTCGTCGATGCGCTGCCGCAGCACGGGACGCTCCCACGTGACGCCGATCTTCAGCACATCGTAGCGCGGCGAGCAGACGCGCGTCTCGGCCAGCGACCGACCCGAGAGCGCCACTTCGCAGGCGCGCACCAAACGGCGCTTGTTGTTGACGTCGAGAAATGCAGGCAGTTCGCCGGCTTTCTCCTGCAAGAGCCGCACCAGCTCCGCGGCATCCATGGCTTCGAGCCGTTCGCGCAGCGCTTCGTCGGGTCCGGCGCCGACCAGATCGTAACCGTCGGCCACGGCATTGACATAGAGCCCCGTACCTCCCACGAGGAAAGGCATGCGCCCGCGATTCGTTATGTCGTCGATGGCGGCATAGGCGTGCGACTGGTAGTCGGCCAGCGAGAAGTAGTCGCCGGCATCGGTAATATCCAGCAAGTGGTGCGGGACCGCCTGCCGCTCCTCGGCCGTGACCTTGCCCGAACAGAGGTCGTAGCCGCGCAGGATCTGCCGCGAATCGGCCGAGACGATCTCTCCGCCGTAACGCCGCGCGAGTTCGAGCCCCACGGAGCTTTTGCCCGAGGCGTTGGTGCCGACGATGGCTATGAGTGTAGGTTTCATGGAGGTTTGCATTCCGAAAGGCAAAGATAGGCAATTCATGACTGATAACAGCCGATTCACTGCTAAAAATGTCTTGCGCAGCACTCCGGATCACGAGTTCCGGGCCGGAAATCGCGGATTTCCCGGCGTCCCGGCACCGAATTTGCCACGCGAAAGGCAAAAACTCCGAAAATGACGACCACCAATCTGCCGGACACGACTCCGAACGAGCCCCGGCGACCTTTCACCCTGCGTGCAGCCCTGAGCCTGATGGCCGGCATCAGCATCGCCTCGGTATCGATCTACCTGCTCTGCCGCAAGAATACGAGCCGCGTGGTGCGGACCGGCATCAAAAGCCTGCCGGTCGTGCTGCCGCTCATTCTCGATCGTCGCCGCGACCGCCGACCGGCACCCGCTGCAGCACCGGCGCAACACAGCACGTTCTATCGGATCGCGGCCTATGTGCTTCCGGTGGTGCTCTGCCTGGCATTGGGCGGGCTGGCCGGATGGCTCCAGCGCGATTCGCTGACCGAATGGTATCCCGCCCTGCTCAAACCGGCCGGCACGCCGCCCAACCTTGTGTTCCCGATCGTCTGGGGCGTCATCTACCTGCTGATGGGAATTTCGGCCGGCCGTATCCTGACAGCTCCGGGAGGCCCCCATTACGGCGCCATGACGCTGTGGGGCATCCAGCTGGGCGTCAACTTCCTGTGGAGCATTCTTTTCTTCGTCTGCCGCAGTCCGCTGCTGGGTCTGATCGGCATCGTGGTGCTCGATGCGCTGGCAATGGTTTACATAGCCCGCAGCTACCGCATACGCCGCGACGCCGCATGGATGTTCGCCCCCTATCTGGCCTGGATTCTCTATGCCACCTACCTGAACGGCTGGATTCTCGCAGCCAACGGTCCCGGCATCTGACACCCCGGCAGCTCGGCCGACGCAGGATACAACCTGAAAAGCCCTTGCTCGAACATCGCCGCGAACATTTCGTTCGGGCAAAATCGATTTTCATTTGTTTTGCGACCGGCTTATGTTTATCTTTGTAGGGATAAACCTATTTTTCCGATGAAAGGAATCGTTCTGGCGGGAGGCACGGGAACGCGGCTCTACCCCATCACCAAGGGAGTCAGCAAACAGCTCCTGCCGATTTATGACAAGCCGATGGTCTACTACCCTGTTTCGGTGCTCATGCAGGCCGGAATCCGGGAGATACTCGTCATCTCGACGCCCGACGACCTGCCGGCCTTCCGGCGTCTGCTGGGCGACGGCAGCGACTACGGGGTGCGCTTCGCCTACGCCGAACAACCCTCGCCCGACGGACTGGCGCAGGCCTTTATCATAGGCCGCGACTTCATCGGCAGCGACGCGGTGTGTCTGGTGCTGGGCGACAACATCTTCCACGGCGCAGGATTCACCGAAATGCTGCAGAACGCAGTCGCCACGGCCGAAAACGAAGGCAAGGCCACGGTGTTCGGCTACCGGGTCGACGACCCGGAACGCTACGGCGTGGCGGAATTCGACGCAGCGGGCAACTGCCTTTCCATCGAGGAAAAACCCGAGAATCCCAAGTCGAACCACGCGGTGGTAGGCCTCTATTTCTACCCGAACAAGGTGGTCGGCATCGCGGCGGGCATCCGCCCTTCGGCACGTGGCGAACTCGAAATCACGACGGTGAACCAGGCCTTCCTGCAAGCGGGAGAACTCAAGGTCCAGACCCTGGACCGCGGTTTCGCATGGCTCGACACGGGCACCCACGATTCGCTGGCCGAAGCGTCGATCTTCGTGGAGGTGATCGAGAAGCGCCAGGGGCTGAAAATCGCCTGTCTGGAAGAGATCGCCTACAACCACGGCTGGATTACGCGCGAACGGCTGCGCGCGCTGGCCGAGCCGATGCGCCGCAACCAATACGGCCGGTACTTGCTGAAACTGCTCGACGAACCGCAGCGATGAAAGTTATCCAGACAGCCATCGAAGGGGTGGTGATCCTCGAACCCGCACGCTACGGCGATGCCCGGGGCTACTTCATGGAGAGCTACACGCAACGGACGTTCGACCGGCTGGTACGGCCGGCGGAATTCGTACAGGACAACGAGTCGCGCTCGCGCTACGGGGTGGTGCGCGGGCTCCACTTCCAGCTGCCGCCCCATGCGCAGTCGAAACTCGTGCGCGTAATCGCGGGCCGCGTGCTCGACGTGGCGGTGGACATCCGCCGCGGCTCGCCGACTTTCGGCCGGCACGTGGCCGTGGAACTGACGGGCGAAAACCACCGCCAGCTGTTCATTCCGCGCGGATTCGCCCACGGATTCGCCGTGCTGAGCGACGAAGCGCTCTTCCAATACAAATGCGACGCCTACTACGCTCCCGAATCGGAGGGCGCCATCGCATGGGACGACCCCGCGCTGGCGATCGACTGGGGGCTGTCGCCGCACGAAATCATCCTCTCGGAAAAAGACGCCCGCCACCCGCGGCTGACGGAAGCGACCGAGCTGTTCGACTACCATACGGACTACTATGCTTAACGTACTGATAACAGGCGCCGGCGGACAGCTGGGGCAGGCGCTGTGCCGGCTGGCGGCCGTCTCGCCGAACAACTACCTGGCCACCGACGCCGCCGAACTCGACATCACCGACCGCGAAGCCGTTGAGAAAACCGTGGCGGAACAAAAGATCGACGTCATCATCAACTGCGCGGCCTACACCGATGTGGAACGGGCCGAAGAGGACGAAGCGGCGGCCGACCGGCTCAACCGTGAAGCCGCAGCCAATCTGGCGGCGGCCGCCGCACGGCACGACGCCCTGCTGGTCCACGTTTCGACCGACTACGTATTCGACGGCAAGAGCTGCACGCCCTATTGCGAAGAAGACCCAACGGCACCGCAGAACGCCTACGGCCGCACGAAACGGGCGGGTGAAGAAGCCGTCGTGGCCTCGGGATGCCGCTATCTGATCCTGCGCACGGCGTGGCTCTACTCCGAAACGGGAAAGAATTTCCTGCGCACGATGCTCCGCCTGACGGCCGAGCGCGAGACGCTCGACGTCGTATGCGACCAGGTGGGTACGCCGACCTATGCGGGCGACCTGGCGCTGGCGATCTTCTCGATCGTGGAAAACGGCCTGCACACCGGCAACGAAGGCATCTACCACTTCACCGACGAGGGTGTGTGCTCGTGGTACGACTTCGCCGTCGAGATCGCCGCCGCAGCCGGCAACGACCGCTGCCGCATCCGCCCCTGCCGCACCGAGGACTACCCTGCCAAGGCCGCACGACCCGCCTGGTCGGTGCTCGACAAATCGAAAATCCGCAAGCGGTTCGGCATCGAAATCCCCCATTGGCGCGAATCGATGCTCTACTGCCTGCAACGTATGAAAACAAACGCCAAGGAAGCATGAAACGCAATATCCTGATCACGGGCGGCGCAGGCTTCATCGGGAGCCACGTAGTACGCCTTTTCGTCGAAAAATACCCCGATTATCGAATAGTCTGTCTCGACAAGCTGACCTATGCCGGCAATCTGGAGAACCTGCGCGACGTGGAACAGCGTCCCAACTACGTCTTCGAACGGGCCGACATCTGCGACTTCGAAGCCATGAAGGCCATCTTCCGCAAATATGCCGTCGACGGCGTGATCCACCTTGCGGCCGAAAGCCACGTCGACCGGTCGATCCGCGATCCTTTCACTTTCGCGCGCACCAACGTCCTGGGTACCCTGTCGCTGCTCGAAGCGGCCCGCACGGAGTGGGAATCGCGCCCCGAACGCTACGAAGGCAAGCGCTTCCATCATGTCTCCACCGACGAGGTGTACGGCGCACTGGAAGCCGACGGCGGCTGTTTCACCGAGACGACCCCCTACGCGCCCCACAGCCCCTACAGCGCCTCGAAAGCCTCGTCGGACCACTTCGTGAGGGCGTTCCACGACACCTACGGCCTGCCGACCGTCGTCACCAACTGCTCCAACAACTACGGTCCCTATCAGTTCCCCGAGAAACTCATTCCACTGTTCATCAACAACATACGTCAGCGCCGGCCTCTGCCGGTCTACGGCACGGGCTGCAACGTGCGCGACTGGCTCTACGTCGAAGACCACGCGCTGGCCCTCGACGCCGTCTTCCACCGCGGCCGCACGGCCGATACCTACAACATCGGAGGATTCAACGAATGGCGCAACATCGACCTGGTGCGCCTGCTCGTGCGCACCGTCGACCGCCTGCTGGGCAACCCGGAGGGGTGTTCGGAAGAACTCATCACGTTCGTGGCCGACCGGGCCGGCCACGACCTGCGCTATGCCATCGACAGCTCGAAGCTCGAACGCGAACTGGGCTGGCGCCCGAGCCTGCAATTCGAAGAAGGCATCGAAAAGACGGTGCGGTGGTACTTGGACAACCAGGAGTGGATGGACAACGTCACGTCGGGCGAATACCGCGAATATTACTGTCAGATGTACGGCAAATAGGCTATTGCGGACGGCTCAGTTCGGCAAGCGCGCCGCCCACGAAAGCGACCAGCGCCTGCGGCGCAACCTTGAGCTGAAGGCCCCGGACACCGGCGCTGACATAGATGAAGGGATGGTCTGCCACCGTGGAGTGGAAAAATGTGGGCAAGAGTTTCTTCATGCCCACGGGCGAACAGCCGCCGCGGACATAGCCGGTCGAGGTCAGCAACTCTTTCATGGGAATGAGGTCGGCTTTCTTGTTGCCCGAAACGCGGGCCGCCGCCTTGAGATCGACCTCGTGGTCGCCCGGCACGACACAGACGAAAAGCCCGGTGCGGTCGCCGCGCAGCACCAGCGTCTTGAATACGCACTCGATGGGTTCGCCCAGCTGCTCAGCGACATGCGTGGCCGCCAGATGCTCCTCGTCGACCGTATAGGGAACCAGTTCGTAGCCGATGCCGGCCCGGTCGAGCAGGCGTGCGGCATTGGTCTTTTCGATTTTCATATGTATACGCCTTTTTTCGGCGGCAAAGTTACGCCAAATTTGTAAATTCGACTAACTTTGCACCCCGTAAAACTTTCCGGACAATGATTCGAGGAGCCCTGTTCGACATGGACGGCACGCTGGTGGACAACAGCGCCGTGCACATCCAAGCATTCGAGATATTCTGCGCCCGCTACGGCGTGCGCGACTGGCGCGAAAAACTTTCGCAGGCATTCGGCATGGGCAACGACGACATCATGCGCCGCATCATGCCCGAGGAGGTCATCCGTGCAAAGGGGCTGGCGGCGCTGGCCGACGAAAAGGAGGCCGTTTACCGCGAAATCTACGCCCCGGTCATCCGCTCCGTCGAAGGGCTGGCCGACCTGCTCGGACGGCTGCGGGCAGCAGGCATCCGCTGCGCCGTGGGGTCGTCGGGATGCCGCAAGAACGTCGATTTCGTGCTGGAAAAGTGCGGCATCGAGGGTTGTTTCGACGCCATCGTGTCGGGCGACCGGGTGACGCACTGCAAGCCCGACCCGGAAATCTACCTCACGGCTGCTGCTGCGCTGGAACTGACACCGGCCGAATGCGTCGTCTTCGAAGATGCCAAGGCGGGCATCGAAGCCGCCCGCCGGGCCGGAGCCGGCCGTATCGTGGCACTCACCACCACCCTGCCGCGCGAAGTGCTGGCAGCGGAAACCTCAGCGGACATGATTATAGACAACTTCGCCGAAATCGCGGACCTCGGCACTATTTTGCAATAAAAAGATGCGGGGATTGATTGCTGTGGGGCTGCTCGTCGTCTCGAACGCCTTCATGACACTGGCCTGGTACGGGCACATCGCGTTCAAGTCGCGGCTCGAAAGGTTCGGGCTGACGGCCGTCGTTCTGCTGAGCTGGGGCATCGCCCTGTTCGAGTATTGTTTCCAGGTTCCTGCCAACCGCATCGGTTCGGCCCAGTTCGGCGGGCCGTTCTCCATCTGGGAGCTCAAGGTCATCCAGGAAGTCGTTTCGCTCACGGTCTTCACCCTCTTCGCCCTCCTCTTCATGAAGTCCGATTCGCTCCGGTGGAACCACCTCGCCGGCTTCGCCTGCCTGGTGCTGGCCGTCTACTTCATCTTCCGGAAGTAATTCCGGTCTTTTCAGCACGCATTCCGCCCGATAACACTCCGAAGCCGCCCGGCCCGATCGTCCCCGACGATCAGGGACACGCCGGCACGGTCTCCTGCGAAAAATCGGCCGTCTCAGCGACCGCGGGCAACGCACAAACAAGATAACCGTCTACCGAACGGGTGAAAGCAAGCCCGGCGACGAAGCGCTGCATGGTCTCGTCGTGCCGCAACTTGCGCTCGGACAAGAGAAGCACTCCGCCCGCTGCCTGCCCGGCCATGGCTTCGTCGACCGAAATTTCGGTAATGGGCTCTCCCAGGTAGACGTCCATATTCTCGGGCCGGCGCACTTTCCAGACATAATAACCGGTGAAATCGGGCTGTTCTGCGGCAACTTCCATGGCCACGCGGCACAACTTGCCGTAACCCAGCATGCCGTTGAAGCGCGGCAAGGCGAATCCGCCGACGAAAAGCGCGCACAACAATCCGCCGGCCAAAGCCTGCACTGAGCGATAAATGTCCCGGCGCCGGAAAAGGAACCACAGCGTAGCGACACCGCCGGCCGAAAGCAGAGCACCGGCCGCGAAACACCACCCGTTGGCGACGAAAGCCGTTGCGGGCATCGAAGCTGCCACGGCAACGGCCGGCAAGGCAAGCGTCCAGATGACGGCGGGAAGCGCGAGCGCGGCCTGCATCCACCCGTTCATCCGAACGCGGGCGAACAACAGCCCCCCCGCATAGACGACGAACGGAAACGCCGGCGCGAGATAGACCGCCAACTTGGAACTGAAAAGCGAGAGCATGACGAAGGTGGAGAGGGCCACCGAAAGGAAAAACCGCTCCAACTCACCCAACCGCACGTGCTGACGCCAGGCCGCCGCGAAGACAACAGCCAGAAACAACGACCACGGAGCCAGGGAATACCACACCGAGACACCATAGAAATAGAACGGAGCCTTGTGGTGGAACGCATCGACGGCGCGGTCGAGCGTCTGGTGGAAAAGCAAGTTGTCGAGGTACTCCGTACCGCCCTCGGCCCACACGGCTGTGAACCACACGGCACACCCTGCCAGCAAAATCCCCCATGTCCGCCAACCCCAATAACGGCCGATCTGCCGCCACTGCCGCTGCACGACGAGGAAAACGACGGTCGACGACAACGGAACAAGCAACCCCACGGGCCCCTTGGTGAAAAGAGCAAGGAACGCATAGAGCGGAAAGAGGATCGCGGCGCGGCGGGAACTCCCCTCGCCCGAGTAGAGACGCCAGAAGGCATGGAGCGACAAGACGATGAACATACACATGAGCATGTCCATCCTGAGGAAGACGGCCAGTCCGAGGAAAAGCCCGGAGGTCATCGTCATCGTGACCCCGGCGATGCGCGCCCGCTCGTCGAGCACCGAACGCACCCAACGGTCCATGGTGCGGAGAATGACCAGAGCGGGGAAGAACGAAAAGAGCGCCAGGAAACCCATGCAATGGGACCCGAAAAGCAGCTTGCCGGCCATGACGATCCACAGGTAGAGGGGCGGTTTGTCGGCGTAAGGCGCACCGTGGGAGGTGAAAGCGAAGAGATGCCCGTCGCGGATCGCCTCGTCGGCGATGCTGAGATAGCGCAACTCGTTGGACGGCGTGAAATCGCGCAGAATCATCGCGGGCAGCAACGCCGCGAAGAAGAAACAGAAAAGCCAGCGCAGCGACTTGCTCATGACCGATGCTTTTTACCGATGAAGAGGTTGCGGACGTAGGCGACGAAGCCGAACGACTGACCGAGAATGAGCACGGGATCGTGCCGGACGAAGCCGTAGAGCACGATCATGCCCGAACCCAGCAACGACATGGCCCAGAACCCGGCGGGCAGGACCGACCGGCGAAGCCGCACGGAACAATACCACTGGTAGACGAACCGCAACGAAAAAATCAACTGTCCGCACGAACCGAACAACAACAACCCGAACGGCACTTCGTCGTTCTGCAGGAACGTACGGAAAAAGAGCGGCGCATTGTGCCCGATGGCGCCCAGGGCGGCCACGGGAGTCAACAACAGCACGACCCGGAAGAGAAGCGGCAGGGAACGCCACAAATCCTTGGCATTGAGATTCCAGAGATAGATGTAGTAGGAGACGAACTGCCCGAGGATGATGGCGAAGTCGTCGCGCAGCCAACCGTAGAAGAACAGCAACCACGACCCGGCCACGCTGCATATCCAGTAGGCCGACGGCGAAACGACCTCGCGGGCCCGCTCCGAAAGGATCCACTGCACGAGAATCCGAGCCGAGAAAAACGCCTGGGCGAGAAACCCGACGGCATAAATCCACCAGGCCGTCATAGGCTGCGCTCGGCAACGGTGTAGTTGATGTAGCGCTTCTTCATCCAGCGATAGGCGAAGCAGTCGACCAGCGGTCCGATCAGACGGTTCCACATGCTGAACTTCGAAACGCCGGCCGTACGCGGGAAGTGCCGCACGGCGATCTCCTTATAATCGCACCCTTCCTGCAGGCGGATCAGCGCGGGCAGGAAGCGGTGCATGCCCTTGAAGAACGGAATGCGGCGGGCGGCATCGGCATGCAGCACTTTGAGCGGGCACCCCGTATCGGTGGCGTCGTCGTGGGTCATCATCCGGCGGAATCCGTTGGCGAAACGCGACTGGAAGCGTTTGAATCCGGTGTCCTTGCGGTTGGCCCTCACGCCCGTGACGAGGGCGAAATCGGCCGTATAAGGCAGCAGGAGTTCGAAATCCTCGGGCGTGGTCTGCAAGTCGGCGTCGATATACCCCACGAGCGGCGACCCGACGCAGTCGATGCCGGCCTTGATGGCGGCGCTCAGCCCGGCGTTGCGGGCGAACGAAATGTAGTAGCAGTGCGCCACGCGCTCGCAGAGGGTGCGGATGCCCTGCAGGCTGTCGTCCGACGAACCGTCGTTGACGAACAACACGCACGTGGGGCGCGAAGCCGCCGCGAGGTAGTCGCGGAAAGCGGTTTCGAGCTTCTCCATGTTGGCGGACTCGTTATAGATGGGGACGACGACGGTGAAGTCGTATTCGGAAGTTCTATTCATCTTTTTGCAACGGATAAAGGTTGTATATGAATCGCTCGTTGTAACGTTTGGCCGACTTCTGCCGCTGGTTGTCGTCGAAACGGCCCACGAAGGTGACTTTCGCGCCGGTGGCCGGCAGCCGCTGCAAGTCGGCCGGATCGTGGAGCAGCAGCACGAAAGGCAATGCTCCGGCCACGGCGGCGGAGTCGGTCAGTGCGACGGGGCGTATCTTCCGGCCGGCTTCGTAGACGATCTCCACGCGCGGAGCATCGTCAGCGGCATCGTAGCGGAAAGGAACCCCCTCCAAGACGGGCATCTCGCGCACGGCCCGGATGCTCTGCCGTTCGCGGTTGTTGGCGATGAGTCCGACATAGGGCATTACGGCAGTCTCGGCCACGACGAAAAGGGCGACGACCCCGTAGAGGAAATGCTGCGGCAGGCAGCGCACGGCAGCATGCCACAACCAGGCGGCCACGGCGAACAACAAGAACGAAAGCCCGATCAAGGCCGCCACCGAAATGAAGCCGGGACGATAGAGGAACAAGAAGACGCCCGCCGGAATGACGGTCACCACGGCGGCGATCAGCATCGTGTCGAGCCGGAAAATCCGTTTGTCGGTCGGAGTGAAGCGCCCTTCCTCGCGCATGCGCTCCCAACACCGGAAAAGATAACCGACGGTATAAGCCGCGGGAATAAGGATCGGAAGCAGATAACGGGGTTTCTTCTCCGGCACGCAGGAGAGGAGGAACAGCATGATCGCCATCCACGCGAGCGGGAAAAGATACTCCAGGCGGGAAGCGGCCGACTTGCGGCGCCAATAACCGACGGCGAGAGCCGACAGAAGCGTCAGGGCCCACACGCCTGTCTCCCAGAAGAAGCCCCAGTAATACCACCACGGACGGGTGTTGTAGCTGACCCAGGCGCCCGACTCCTTGCGGATCACGGCTTCGAGCTGCTCGGGGAAAAAGAGCCGGAGACCGGCATGCCAGAAACCGCCGACCAACAGGCAGAGCACCGTCATGGCGACAAGAGGTCCGACCCTGCCCCGCAGCGACCCGATCTGGAAAAGCCCCGCTGCAAGCAAGAACGGCAGAAGCAGGGCGAAGAACGCCACGGGACCCTTGCTCAGAAACGACAGCCCCATGAAGAGTCCCGCCGCGAGGAATGCGCCCCAGTTCCGGCCGTCGCGGAGCAGTCCCCGCAACAGGAACCAGATGGCTCCCATCATGAAAGCATGGCAATAGATGTCCCAGGTGGCCGTGCGACCCATCAGAATAAGGCTGTAGGAAGTGCACAGAACGAGCGACGAATAGAAAGCCAGACGCCGGTCGCGCGTCAGCAACTCCCCGCAAAGGTAGAAGAAAAAGACGAGCATCATGGCGGCGATGCCGGCCGCCGTGCGCTGCAGACCGAGGCTGTCGGGCGAAAGCGCCTCGATGCCCGCGGCGATCCACGTAGGCAGGGGCGGCTTCTCCAGGCGCAGCTCGCCGTTGAGCGTGGGAACGAACCAGTCGCCGCTCTCGACGATCTCGCGGGCGGTCACCAGGTTGCGGCACTCCATGATGTCGGGCAGGATCGTCCGGTTATGGACGATGAAGGCCGCGACCGACACCAGCAACAGAATCAACAGATGTTTGGCTCGTGACATGACTCAGCAGGTCGTATTTCGTAAGGGATTTTCGGGCGACAGGTACCATGCGACGAAACGTCCGATGCCCTCGCGGAGCGTGGTCCGCGGGCTGTAGTCCACGGCCTGCCGCAGTTTCTGCGTATCGGCATAGGTAAGATGCACGTCGCCCGGCTGCATGGGCTGCAGGTCGAGCTCCGCCTTGCGGCCGAGCGCGCTTTCCAGCGTACGGATGAAGTCCATCAACTGCATGGGGCTGCCGCAGCCGATGTTGTAGAGGTCGGTGGGAATATCGCCTGCGGGAGCCTTGTCCAACAGACGGACGATGCCCTCCACGATGTCGTCGACGTAGGTGAAGTCGCGGGCCATGTCGCCGCGGTTGAAGACCCGGATGGGCCGGCCGGCCAGAATCGCCTCGGTGAAGAGCATCGGCGCCATATCGGGGCGCCCCCAGGGACCGTAGACCGTGAAGAAACGCAGCCCCGTGGAAGGCACGCCGTAGAGCCGGGCGTAGACCTGTGCGATGAGTTCGTTGGAGCGCTTGGTGGCCGCATAGAGCGACACGGGCTCGTTTACGGCGTCCGATTCGGAAAACGGCACCTTGGTATTGCCGCCGTAGACCGAGCTCGACGAAGCGTAGATCAGATGCCGTACGGGATGGCGGCGGCAGCACTCCAGCAGGTTGACGAAACCCATCAGATTGCTGTCGACATAGGCATAGGGATTTTCCAACGAATAGCGCACGCCGGCCTGGGCGGCCAGATTGACGACGATGTCGAACTTTTCGGCGTCGAAGAGCCGGGCCATTCCTTCGCGGTCCTCGAGGTGCATCCGGCGGAACCGCAGCTGCGGAAACGACGTGCTCCGGCATTCGTCGCCGGAGGCCCCGCCGGCGATTCCCAGGTCGGCCAGACGGGCGAGTTTGAGCCGCACGTCATAATAATCGTTGAGCGAATCGATTCCGACGACCTCCGCTCCCTTTGCGAGCAGTGCGCGCGTCAGATGATGACCGATGAATCCGGCCGCTCCCGTTACGAGTATCTTCATTTTCCGTTTCTTCTTGTTTGCGGGTTGTTTGCAGGGGAATCCGCACCCCGGCGTCCGTGCCGGACGCTCCGCCTGCCCTACCGGCGCCCGGCCCGACATGCGGGACAACCACCGGCCGCAGCAATGCAGGCGCAACGCGCGTTTCCGATACAAAGTTATCTCTTTTATCGGTTCCCTCCAATTTTTCAGCCCCGAAAAGTAGCGCTAACTCCGCTCCTTCCTGTAGAGCTGGTAGCTATTCACGAAGTTCTGCCACATATTATTTACTTGCGTTTGTATTTATCTGAATATTAGCAAGTAAAATAATTGCTTTCTCGTGTCGGGTAACAAAATAGCAACAAAATTACGGATAAAATTGAGCCGTCCGAAATATTTTAATTCTTGTCAATCTTTTTATTCTTTGTGCTAATACACTCGTCAAACAACTCCTCCAAATACTCTTTGGGCATAAAGCCGGTTTTTACCCTTTTATGTACGAATAAATTATCTTCGTACACAACCTCTCCGAGCTGATAGTTCAATTCATCCTCGCTGAACTCGTCTTCATTGAGGTTTGCTATGGGGACAGCAATCGAGTCTCCGTCATCTTGATCTCGCCACACGTATGCGGATTTGGTCATTACATATAAAGAGTTTCGATCTTCCGAAAATCCATACTTATCCACTACATACTCCCGATCTCCATTGTTGTTCCGCCAATAAACAGCATTTTCGGTCAGATTGGCGGCATAAGCCATCAAAGGATCACCGTTGTATTCCTGCGGGGTACATGGGTATTCATTGGGCTTATCATCATAAAAACAGATTTCTTGAGCCGCTCCGGGTGTTAACGAGAGCATAACATTCCGCTTTCTCCGTTCCGGCTCAACGGGACGTTCATTTGCAAAAGTTGGAATTTGCCCCCAACTATTTAGAGAATCGGATTGCAGCTTATCTATTTCGTCTGCTCTCGACAACAGACCGTCATTTTGCGAAATCGGTTGCCGACCATATACCCATTCGCCCAAAGCACCGCCGGATGTTTGCTTGTCGCTTTCAGCCCATGCCAATAATCGCTCTTTGCTGACTTGAGCTTCGGCATCCGTAACGGTTCTCATCCAGCTGAAATCGGGAGTAACATCGTTTTCTCGCAACAAAGCCGGATTGGCCAAAAACGCTTCGATACTACCACAACGCATAATGATCCGTTTTCGGGTAATCGGATTTTCGAGTGCGTTCTCTAATCGGGTAACCCATCGAAGATTATCCGGGCGATTGTTACGGCGATTCGTGTCTATATGATCAACCACATATTCTTTCGTCAGTTTCGGGCCATGAAAGGCCGTAGCCACAATAATATGGACTCGAACGGACGCAATCTCCATGTATCCATGTTTATCATTGGGCTTACCGAAAGTCCAAAAATTATCATATTTACGAGGTCGCCTGCCATCACGAGGATGCCGGTAAACAGCACCATTATCTCGAACAGAGTATCTTTCGTCTTTATAAACACACTCTACCTGTTGCTTAAAAGCATCAATATCTATCATATTTAAAAACTAAAATCATTTTAACCGCACTACATTTCCTAATGAACTATCTTTTACTATGACTTTAGGCGCATATTTTTCGATTAGAGCCTGTATAATAACTCTCTGAGCATCCGTCACTGAAGGACTCAAGGTAATTTCTATTGTCTCCATTGCACCTTCTTTCAAATGCATATCATAGTATTTAAAAGAAAGAGCTTTATTACTCAAAAAACTTTGTGCTACAATAGTTGAAATTTGGGGATTTGCTCCTTCTCGTAGTGGATTAAAAGGAAAAGCATAAAGAACGAATCTTGTCTCATTTTGAAATTCCCAGCGCTTGTTTTTATAAGAGCCGAACTGTTTTGTATCAATCGCAATATCACCTCGACCATCTTTTAGATTCGTTACTTTAATAGCCTTTCTGGTATGCTCTGAAACATCATCAACATATTTTATTTTTCGATAAAATAAATCATTATCATAATCAAGTATTGGCAGTATGAAAAAATCTGGATTTTCCATATCCCGTTGAGGGATCTTAGAAATAATTGCCCCTTGTGTGCTTAAACCATTATCTAAATTAAGATTGGTTATAAGATACTCTTTAAACATATTGTGTTCAATGGAAATACGCACTCCTCCTACATCTCCACCATACATTTTCCATAAAGGGATACTTTCATCTGAGGATTCAGTCCAACATGACACAAATACATATTTACAAAACCTAACGCCTAAAGATTCAGCATTACCTTCTTCTAAATCATCAACCTGATCTAAACGATTAAAACGTATCGTTCTATTTTTTAGAATTAAAGCCAATGCTTCTAAATTAGTATAATGATATATTCGCATATTCTTAGCTTGGTTGTATTTAAACTTAAATGCTTTCAACAATTAAACAAAGATACAAATTTGCTATTTATAATAAGGTAATATAGATTTCTTTCTCTAATCCCCACGAAGAATAATCATATTTTTACTTATTTTTGTATTTGGAAAGAGTTCTCTCGTCTCCGGCGTATTAAGAAGAAGCGTTATGTTCAGTCGAGGTTCTGTTGTCATTGACGATGTATATATGTATGAAAATATGGTAACGAGTGAGCAGACATATAGATATTTTCGGTAAAAGTAAAAGGATGCAACATGAAGAACGGAGAAATAAGTTTTTGGCATGAGCCGACGGGAGAGCGACTCGCAGGTTGTCTTGGACTGACAGTCGGAGGATTTATCTTATTTTGCATTCTTTGCTTGATTGCAAATTATTGCAATCGCCGCGAACCAGCCACACATGAAACTCCGTGGCTTAATAACGCCCCGACACGTCCTGTAACCGACATAAAAGAACTCGACTACAACCGTCGTCTGATCATTTATCGAGAGGAGGAGCCATCGCAACCATTGCAGGAGTTTCAATGGTTGCCAGACAATAAGATCTACGATGAACCAGACAACTATTACGAAGATTACTACGAGGACATTTACGAATATTTTCATGATTGAAAAATCCGCTTATGACACTTCTGCAATTAACAACAGCCGTCCAGACCGAATTGGATCGGCGTAATTTGAAATCACCAAAGACACGAGGAAATGCTCTTAAAAAGGTCGCGGAATTTATTGCTATCCAAGCTTCCGAACATTCAGTCAACGGGCATATAGTCTTACCATCCGACAAAAATATGCTCAAGAAAAACTACGAATGCCATAAAGGGGCAGTGTTAAATGGTGCAGAATCGAGCGTTATCAATGAAATTTATAATCAATATCAATTAGTCATGAGTTTCCCAAAGACAACAGAGATTCGCTTCAAAGCGATTGACGATTTGCGACAAATCGGATTCGAGGGCTTTGTTCCCATATCTGATTTATGGAAAGACCATTCGGTTATTCCAAATGTCAAAGGTGTTTACATGGTAGTGAGGACAGCGAATAATGCTCCGGAGTTTCTTACAGAAGGGACGGGCGGGTTTTTCAAAGGCAAAGATCCGAATGTTACACTTGACGTCTTACGGGCAAATTGGGTAAACGATACTTGCGTTATCTATATCGGTCAGGCCGGTGGAATAAAAAACGGGAAACAACCTCAGAGTACACTACGCAGTCGCTTAAAAGAATATCTGCGTTTTGGTCAGGGAAAACCTGTCGGGCATCAAGGAGGCTGTTATATCTGGCAGTTGAAAGATGCGGCAAATCTGTTATTCTGCTGGATGCCATTACCGGAGGATGATCCTCGAACAGTCGAGTTGTCTTTTATTTCATCCTTCAAAAAGTGTTACGGCGGACATAGACCTTTTGCCAACAGAAACGATTAGAGAAATCGCCAGCGTAGGTTTGCTGGCGATTTCTCGTATGATTTTTATAATTTGAATCCCTTGCGAACTATTTGTCTCTGGTTTATAATTCGTTGCAATGTAGTAAATTGGTTCTTACACCACTCCTTAAACGGTACTTTGTCTATGTTAAGTTGTAGTTTTCGTTTGTCGGTCGGGCCGGGCGTTATTTGCACTGTTACTCGTTCGACCGGAAATTTGTAGTCGTGTTCTTCGGAGTAGAGTTCTCCGCTGTATTCGAGCGGTTTGCCCTTGATAAGCGTCGCGGTCTGCTCGTCACCAAAACCTATTTTATGGCAAACGTTTTCCATCCGGATCATTTCGCGGAAATAGGGAAACCAATTTACAGCTTTCGAGATGACTGCTTTCAGTAGCGACACTTCTTTTTCGTGCTGTTTCGTTAGGTTCGCTGTCTCGGTGGTATGTTGCGCCTGCATTGTCGTCAGTTCCCGACTATGTTCGCTTTGCATGGTCTGAATCTTCGCTTGCAGGATTCCGATCGTTTCATCGCGTGCGGCGACCTCTTGTCGCAGCACTCCGATTTCCTGCTCCTGCCGTTTGACTTTCGACGTTCCGATCATAAAACCGATACCGTCTATGATGGTCGTGCCGACCTCGGCGGCGGAGTTTTTCAATCGCTCGGTTTTCAATTCGCCTTTTACTATGTTCAATTCGACTGCGGTTCGATGCAGTTCTGCGCGTGCCGTCTGTTCCTGCTTCGTGGCATGTTCGACCGCTTTGCGTTTCTCCTCCTCGATACGGAGCAGTTCGCCGATATTGTCCTGCAAGTTCTGCTGTCGGGCAATGGCGTTGCGATAGAATTCCTGTGTCGTAACATGTCGGGCTTTCGACCCGTCGATACCTCTTTGTAGTCCGTATTTAGCCATTGCTGCGGCATAGGTATCTTGGTATTCTTTCAGCTTAACACGCGACATTACGTCGTCAGCACATAACCGTGGCCGAGCTGCCGATTTCGTGCGGTATTTCCGCTTGTTAGGTTCGTCGGTTTGCTCCTTTCGGACTTTACGACGTTCGCCAGTTACGATAGGAACGACCGCAGCGTGGATGTGCGGTGTCGCTTCATCCATGTGCAATACTGCTGAAACGACATTCTCGGCTCCGAAAGTTCGCCGCAGCCATTCGAGGTTATCGGCACACCATGCTTTCAGGCGGCCCTCTTGGACAATACGCTGCATATCCTCTTGTGTGCCGGTCAGCATGACACGAATTACCCGCACTTGATTCGTCCCGATTTTGCGGGTCAATCCTGCATGTTCGAGCCGATGATTGATTGCCTCCGTCCGGTCGGCGACACCCTCCGGATATTCGACGAGTTCTTCGTTCAGGTAGGTCAGTTCAGGTATGGCATTGGGCGGCATCTTAGTACGTGCGATATGGGCGGTCATCGGCACTTCATTGTCCGGCGACTTATCCAAATGCAATACGACATATCCCATGATTCAGTAATAATTTTGCGGTTGATGATTTCGGTTGTCGGTTTTTCGACCACATATGCGGTCGGCGGCCGGAACGGTCGCAAGGGGTTTCCAAAGGGTTGCCCTTTGGCCTATTGGGGCTTTTTCAGCGTCGGCGTGCCGATGCGTTGAGAAAAAGCCCTAATAGACTATAGCTTTTCTGTGGAGGAAAAGCCGCGGGCGCGGAGCGGCCGAATGGTGAGAGACATTACAACTTGCGTCCGCGCGACCGCCTGTGCTCTTTCACGGGACGACGACTGCGCAGGTAGTCGTTCAAATCGTTGTGCGGCCGATAGTGAACGGATTGGTCTGATAGGTTGCGGCACGCCTCTTTCAATTCAGCGGTCGTCTTTCGCCCCGCCTCGTCGTTGTCGAGGTAGGTATAGACCCGTTCGTGCGGCGCGATGAACGGAACGGCTTTGGCAAGGTTCGTTACCGAGTTCAGCACGACGACATTGTGCGGCGGGTTCGGGGTGCATTTGAGCGTTAGAAACGAGAGGTAGTCCATGAATCCCTCGAAAACGAGGCACGTCGGATAATCGCCGCGGCGGGTCGTCGGGGCTTTAGAGGTGCAGCCCTTGAAATAGCGATTGCGCAGCTCCCAACCTCCGGCATCGTTGCGGAATCCCACGGCGAAATAGGATTTGTCCGCCACGCGATAATGCACCCCCGAACAATGTGCACGAGCTACGGCAAGGTCGA
The DNA here is from genome assembly GCA_910575495.1 of Bacteroidales bacterium. GTDB lineage: Bacteria > Bacteroidota > Bacteroidia > Bacteroidales > Rikenellaceae > Alistipes. The sequence goes on along the minus strand of CAJTFS010000002.1, from coordinate 114,907 downwards.
TGCCTCGCTCCGTTAGGTAAGCGAGCAAGGCGGGGTTTTCCAGCGGGCGGACTTCCTCTATCGTGATGGCCGATTCGCGGTGCGGCGGTACGGGGTTGCTGTTCCTGTGAAAAGAAAAAGAGGAAGTTTCGGAAATCATCTGCTCCAGCCGCTGCATGGCCTCCCCTGCATCGCACCGATCCATGCGCATCACGAGGTCAATCAGCGTACCGCCCTCGCCTGCACCGTAGTCGATCCACAGATTCTTGTCATAGTCCACTTTCATGCTCGGCGTATGATTTTCGCGCAGCGGTGAATGATACAAGCCGTAATAACCTCTATCTTTGGCCGGACGGATACCTCGTGTGGTAAGGTAGTCCCGTATCGGGAACTTATTGATTGCTTTTGCGTCCATAAGCTGTTTTTCTTTCACTCGGTTTATCGGTACGGTTCGGGGTTTAACCCGCCGTACCGGTTTAGAATGGTTTAATAATATATACCCCCGTTTCGGACTAAACCGCCCGCAAGGGTCAATAATGAAACTCGGGATTGTAGCGGTAGAACTTATCCTCCTTGACGATCATCCGTTTGTTCTCCAAAAAGACTTTGAGCTGCTTGGCCTTGTTGATGCCGAACGAATGGCCGATAGCGGCATAACTGCGCTGCAACCGTCCGATAAGCGACGAATAGGAAATCCGATCGGCTTCGGAGAATAACAATTCCAACGCTTCGCGGTGTTTGGCCTCGCAGACCTCGGCATAGTCGAAACTCTTGGCGGCTGTCGTCGGTCGGGGCCGGTAATCCTCGACCGGCTCGGGCAAGGCGTCGGCGTTGATGCGAAAGGCGAACGACTCGAAATCCCGGTCGCGGATGTGCATCGCCGCAACGGAACTTATATCGCGGTCGAAGTCGTCTTTGGTGATTTGCAAGACGGTTTCGGCCTTGTTGTTCAGTTCCGTACCCAGATGCCCGCGCGTGTTGTCGTCGCCTTTGTTCAGATGCAGCACTGTATGGATGTGGATGCGCCGCTCGTCCGTCCACTGCATCAGCTTCGTGATAAGGTCGGTCGCCTCGCCGGGGCTGTTGATGTCGTGCGCCAGATCGCGAATGCCGTCGATAACGACCAGTCCGAGGTCGTCGAGGTCGTAGATTGCCTCCTCGATCTTCCGCAACCGCTCTTTGGTGGCATAACCGCGCAGGCACAAGAACTCCAACAACAGCGGATGCGCATCGGTAGGCAATCCCGCCAGCCGCAGAATCCGGCACAATACCCGCTTGCAATGGAAGCGGCTCTGCTCCGTATCGACGTAGAGGATGCGCCGCCTCTCCGGCGGCAAAGAGGCCGAATAGTTCAACACCGTGCCGCCCATCATGGCTGCCGCCACGATCGCGCAGACGTTGAACGTCTTCTTGCTCTTCGCCTTGCCGGTAGAAGCGCTGAAATTCCCCAAAGTCCCGATAACCGAATCATCGACCCGCAGAATCACGGGAGGAGCCGTGAACTCGTCCGTAACGAACAGACGAGCCGAACGCCATGAAGAAACCGAAACCGAAACGGAATCACGTTGCACATTCATCGCTACTTCTTCTTCGAGGAGCGGCCGAGCAGGTATTGCTGTGCCTCGGCTTCGATCTGCGTCTGCGTCTTGACAGGATTGCGACGCAACCATGCCTCCAGCTCCGCACGCTCGAAATAGAGCATCTTGCCCTGCGGCTTGTAGTGCGGAATCAGATTGCCCGACGTCAGTTTGTAGAGGTAGCTTTTCGAGAGGTTCAGAAAACGGCTGGCCTCCTCGAAGCTCAACACGTTTTTGGTGTGGAACACCTGCTTTTCGAGTTCTGCAACTCGCATCTCAATACTTTTCTCCATAATTCGATGGATTTTAAATAAAACAAATGGAGTGCATGCCCTCCGTGTCTTGTAACCGTTACAGGGGCAAATATATTGAGGATAAGCTTGATAGCAGATTGACCTATCTTTGAGGTCTCAACCCGTTCTCAAAGTCTTTTCACTTGCATGAGGTACTTTTCAAGGGTTGCGTATTTTCCCTCGACACCGACGTCGCGGATGTAGTTGGTCGCCGTAGATAAGTCGCTTTGATTGATGTATTTATCGCGTGATGTATCTTTCGTGAGGAAGAGTTTGTGATTGGCGATGACGGACTGCCAGTTGGGGGTTATCAATCCGCGGCTGCTCAATCCCGAAAAAAAGAACGCGACGAGACGGTTGTTGTTCGACCGCACGATCGCTTCGGGTTTGCAGGCAAAAATGGCTTTCAGCTCGTCCGCCGACAGCGATACGTTGAACATCTTGACGTCGTTGACGGCCGCAGCGAGGTAGGCGATCTGCTCGTCGGTCAGTATCGAATCGAACGGATTCTCCGTTTCGGCAATGGGCGGCACGGCAATAGAAGCCGACTTCTGCGAAGATTCCGATATGGATATTTTCCTTTGCCGCAAGTAAGCGGCATAACGTTCTCGGACGACGATGTTTACGACAGCCGAAAAATAAGGCAGTTCGGTATCATAGGCCGTGTTATCCTGCTCGTATCGGGAGTAGTCGAACGAGGGTGCGGAGAATGCAAGGTACTTTTTCTTTTCATCGGCATGCAGCGCCTCGAAGAATCCGCCCTCCCAAAGAAATGCAGGTTCGGAGTAACAGAACCGGAGATCGGACAGTCCGGAGTGGTGCAAATACAACTCGGCCAGCTCGTCGGCAATCCGGTTATACTCCAGCCGTTCCTGCTCTTGTCTCTGCCCGGGATCGAGCCGGGCGGTTTTGGTTGCAATACGCTCCTCGAATACCCGGCAAGCGTGTTGGATGCAACGATCGAATATCTTTTGCAGCTCGTCGAACCGCGGTTTCAACTCCATGCCTTCCATAAATCCGTCTTGTTTTAGACGAAGATACGAATAAGCGAGAGCAAAAGCAAACGAAGTTTGTATTTTGCCGAGCGGGAGTATCTAAGACGAAGTCAGAGATACGAAAAACAGATGAAAAACATCCGTAAATATTCGCCATAAAAATCTATCAATTCATTAAACCGTTAATTATTATCGATAAATCAAATGAATTTGTATTTTATTTGCTACATTTGCAGAAATACTACAAAAACAAAGCATAAAATGGTACTTGAAATTCGTTTGAGCAATTTTTTCTCCATAAAGGATGAGGTAGTATTAAATATGCAAGCTGCCAATATCAAGACTGGAGCAGCTAAAAAATTACTAAGTAATACTTTTACATGCGGCAATGAACGCATGTTGAAAACAGCTGCCATCTATGGGGCAAATGCATCCGGTAAAAGTAGTGTGATAAAGGCTATTCGAGCGTGTGTCGGTATGATATTTACCTCGCATGGTTTCAATGAAAATACCACTTTTGCGTTCACTCCGTTCAAATTCGATGATATAAATAAACCGAGCAATTTCTTTATTCGTTTTTTACTCGATGGAATAGAGTACGAATACTCTTTTATGTTGACTAACAACGAAATAATAAAAGAAGAATTGTATTATTATCCCAATGGGAAGCGCTCTATCGTATTCATACGAGATGAACGCAAAGGCCCGGAAAAAAAAGATATTTATGTATTTAAGTCCGCCATACGCAGGCCTATGGATGTCGCTGCAAATACATCCAAGAAAACTCTATTCGTTTCAAGAGCCAGTCAAATGGATAGAGATATTGCAAAAGGTGTATTCCGTTATTTTCACGAAAGATTTATTCTCAATTATATAGGATACAATTCATTCACTGTAGAGCAATTATTAAATGAGAATAAAGAGCAATTCTTGAATGTACTGAAAATAGCCGATAGCGATATTATTGATATTAGCAGTAGACATGAGCTCAAACCTTATACTACGGCAGTTTTCGATCCTCAAAATAACAACAGCATATTGTCGTCAGATGACATTCAAAAACCACAATTGATAATTACTACATACCACAAAAATAATCCGACTATTCCATTCGATTTCTTTGCAGAAGAATCCGAGGGAACAAAAGTGTTATTCAATATGATGCTAACCATATTGGATATAGTAAAAAACAACAAAATCCTGTTGATCGATGAGATCGAAACAAGTTTACATACCAAATTAGTAGAATACATCATAGGCCTGTTCCATAAAAGCGAATCTGCACAATTGATTTATACGACCCATAATACTTATCTGCTAAATACCTGTAAACTAAGAAAAGATCAAATATATTTTGTAAATAAGCGAAATGACGGTTCGTCCGATTTGTATTCTCTTTACGATTATAAAGACTTCCGTGAAAATATGAATTTGGAAAAGGCCTATTTACAAGGACGATTTGATGCAATCCCTTATATTGACGAATCCTCGAGTACTTTTACGAAATAATTATATGGGCCGCCAGATAAGACGATCGAAAGAGAAAACAATGAAGCCTAATTTCTTTGTTTTCTGCGAAGGTGAAACCGAAGTTGCCTATGTGAATTTCCTTCGGTCGCAATACCGTGTACCAATCCAAGTTATATCGAAGAAAAGCGATTCGAATATTTCGTTGCGATACATCAACAACTGTAAAAAAGAATATATTACGACAGATAATGACAAAACATTTCTAATGTTTGACCTCGATGTCTCCGGAACATTGGAAAGATTACAGAGTATTCACAATGCTATACTATTAGTTTCCAATCCCTGCATTGAACTATGGTTTTTACTCCACTGTTTGGATCATCATGCGGAATTGACATCAAAGGCATGTATTAAAAAATTTCAAACGATTTCTCCGCACTATACAAAAGGGACTTTATCGCAACAAGAAAAGCAAATATTAGCGGCTAACACGAATAATGCAGTAGTGCGAGCAAAGCTGTTGACTGCGCATGACAATCCATCAACCACAATATACGAATTGATAGATGCGCTCAATAATATCTAATTGAGAAAACGCAGCCCTCGAAATTTCAATATTCCATCAGATTCGGAATCAAACCGATAGCCTCCTCTTTCTTCTTGTCTACGATTTTGGCGTAAATCTGTGTCGTGGCGATGTTCTTGTGGCCGAGTAACTTGCTGACGGTATATAAATCGGCGCCTAAAGTAAGCATCATCGTCGCATGGGTATGTCGGGCGACATGAAACGAAATGTGTTTAGTTATTCCGGCGACTTTCGCCCAATGTTGCAGCGTGTCGTTCACCGTCCCCTCATGCGTCAGCGGAAAGATAAAATCGCTGTCGTTTGCCTCGCCGCGCTCCGGCAGCCATTTCAACGCCTCGTCCGAAATCGGCAGGTAAAGCGGTTCTTTGGTCTTCTGCATCGTGATTTCGATACGGACACGCCCGCCGCTCCGTTGCAGGTCGCACCACCTCAATTTGCGAATGTCGCTGACGCGCAGCCCGCACAAACAACTGAAAAGAAAAGCCCGCTTGACGATCTCGTGCCGGCATTCGGTATTTATCAGCGTCTTCAACTCGTCGATTGTCAGATACTCGCGGCGGCTCGGTTCCTGTCGTACTTTACTTGCGAAATCGAACTCTTTGGTCGGATTGACGGCGATGATTCCCTCTTTGTAGGCACGGTTGATGGCCGTTCTCAAAGTACCATAATAGGACACGACCGAATTGTTGCTCAACCGCCCTCCGGTTTTCAATACACCGTATTTGCTGGCTTTCGGCATCTGTCGCAGGTAATCGGTAAACTCCGAAAGAAACTCCTTATCGACGTCCCGAAAAGCGATATAGTCGCCGCGAAATAATTTCAATGCACGGACGGTATTGAGCACCGTTCGGGCATAGTTCCTGCTTCCCTGCTCGGCGGACTGCTTCCCGATATTCTCCAGATAGTCGAGCAGGTTCACTCGGGACTTGTTCGTGTTCTGGAATCCGTGTGCGTCGTTCTGCACCTCGACGATCCGTTTGCTCTGAATCGCTTTGGCAAGAGCGAGCGTCGCTTCGTTTTTCGCCTTGTCCTCCCGCGTTCGTTCGGGAATAAGGTATAGCTTCAGAAACTCGTATTTCCGTTTGCCGCCGACATAGTTCTCCTTGCGGATTACATCGCCCGTATAGTACTCCAAATAGATGGATTGATTCCCGTTGGATAACTGCTTGAACCGGATTCGCACCGGCTCCTTCAATTTGACCGTCTGTTTCTGCTTCGCCATACCGTTCCCATTTATTGCTCCAACGGCAAATATAGCGAATTTGTTTTGTTACCACGGCATTTTCAAGTAACAAAATAGTAACAAATATCGGGCGATTATGGGCTTTGTCGGGAAAATCGCAAAAACAACAGAAAATCCCGTAATCAAATATAAATATCTATAATTTAATGATTTATATTTGATTTTTCGTCATTTCTCTATCCTTTTTGTATATCTGCCAGCTGTTCACGAAATTCTGCCAAACGATGTAGGCCGTGGGGGCGATGGAGGAGATGGGGTCGAGGAACGACTGGGCCATCCACACGGCGAGAACCGTGTTCTTCTGTCCGAGGGACTGCCCCCCGGCGGCGGGATCGCCGAACCTGCGCCCGATGCGCCGGCCGACGGCGAACTGGACGAGGCAGATGACCAACGCTGCCAGGGCGAGCCACGCCTCGACCGACCGCGAGACATCGTGCAGGTCGATGATGAAGGCCGTGGTACGGCCGATGGTGACGATCAGAGCCGCAAGCCACATGTAGAACGAAATCTGCCCGTGGGCCCCCACCCACCCGGCGAATCGGGGCACAACGAACCGGCAGCACTGAGCGGCGGCGAAAGGCATGATCAGGAGCGGTGCGATGCGGGCGAAGATCTGCCCGAAGGTGCAGACCCCGGTGCCGGCGAAAGTGAGGATTCCGGGCGCCGCCAATGCGATCGCCATGTTGCACAGCAAGCTGTAGGTCGCCACCGTGACGACGTTGGCCCCGAGCATGCCGGCGATAACGACGGCGGCCATGGCTACGGGCGTGAGGATGCAGGTCATGGCGCCCTGCGCCACCGTGACGTCGAACGGCAGCAAGGCGAAATAGACCGCGGCGCACGCTGCGATCTGAAAGAGCAGCAGCCACACGTGAAGCATCGAAAAACGCATTTCGCGGGGCTTGACGCGGCAGAAAGTGACGAAAAGCATCAGAAAGATGAGCGTCGGCGTAATCATCCGCCCCGACCACTCCTCCAGCGCCGCGACGGGACGGCACAGCAGGGCGCCGACGACCATAGCCGCGGGCATGGCGATGCTTTTCAGATTGCGATGAAAGGATTCGGGCAAGTGCATGTCACATATTTTTAACGGAAACGGTCACGCGCGAACCGTCGCTGCGCTCGACGGTCAGCTGCGGCCGGTCGCCGCGTATCTCACCGCGAATGACGGCACAAGGATCGACCTGCGTGACATCGGCCGTACCGATCCGCACGATGCGGTCGCCCGGGGCAACGACTCCGGCGAGCGACTCGTCCCACACCTCGCCGACGACCAGGCGGCCGCCGTCGATGGCAACGCTCACGCTGCGCACCGAAGCATCGGGCTTGTCGGGCACATCGCCGCAGGGCAGCAGCCAGAAGCGGCGCCCCGGATAGTCGACGACGACCGTGCCGTAGCGAAGCAGGCCGCAGCCAATTTTATTGGTGTTGCCGTAGGTCTCCTGGAGGGGAATATCCTCCAGCGAGCTCCCGGCTATGTCGAATCGGGGAACGGTGCCGCGAACGGCTTCGCGCACGGCCGAACGGTTGGTCCAGCCCAAGCGCCCCGGACGGCCCGAAGCACGGCGCACGCTGCGCAGGATGCCCCGGTCGATCAAAGCCTCGCACTCGCGATAACGGCAATCGAAATAACCGGAAGAACCCGTATCGAACAGCGCATAGAAATCCATGCTCTCCGTGCCGTTGCCCGCATGGAGATGCACGAAAGGCCGTGTGCCGGACCGATAGAGCCGCACGGCCTGCCGACGGTCGAGCCCGCCGAACTGACGGCAGCTGCGGGCCAATACGAGAAGCGAATCGCCACCGGCCGAGAAACGAACGACGAACCGGCGGAGCAGGTCGCTGCCCACGATGCCGTCGACACCCAGGCACCACACATAGGAAGTGTCGGGCACCACGGCGACGGGCCAGTCGTCGAAACGCGCTTCGCCCAACTGCAAGAAAGGAATCCGCGCGAGAAGCAATCGTTCGCGGTAGCCCTCGAAATCGCCGGTCATTTTCTGTCCGACGGCCGGAAGTCCCAACTCGCGGCAGAGTTTTTCGCTGACGGTCGTGCGCGAAGCCCCCGTATCGAAGATAAACCGGCGCGGACCGGCGGGGGTTCCCACCTCCACGACATATTTGCCGTATTCGATCCGGCAGGGCACGTCGAAGCGGCCGGCCGGGCGGCGGGCGGAAAGCGCCTGCACCGCGAACAGCGCGCAGAGAAGCGGCAACAACCGTCGTGCTGCGAGCATTCTACCCCAACAACTCCTTGACCTTGTCCGAAATCTCCTTGCCGTCGGCCCGGCCTGCGAGCCGCTTCGAAGCGACGCCCATAACCTTGCCCATCTCCTTCATGGAGGTGGCGCCGACTTCGGCGATGACGGCCTTGACCTCGGCGGTCAGCTCCTCGGGCGAGAGCTGCCGGGGCAGGAACTCCTGGAAAACGGCGACCTGCGCCAACTCCTCCTCCGCCAGATCGGGCCGGTTCTGCCCGGTGAAGATGGCGGCGGAATCGGCGCCCTGCTTGGCGAGTTTCGAAAGGATTTTCAGCACGTCGGCGTCGGGCAGCTCCGTAATTCCAGGCCCGGAGGTCTTGGCTTCGATGATATACTTTTTGGCGTTGCGCAAAGCGCTCAGACGCACGGCGTCCTTGGCCTTCATGGCATCCATGATGCCCTTGGAAATCTGTTGTTCGAGTGACATGACGAAAAATGGTTTTACGACGTCAAAGTTACGATTTTTCCGCGACATTGTCCGCATCCTTCCCTCCGACGGAGAGCAGAAAGAGCCCGGCGATCACGAAAAGCGCATTGTAGACCAACAGTTCGAAGCCGATGCGGTAACTCCAGCAGCCGGCGGCGACATGCTGGAGCAGGGCGCTGAGCACGGGACCGGCGAGTGCCGCGAGAGGCACCCAGCGGTCGCGGGGGCGGCGGCGCGAGAAGATGCCGAAAAGAAAGAGCCCCAGAATCGGACCGTAGGTATAACTCACGATGCGGAAAAAGAGGTTGATGGCGTTGTCGTCGGCCAGGTACCCCACCCCGAGGATGACGAGCGTCATGCAAGCGGCCATCGCGAGATGGACGCGCCGCCGCACGCGGGTAAGCCGCCGTTCGTCGTAACGAGCCGGGCCGTCGAGCAGATCGACCGTAAAGGATGTGGTCAAAGCCGTCATGGCCGAACCTGCGGCCGAATAGGTGCTGGAGACGAGTCCGAGGACGAAGACGACCCCCACCGCGCCGGGCAGTCCGCCGTCGACGGCCACCAACGAAAAAAGCTGGTCGCTCTTGGGCGGCAAAGCCAGTCCGGCACGTCCGACATAAAGGTAGAGGAGCACTCCCAGGACGAGGAACAGCAGAATGACGACGATCTGACACAATGCGGTCAGAATGATATTGCGCCGGGCATCGCGCGGAGTGCGGCACGAGAGATTGCATTGCATCATGTCCTGGTCGAGGCCCGTCATGGCGACAAGCACGACAATGCCTGCGACGAACATTTTCCAGAAATAGCGGTCGGACGAGGGATCGTCGAAAAAGAAAACCTGCGACATGGGCGATGCGGAGACCTCGCGGACCAGGCCGCCGCCGTCGAGTCCCAACGCGCGGGCGACGAACACGATGGTGAGGACGAGACTGCCGACCAGGCAAAGGGTTTTGAGCGTATCGGTCCATATAAGCGATTTGACGCCGCCCTGCTGCGTATAGAGCCACACGAGGGCGACGGTGACGACAGCATTGCTCCAGAAAGGCAGTCCGCAAGGCTCGAAGACGAGCAGCTGCATGACGGCGCAGACGACGTAGACGCGCAAGGCGGCGCCCAGCATTTTGGAGAGGATGAAGAAACAGGCGCCGGCACGGTGGGAGACGATGCCGAAGCGCTCGTCGAGATACTGGTAGAGCGACACGACCTTCAACCGATAGAACATCGGCACCAGCCCGAAAGCGACGATCAGCTGACCGACGGTGAAGCCGGCGACCATCTGCATGTAGGAAAACGAATCGGCGGCGACCGAACCGGGAACGGAGATGAAGGTGACGCCCGACATGGCGGCGCCGATCATGGCCAGAGCGGCCATATACCACGGGGTGCGGCGGTTGCCGGTGAAAAAACCGGCGTTGTCGGTGCGGCGGCCGGAAAACCAGGCCACGACGAACAATACGGCAATATATGCCAGAACGGTGAATATGACGGCGGACGGGGACATAGACGGACTCGATCAGAAATTAAACATCCGGTATTTCCGGGCCGGGAACAGCAGCGCCAACCGGCCGGTGGGCAAAGATATAGAAACATATGCTTATCCGCAAAATGCCCCTCTGCCGTTTTTGGGCGGCTCTCGGAGCCGCGCGGGCAGCAGCCTCCCCCAACGGAGGCCCGCAATCATCCGGCTGTCGCCGGGCGTGCCCCGCAGGCTGCGGTCCGAAAAAAGCCTGCCCCGACAAACCGAAAACAGAAGCGACGGAGCACTCTCACGGACAAGCAATAACAATAAATAGATGCCGCAAACTGAAAAACGGGCCGGAGCCAAGAATTTCAACACGATGCGGCGGTCCGCGCACGAAAAAGCGCGGCGATTAATTGGAAAGTTACGGCCGTTTGTGTATTTTTGCGCCGTTCGGCGACCTACCGCGCCGCCGGACAAAAAACATTCAACCCATAGACAGTTATGGCCAAAAAACTCAAAATCAGAGACCTAACGTTGCGCGACGGCCAGCAATCGTCGTTTGCCACCCGCATGACCCAGGCGCAGATCGACCGCTGCCTGCCCTACTACAAGGACGCGAATTTCTATGCCATGGAGGTATGGGGCGGCGCCGTGCCCGACTCGGTCATGCGCTACCTGAATGAAAATCCCTGGACCCGTCTGGAGACGATACACAAAGCCGTAGGCAATGTTTCGAAACTCACCGCCCTCTCGCGCGGCCGCAACCTCTTCGGCTACTCGCCCTACACGGACGAGATCATCGACGGATTCTGCCGCAACGCCATCGAGAGCGGTCTGGGGATCATGCGTATCTTCGATGCGCTGAACGACGTGGACAACGTGAAGTCGACGATTAAATATGTGAAGCAATACGGCGGCATCGCCGACTGCGCCGTATGCTACACGGTCGACCCCAAATATCCCGAACCGGGCTTCCTTCAGAAGCTCATGGGCAAGAAGAAGCCCGCTCCGGTCTTCACCGACGCCTACTTCCTGGACAAGGCCAGGAAAATGGCCGAACTGGGCGCCGACATGATCACCATCAAGGACATGTCGGGTCTCATTCCGCCGCGCCGCGTAGCGACGCTCGTGAAGCTGCTCAAGCAGAATCTTTCGATTCCGGTCGATTTCCACACCCACTGCACCCCGGGCTACGGCCTGGCTTCGGTGCTGGCAGCCATCGTGGCCGGCGTGGACGTCGTCGACACCAACTGCTGGTACTTCGCCGAGGGCACGGGCGCTCCGGCGCTCGAACTCGTATACGTCTTCTGCAAGAAACTGGGCATCGACCTGGGCGTCAACATGGAAGCCGTGGCGAAGATCAACGGCGAACTGCGTGGAATCCGCAAGGAGCTGAACCAGTCGGTATTCGGCACCGAGAAGCCCGAGCCGAAGCCGTTCAACCCGCTGACCGACAAACTGCCCGCCGAGATCGACGCACTGTTCGACGAAGCGATCCGCGCCGCACAGGCCGACGATGAGACCGCGACGATCGACGCATGCCGCAAGATCGAAGCCTACTTCGGATTCCCGGCACCCAACGAACTGGTGCAGAAGGCCGAAATCCCCGGCGGCATGTACTCCAACATGGTGGCCCAGCTCCAGCAGCTCAAGGCCGAAGAGATTCTGCCCCGCGCCATGGAACTGATCCCGTCGGTGCGCCTGGCCGCAGGTCTGCCGCCCCTGGTGACCCCCACTTCGCAGATCGTGGGCGCCCAGGCCGTCAACTGCGCAATGGACGAGAAGGCGGGCCGCCCGATGTACACCAACAAGAGCTCGCAGTTCGTCGGGCTGGTGAAGGGCGAATACGGCAAGACACCCGTGGAGATCGATCCGGAATTCCGCTTCAAGATCTGCGGCGTGCGCGAAGAGACGCCCTACGACACCTCCAAATACAGCATGCAGCCCAACCCCGAACTGCCGGAAGCCGGCGGCGCAAAACTGGCTGCGACGGAGAAAGAGGTTCTGCTGCTGGAGCTCTTCCCGCTGGTGGCCAAGAAATTCCTCACCGACCTGAAAGTCAAGGAATACGAAGCCAAGAAAGCTGCCGAGCCGAAACCCGAAGCTCCCAAGGCCGAGGCCAAGCCGGCTCCCGTCATCACGGGCAACACGGTGAACGCTCCGCTGCCGGGCCGCATCATCGAGGTGCTGGTCAAGGTCGGCGACAAGGTGAACGCCGAGGACGAAGTAGTGATCCTCGAAGCCATGAAGATGGAGAACTCCATCACCACCGACTACGCCGGAACGGTGAAACGGATCCTCGTGGAACCGGGTCAGATCGTACCGACCGACGGCGTGCTGGTGGAGATCGAGTAACCCGAACAGCCATACCCTGCGACCGGTCCCTGCGGACCGGTCGTTTTTTTATGCACAACCGGCCGCATGCCCGTCATTGGCACGCAACTGGCATTGTCGTTCCACCAACGAAACATCCAAAACCAAACGATTATGGCATTCTTCAAGGAATTCAAGGAATTCGCCCTCAAAGGCAACGTGATGGACATGGCCGTCGGCGTAATCATCGGCGGTGCGTTCGGCAAGATCGTGTCGTCGCTGGTCAACGACATTCTGATGCCCCCGATCGGCGCCCTGCTCGGCAACACCGACTTCTCGCACCTGCGCGTCGACATCTCGAAAGTCCGCGACGTAACCTCCGGAGCCGTGCAGGGCGTTGGCAAGATGGTCGGAGGCGGCAGCGGAATCATTGCCGAACCTGCGGCCGACCCTATCTACTGGAACTACGGCGCCTTCATCCAGCAATGCGTCGACTTCACGATCCTGGCCCTGTGCGTCTTCCTGATGGTCAAGTTGATGAACAAACTGATAAAGAAAAGAGACTCCGTTCCGGCTCCCGAACCCGCACCGACCAAAGAGGAGCTGCTCCTGCGCGAAATCCGCGACCTTCTCAGGGAGCGGACAAAAGAATAAGCCCCGGCAAGCGGACCGTCCGCCCCGAGGCAAAACAAGAAAAAGAGACCGGTCTACTGATCGGCCTCTTTCTTATGGGTGTACTCTTGCAAAACATAGGTGGTGAATATCGGGAAGAACATCATGCCCAGCGACGGCAGCATGATGCAGAAGACCTTGCCGATGGCAGTGACGGGGAAAATCTCGGCCCCGACGGTCGTTACGTTCATCCAGGCCCACCACAGCGCATTGCCGAATCCGTGGAGCTTGGGATTGACGCCTGCTTCATACTCGAAGAAGACCAGCCCCGAGATATAAGTGAAGATCACGACCGTGAAGACGTAGGCGACGAGCATGCGCCGCATCTTGTTGTCGCTGGTGAGCCACCGCACGATGATGACCATGGCCAGAAAGGCCCGCAGCACCGGCAGCAACCCCACGACCACGCCCCAGTCGCGCGTGACCGAGACGCCGCACCAACCGAGGATGTTCAGCCACGGAATGGAAATCAGCAGGAAAAGCAGATTGCGCCCCAAATAACGCATCTTGCGCTGGGCGGCGCTCCACAGGACGAAGAAATCGAGCAGGAAAACCACGCAGACCGCCAGCTGGACATTGAGGTAGAAGGCCGAGAAACGGGTGCCGCTGCCGCCGATGATCTCCCACGACAAGGCCGCGAGCAATACGATGCCGGCGATGACGGCCAACACCTCCATCGCGCTGCGGAGCCCCTCGTTGTGTTCGGACGAATGGGGCAACTTGTTCTTTCTGTACATGATGACTGCAATTTTTTTATCGCTGCCGGACCGCGAATCCGCCGGCAGAGGCCGCAGGACAAAATCGGTGCCAAAGCCAAAAACGACCCGCCGGACGAATTTTCCGGCAAATGATTTTGCACGTTCGGATTTTTCCGTTATCTTTGCACTCGCTTTCGAGCAATGGCGGGATAGCTCAGCTGGTTAGAGCGCATGATTCATAATCATGAGGTCGAGAGTTCAAGTCTCTCTCCCGCTACGAATTAAAAATCAAGCACTTGCAGTAATGCAGGTGCTTTTTTTCTTTGCGATTTGCGTTTGCGCGCAGGCCGCTCCACGACCGAATGCCTGCTACGATGGCTTATAATCCTGCTCGAGATACCTGCGCTTGAAAAGATCGACGCAGAAGATGAACATGGCGAGCATCAGGGGACCGAAGATCACCCCCATGAAGCCGAAGAGCGAAAGCCCGACGAATACGCCGAAGATCGTTACCAACGGGTGGGTATCGGCCAGCTTCTTCTGCATGACGAAGCGCACCACGTTGTCGACATGCGTAACGACGAGCATGCCGAACAGACACAGCCCGATTGCGGCGCCCCAACGGCCGTCGAGCGCCATGTAGGCGGACAACGGCACCCACACCAGACCGGTTCCGATGATGGGAATGATGGTGGCGAAGCAGGTGACGACGCCCCAGAACAACGGACTCGGCGCACCGAACAGCAGGTAACCCGCATACGCGACGATGCCCTGCACGATGGCCAGCAGCGGAATGCCGATGGCGTTGGAACGTACGATCATGTGGATTTCGCGCATAACCTGCCGCCCCGTCGACCGATTGAAGGGCAGCATGTCCCGCACGTAGGCCTCCATGCGCGTGCCCCCGATCAACATGAAGTAGAGCACGAACAACAGCACCACGAGGTTGAGCGCAAAATCGGCGATGCCGGCCACGATCCACTGCCCCACTTTGGGCAGCATGGCCAACGCCGACTGAAGGTTGCTCTCCTGCCACAAGTCGTAGCCGAAACGCTCCTGCAGCAGTTCGGCGGCATGCCGAAGCGGTGCGACGACCGACTGCGGATCGAGCGCGATGTCCTGGATGCGGGCCACGAGCATCCAGATCACCAGACTCACCGGAACCAGAAAGAGGAAAACCGCCTCGGCCATCAGCAGCGAAGCCGCCAGACTGCGGCGCCAACGCTTCCGCACGGTAAGATACCACATCTGCCCCCGGAGCAGCACATAGATCGTCGCCGCACCGAGCAGACCGCCCAGAAACGGAGTCAGCTTGGCGACGATCGTGACGCCCAGACCGACGATCAGCACGAAAAGCGAATATTGCCAGTATTTTTCCTGAAACGACATTGCCGCCACCGCCCGCAAGGAACGTGCCGCCGCACGCCGCTGAGAACGGAATAGGCCCCGGCGGCAGGCTTCCGGCAGCTTCCCGGCCGACAAAACGGCAGAATCGGCACTAAATTGGCGATAAATTGTTGATAATTCGCCGATATTCCCATCCGTCTTACGAATAATTGTTCTATCTTTGCAGTATGAAGATTTCGGGTATTTTCCTTCGTCGTTCGGTCCGCCGCAAACTCCGATCGTTCCTTGGAGCAGAGGCATCCCATGTCCGACGGCAAATGTATCGGGGGAGGGTATCCGCCGACGAAAGAATATGACGTGCAGGAGGGCGATTCCATGAAAGGAGTTGTCCTCCTGCGGCTTTATACAAACCGGTTTTTTCACGTCCGGACCGCTGGCCGAAGGCTTGGTCGAGCCGCACGCCGGACCGATGACACCCCGATGGTTTCCGGACGGTTCCGGAGCCTGACGAAAGAGCGGACGAAAGACCTGCAAAAGGCTGTGGAAAAGCTGGCGGAGCAAGGAAACCGACAGACGATGAAGATTGCCTTAAAGCGGCGGCGCCCGAACTCGGGCAAGACATTGCCCAAGCAGGGAAACCGACAGACGATGAAGATTGCCTTAAAGCGGCGGCGCCCGAACTCGGGCAAGACGTTGCCCAAGCGGGAAAGCCGACAGACGATGGAGATTGCCTTAAAGCGGCGGCGCCCGAACTCGGGCAAGACGTTGCCCAAGCGGGAAAGCCGACTGACGAAGGAATTTTCGGGCCGAAGACAGCGCCAGGATGGCCCGGACGTTGACAAAGCAGAAAACAACACCAAGGACGAACGAATTTACACAACATAACCCAAACCACATTATTCACTAAATTCAAAGCGTATGAAGAAACTTTTGCTCTCTATGCTGGCTCTTTTCGCTGCCACGGCGATCTCCGCCCAGGTGACGACTTCGAGCATCAGCGGCAACGTGACCGACGCCAGCGGCGCTCCGCTGGTCGGTACGACCGTCATTGCGACCCACACTCCGTCGGGCACCCAGTACGGAGCTGCGGCCGATGCGAAAGGCAACTACCGCATCTACAACGTCCGTCCGGGCGGTCCCTACACGATCACCTTCTCGATGATCGGCTACCAGACCGTCGAGAAAACGGGCATCCAGCTGGCTCTGGCCGAGAACAACGTAACCGACGCCTATCTGAACGAGGACGCCATCGGTCTGGAGGCCGTGGTCGTTTCGGGCGACGGCAAGAACAGCTCGATGAACAGCAGCCGCGCCGGCGCCATCGTCAACGTCGACCGCGCAGCCATGAACCTCATGCCTACGGTGAGCCGCAGCATGAACGACATCATGCGTCTCTCGCCGCAGTCGAACACCACGTCGAACGGCTTCGCCGTGGGCGGCGGCAACTACCGCCAGTCGTTCGTGACGGTCGACGGCGCCGCGTTCAACAACGCCTTCGGCATCGGCGGCAACCTGCCCGCCGGCGGCACGCCCATCTCGCTCGACGCTCTGGAGCAGGTATCGGTGGCCGTAACGCCCTACGACGTTCGCCAGAGCGGCTTCACGGGCGGCGCCATCAACGCCGTGACCCGTTCGGGCGGCAACGATTTCACGGGGTCGTTCTACACCTACCTGACCAACAACAACCTGAAGGGCATCCACGCCGGCGACTTCGACCTCACGCGGTCGAAGGCTTCGGACTACACCTACGGCATCACGCTGGGCGGTCCGATCGTCAAGAACAAGCTCTTCTTCTTCGTCAATGCCGAGTATCAGGACGAGACCGTCGGAGGCATGACCCGCCAGGCACGTCCCGACGATGGTACCGACTGGGGTTCGAACACCAACTACAACCGTCCGCTGGCTTCCGACATGGAGATGATCAGCAACTTCGTCAAGGATAAGTACGGCTACGTCACGGGCCCCTATACGGGCTACGACATCTCGGCACCCGACTACAAAGTCATGGCCCGTTTGGACTGGAACATCAACGACAACAACACGGTGAACCTGCGCGTTTCGCACACCCACAACCAAAACGCCAACTCGCCCTCGTCATCGGTTTCTCCGCTCTACAATAAAACGATCTACCCGGGTCATGGTTCGGGGGGGGGTCGCACCTCTCAATACGGCTTCTATTTCAAGAATTCGCGCTACTACCAGGACCAGGACTTCACCTCGGTGGCAGCCGAGTGGAACTCGCGTCTGTTCAACGGCAAGGGCAACAACGCCCTGCGTTTCACCTACTCCTACCAGGACGAGCCCCGCACCTATGACGGCGGTCTCTTCCCGACGGTCGACATCCTCAAGGACGGCGATGTCTACGCATCGCTCGGCACCGAGATCTTCTCCGAAGGCAATCTGCGCCAAGTCTCGACGTTCGTCGTGACCGACGAATTCAACCTCCGCGCCGGCATCAACAATTTCATGGCCGGCGTGCAGTTCGAGCACAACAAGGCCACCAACGGCTACATGCAGTGCGGTGCGGGCTACTATGTCTACTCGTCGATGGAGGACTTCATGCAGGACAAGACCCCGGCGGCATTCGGCGTGACCTTCTCCAACAACCCCGACGGCTCGCAGTTCCTGGCTCAGATGCAGTACGAGCAGGTATCGGTCTATCTTCAGGATGAACTCGACCTGCACAAGAACTTCAAGCTGACGGCCGGTCTGCGCTTCGAGGTGCCGATCTATCCTTCGCTCTCGGGCAACTACAACGAGAAATTCGCCAACCTCGACTTCGGCGGCGTGCACTACTCCACCGACCAGCTCCCCGGCACCCGTCTGACGGTTTCGCCCCGTCTGGGCTTCAACTGGGACATCACGGGCGACCGCAAGTACATCCTGCGCGGCGGTACGGGCTACTTCGTGGGCCGTCTGCCTTTCGTCTGGCTCGTTTCGGCCGTGGGCAACTCGGGCGTAGGCCAAACCACCCGTTACTGGGATCAGAATGTACCCGCAAGTCTTAAGTTCCACACCAACGTCAGCGACATGGTCGCCGACCTCGGGCTGACCCCCGAGATCTCCACGCCCTCGTCGCCGACGATCATCGACACCGACCTGAAGATGCCGGCCACGTGGAAAAGTTCGCTGGCTTTCGACGCCAAGCTGCCGGGCGACATCAACCTCACGGTCGAAGGCATCTATAACAAGGACTTCCACCCCGCTGTAGTAGAAAACCGAGGCTACAAACCTTGGAACGATCCGAGCAAGCCCGAGAAAGACCAGACGATCGAGGTGGTTCCGGGCGACGTACGCCACTACTACGGTAACATGTACTACGACAAGCAGAACGTCTACTACATCACCAACGCCGGCGACGACGCCTACTACTACTCCGTATCGGCCCAGTTGCACAAGCGCTTCCGCTTCGGCCTCGACCTTTCGGTAGCCTACACCCACTCCGGTGGTAAAAGCTATGGAGACGGCATCGGCGACCAGGTTTCGTCGGCCTACAAAACCAACACCTACTCGGTGAACGGCAACAACGAACATGAACTCGGCTACGGCACCTACATCGCTCCCGACCGCGTGATGGCCTCCATCGGCTTCCACCGCGACTACGCCAAGCACTTCGGTACGACCGTTTCGCTCTTCTACGACGGCGGCCAGCTGGGTTATGCAGGCGGCTACTCCTACTCGCGCTACTCCTACACTTACAGCGGCAATGTCGTGAACGACTACGGTGCCAACTCGCTGATCTTCGTGCCCGAATCGCGCGAAGCGCTCGACGGCTGGAATTTCGTTGACGACAAGGACTACTCGGCCGAGCAGCAGAAAGACGACTTCTGGGCTTTCATCAACCAGGACAGCTATCTGAAAACGCGCAAGGGCAAGTATGCCGAGCGCGGCGGCGCCAAGATGCCGTGGCATCATCGCGTGGACTTCAAGTTCGCCCAGGACTTCTACCTCACCATGAAGAACGGCAAGCGCAACACGCTCACCTTCGGTGTCGACATCGTCAACGTAGCCAACCTGCTCAACAAGGATTGGGGTCTCTACAAGCAGGTCGTCAACTCGCAGCTGCTCAAGTACAACAAGGGAAAGATCACCTATCAGCAGTACAACGGCAAGCGCGTGACGGAGACTTTCCAGAACTACAACAGCTTCGGTTCGACCTTCTCGGTGCAGTTCAGCCTGCGCTACCGGTTCAACTGATCCTGCGAAACAGCCCAAAAGAGAGACCTGCCCCTTGGGGCAGGTCTTTTTTGTCAGAAAACCTAAACAGAGGTCACGGAATCGCTATTCCGTCGCGAACCGCCATTTCGGCAAGTCTCACTTTTCACCTTTCACTTCTCACTTCTCGCCTTTCAAAAGCATCTCCCGCAGTTCCGCACAGGTGACCTCGGGGCGGCGCGCATCGAAAAGTTTGCCGCAGATGCCGAGCCGCTCGGCGGCAGCGATGTTGGCCGGGCGATCGTCGACAAAAAGCGTTTCACGAGGATCGAGCCCGTAACGTTCGAGCAGGATTTCATAAATCTGCGGCTCGGGCTTGACGGTGTGCTCCTCGCAGGAGACTACCTCGCCGTCGAACAAGCGGTAGACCGGAAACCGGCGCAGGAAGTCGATGAACTCGCACGACATGTTCGACAACACGTAAAGTTTGTAGCCCGCCGCCTTGAGATCGCCGATGAGCCGTTCTGTCGGCTGCACGGGCTCCTGCATCTCGATCGACCTGCGCAGAAACTCCTCGCACTTGGCACGCGGGCAGCCGTGCATGTCGCACAGCGTATCGGTCACCTCGTCCAACGTCGAAGCACCGCGGTCGTACTCTTCCCAGAACCGGGGCATCGGGTCGGAGCGTACGAACGCGAAGAAATCGACGAACTCCTGCGTACATTTCGCTACGTCGCGCGCGAACAGCACGCCTCCCAGATCAAAAACGATATTTTTCATAGACGGCAATTTCTTCTGCAAAGATAACGCAAGCCGGGCGCAGTATCAAATTTAATTTGCATGACGGCAAACGCTCCATTCCCGCCCGCTTCGCCGCGTGGTACGGGATTTGCGACGGGGCGCCAAAAACCTACCACCATGAATCACGGCATCAGCGTTCTTTTCCGTGCCATTCCGCTTGCGATGGCCGCCTTCTGTTTTGCCTACGGGGCCTATGTCTACACGGCCGGCGACGATCCCCTGCGCCTGACGGCCGGACCGGTCGTCTTCTTCCTCGGTTCGATCTGCATGGCGCTCTACTGCACCGCTGCCACCATCATCCGCCAGATCGTCGGCACCTACACCGAAACGGCCAGATATATCTTCCCGGCCATCGGCTACTCCTTTGCGCTGGCCACGATCATCTGCGGAGTCTTCATCCTCACGTCGCAGACCTCCGGTTCGCTGGTCACAGGACACGTGGTATGCGGTCTCGGGCTTATCACCGTCTGCGTCGCCACGGCCGCCACGGCTTCGTCGCGCTTCAGCCTGATTCCCCGCAACTCGGCCGACGCATCGTTCTCGATCAACCCGCAGGGATTCACCATCGGCCAGTCGGTCACGCTGATCGGCATCGTCAGCGCCACGGCCCTGGCAGCATGGGTGTGGTGCATCCTGCTCTTCGTCAGAGGCACGCTCCCGGCCCATATCGTCGCCGGCAGCGTCATGTTCGGCATCGCCTGCATCTGCACCTCGCTCATCGCCCTGGTGGCAAGCATCGCCCGCCAGATCCGCGGCAGCTACTCGATGCGCGAAAAATCGAAATGGTCGAGCCTGGTCATCACGATGGGCTCTCTGGCATTCATCCTGGGCATCGTACTGCTTATCGTTCTGCGCGGCCAGACGATCAACTTCGTGGGTTTCGTGCTGTTCGGACTGGCACTGATATGCTGGAGCATTTCGAGCAAAGTGATCCTGCTGGCCAAAATCTGGCACACCGAGTTCCCGCTGGCCAACCGCATTCCGATCATTCCGGTCATCACGGCGCTCGCCTGCCTCTTCCTGGCGGCGTTCCTCTTCGAGGCCACCGATTTCGCCCACAAATATTACGTTCCTGCACGCGTACTGACGGGCTTCGGCGCCATCTGCTTCACGCTTTATTCCATCGTTTCGATCCTCGAAAGCGGCGCCAGCAAGAAATAAACCTTCGGCGTCGCTCGCCGAACGAAACCGGCCGGAGTTCGACTCCGGCCGGTTTCCATTATTCGAACGATTCGAACCGATCGTGCCACTCTCCGCTGTCGTGGATCGCTTCGAAGACTTCCGGCACAGACAAACCCGCCATGACATACAGAGGACGGTATCGTGCCACAATCCGGTCATAATCGGCCGCCCCGTCAATATAAGCCCGGCGCATCTCAGCATAAACCGCATCGAAAAGCAGGGATGCGATCTGCGGATTCTTCTTGTAAATCTCCTTTACCAGGTCGCACTCCGACGATGGCGATGCCGCCAGCAAACGTCGTTTGATCTCCTGCACATCGTTCGTCATACGCCAGACCTTGAAAAACAGAATAACCGGCAAAACACCGGCAACCAGCATCACCACGCCTAAGAAACCGCTTATGGTTGCAATCGCACCTATCATAACTTGTCCTTTTTGAAGTTTCTGAGTTGAAATTCCGGCCGGAAAGCCGCGGGTTCATCACCGAATGCGAACCTCAGCCATATTCCGACAAAAAGGGAGCGGACAAGACTGCAAACAGACTTGCACCTTATCCGCTCCCGTGCAATCGCCCGCAGGCGATTCGAATCATGCTAACTGCCGAAGTTGTCGTAGAGGATATTCTCCGGCGGCACGCCGAGGCTGTCGAGCATCTTGACGACCGAAGCGATCATCATCGGAGGTCCGCACATGAGGTAGATGCAGCCTTCGGGCTCCTCGTGGTTCTTGAGGTAGTTTTCGAAGAGCACGTTGTGCACGAAACCGGCCGTATACTTCACGCCTGCGGCATCCGCCTCGGGATCGGGACGGTCGAGCGCCAGGTTCATCTTGAAATTGGGGAAATCCTTCTCGATCTGGTGGAACTCGTCGAGATAAGGCGCCTCCTTCAAGGCGCGGGCACCATACCAGAACGACACGGGACGCTTGGTCTTCTCCGTCTTGAAAAGGTGCATGATGTGGCTGCGCATGGGCGCCATGCCGGCACCGCCGCCAATGAAGATCAGTTCCTGCGAATCGGGCAGGTTGTCGGGCAGGAAGAACTCGCCGTAAGGACCCGAGATCGTCACCTTGTCGCCCGGCTTGCGGGAGAAGATGTACGACGAACAGATACCGGGGTTCACCTTCATGAACGCACCGGCGGCGCGGTCGAACGGCGGCGTGGCGATGCGGATGTTCAACATGATGATGTTGCCCTCGGCCGGGTGGTTGGCCATGGAGTAGGCGCGGAACGTCGGTTCGGGGTTGGTAGTCACCAGGTCCCACATCTTCATCTTGTCCCAGTCCTCGCGGAAACGCTCGTCGATCTCCATGTCGGAGAACTTGATGGCGTCGTACTTCGGGATGTCGATCTGGATGTAGCCGCCGCTGCGGAACCTGAGGTTCTCACCCTCGGGCAGCTTCACGACGAACTCCTTGAGGAAGGTCGAGATATTGCGGTTGGAGACCACCGTACACTCCCACTTCTTGACGCCGAGAACGGCTTCGGGAACCTTGATTTTCAGATTTTCCTTGACCTTGACCTGGCAGCCCAGACGCCAGTGGTCCTTGGCCATCTTGCGCGAGATGAAGCCCGTTTCGGTAGGCAGGATGTCGCCGCCGCCCT
Organism: Bacteroidales bacterium; assembly: GCA_910575495.1. GTDB lineage: Bacteria > Bacteroidota > Bacteroidia > Bacteroidales > Rikenellaceae > Alistipes. The sequence goes on along the minus strand of CAJTFS010000002.1, from coordinate 91,839 downwards.
CCAGGACCTGGCACTTGCACATGCCGCACGAACCGCCGCCGCCGCAAGCCGAAGGCAGGAACACCTTGTTGTTGGCCAGCGTCGAAAGCAGCGTGCCGCCGCTCTCGGCCGTGATGACTTTCTCACCGTTGTTGATGTCGATCGTCACATCGCCCGACGAGGTGAGCTTCGCCTTCGCAAAGAGAAGCAATCCCACCAGCGAGAGGGTGACGACCAAGAAAGCTACGATTGCAACTATGATTGTCAATTCCATTTTCAGACTCTCTTTTTAAAGGTTAGAACTGAATGCCCGAGAAGATCATGAAAGCGATGCCCATCAGCCCCGTGATGATGAAGGCGATGCCGGGACCCTTCAGCGCCGCGGGAATGTGCGAATAGGTCGTCTTCTCGCGGATAGCCGCCATCATGACGATCGCCAGCCACCAGCCCAGACCGGAACCGAGACCGTAGATGACCGACTCCCACACGGAAGTCAGCTGCATGGCGTCGACCTTCTGCTGCATGAAGAGCGAACCGCCCATGATGGCGCAGTTCACGGCGATCAGCGGCAGGAAGATGCCCAGCTGGCTGTACAACGTCGGCGAGAACTTCTCGACGATCATCTCCACGAGCTGCACGAAGGCGGCGATGGTGGCGATGAAGACGATGAACGAGAGGAAGCTGAGGTTCACCTCGGGGAAACCGGCCCAGACCAGCGCCCCGCTCTTGAGCACGAACTGGTACAAGAGGTAGTTCAGCGGCACGGTCATGACCATGACGAACGTGACGGCGGCACCCAGGCCGAGAGCCGTCTTGACGCTCTTCGACACGGCGATGTAGGAACACATGCCGAAGAAGAAGGCGAAGACCATGTTGTCGATGAAGATCGACCGGATGAATATGTTCAACATTTCCATATGCTATCCTCCTATTTTTCTTGTAAATCCTTGTTGCGCGAACGATGCACCCAGATGATGCAGCCCACGATGATGAGCGCCATGGGCGGGAAGAGCATCAGACCGCAGTTGGAATAGAAACCGCCCTCGGCGATGTACCAGCTTTCGGGAACGATAGGGTAACCCAGCAGCGAACCCGAACCGAGCAACTCGCGGAAGAACGCCACGACGACGAGGATCAGACCGTAGCCCAGACCGTTGCCGATGCCGTCGAGCAAGGCGGGCCAGGGCTTGTTGGCTAAGGCGAAGGCCTCGATGCGTCCCATGACGATGCAGTTGGTGATGATCAGACCCACGTAGACCGACAGCTGCTTGGAGACCTCGTAAAGATAGGCCTTGAGCACCTGATCGACGAGGATCACCAGCGCGGCGATGACCACGAGCTGGACGATGATGCGGATACGCGCCGGAACGCCGTTGCGCAACAACGACATGACGAGGTTGGAGAACGCCGTGACGACGGTCACCGACAGGGCCATGACGATGGCGGGCTTGAGCTGCACGGTGACGGCCAGCGCCGAGCAGATACCCAGGATCTGCACGATGACCGGGTTGTTCGCCGAGAAGGGACCCGTCAGATATTTCAGATTTTTGGCCGAAAACAAAGGCTCTTTTTCCATCTTACTCATTGTCTCCTACATTTTCTTCGTTAGACACTTCATGCCGGTCCGCAACTTCGGCTCCCGTCTCTGCGGCGGCACGGCGTGCACGCAGCAGCGGCAGGTAATGGCCGATGCTCGTGCGGAGCATGGCCGTCACGCCGTCGGAAGTCTTCGTACCGCCCGTGATGGCGTCGACCTCGTGGGCCGGGTCCTTGGCGCCGCCCTTGCGCAGCGACACGGAGACGAATTCGTCGCCCTCGAAGATGGTTTTGCCCACGAACTTCGACTGGTATTTCCCCGTCGCTATCTCGGCGCCGAGACCCGGGGTCTCGCCCTTATGGGCCATGACGATGCCGGCCACGGTGTTCATGTCGTTCTCCAGGGCGACATATCCCCAGATGGGGCCCCACAGTCCCGAGCCGGTCACCGGAATGACCACCCGGCCGTCCTTGGCCTCGAAAACCGGGAAGCGGCCCTTATCGAAAGAGCCCTGCAGGTCGTTGAGCATGGCGAAGACATCGCCGCCCTCGACCGTGTCGCCGTTGGCATTCAGCACGCGGGCTGCGATGAATTCGTCGTAGTTTTCGTCCGCAGCCGAAAGCGACGCCAGGATCGACTGCTTCTTCTCGCCCAGTTCGTTGGCATACTGCCGCTCCTGCAGCGAGAGTGCGGCCACGGCCAGCACCAGCGCCACGACGACGACCATCACCGTCGAGTAGACGACGATATAGAGGTTACTGTTCGTATTGATTTTTTTCATGATTGCATCCTCCCCTATTTAGCCGGTTTGACACGTTTGTTTCTGCGCCGGATGTTGGCCTCGACGACGTAGTAGTCAACCAGCGGAGCCAGCGCGTTCATAAAGAGGATCGAGAGCATCATACCCTCCGGATAGGCGGGGTTGACCACACGGATCAACACGGCGATGGCGCCCGTCATGAAGCCGACGATGTACTTGCCGGCATCGGTCTGCGCCGAAGTGACGGGATCGGTGGCCATGAAGACCGCACCGAAGGCGAAACCGCCGACGATCAGGTGCCACCAAGCCGGATAGGCCGTGACGCCCGTCCATTGGAACACGTAGCCCATCAGCAGACCTCCGGCGAAGACGGAGAACATCGTGCGCCACGAAGCGATGCCCGTGAAGAGCAGCACGGCGGCACCCAGCAGGATGGCCACGGTCGAGGTCTCGCCGATGGAACCGGGGATGAATCCGAGGAAAGCATCGAGCGCCGAATAGCCCAGCGTACCGTCGACAGCCATGTGCTCCAGCGCCGTAGCGCCCGAGAAACCGTCGACGACGCCCTCGCCCGACCCGAGGCCGGCGATCCACACCTCGGCGCCCGAAATCGAGGGCGTATAGGCGAAGAAGACGAAGGCACGCGCCAGCAAGGCGGGGTTGAAGACGTTCATGCCCGTACCGCCGAAGACCTCCTTGCCGAAGACGACGGCGAAAGCCGTGGCGACGGCGACCATCCACAGCGGAATGTCCACCGGCATGATCATCGGAATCAGCAGACCCGTGACGAGGAAACCCTCGTTGACCTCATGGCCGCGGGCCTGGGCGAAACCGAACTCGATGCCGAGACCCACGACGTACGACACGACGATGATGGGCAGCACCTTCAGGAAACCGAACCACAGCGACTCCCAGAACGCGGGCACGACGCCCTGCGAGAGGAAGTGCTGATAACCGGTGTTGTAGAAACCGAACAGCAGAGCGGGCATCAGCGCCATGACGACGACGATCATCGTACGTTTCATGTCGTTGCAGTCGCGGATGTGCGCGCCACGCGAAGTGGTGGTGTTCGGCACGAAGAGGAAAGTCTCGAACGCATCGAACGTCGAGGCCAGGAAGCCCAGCTTGCCTCCCTTGGAGAAGGTGGGCTTGAGGTTGTCCACTATTTTACGCAGTCCCATCGTTATGCCTCCTTGATCATTAAGTTAATACCGTCGCGAATGATCTGCTGGATCCCGATCTTCGAGGGATCGACGAACTCGCACAACGCGAAATCCTCCTCGACCACCTCGTAGATGCCGAGGTTCTCCATCTTGTCGATGTCGCCGGCCAGGCAGGCCTTCAACAGATACATCGGATAGATGTCCATGGGCAGATAGCGCTCGTAGAGCCCCGTCACCACGAAGGGACGTTCGCCGCCGTTCATGTTGGTATCCAGTTTGTAAGCCTTCTTGGGGCAGAGCCACGAGAAATAGGCGCGCGAAACGGAGAATTTCTTGAAGCGAGGCATCGCCCAGCCCAGCAGCTCGTACTTGTCGCCCTCGGGGATCACGGTCAGCTGGTTGGCATAGTAGCCCAAGAAGCCGTCCATCGCGGTTTTGGTGCCCGTGAGCACGTTGCCCGAGATGATGCGGACGCTGTCGCCCTCCTTCTGCGCCTTGACGTTGCCGCCCAGGATCGAATCGACGCGGGCCCCGGCGATCGTACGCACGTAGGCGGGCTTTTCGACCTCCGAACCGGTCACGGCGACGGTACGCGTCATGTCGACGCGTCCCTCGTTGAACAGGCGGCCGATGATGGCCACGTCCTGAATGTTGACCGTCCAGACCGTCTCGCCCCGGTTGACAGGATCGATGTGGTGGATCTGCACGCCGACATTGCCCACGGGATGCTTGCCTGCGAAGGTGTGCAGCTCGGCGCCGGCCAGCGATGCCATGCTGCCCTCAGCCTTGGCGCGCACCGACAGGTGCACCTTGCCCTCGGTGAGCTTGCCGAGCACGCGGATACCGGTCTGCAGGTTCTTCATCTCGTCGCGGAGCGCGAAGTTGTAATCGGGAGCCAGCGGCGCCGAATCGAACGCCGAGACGAAGATGGCTTTCGGCATGGCCGAGGGATCGGCGATGATGCCGTAGGGGCGCTGCATGATCATGGGCCACAGACCGCTGCGCAGCAGCAGCCCGACGATCTCGTCGCGCGAAGCGGCGGCCGGATCGGGGCAGGCGAAGAGCTCGTAGGCCTGCTCGGCATCGGGCGTCACCGTCACGGAGAGCACCTTGCGCTTCTCGCCGCGGTTGATGGCCGCCACTTCGCCGCTGACCGGCGATGTGAAGAGCACGCGCTCGTCGTTCTTGTTGAAGAACAACGGCGTACCCGCCTTCACCTTGTCGCCCGCTTTCACCAGCAACTTGGGAGTCACGCCCTCGAAATCCAGCGGCGAAACCGCATACAGCGCAGCCTGCGGCGCCGCGGCCGCCTCCGCGCAGGGTTTGCCCTGGAGATTGATGTCGAGACCCTTGCGTAATGTAATGACTTTCGACATGGTTGAAATGATTAGATTGAATATGTTTTTTCGTCGATTATCGCTTCGTCGTTCCGGCGGTCCGTGTCAGCTTCGGCCGTTCCCGGCCGCTGCCCGCCGATCCGATCCTGTTCCGGCAGTCGCCCTTTCGTTTCCGGCCATCTTTCCCCGCACATCCTTTTTCGGATCTGCCGCCTCACTTTTCGGCCGCCGCCGCTTCCGGTCCGCAGCCCGCAAAACCGCGCATTCCGCACGTATCGGCACACTTCCGGCCCGTTGTTAGCATGCTAACAGTCCGAACCGCGTGCGAAAGTACGAATTTTTTTCCGGAAAACCGTACGTAACGAATATTATTTTTAAATTACCTTAAAATCTTTATTTGTTCTTCATTCCAAGCACGGCAGCCCGACATTCGTTTAACATCTGTTCCCTCGTTGCCCGGCCGGACAGGGGCAGAGCGCGAACCGGGCAACGGAGAATCGCTGAACAGCAGGTCTGCATCTTCAAATTTGCCGTCGCAACACCGAATAATTTCAAAAATTCATATCTCTGACTTCGTCTTAGATACTCGCGCCTCGACAATGCTCGCATAAATTTGGCATCGGGCTCGGCTTATCCGACTTTGGCTTCGCCCAAGATACTCCCCCTCGGCAAAATGCAAGCGAGCTTGCTTTTGCCCTCGCTTATTCATATCTTTGTTTCTCAGAACCGCTACGCTTGGACAAACCGAATCCGCCGTGAATCCCGCCTACGTCAACATACACACCCACCGGCCCACCGGTCGCGGCATCGAGTTGCGGACGGCCGGCATCCATCCGTGGGAAGCGGGCAGAATCGGTCCGGACGAATGGGACCGACTGGCTGCGGAACTGGACCGGGGCAACGCGCAGGCCGTAGGCGAAATCGGGCTCGACTTCGTGCGGGCGGCCGACAACGGCACGCGTCAGGCGCAGATCGAGCTTTTCCGCGCCCAACTGACGCTGGCCTGCGAACGACGGCTGCCCGTGGTGCTCCATTGTGTGCGGGCATTCGCGGAGACGATGCGCCTGCTGCGCGAACAAGAACCGCGCGCCGTCATCTTCCACGGCTTCATCGGTTCGCCCGAACAAGCCCGCCAGGCGTGGGAAAAGGGGTATTGTCTTTCGTTCGGCGAACGGACCTTCGCCTCGCCGCGTACGATCGGAGCCATACAGAACACACCGCTGTCGCAACTCTTTCTTGAGACCGACGAGAGCGAAACGCCCATCGAAACGATCTATGCCCGCGCAGCGGCGCTCCTGCGAGTGACGACCGGCGAACTGCAACGGGCGACGACCGGAAACTACGAACGCATTTTCATTCATGGATAACTGGCTGGAACGCACCGCCCTGCTGCTGGGCGAAGAGAAACTCGACATGCTGCGCCGTGCCCACGTACTGGTCGTGGGAGTCGGCGGCGTGGGAGCCTACGCCGCCGAGATGATCGCCCGGGCAGGCGTGGGGAGCATGACCATAGCCGATGCCGACACGGTGTCGGCAACCAACATCAACCGCCAGCTGATAGCGCTGCACTCGACCGTGGGGCGTCCCAAGGCCGCCGTGATGGCCGAACGGCTCCGCGACATCAACCCGGAACTCCGGCTTACGGCGGTCGAACGCTACATCAAGGACGACGAAACCTACGCGCTGCTCGATGCCGCGAAATACGACTATGTCGTCGACGCCATCGACACCCTCTCGCCCAAACTGGCGCTCATCCTCGCGACACTCGAACGGGGCGTGCCGCTTGTCAGCTCGATGGGCGCCGGAGCCAAGACCGACCCCACGCAGCTCGAGATAGCCGACATCTCGAAGACCCACCACTGCCCGCTGGCCCACATGCTGCGCAAACGGCTCCACAAGGCGGGTGTGCGGCGGGGGTTCCAGGCCGTTTTCTCGCCCGAACCCATTCGCAAAGGGGCGATGATCGTGTGCGAGGAACAGAACAAGAAGTCGAACGTAGGGACCATCTCCTACATGCCCGCCCTGTTCGGCATAGGCTGCGCCTCGGTCGTCGTCCGCGGGCTGATCGGCGAAACGACCTGCTGACACGCACGCCATGGAACAACGACAGCGGGTATTCGACTTTCTCGAAGCGCACGGCATCGGCTACACGTGGTACGAACACCCCGAAGCCCCCACATGCGAACTTGCCCTGCAATACTGCCGCAACGACGGGGCACAGCACTGCAAGAACCTCTTTCTGCGCAACCACAAGGGCGACCGCCACTATCTGGTCTGTTTCGATGCACGGCGGCAGCTGGCCGTCCGCGAACTGGAACACCGGCTCGGCCAGGGCCGGCTCTCGTTCGCATCGCCCGAACGGCTGCAGCGATGGCTCGGCGTCAAACCCGGCTCGGTGTCGCCATTCGGACTTATCAACGACACGGCGCACCATGTGCATCTGTTCTTCGACCGCCGGATGCGCGACTGGCCCGTGCTGGCGTTCCACCCCAACGACAACCGGGCTACGGTAGTCATCGGCCGGGAGGCGTTCGACGAATATCTTCGGATCGTGGGAAACAGCCGCGAATACATCGATCTCTACTGATCGCCGGAAAAGCGAACCCGTCCGGTGCCTGCTCCACCGGCCTCGGTCCGCGCACAAAAAGAGCGGGTTGCGATTCCAGAAATCGCAACCCGCTTCGATTGTCGGCCGGCTCAGCCTATTCGGCCAGCACTTCGGCGACCTTCTCCTTGAGAGCCGCGCCGCGCAGCCCGCGGGCAACGATCGTACCGTCGGGGCCGAAGAGAATGATGTGGGGAATGCCGGCGATACCGTAGAGTTCGGTCGGAACGGCCTGCGCATCGACGATCTCGGGCCACTCGATGCCGAGCTGCTCGGCCGCTTTGCGGGTCTCCTCGCGCTCGTCCCACACGGCTACGCCCAGCACCTCGAACTTATCGCCGCGGTACTTCTCCCACACCTCGCGGATGTTGGGAATCTCGCGACGGCAGGGACCGCACCACGAAGCCCAGAAGTCGACCAGCACGTATTTGCCCTTGCCCACGTAGTCGGAGAGGCTGACGGCCGTACCGTCGGCATTGCCGTTCTCGATGGTGAAATCGACGAAAGGCATCCCCTCGGCCGTTTTCTTCAGCGCCTCGTTCGTGGCGATGCTCTTCTTCACGGGAGCGAAGTTGCGGACGTAGTCGCCGGCCAGGGCCAAGGCTGCGTCGAACTCCTCGGGAGTTTCCAGATCGGAGCTCCACCGCCAGAAGACATAGGCGCCCAGCGCATTGTTGTTGGCCTCGACGACCGGACGGGCCGCCTCGCCCAACGCTTCATTGATCTCCTCGACCAAAGCGTCGGCCTTCTCCTCGCGCGTCTCCTCGCTCAGCGAAGCATCGGCCATCAAAGCGCGGTAACGCTCGTAGAAGGCACCCCGGATCGAATCGTACTGGGCGTCGAAACGGCCTTTTTCCTCGGTGAGCTTCGAACCCGCTGCCGTACGTGCGGCCAGGTCGACCGTATAGTCGCCGCCCTCCACGATCACATCGACGTAGTTGCGGTCCAAAGCGACACGACGCAGCGAATCGCCGGCCATGGTGCCGCTGAAGCTGAAACGGCCCTCGGCGACGACCACGCTGTCGGTCATCCGAGCGTTGTGGAAATCGTAGAGATAGACCGTCTTCCCGTTCATCGACGGATCGACTTCGCCCGTGATGGTGTAGGGCTTCTTCGACGTACACGAAGCGAAGATCGCCGTGCAGGCCGCAAAGAACAACAATTTTTTCATAGTGTTCGGTTTTAAGGTTCAATTTCTTGCAGCTTTTCCCGCCTCGGCATAGCTCAAGCAAGCTTGGCTCTGCACTCGGCTTAGGAAAAGGTTCAATTTCTTGCAGCTTTTCCCGCCTCGGCATAGCTCAAGCAAGCTTGGCTCTGCACTCGGCTTAGGAAAAGGTTCGTTATTTCAGTTCCACCAGCGATTGGCCGGTCATGCCGGCAGGCTGCGCCACGCCCATCAGTTCCAGCACGGTAGGTGCCACGTCGGCAAGAATGCCGTCGTGCACGGCCTTCACGCGGTCGGAAACCACCACGATGGGCACCGGATTGAGCGAATGGGCCGTATTGGGCGTGCCGTCGGCATTGACGGCGTTGTCGGCGTTGCCGTGGTCGGCGATCTGCACCACCTCGTAGCCGTTGCGGCGGGCCGCCTCGACGACCTTCTCCACACAGCTGTCGACCGCCTTGACGGCCTTGACGATGGCATCGTAGACGCCCGTGTGGCCCACCATGTCGCCGTTGGCGAAGTTGAGACAGATGAAGTCGAACTTCTGCTCATCGAGCGCCGCTACCAGCTTGTCGGCCACCTCGGGCGCCGACATCTCGGGCTGCAGGTCGTAGGTCGCCACCTTGGGCGAAGCGACCAGAATGCGCTCCTCGCCCTCGAAGACCTCCTCGCGCCCGCCGTTCAGGAAAAACGTGACGTGGGCATACTTCTCGGTCTCGGCGATGCGCAGCTGCCTGAGCCCCTGCTTCGACACCCACTCGCCGATGGTGTCGGGCACGTTCTCCTTGTCGAAGAGGATGTGCAGGCCCGTGAACTTGGCGTCGTAGGGGGTCATGCAGCAATAGTAAAGCGGCAGGGTGTGCATGCCGGCCTCGGGCATATCCTCCTGCGTCAGCACGACGGTAAGCTCCTTCGCGCGGTCGTTGCGGTAGTTGAAGAAGATCACCACGTCGTTGGGTCGGATCGTGCCCACGGGCTTGCCGTCGGCGTCGACCCGCACGATGGGCTTGATGAACTCGTCGGTGACATCGGCGTCATAGGATTTCTGCACGGCGGCGGCCATGTCGGCAGCGTGCTCGCCGATGCCGTCGACCAAAGCGTCGTAGGCGACCTTCACGCGCTCCCAACGCTTGTCGCGGTCCATGGCGTAATAACGGCCGACGACCGTAGCGATCTTGCCCGTCGAAGCGGCCAGATGCTTCTCCAGCTGCCCGATGAATCCCTTGCCGCTGCGCGGGTCGGTGTCGCGGCCGTCCATGAAGCAATGGACGAACGTGTTGTCGATCTTGTACTCGGCGGCAATGTCGCACAACTTGAAAAGATGCTCCAGCGACGAATGCACGCCGCCGTCGGACGTAAGACCCATGAAGTGGATGCCGACGCCGTGCTGCTTGGCATACTCGAATGCGCGGACGACCTCGGGATTCTCCATGATCGAATTGTCGCGGCAGGCGCGGTTGATCTTCACCAGGTCCTGATAGACGACGCGCCCGGCGCCGATATTGAGGTGGCCCACCTCCGAATTGCCCATCTGGCCGTCGGGCAGACCGACATTCTCGCCGTCGGTGCGCAGCTGCGCATGGGGATATTTTTCGGTCATGGCCGAGATATAGGCGGGATGGACCGTCGAAATGACGTCCGCCTTGTCGTGGCGGCCGTTGCCCCAGCCGTCGAGAATCATCAACAGAACTTTGTTTGCCATAGTCGTAATTAGTTAATAGATGCCATGCCGAACAATGCGGGAAATCTGCGAAAAACCGGATTCTTCACTGCGTTGGGAATGACAATACGATAACGTTGTCTACTTGAGTTGGGCGAGAATCAGTTCCACGGCCTTGTCGATGGCCGCCTGCAACCCGTCGGGGTTCTTGCCGCCGGCCGTGGCGAAGAACGCCTGACCGCCGCCGCCGCCCTGCATCAGTTTGGCGGCCTCGCGGACCACCGTTGCAGCATTGATGCCCCGGGCGGCGATCTCGTCGCCCAGCATGATGGTCAGCGAAGGTTTGCCGTCGCACACCGAACCGACGACCAGCACCAGCTTCGAAGAACGCGCCCGCAGGTTGTAGGCCAGGTCCTTGACAAGGTCGGGACGATGGCCGACCTGCATAGCGATGAGCTGCATGCCGTTGCGCTCGGGCACCGAAGCGCTCAGTTTCTCGGCCCATTGCGACACCTGCTCGCGACGCATCTGCTCGACCTCCTTGGAGAGGGTCTCGTTGCTTTCGATCATCTTCTTGACAGCCTGCACGATCTGCGTGTTGTTCAGGTACTCGCCCACGCTGCGGATCGTATCCTCCGCCACGTAAAGCATCTTTTCGGCCTGCTCGCCCGTGACGGCCTCGATGCGGCGTACGCCGGCCGAGATGGCGCTCTCGTTGAGAATCTTGAAGAAGCCGATGTTGCCCGTAGCGCCCGTATGCGTACCGCCGCACAACTCGACCGAATCGCCGAAGCGCACCATGCGCACGCGGTCGCCGTACTTCTCGCCGAAAAGCATCATGGCCCCGGCTGCGGCGGCCTCCTCCTTGGTGGCATCGCGCTTCTCCTCGAGCGGATGGTTGGCACGGATGGCCTTGTTGACCAGCCGCTCCACCTCGCGCAGCTCCTCGCGCGTGACTTTCTGGAAGTGCGAGAAGTCGAAACGCAGCAACTCGGGCGTCACCATCGAACCCTTCTGCTCGACGTGGTCGCCCAGCACCTTGCGCAATGCGGCGTGCATGAGGTGGGTGGCCGAGTGGTTGTTGGCCGCCGACTGCCGTTTTGCGGCATCGACACGGGCCGTGAAAACAGCCGCCGGATTCTCGGGCAGCCGCTCGACGATATGGATGATCAGTCCGTTCTCCTTTTCGGTAGCTACCACCTCGATACGCTCGTTGGCGCTCTCGATGGTGCCGATGTCGCCGATCTGACCGCCCGAATTGCCGTAGAACGGCGTGCGGTCGAAGACCAGCTGGTAGGAAGTCTTGCCCTTGGAAGTCACGCGGCGGTAGCGGGCGATGCGTACCTCGTCGGTGAGCGTATCGTAGCCCGTGAAGACGCTTTCGCGCAACGGGAAGAGCTCGACCCAGTCGTCGGTGTCGACGGCCGCGGCGTTGCGCGAACGCTCCTTCTGAGCCTGCAACTCCTTGTCGAAGGCATCGAGGTCGACTTCCACGCCCTGCTCGCGGGCGATGAGCTCCGTAAGGTCGATCGGGAATCCGAACGTATCGTACAACTCGAAGGCGTCGGTGCCCGAAATAGCCTTGCGGCCCTCGCTCTTGGTGCGCGCGATGACGCCGTCCAGCAGGTTGATGCCCGTAGCCAGCGTGCGCAGGAACGAAGCCTCCTCCTCCTCGATGACCTTCCCGATCAACCCCTGCTGGGCCTTGAGCTCGGGGAACTGGCCGCCCATCTGCCCGACCAGTCCGGGAACCAGGCGGCACAGAGTCGGCTCGGTGAATCCGAGGTAGGTATAGCCGTAGCGCACGGCACGGCGCAGGATGCGGCGGATGACATAGCCGGCCTTGACGTTCGACGGCAGCTGTCCGTCGGCGATGGAGAACGCGATGGCGCGCAGGTGGTCGGCGATGACGCGCATGGCCACGTCGGCCTTGGCATCGGCACCGTACTGCTTGCCCGACAGGGCTGCAATGCGGCTGATCGTAGGCTGGAAAACGTCGGTATCGTAGTTCGATTTCTTACCCTGCAAGATCATGCAGAGACGCTCGAAGCCCATGCCCGTGTCGACATTGCGCGCGGGCAGCTCCTCCAACGAACCGTTGGCCTTGCGGTTGAACTGCATGAAGACGAGGTTCCAAATCTCGATGACCTGCGGATGGCTCCGGTTGACCATCTCGCGGCCGGGTACGGCGGCGATCTCCTTTTCGTCGCGCAGGTCGAAGTGGATTTCGGAACAGGGGCCGCAGGGACCCGTCTCGCCCATCTCCCAGAAGTTATCGTGCTTGTTGCCGCGGATGATGTGGTCCTCGGGCAGGAAACGCTTCCAATAATCGTAGGCCTCCTGGTCGAAAGGCACGCCGTCCTCCTCCGAACCCTCGAAGACGGTGGCGTATATCCGCTCGGCAGGCAGTCCGTAGACGTCGTGCAGCAACTCCCAGGCCCACTCGATGGCCTCCTTCTTGAAATAGTCGCCGTAGGACCAGTTGCCCAGCATCTCGAACATGGTGTGGTGGTAGGTGTCGTGACCCACCTCCTCCAGGTCGTTGTGCTTGCCCGAAACGCGCAGGCACTTCTGCGTATCGGCCGCACGCGGATACTTGCGCGGCGCATTGCCCAGGAAAATATCCTTGAACTGGTTCATGCCGGCGTTGGTGAACATCAGCGTAGGGTCGCCCTTGACGACCATCGGCGCCGACGGAACGATGGTATGGCCCTTGCGTTCGAAGAAGTCGAGAAAAGCCTGTCGAATTTTTGCAGATTCCATATATATTGTTTTATCCGATTCTGTCGTTATACTTGTCGGGTTGCAAAATTACACAATTAAACTTAAATTTGCATCCTACAAACCGCAGTTTTTTAGAGGATGACGCAAAAACAGATGACTTTGTTCGACACGCCGGCCACCGCCCCCGACGGCAGGAAACCGGCACGCGAGCCCGCACGTGCGCCCTTCCGGTTGAGATTCTACCGCTTCGTGCGCAAGATTCTCATCGGATTCATCCTCGTGTCGATCGCCAACGTACTTTTCTCGCAGTTCTTCTACACCCCGAAGATGTACCGCATCAACCGCGAGAACCGCGAGCTGATGATCCGCTACCGGATTCTCCAGGAGCGCATACGCACGGCCCGCGAGGAGGTGGAGGAGATCCGCCACCGCGACCAATATGTCTATCGTTCGCTCTTTTCGGCCGACACGCTTTCGATCCCGGGCGTATGGCAGCCCTACCCCGACTCGAAATACGCCGCCCTGGCCGACGACGAATTCGCACCGCTGATGATCGGCACCTGGAAACAGCTCGACGAACTGGCCCGGACGCTCTACCAGGAATCGGTGTCGTTCGACGAGCTGCAGACCCTCTCCAAGGACAAGGCCCGCCTGGCGTCGGCCATTCCGGCCATCTGGCCCATCGACCGCAAGGAGCTGCACGGCAACCATATCGGCGCTTTCAATCCCCGGCGCATGCACCCCATCTACCACCGCATCATCGCCCACCAGGGCGTCGACCTGGGATGCGACCGCGGCACGCCGATCTATGCCACGGGTGACGCCGTGGTGCAGAAAATCGACCGAGGCGAACCGCTGCGCGGCTACGGACAGCAGGTGCTGCTGAACCACGAATTCGGCTACCAGACGCGCTACGCCCACCTGAGCAAAATATTGGTCAAACCCGGCGATAAGGTCGTGCGCGGGCAGATCATCGGCGAAGCCGGCAACACGGGCGGCTCCACATCGCCCCACCTCCACTACGAAGTGATCCACAAGGGCACGCCCGTCAACCCGATCAACTACTTCAACCGCAACATGACCAACGAGGAATACAACAAGTTCATGGAGCACATCCGCGAAACCAACTTCGAAACTTTGTAGCATGACCGACAAGAAGGAAATACGGGAAAAACTGCAACGGCGCAAGCAGCGCAGACAGAAGCTCGTCCGGCTCACGGCCCAGTTCTTCGTGTGGACCGGTATCGCCGTGCTCTACTACCTGGGATTCTCGCTTTTTTTCGACACGCCGGTGGAATACATGCTCAAACACTCCACCGACGACCTGCGCCGCGAATACACCGTGCTCTCGCAACGCTACGATTCGCTCGCACTGGTTCTGAACAACCTTTCGGAGCGCGACCGCAACGTCTTCCGCACCCTGTTCGAATCGGATCCCTACGAGTCCGAGAGCGAAGCCAACAACAAGCATGTCGCCAGCTACGAAGAACTCATCGGCCGCTCCTCGCGCCAACTCAAGCATGACCTGCGCCAGCGCATCGATCAACTCGAAAAACGGCTCACCGAGCTCAACGACACCTATCTTTCCCTGCAGACCCGGATCGACTCGATCGGCCTGCAGTGCAACAACATTCCCGCCATCCAGCCGGTCATCAACAAGCAGCTAACGCTGCTGACGGCCTCCTACGGCATGCGCATCCATCCCTTCTACCGCACGCTGAAGTCCCACCAGGGCGTCGACTACACCATTCCCGAGGGTTCGCGCGTCTTCGCCACGGCCGACGGCACGGTGCGCGACCTCTCCGACCGCAACTCCACGTCGGGCCGGACCGTCGTCATCGACCACGGCAACGGCTACGAAACCTCCTACAGCCATCTGTCGCAGATTCATGTCAAGAAAGGAGAACACGTGCGCCGCGGCGACATCATCGCCCGTTCGGGCGACACGGGCCTTTCGCTGGCGCCCCACCTCCACTACGAGGTGCGCTACAACGGCATGCGCATCGACCCTATCCACTACTTCTTCATGGAGCTCACGCCCTCCGAATACCAGCGCATGATCCGCATCGCGCAGTCGGGCATGCAGTCGTTCGACTGATCCCATGGAAACCGCGGTCAAACTCATCCTGCTCGACTTCGACGGCACGCTGGCCGACACCCGCCGGGCCAACGCCTTGGCTTATGTTGCCGCATTCACCGAAGCGGGGCATCCGTTGTCCGAAGAAGAATACGTCGCCCGTTATTTCGGTGTGCGATGCGACGAATTCCTCCGCACCTACGGGATCGACGACCCCGCCGAGCGCGAACGGCTGCGGCTGCGGAAAATCGAACTCTACCCTGCCTTTTTCGACTCGGTGCGTCTCAACCGGCCTTTGTGGGAGTTCTGCCAGCAATTCCGCCGGCAAGGCGGCAAGGTGTGGATCGTCTCCACGGGCAGCCGCGCCAACATCGACCATGTCATGCAGCATCTGGGCATCGGAGGTCCCGATACTCCAGCAGACGATGCTCCGGAGGGAAAGGTCGACGGCATCCTCGCCGGGTCCGACATTCCCCGCAGCAAACCCGCACCCGACTGCTTCCTCGAAGCCATGCGGCGCGAAGGCGTTTCGCCTCGCGAAACCGTCATTTTCGAGGATTCGGCGGTCGGACTCGAAGCCGCCCGGCGCTCGGGTGCCGCCTACTTCAAAGTTTCGTTATAGCATTCTTTCGTTCGACGGGTCGCACTCCTTGTGGATTCGCCTTTTCAATTTTCCTCGTTCTCCATCCCGTTCATCGGCAATTTGCCTTCTTTGTCGTTCGGGAATTTATCGGTATCTTCGCTCTACAGCAACTTCACACCCGGAGTGACAAGGGGTTATGGCTCTTTGTCAGTGTGGTTGGTAGATTCAGCAGTCCGCTGGCGGTGTAATGGCGCGGTGGGTTTAAGGAAAATTGTTGTTCGTTTGCGGTTGTTCGATCGCCGTTTTTTGTCGTTCTGCGGTTTTGCAATTCGCAGAGTTGCGCGGGCCGCAGTCTTCCGGTGCGGAAGCTCGCCGCTTCGGCTGTCGCCGGGATCCCCCCCCCTCCACAGGCTTCGTTCAGAGAGAGCGTACGTTGTAAGTTCGCAAGCTCTGCTTCGGTCGGTGCTGTGTTGTTTTCGTGCCGAAGCCTGCGGGGCGAGTGTCTGCGAGCCTCCGCAGGGCGGGGCTTCGGCTCGCACGGCTAAAGCGGGAGATTCGCGATTCGGACCTTTGCCAGCCGATCGACAACGATTCCTCTTTCCCAAGAGCGTTGCCGCCAGCTGTACATTCCAGTCTGCTGCGGAGCTTGCGAACAATGAATAGTTTGGTTCCAACGCGTCGTGCGGATCGCAGTTCTTCCCGTTTTGTCATTCTGAGGAGCAGAGCGACGAAGAATCTGTATGCTGACGATACAGATGTTTGACTGCACTTCGTTTGTCGTTCACTTCTTTGCGAAGAGCCGCTGCAACCGTCATGTTGAGCGCAGCGAAACATCTGTAACTTTGCCCAGAATAGATTCTTCGCTCCGCTCAGAATGACAATTATGGCAAGCATGCCCCACATTACGGCTATTTCTCTGGTGCGGAAGAGCCGATGCCAAGGTCTTTGGCCTTGCGCCCGGGGCCGGCTCGCGCTGAAAGCGCGACCCCCGCAGCCGGCCCGGGCGAGCACTTGAATGAGTTCCCGAAAGGAAATGATTCAATGCAAAGACAGCATTGTCATTCTGAGGAGATCGGAAGATCGACGAAGAATCTGTATAAAAGTATACGTAGACAGATTCTTGACTGCACTTCGTTTGTCTTTCTCCTCCTTGCTCGGCAGAGTCCGCAAGCGGTTTCTGCGTTCGCTGCGTTCGTCGATCCACTTCGTTCAGAATGACAAAGGGCTTGGATTCGGACGCAGCCTGCGGGGCACGCCCGGCGACAGCCGGATGTTTGCGGGCCTGCGCCGGCCAAGGCTGCGGCCCGCAAGCCTGAAAGGCGGGAACCGTGAAAAAGACACGAATACGGATTCTTCGTCGCTCTGCTCCTCAGAATGACAACGGTGGAATCGAACTCTCGAAGAGAATCTATTAATTGTGAATTTTGCATTCTGAATTAATCCCCTACGGGGCTTGACTTTACTCTTGCTCGGTAAAGCCCGTGAACGGTCTTTACTCTCGCTTAATCGTAAAGTTGTGAATTCTGAATTGTTTTGTTCCCTCTCCGCCGCATTCCTCCGAGCGATTGCTCCAAAACGCCTGCTGCGGGCTACCGCTACCGTGACACGGGAACCTTGGCGGAAGTCGGCATGAGCAGCTACGTGTGGGCTTCGTCGTCGTGGGTTTCGGGCGACCTGCATGCCGGTCTCTTTGCCTGTGGAGCGGATGGTACACATCCGCTCACCGGGGGCCACCGGATTGCGGCCCGCCCCGTGCGCTGCGTCCAAGCATCTGCAGAAGTTGTTGAAAAATGAAGAACGAAGCCAAAGAGACGGGCCGACGTGTACCGGCCGGCCTTTTAACGTTTGCAGATGGTGTTGAAATCGCAATACTGGCAGGTTTTGACATCCTCGCATTGCCGGAAAGGCGTTGCAGCGTCATAGAGTTCCGCCAGCGTGGTGCGCAAAAGTTGTTCGAAAGTCTCCGCATACACCGAATAGGGTGCACCGCGGCGTCCCAGCTCCTTGTCGTCCAGTTCCGGTGAATAATCCTCGCGGTGCATGTGGCGGACATAGTAGAGCGTGGGGAGAGCGTCGCAGCCACGCGTGCGGTAGAGCATCATCGAGTAGAGCAGCGTCTGTATCACGTTGGAGAGGCGCTCCCTGCCCTCGCCGCAGAAAAGACGCTCCACCCCCGGAAACTCAAGATGGGGCATCCCCGTCTTGTAGTCCACAACGCGCAGCGTCCCGTCGTCCAGCCGGTCGATGCGGTCGGCGATGCCCGCGAACTTGAGCCGCATGGTGCGTCCGCACGCTTCGAACGGGAAGGCATGGGCCACTTCTTCCTCCAGCCCCAGGGTCGTGAATGCGTCGTGGGCCGCATCGTGGCGCATCACGCCGTCGCGCAGGTAACGCGTCACGATGTCTTTGACCAGGAGCAAATTGCCCGTGTAGTCGTCGGGGGTGGCATGCGCATCATGGAGGTAATTTTCGTTGATGGCGTCGGCCACGGCCCGCATCACCTCGTCGGTCCGGCGCAGGGCCTGCAAGGTCTGTCCGGGGTGTGTTTCGCCCACGATGCGGCCGTAGAGTTTTTGGGCCGCCGCATGCAGGATAGTGCCGAACATCGGGGCGTCCACCTCCTCGCTCACCTCGTCGTCCGCCGCCAGACGGGCCACCGAATGGAAGTAGAAGCGCAGCGGGCAGGCGACGTAGCGGAACAGCGCCGTGGGCGAAAGGGTCGCCGGATGCTCCGGATCGACGAAACGTTCGAGTCGCTCCATCACCCGCTCGTCCTTGGCCACTTCGATGGGTTGCGTCCGGGCAAGGTTGACATCCACGCCCACTTCGATCCGCCGCACCGGGATGCCGCTCTCATAATCGAGCTGGTAGATATAGCGGCTAGGTTCGCCGGTCGACTTCTCGTCGGCGTGCGAGCAGTAGAGCATGTGCACGCGCCGGGCTCGTTGGATCAGGCGATAGAAATAGTAGGCATAGACTCCCTCGTGGTGTTCGGACGTGGGCAGCGAGAAGGCCGCACGCAGGTTGTAGGGCACGAACGAAGCCTGCGCCATGCGGTTGCCGGGGAAGTTGTCGTCGTTCATCGAGAGGATGACGACGTTGTCGAAATCGAGGTTGCGGGTCTCCAGAATACCCATCACCTGCACTCCTTCCAGCGGCTCGCCCTCGAACGGGATGCGGATCGTCTGGAGGTGGCGGCGCAGCAGCGAGGTGTAGACATCCGCTTCGATCGACAGGTCGCAGGCGTCGAGCGAGTTGCGCAGTTTGACGATCTCTTCGGAGATCACCGCCAGGAATTCGCTCCGCTGGCCGGCATCGTCGCCGGCATAGGGCGTGCGGGCCACGGCATCCACCACCGCCAGCAGCCACTGCGAGAACTCCTGCCAGCTGTCGACCGCCGTGAAGATGCGCGACAACAATGCGTTGCGGCCCAGCCACGACGCTTCGACCGAGATGCGCCGTTCGCGCACGATCTCCTCCGCCAGCGTGCGGGTCATTGCCGCGTCGCACCCCGTCACGTAGGGATGGTGCAGCAGTCCCGTAACGTCGGCGTGGTAGAAGGTGCAGCCTGCACCTTTCGTTCGGCGTCGCGATTGCAGCGACAACAGACGTTCCACGAACGTATAGGCCAGGGTCTGCTTGAGTGGATAGCCCATCGTCACGTTCACCTTGCCGATCTCCTCGGGCAGGGCGTAGAGCAGCGGCAGGAGCAGGTTTTCGTCGGTCAGCACTATGGCGGTCCGCTTGTCGAGGGGACCCTGCTTGGCATATTCGCGCAGAATCTCAGCCGCATATTTGCACTGCACGGCGTTCGAGACGGCCGACACGACGGTCAGTTCCTTTTCGCGGGTCATGTTGTCGTGCGAGAGACGGGTGCGCGGCGGGAAAAGTTCCGTATTCTCGCGCACGAACATGCCGGCTTCCTGCTCGGGGTTGTCCTTATAGTAAGTATCGTAGTCCCAGTAGAAATCGGTCTGCGCGTTGGTCGAGAGAAAGCGGAAAAGAATTTTTTCGCACTCCGAAAGCGCATTGAAACCGGCCACGACGTATCGCCGCGGTTCGGGGAAGACGTATTCGCCCGCCAGGATGCGGTCGGCGGCGGCCCGCTGCACCATGCCGCCATAGGCGATGCCCAACCGGCTCAGCCGCTCGCGGTAGCGTTCGTAGATGGGGCCCAGCGTCTTCCAGATCGCCAGGAACCGGCGTTTCTCCTCCGACAGATCGGCTTCGGGCCCCAGCGACGACCAGAAACTCAGAATGCGGAGCTGCGCCGGCGTGAGGTAGGAGATGTCGGCCTCCATCTCCTTGATTTCCGACAGGTTGCGGAAAAGCTGCGAGGCATCGATGCGGTATTTGTCGATCGTGTCGAAGTCCGTCAGCAGCATCTCGCCCCAGAAGTAGAACCGGTCGAACGGCTCGGCATGGAACTGCGAGTAGACTTTGTAGAGTTCGGTTATCAGACGCAGGCGGTCGCCCGTCGTGAGACCCGAAATCTCGGCCGTCAGCTCGTCGATCGTGCACCACGTGGGCTGCCACATGGGCCGTTCGGCTATCCGGCTCAGCGCATCGGTGAAGAAAAGCCTTGCGCGCCGCGAGGCGAAGAGCACGGACCGCTCCGAGAGCTCCTCGCCGTAGCGTGCATAGAGATCGCGCGCCACCTCTTCCAGAAATCCCGCCGTCGCCATGGCTCTACTCTTGTTCGATCCGGCCGATAGTTCCCGCCAGCAGGCTTTGCGACGTGCGCAGCAGGACCGGCATCCGCTTGTAGAAGATCGAGCCGCTGGTGACCGCCTTGGCTTCGAGCCGGTCGGCGACGTCGACCGTCACCTCGGCCTTGTTCTTGGCCGTCACGACCGCCGATTCGCACCGCAGGTCGAGCGCGTCCACCCGGCCCGTCGAGACGCTGAGGGTCAGGTAACGCACCGCTCCCGTGAGTTTGGCGCGGCTGTCGCCCGAGAGTTCCATCATCAGGTCCTGGATGTCCGCATGGATGTCCACGCTCGAACGGGCGCCCACCGTCAGGTCGAACATGGGCGCTGCGAGCGTATTGGCGAACGTTGCATTGGCATCGGTTATCGTCAGCGACCGCAGCGTGTTGTAGTTCACGGTCACTTGCGTGCGTGCGGTACGGTGCATGTCGGCCCGTTCGCGGATGTGCAGCACGCCGTTGCGCACCTCCGCGCGGAATTTGGTGTTGTCGTCGCCTTTCGTATCGTAGACGATGCGGGGCGCTTCCGTAGCCGGCACTTCCACAAAGCGGATGTCCACCGTCGCGTCGACTTCCACCGCATCGAACGGTGCCAGCCATTCGCTGCGACCGGCAGGAAGCGCTTCGGATGCCGGCACAACCGTCGCAGCGGTCGTGCCGGCCGTACGGGCAGCATTGTCGTCCGTCGTCGGCGAGGTCACCGAAATCTGCGTCCCGAATCCCGTCTGTGCCTGACCGGCCGCCACCGCAAGAAGCGCCGCGGCGCTCAAAATCGTTTTCCTCATGGTCGTTTCGTTTATGGGTCGCTAAATTACGAATATTTATCGGGAATACAGCTTCCAAAGCGGCCAAACTCGCCGGATCGCTGCTATTCTCCGCCCGGAACCGTGTTCCGGTCCGGCTTGCAACCCTTCGCGGCCGGCTTCCGTGCCGTCTTCCCGTTGCAGATCCGGCCGGCGAATCTTCCTCCGGACGGTCGCTGCCTGCACTCCGCATCCGTTCACCCGCCCGGCCGCGCATTTTTAGCTGCGAATTCTTTCCAGTTCCCGATTTGTTTCGTACTTTTACGATTCCGGAACAAAATCACTTCGATGCGGGCCAAGATTCTCAATGCGAGCGCCGGGTCGGGCAAGACCTACCAGCTCGCCTACAAATATGTCCACGACGTGGTGCAGCAGCCCACGCTCTACCGGCATATCCTCGCCGTGACCTTCACCAACAAGGCAACCGAGGAGATGAAGTCGCGCATCCTCAAGGAGATCCATCTGCTCGCCTCGGGCGGCGAAAGCGCCTACCTCGACGATCTCTGCCGCGAACTGGAGCTGGACGCCGCCACCGTGCGCCGCCGTGCTGCCGAAGCCCGCGCGCGCATTCTTCACGACTACTCGCGTTTCACGGTGCTGACGATCGACACCTTCTTCCAGCGCATCCTCCGGGCTTTCATCAAGGAACTGGGCATCGATCTCGACTACAACATCGAGATCGAAACCGCCTCCGTACTCGCCAAGAGCGCCGATACGTTGGTCGAGGCCATCGCCATCGACCGCGACCTGCTGCGCTGGATGACCGGATTCGTCGAAGAACGCATCGCCGAAGGGCGCAAGTGGGACGTCCGGGAAGGTATCCTGTCGCTGGGCGGCGAGCTGTTCAAGGAGAAGAACCGCGAGACGCTCTGCTCGCCCCGCTCGAAGGAGGAGCTGCGGCGGATCGTTCAGGAAGCCGCCGCCCACGCCGAAGCGACCCGACGGCAGATGACCGACGCCGCGGTCCGGGCCGTGGAGATCATCGGGGCTGCCGGACTTTCGGCCGCCGACTTCAGCGGCAAGAGCCGCAGTTTTGCCCACTATTTCTATTCCGTCGCCGCCGGCGAAACGAAGGCGCCCACCGCCACCGTGCTGAAGATGAGCGCCACCGACGAGGGGTGGTGTACCAAAAATTCGCCGGCCGAAGCCCTCGTGCCGCAGCTCCGGCCGCTTCTCGCGGCGATGTGCGAACTCTACGAAAGCAACATCCGTTCGTGGAACACCAGCGCGCTGCTGCGCGAGAACTACCGCAGCTTCGCCCTGCTGTCGGACCTCTATGCCAAGGTGCAGCAACTCTGCGACGAGCAGAACATGATGCTGCTCTCGGAGACCAAATACCTCCTCGCCGAATTCATCGGCCACAACGATGCGCCGTTCATCTACGAGAAAGTCGGCAACCGTTTCGAACGCTTCATGATCGACGAGTTTCAGGACACCTCCGTGCGTGAGTGGGAGAACTTCCTGCCGCTTCTGCAGAACGCCATGGCGCAGTGCGAGGATACTTCGGTGCTGATCGTGGGCGACATCAAGCAGTCGATCTACCGCTGGCGCGGCGGCGACTGGCGCATTCTGCACGAAGGAGCCCGCCGGGCGCTCGGCCCCGAAAATACGGAAGTCAGGAACCTCGAAGAGAACTGGCGCAGCCTGCCCGTCATCGTCGAGTTCAACAACCGCATCATCGAACGCGTGGTCGAAGCCGACAATGCGGCTCTCGACACCCGGCTCGACGAAGCCGCCGCCCGCCGGGAAATCACTCCGGACATCGCGGCGCAGCTCCACGGCACGTTGTGCAACGCCTATCGCGGACACGCCCAGAAGCCCCGCCGCAAAGCCTCCGTTTCCGGTTATGTCTCCGTCGAGACGTTCGACGAACAGCCCCCGATCGTCGGGCGCATCTGCGAACTGCTCGACCGCGGGTTCCGCCCCTCCGACATCATGATTCTTGTGCGGGGAGGTACCGACGGCGCCAAAATCGCCGCCGAACTGCTCGACTTCAAGGCGCGCAACAGCGATCCGCGCTACCGCTTCGACGTCATGACGCAGGAAGCGCTGGTCATCGGCAATGCGCCCGTCGCTACGTTCGTCGCCGCGACCCTGCGGCTGGCGCTCAACCCCGACGATTCGCTCAGCCGCGCCATCTACAACCGCTATCTCGGTCATCCGTTCGACCGTCGTTTCTCCGACGGCGAGCGGTCGTTTTTCCGCTCGATCCGCCTCTTCTCGCCCGAAGAAGCCTTCGAACGGATCGTCATGGAGTACGACCTCCGACAGGACCGCCTGCAGACGGCCTATCTCCAGGCCATTCACGAACAGATCATCGCATTCTGTGCCAGCCGGATCGCCGACATATCGCTGTTTCTGACCTGGTGGGACGAGCAGGGCTCCGCACGGTCACTCTCCGTCGAGCGGAACGAGCAGGCCGTCGAAATCCTCACCATCCACAAGGCCAAGGGGTTGGAAAACCGCGCCGTGCTGATTCCCTATTGTTCGTGGCAGCTGGAACCCAAGTCGGGCGGCGTACAAAACATCGTGTGGGCCGAAGCGCAGGGCGAGACCGCCGAAGTCGGGCGTTTTCCTGTACGGTTCAAGAAGGACATGGCCGAGTCGGATTTTTCCGAGGAGTTCCACCGCGAAACCCTCTACTCCCACATCGACAACATCAATCTGCTTTACGTAGCCCTTACCCGCGCTGCCGAATCGCTCCATCTGTTCATCCCCCATCGGGGAAGCGGCCACATCGGTTCGTTGCTGCTCCGGCATCTTGCGGTCGACGGCGAGCGGGCCGTTTTGGGCGATCTTGTCGGACGTTACGTCTGCTCGGAAAACTCCGAACGGTTCGAATTCGGCGAATTTGCCGGCCCGGCCGGCTCCCACCGCCAGAGCGGGGCGCAGCATGTCGTGCTGGAGACCTACTCCACCTCCCGGGCTGACCTGCGGTTGCGGCTTCCGTCGCAACGCTACTTCGAAGATTCCGCCGATTCGGGGCTTTCGCCCCGCGACTTCGGCATTCTGATGCACCGGGCGTTCGAGCATGCCGATACCGAAAAGGAGATCGCAGAGGCCGTCACGCAGATGGAAGCCGACGCCAGTCTTTCGTCCGACGATGCCGTCAGGCTCCGACGTATGATTGCCGACGCGCTGGCCGATCCGGTCGCGCGCGAGTGGTTCGACGGCTCCTGGCAGCGCGTGCGCAACGAACAGGAGATCGTCATTCCGGGCTCTTCATCGCTCCGGCGCCCCGACCGCGTCATGATCGACGGAGAACGCGCCGTGGTCGTCGATTACAAGTTCGGCGAGCACGATCCGGCCCGCTATCGGCGTCAGATCGCCGACTATTGCGCCCTCCTGCGGCAGATGGGCCACCCCCGGACCGAAGGTTATCTGTGGTTCGTCCGGCTCGGCAGGATCGAGCGGGTGGAGTAGACCGGTCGACTCTTGTTTGGGTTCTCGTTCTGCGGTTTCCGGAATCTCTATCTTCTATATCAAAAGCAACTTCTGCAGATGCTTGGACGCAGCGCACGGGGCGGGCCGCAACCCGGTGGCCCCCGGTGAGCGGATGTGTACCATCCGCTCCACAGGCAAAGAGACCGGCATGCAGGTCGCCCGAAACCCACGACGACGAAGCCCACATGTAGCCGCTCATGCCGACTTCCGCCAAGGTTCCCGTGTCACGGTAGCGGTAGCCCGCAGCAGGCGTTGAAAAGCAATCGCTCGGAGGAATGCGGCGGAGGGGGAACAAAACAATTCAGAATTCACAACTTTACGATTAAGCGAGAGTAAAGACCGTTCACGGGCTTTACCGAGCAAGAGTGATGATGGTGCAAGCCGAGAGTCATTCCGAACTTGTTCGAGCATGACCGAGGCGCAGCCCATCCAAGGCACAGCCAAAGTCAAGCCCCGTAGGGGATTAATTCAGAATGCAAAATTCACAATTAATGGATTCTCTTCGAGAGTTCGATTCCAGCGTTGTCATTCTGAGGAGCAGAGCGACGAAGAATCCGTATTCGTGTCTTTTTCACGATTCCTGCCTTTCAGGCGTGCGGGCCTGCGCCGGCCAAGGCTGCGGCCCGCAAGCGTGCCCCGCAGGCTGCGTCCGAATCCCAAGCCCTTTGTCATTCTGAACGAAGTGAAGAATCTTTTCCCTTGCGAACCAAAGGCCGCTTGCGGACTATGCCTTGCAAGGAGGAGAAAGACAAACGAAGTGCAGTCAAGAATCTATTTTGGGCAAGGTTACAGATTCTTCGTCGATCTTCCGATCTTCTCAGAATGACAATGTTGTCTTGCATTGAGTCATTTCCTTTCGGGAACTCATTCAAGTGCTCGCCCGGGCCGGCTGCGGGGGTCGCATCTTTGATGCGAGCCGGCCCCGGGCGCAAGGTCTTCCGTATCAGAAAGAGAACAGATCCTGCGGGACATGCTTGCCATAATTGTCATTCTGAGCGGAGCGAAGAATCTATTCTGGGCAAGGTTACAGATTCTTCGTCGCTCTGCTCCTCAGAATGACAAACTACTGAATTGTTCGCAAACTCCGCAGCAGACTGGAATAAACAACTGGCGGCAACGAGGGGGAGGTAAAAGGGAAAGATAGATGTTCGGGGCGGCTGCGGCTTGCAGAGCTAAATACCGGCGTTCAGCCGTGCGAGCCGAAGCCCCGCCGCGCGGAGGCTCGCAAAACTCGCCCCGCGGGCTTCGGCACGAAAACAACACAGCGCCGACCGAAGCAAAGCTCGCGAACTTAAACCAGCGTGCGCTCTTTCTGAACGAAGCGAACGCAGCCTGCGGGGGTGAGCCCGGCGACAGCCGAAGCGGCGAGCCTCCGCGCCGGGAGGCTGCGGCTCACGCGACACTGCGAATTGCAAAACCGCAGAACCACAGAAACCGGCGCAAAACCCGCCCCAAAAACAACTATTCCTTTAACCCAACCGCGTCATTACGCCGCCAGCGGACTGCTGAATCTACCAACCACACTGACAAAAGCCGTAGCCCCTGTCACTCCGGGTATGAAGTTGCTGTAGAGCGAAGATACCGATAAATTCCCGAACGACAAAGACGGCAAATTGCCGATGAACGTACCACTCCCCTGCCGACCTTAAAACAGATAAAACTATCATCCATCCAAAATACAAGCGTCGGCAAAGAATTGTAAGAATCCGACAAGACAAAAAAAATACCGGAACTCGAAAAGAGCTCCGGTATTTACAAAATGCAAGACGGCTACTCGCCCAAAGCGAAACGCTTGTAAGCAACGATCGTAGCCTCCTTGTTGGCCTTGCGGATGTACTCGGCGATCGTCTCCTTCTCACCTACGACGCACTGGTTCAGAAGCGTGTTCTCCTCGAAGAACTTGCGCATCTTGCCCTCGGCGATCTTCTCAAGAATCTCGTCGGGCTTGTTGGCGTTCTTGGGATCCTGCTTCATGGCCTCGACGGCGATCTGACGCTCGTGCGCCACGACATCGGCGGGGCAGTCGGCAACGTCGATCGAGATGGGCGCCATGGCGGTTGCCTGCATGGCAACGGCATGAGCCACCTCCTCGGGAACCTCCTTGTTGAAGCCGAGGATGGTGCCCAACTTCTTGTTGAAGTGGACATAGGCGGCACAGTACGGAGCCTCGATACGAGCGTAGTAGGCCAACTCGATCTTCTCGCCGGTCTGGCCCGATTTCTCGGTCACCATCTCCTCGACGGTGTGGCCCTCGGCATTCTTGGTAGCGAGCAGCGCATCGCGGTCGGCAGCGTCGGCAGCGACGGCGACCTCCAACATGGCATTGGCCGAAGCGGAATACTCGGCGTTCTGAGCCACGAAGTCGGTTTCGCAAGCCAGACAGAGGATATAAGCCTTGTTGCCCACGATCTTCGTCACGACGACGCCCTCGGTTGCCGAACGGTCGGCACGCTTGGCGACGACGAGCTTGCCCTTCTCGCGGATAATATCCTGCGCGCGGTTGTAATCGCCCTCCGCCTCGATCAGCGCCTTCTTGCAATCCATCATGCCGGCACCGGTCATCTTACGGAGCTTCATTACATCTGCAGCTTTGATTTCCATAGTTTTCAGTGTTTTAAAGATTTTGCGTTCATTTGCAAGCACTCTCCCCCGTCCCGGCAAAACTCAAGCCAACCTGGGTTTGCACCCGACCCGGGAAAAAGCACCTGTTACTGCTCCGAAGCAGCGTCGGCGGCTGCGGGCTCCTCGCTGGGAGTTTCGACGGCGGCAACGACCTCCTTGACGGTCTCCTCCTCGGCATCGATCGAAGCCTTGACGGCCTTCTTGATGCGGGGCTTGGACTCCTTCTTGGCGGCATCGCCGGCAGCCTCGGTCTCCTGGGCCTCTTTCTCCTTCTCGAGCTTGCGTTCCTCGAGACCCTCGGCGACAGCGGCGCACATGGCCTCTACGACCACGGCGATCGACTTGGTAGCATCGTCATTTGCAGGGATAACGTAATCAATGTCGGTCGGATCACAACAAGTATCTACCATTGCAAATACGGGGATGCTCAGACGCTTGGCCTCCTTGACGGCGTTGGCCTCCTTCTGAACGTCGACGACGAACAGGGCGGCGGGCAGACGCGTGAGGTCGGCGATGGAGCCGAGGTTCTTTTCGAGCTTCGCACGCTGACGTGCGATCTGGAGCTTCTCGCGCTTGGAGAAGTTATCGAACGTGCCGTCGGCGGTCATCTTGTCGATGGTCGCCATCTTCTTGACGGCTTTACGTATGGTGGGGAAGTTGGTGAGCATACCGCCGGCCCAACGCTCGGTGACGTAAGGCATACCGACGGTCGCAACCTTTTCGGCAACGATTTCCTTGGCTTGTTTCTTGGTGGCGACGAACAGCACGCGGCGACCGCTCTTGGCGATCTGCTTGATGGCTGCGGCGGCCTCATCGATCTTGAGCACGGTCTTGTGCAGGTCGATGATGTGGATGCCGTTCTTCTCCATGAAGATGTAGGGAGCCATTTTGGGGTTCCACTTACGCTTCAGGTGACCGAAGTGTGCACCGGCCTCCAACAATGTATTGAAATCTGTACGTGACATGTTGTTTCTTGTTTGTTGTTTTAATCTCTTGACTGCAACATCCGGAAGTAGCGGCCCGGAAGGCCCGGTCTCCGGAGTTTTCCGCGGCGCGGCAACCCGACGGTAGTACCTATATTATTAAGGGCTGAATTCTTCGCCTGGCTCGGAATGCCATGCCCCAGGTAATCCTCGCGTTTGGAACCGACGCCGTGCTTGCCGAAATTCCGGTCGTACTAACGCTTGCTGAACTGGAACTTGCGACGTGCACCGGGCTGACCGGGCTTCTTACGCTCAACCTCGCGGGGATCGCGCGTGAGGAATCCGGCCTTCTTGAGGGTCGGACGCATCTCGGCGTCGATCTCGCACAATGCGCGTGCGATGCCCAGACGAGCGGCCTCGGCCTGTCCCTTGATGCCACCGCCATCGAGGTTGATGGTGATGTCGTAATTCTCGGCGGTGTTGGTAGCCAGCAGGGGCTGCTTCACCTGGAACTGGAGAATTTCGAGCGGGAAATATACGGCGAGCTCCTTGCGGTTGATTGTAATCTGACCCTTGCCCGGCTTCACGAATACGCGAGCCACAGCGGCCTTACGACGACCTACGGTGTTTACAACTTCCATAACTCTTACTTGATCTCGTTCAACTTAATGCTCTTGGGGTTCTGCGCGGCGTGCGGATGCTCGGCGCCGGCATACACCTTCAGATTTTTCAACACGGCGGCACCCAGGCGCGTGCGGGGCAGCATGCCCTTGACGGCCTTCTCGACCAGGAAGGTCGGCTTCTTGGCCAGGTAATCGGCCGGGGTAGCGAAACGCTGACCGCCGGGATAACCCGTGTGACGCGTGTAGACCTTGTCGGTCATCTTCTTGCCCGTGAGCTTCACCTTCTCCGCATTGATGACGATGACGTAGTCACCGCAATCGACGTGGGGCGTGTAGCTGGGCTTGTTCTTGCCGCGGAGGATCTTGGCCACCTGCGAAGCAAGACGTCCCAATACCTCGTTCGTAGCGTCGATCACCACCCATTCCTTGGTGACGGTCGCAGCGTTGGCCGAGATAGTCTTGTAGCTTAATGAATCCACTGTTTTACGTTTAGTTTAACTTGTTTGTAATCCGTTTCCCGCACTTCGCGGGTGCGCAAAGGTACGAAAAAAAATCCACCCGGCAAACCGCCGGATGAAAAATTAAGACTTCGGATGCAAAAAAGCGACTCCGGCAGGAGGATCGGACAGGTTCCGGCTACCCGATTCGGACGTTTGCCGACGTAAAAACTCCGGAATTCAGTGAAGCGGTCAAGCGAAAATCGGAAAAAACATCGCACCCCGCCGGAAACAGGTTCCGGGTCTCAATGCGGGCATCCGTTCCGCTTCACGATATGCTCGCCCTCCTCGTCGAAAGCCAGACGGCTGCGCTCCGGATTGTCGGGCAGATAACAAATCAAAATCGAATCGCCTTTGCGGATAGCCTCGGGATCGCGACCCAGCCGCTGGGAACGCGCAAAATCGCGGCCGCCGACCGTGAAACGATAATCCAGGTAGTAAATCTTGCGTTTGACACGTCGCTGCGTACGGTAGCTCGACCCGCGCTCTGAATGGCTCTCGATCTTCGAATAGACCCGGGTCACAATGCCCATGGCAGCTACCCCGTCCTTCTCGAAACGGCGGTTCAGCCAGATCGCATGGCCCAGGTAAAGCAGGAAGACGAGAACGCAACCCGCAATCAGCCAAATTTTCAAACGGTTCCAATTCATCGCATTGCTGTTTTTCGGGGCAAATGTACCTCTTTTCCCCGTTGATTGTTCCGTTCCATAGATTTTTTGAGCGGTCATTGCTCCGTCTTGATCGGATTCCGCCCGTTGAAAACGCAGTTTCGCGAATTTATGGCCCGGCGAATTCGTCCGATATGAATCCGATTCGCTATCTTCGCGGCGGCAACTTCCGACCCGGAGTGACAGGGGTTAAGGCTTCTGTCAGAGAGGCGGCAGATTCAGCAATCCGCTGGAGGCGCTAACACAGGAGGGTAAAGGAGTTCGTTGTTTGCGGTTGTTTTGCGCCGTTTATTTGTGCTGCGTTTTAGTGATCCGATGAATTGCGCGAACCGCATCCGAGTCCGTTTTTTATGAAGGTCCGGGTTCGCCAGGCAGCCATGATGTCTCGTGCCGAAGCCAGCGGGGCGAGTTTTGCGAGCCTCCGCGCGGCGGGGCTTCGGCTCGCCCGGCTAAAGCGGGAGATTCGCGATTCGGACCTTTGCCAGCCGATCGACAACGATTCCTCTTTCCCAAGAGCGTTGCCGCCAGCTGTACATTCCAGTCTGCTGCGGAGCTTGCGAACAATTCAGTAGTTTGTCATTCTGAGGAGCAGAGCGACGAAGAATCTGTATGCTGACGATACAGATGTTTGACTGCACTTCGTTTGTCTTTCTCCTCCTTGCGAGGCATAGTCCGCACGCGGCCTTTGGTTCGCAAGGGAAAAGATTCTTCGCTTCGCTCAGAATGACAAAGTAAGTCTGTCGGGGATTCGGACGCAGCTGTGGGGCACGCCCGGTGCCAGCCGGATGTTTGCGGGCCTCCGCCGGGGGAGGCTGCGGCCCGCGCGCCTGAAAGGCGGGAACCGTGAAAAGACACGAATACGGATTCTTCGTCGCTATGCTCCTCAGAATGACAACAGTGGAATCGAACTCTCGAAGAGAACTCTATTAATTGTGAATTTTGCATTCTGAATTAATCCCCTACGGGGCTTGACTTTACTCTTGCTCGGTAAAGACCGTGAACGGTCTTTACTCTCGCTTAATCGTAAAGTTGTGAATTCTGAATTGTTTTGTTCCCTCTCCGCTGCATTCATCCCAGCGATTGCCCGGAAACTCCTGCTGCGGGCGCCCGCAGCCGTGAGACGGGAGTCCTGGAAAGCGTCGGCGCGAATGGCGACTACTATTCGTCGTCGTCTTTCGTCACGGGCAACAACAATGCGGGTAATCTGTGGTTCAACGCGACCGGAGTGAACCCCTTGAACAATGGAACCCGAGCTTGGGCACGCGCCGTGCGCTGCGTCCAGCATCTGCACCGGAGTTGCCGTTCAGTGTCCTTATCCGCGAAAGCGGCCTGGCGCCCGGAGTGGTGCGGACCACGGTTCGTGCCAGCGAGGCGGCAGATTCAGCAATCCGCTGACGCCCGGCCGAACGTCGGGATCCAAGAAAAGGGTTCGTAGCTGCGAAGCGGCCGCAAACCCCGATGCGGAAACGTCAGCTGTACCTCCCAGTCTGTTCCGGGGCCGGAGCGCTCCCCGGGGCATTCAATCCAGCGATTGCCACAGGCTCCTGCTGCGGGCGTCCGCGACCGTACGGACGGAGCCTTGAACGCTGTCGGCGCCAATGGCGACTGCTACTCGTCGTCGTCCTACGCCACCGGCAGCATCTACGTGGGTTGTCTGTGGTTCAATGCCGGCTTTGTCGACCCGCTGTACGGGGGCAGTCGCGCTTACGCACGCGCCGTGCGCTGCGTCCAGCATCTGCCGGGGCCGCTTTCCCGGACCCTGCGCCCGGTCCGACGACACGAAGAACCGGGCGAAAACGAAAAGAGCCGGAAGCTATTCCGGCTCTTTTCCATATTTTGGGGTTCTTCTAACCCAGGAACGAAAGCAGAATGCCCGCGGCCACGGCCGAACCCACGACACCGGCCACATTGGGGCCCATGGCGTGCATCAGCAGGTAATTCGACGGATCGGCTTTCTGACCCTCGGTCTGCGAGACGCGGGCAGCCATCGGCACGGCCGAAACGCCGGCCGAACCGATCAACGGATTGATCTTGTTGCCCTCCTTGCAGAAGCAGTTCATCAACTTGGCCAGCAACAGACCGCCGGCGGTACCCATGCAGAAAGCGACGACGCCCAGCACGAGGATTCCCAACGTCTTGAAATTCAAGAAAGCCTCGGCCGTAGCCGTAGCGCCGACCGTCAGACCCAGGAAGATGACCACGATGTTCATCAACTCGTTCTGCACGGTCTTGCTCAGACGGTCCACCACGCCGCACTCCTTCATGAGGTTGCCCAGCATCAGACAGCCGATCAACGGAGCGGCGCTCGGCAGGAGCAACGAAATGATCACGGCGATGACGAGCGGGAAGAGGATGCGCTCCAGCTTGGAGACGGGGCGCAGCGTCTGCATCTTGATCTTGCGCTCCTTCTTGGTGGTCAGCAACCGCATGATGGGCGGCTGGATGACCGGCACGAGAGCCATATAGGAATAGGCGGCCACGGCGATGGGGCCCAGCAGCTCGGGCGAGAGCATCGATGTGAGGTAGATGGCCGTAGGACCGTCGGCGCCGCCGATGATGCCGATCGAACCGGCCTGGGTCGGCGTGAAGCCCAGTGCATAGGCACCGAGGAACGTGGCGAAGATACCGATCTGGGCGGCAGCTCCCAGCAAGAAACTTTTGGGGTTGGCGATCAACGGACCGAAATCGGTCATGGCGCCCACGCCCACGAAGATCAGGCAGGGATAGATGCCCAGCTTGACACCCAGATAGAGGTAGTCGAGCAAACCGGCATTGGCCACGAAGATGTCCCAATGGACATGTCCGCCGGCGAAGAGCTCCGTATGGTAGAGGTTCGCACCGGGCAGGTTGGTGAGCAGCATGCCGAACGCGATGGTGAAGAGCAGCAGCGGTTCGAACTTGTGCCGGATGGCCAGGTACATCAGGAAGAATGCGACGCCGATCATGGCCAGGCTGCCCCACCCCATCTGGGTGAAGAAGCCGGCGACGCCGGTCGATTCGGCGAACTTGAGCAGACTGTCCGACACGAAATCGGAGCCTGCGGTCAACAGATTCCACATAAGGCTACTCGATGACGATTAAGTTGTCGCCCTCCATGACGGTGGCGCCCTGCTGCACGAAAATCTGCTTGACCACACCGCTGCGGTCGGCGTCGATGTTGTTCTCCATCTTCATCGCTTCGAGGACCACCAACGTCTGTCCGGCCGTCACGCTATCGCCCACGGCCACCTTGACGGCCAGTACCGTGCCCGGCAGCGGGCACTTGATGGCCGAACCGGCCGAAGGAGCGGAAGGCGCGATACGCGGTGCGGGAGCCGCCGTCGTGGGCGTGATCATGCCGCTGTTGGCCTCGCGGGGAGCGGGAGCCACCTGGGGCTTGGACGAGGAGGCCGCCGAAGCGCCGGCGATCTCCACCTCGTAAGGCGTACCGTTGACGGTCACATGCGCCATCGTGGAAGTCTCGTTGACCTCGTCGATCTGCACGTTATAATTCTGTCCGTTGATTTTCAATGAATAATCTTTCATGATTTTAAGCTATTTTCGGTCAGGCATCTGGGTTAAACCGTGGATTTTCGAATTCCAGGGCGAGTAGGCGCGCTTGATGCTCAGAATGGTCAGCACCTCCGACTCGCGGTCGTGCATGGCGCTGCAATAGATATTGAGCGCCGTGGCGATGGCCGCGATCTCCTCCTCGTGCAACTGTCCCTGGACGACGACCCGCCCCGTAGCGGCGGCGGCCGGTCGTCCGGCGGCCTGCCGGGCCGTGAAGACGCAACCGAAAAGTTTCATGACGCCCACCAACAGCACCAGGACGAAGAAGACCAGGCAGATACTGATCAGCGCCACCCACAACATTTCGGACCAGCCCCAGTCCGTTGCTATCAACATTTTCATGGTCGTAGGGTTGGATTACAGAGGAATGTTCGAGTGCTTCTTGGGCGGATTCTGCAAGCGCTTGGTCGAGAGCGACTGCAAGGCGCGGATGATGCGGAAACGCGTGTTGCGCGGTTCGATCACGTCGTCGATGTAGCCGTAGCGGGCCGCGTTGTAAGGGTTGGAGAACTTGTCGTTGTACTCCTTCTCTTTCTCGGCGATGAAAGCCGCCTTCTCCTCGGGCTTGTCGGCCAGCTCCTTGAGCTCCTTGCCGTAGAGCACCTCGACGGCACCGCTGGCGCCCATCACGGCGATCTCGGCCGAAGGCCAGGCGTAGTTGACGTCGCCGCGGATGTGCTTCGACGACATCACGATGTAGGCGCCGCCGTAGGCCTTGCGCAGAGTGACGGTGATCTTGGGAACCGTAGCCTCGCAGTAAGCGAAGAGCAGTTTGGCACCGTGGGTGATGACACCGCCGTACTCCTGGGTCGTGCCCGGCAGGAAGCCCGGAACGTCGACCAGCGTCACGATCGGAATGTTGAACGCATCGCAGAAACGCACGAAACGCGCGGCCTTGCGGCTTGCGTTGATATCGAGCACGCCGGCCATGAACTTGGGCTGGTTGGCGATGATGCCCACCGACTGTCCGTTGAAGCGGGCGAAGCAGGTGATGATGTTCTTGGCATAGCTGGCCGCCGATTCGAGATACTCGCCGTTGTCGACGATGGCGCGGATCACGCCGGCCATGTCATAGGGCTTGTTGGCGCTGTCGGGGATGATCTGGTTGAGCGAATCCTCCAGACGCGTGATCTTGTCGGTGCAGACGGCCAGCGGAGCATCCTCCATGTTGTTCTGCGGCATGTAGGAGAGGAGCTTCTTGATGAGTTCGATGCCCTCCTCCTCGGTGTTGACGGCGAACTGCGCCACGCCCGACTTGGTCGTGTGCATCGTGGCGCCGCCCAGCTGCTCCTGCGTCACGTCCTCGCCCGTGACGGTCTTGACGACCTTGGGGCCCGTGAGGAACATGTTGGAAGTCTCCTTCTTCATGATGATGAAGTCGGTCAGCGCGGGCGAATAGACCGCACCGCCGGCGCAGGGGCCGAAGATGGCCGAAATCTGCGGAATGACGCCCGAAGCCATCACGTTGCGCTGGAAGATGTTGGCATAGCCGGCCAGGGCGTTCACGCCCTCCTGGATACGCGCGCCGCCCGAGTCGTTCATGCCGATGCAGGGAGCGCCGTTGCGCATAGCCATGTCCATGACCTTGCAGATCTTGTCGGACATCGAGAGCGACAGCGAACCCGCCGTGACGGTGAAGTCCTGCGCGAAGACGTAGACCAGACGTCCGCCGATGGTGCCG
Source organism: Bacteroidales bacterium (assembly GCA_910575495.1). Lineage (GTDB taxonomy): Bacteria > Bacteroidota > Bacteroidia > Bacteroidales > Rikenellaceae > Alistipes. Next base: position 56,728 of record CAJTFS010000002.1, on the reverse strand, counting down.
TAACCGGTCACCACGCCGTCGCCGAACGCATGGCTCTTGTCCATGCCGAAGTCGTAGCAACGGTGCGTGACGAACATGTCGAACTCTTCGAAGCTGCCCTCGTCGAGCAACATCTGGATACGCTCGCGGGCCGTATATTTGCCTTTGGCGTGCTGAGCGTCGATGCGCTTCTGTCCGCCGCCGAGACGCGCGGTTTCGCGGTTCTCGATGAGCTTGTTGATCTTGTTCTGAATTTCGCTCATGGTTCTGTCCCGATTATTTGTTCTTGTTCTCGCACAACTCCGTCAGAATGCCCTGCGTCGACTTGGGGTGCAGGAAAGCGATCGTCATGCCCTCGGCGCCCTTGCGCGGGGTCTTGTCGATCAGACGGATACCCTTGGCTTCGGCATCGGCCAGCTGCTCCTCGATGTTCTCGCAGGCCAGGGCCATGTGGTGGATGCCCACGCCGCGGTTCTCGATATACTTGGCGATGGTCGACTCTTCGGAAGTAGGCTCCAGCAGTTCGATCTTCGTCTGGCCCAGCATGAAGAAGGCCGTGCGGACCTTCTGGTCGGCCACTTCCTCGATGGCGTAGCACTTCAGGCCCAATACGCCCTCCCAGTAGGGAATCGCTTCGTCGAGGCTCTTCACGGCGATGCCCAAGTGCTCGATGTGAGATACTTTCATGATAAAAGAAATTAAGAGTTTTATTGTGTTTTGATCCTATTCGTTACGATTCGTAGCCGCGGAGGCTCCTTTGCGCACACAAAGATAGGCGAATCTTCGGGAAATGCCAATTTTTGCAACGATTTTTTGCATTTATTTTCAGCCTCTTTTCTGCGCCGGACTCCGGACCGCGCACGGCATCGCAACGCTGCGAAAAGGCATGCCGAATCTGCTGCGGCCCGCCGCCCGCGCGACAGGAAAAGACGGAGCCCTTCCGGCGCAACAATCAGCGATCGCAAAGGGCCGCACCGGCAGTAAGGCCACAACAAACAGCCACAGACCGGGCAGCCGACATGGCGTCCGGAAGACCGGAGACGCCGCAAAATGGAGACAGCAGCAATCACAACACGAACGTTCTCAAAAGCGCAACAACGCTGAATTGCAACTGAAAACCCCGAAAGATGAATGCAAAATTAAGCCGTGCAGCACCGGCATATCCCGCCCGATGATGATACAAAACGGGGACTTTTCATCGTTTGCTGTTCAACCGAGAGAACGTTTTGGCAGAAAATATGTCTATCCGCGAAATGCCCCTCTGCGGTTCCGGGAGGCCCCCGGAACCGCACAGACCGCAGAGACCCATAAATAGCCTGCTGCCTGCGGGCGGGCACCGTCGGCTGCGCTCTGCTGCCCGCCGACAGACCGAATGCGGAATCGGCAGGGAGAGGACACAAAAAAAATTGGTCTTGTCCCAAATTATTCGTACCTTCGTTCGAACAAAGGCTCGTGCTCATGAAAAAATTACTTCTTGCACTCGCCGCCCTTTGGGCGACAACCTCGACCGTTTCGGCGCAGAACATCGCTCTGGACGAACGCGCCCCCGAGCTCCGGATTCAGAGCTGGCTCGACAGCCGCGAGCCCGCACCGGCACCCCTGACCTACGTCGAATTCTTCCATTCGTCCAACCAATCGTCGCTGGCGTCCGTCGAACGGCTGCAAAAGCTCTCGGCGCAATGCGGCGACCGGCTGCGGATCGTCGTGCTCGTGCACGAGCCCCAGGAGAAGGTCGCCCGCCTGCTCGCGCCCTTCGTCTCCGAACGCCTCGGCGTGGGATTCGACCCCACGGGCCGCAACTTCGCCGCCTACGGCGTCACCTACGTGCCGTTCGGCGTACTGCTCGGCGCCCGCAACCGCGCGCTGTGGATGGGCAACGCCCAGCAACTCACCCCCGCAATCATCGACCGATCCAAATAACTTTCGCGATGTCATCCACCAAGATCGACCACTACGAAAAGGAGTACGCCGCCGCCCACCGCGACACGGCGCTCAACGTGGCGCAGGGCGTCGACGAACAACCCATCGTCAATCCCTATTTCACCCGACGCAGGAAACGCAGCCTCACCACCGAAGAATATGTCGAAGGAATCCTCGCCGGCAACATCACCACCCTCTCGCAGGCCATCACGCTCATCGAGTCGAGCAACCCCGACCACTACGCCCAGGCGCAGGAGATCATCGAGCGGTGCCTGCCCCATGCCGGCAAATCCGTGCGCATCGGCATAACGGGCGTACCGGGAGCCGGCAAATCCACCTTCATCGAAGCCATAGGCAATACGGTGGTCTCGCTGGGCCACCGGCTCGCCGTGCTGGCCATCGACCCCTCGTCGGAGCGGAGCGGCGGTTCGATTCTCGGCGACAAGACCCGCATGGAGAGCATCTGCCACAATCCCGACGTCTTCATCCGCCCTTCGCCGTCGGCCGGCTCGCTGGGCGGCGTGGCGCGCAAGACGCGCGAGACCATCGTGCTGTGCGAAGCCGCCGGATTCGACGTCGTCTTCATCGAAACCGTCGGAGTCGGACAGTCCGAAACGGCCGTCCACTCGATGGTCGACCTCTTCATGCTGCTGCAGATTTCGGGCGCCGGCGACGAGCTGCAGGGCATCAAGCGGGGCATCATGGAGATGGCCGACCTGATGGTCATCACCAAAGCCGACGGCGAGAACGTACACAAGGCCGAACTGGCCCGCACGCAGTTCCAGAGCGCCCTGCGGCTCTTCCCCATACCCGAATCGGGCCGGCGCCCCAAGGTCTACACGTGTTCGTCCGTAGAGCGAAGCGGTCTGACCGAGGTGTGGGAAGGAGTGGAAGAGTTTCTGGACCACATCGTTAAGAACGGTTATTTCAAGCAGCACCGCAATGCTCAGAACAAATACTGGATGTACGAATCGATCGACGAAGCGCTGCGCAACTCGTTCTACCGCAACCCCGAAGTCGAAGCACGGATCGGCGACTTCGAAGCACGCGTGCTGAGCGACCGCATCTCTTCGTTCATCGCCGCCAAGGAGCTGCTGCACCTTTACTTCCATTCGGAAGGCACAAAAGACTAAGTGCCAACAAAATGATTCGTCCCATGAAAAGCAATGCTTCTCATGGGACGAATCGTTGTCTTGAAGAATCTGTACAGCCGGCCGGCTACTTCAGAATCGGCAGTTTCAGACCGTAGTGCACGGCCACGATGCGCGCGAGGATGACGCTCGATGCGGTGGCGACCTCCGTAGCACCGACGCCCAGACCAATCAACTGGCACAACCAGAAAACCAGGCCTCCGAAGACGCAGGCCAACGCATAAATCTCCTTGCGGAAGATCAGCGGCTCCTCGTTGATCAGTATGTCGCGCAACACACCGCCGGCAGCACCCGTGATCGTACCCATGATGACGCCCACCCACAGCGGGAAACCCGCCGACAAAGTCTTCTCGATGCCCACGACCGTGAAAAGACCGAGTCCGATGGCATCGAAGATGAAGAACGTGTTGTTGAACCGGATCACGTACCGGCCGAACGCGATGACGGAGAGCAGCGCTACGGCCGTGACCACCAGATAGGTCGGGTCCAACATCCAGAAAGGCGTGAGCGACAGCATCAGGTCGCGCACCGTACCGCCGCCGATGGCCGTGGTGAAGCCCACCACGTAGGCTCCGAACCAGTCGAAGCGCTTGGCCGAAGCCAGGCGGATGCCGCTGATGGCGAAAGCCAGCGTACCCAGAATCTCGATAAAGGTAAAAAACGTCATATCCTAAACAAATTCTTTCAACAACAGATCGGCCAGTTCGGGCATGCCCTCGGCAGCCCGCTTGCGGACGAAGGTCAGCGGATTGCGGATCCACGAAGTATCGGGCGTACCCGGATCGACCACGAAAATCGGAATGTCGGGCCGCACGAAGCGCACCAGCGAAGCCGCCGGATAGACCGCCAGCGACGTGCCGACCACCACCATGATGTCGGCTCCGGCGGCCACGCGCGACGCACGGTCGAACATCGGCACCGCCTCGCCGAAGAAGACGATGTGCGGACGCAGCAGCGCCCCGTCGTCCGCGCGGGCATCGAGCGGCTGCTCCCACCCCTCCAAGGGCACGACCGACTCCGGATCGCGCTCCGAGCGCAGGCACGTAAGTTCACCGTGAAGGTGCAGTACGCGCGACGAGCCGGCCCGCTCGTGGAGATTGTCGACGTTCTGCGTCACCACCTCAACATCGAAACAGCGTTCCAGCCCGGCGATAGCCCGATGGCCCGCATTGGGCTCCGCAGCGAGCATTTCGCGGCGGCGCTTGTTGTAGAATCCGACGACCAACGCCCGGTTGCGGGCCAGCGCTTCGGGAGTGCAGACATCCTCGATCCGATATTCGGCCCACAGGCCGTCGGCATCGCGGAAAGTCGCCAGGCCGCTGTCGGCGCTCACACCCGCACCGCTGAAAACCACGATCTTCTTCATGTTATGCTCGATTTCGACGGGTCAAACCTACCCATTTTCACCCGAAAAACCAAACGTTCCGAACAAAAAGAAAGCACGATTATATACCTTGTTGTATCAACAATGCTGTAAATTTCCGCCAGAAGCCCCTGCCTGACGCGGGGTTTGGAGGTGGGGCAGAACCTGAATACGCGGCCATAGCCGCGAGTTGCAGCGGTCGGATTCAGCATGCCGGCCAAGGACGTCGGTACATCAAAGTATATAGATGGGTTCGCGAAAATACCCCGCTGTCGTTTTCGGGCGGCTCCCGAAGCCGCGCAAGGCGCAGCCATCGCAGGAGACCGCCCCGTTGGAGCAGGCTCAGCAATAGAAGCCGTCAGCCCGCCCCGGAAAAGCCGACCCGGACCGAACAGCACGCTTCCGGACGGAAACGCACTTCACGCGGGAGCGAAAAATTCCGCAGCCGCGACTTTCCGGCACAATTCGTGCAGGCATCCATCCTGCGACCGCACCGGGTGCGACCGGCACCTCGCGGTAACGTATTCCATTTTCCGCAACGCCCCGACAGGCGCTTCCTCGCGGCCGGTAACGGCGACCGAATTTTCAGGGACCTTCCCCGCGACACGCGCCGCCACCCGGGCCGGAGCGGATCGGACGGACAGCGCAGGCTCAATGCAGGCGCTGTCCTTTATTTATACGCCGGGCGCCTCTGTTTGCACGGCCGGCACGTCGCCCGACATGTCATCCGGGCATCGAACATCGCCGACCCGACGGACTTTGCAGCCACATAGCCATTTTACAGCGCCCGAACCCGAATCGCCCCTCGGTTTCAAGAAAGCGGCCTGCCGGGTGGAGCCCAAAAAAGTTTGCCGGAAACAAAAAAAACGGTATCTTTGTGCCCGCGCCAGAAAGGCGCAGATTGTATTTGCAGCCGGAATTTTCAAGCATGCAAAGAACGCGACGGGGTGTAGCGCAGTCCGGTTAGCGCACCTGCTTTGGGAGCAGGGGGTCGCTGGTTCGAATCCAGTCTCCCCGACAGGAAACGGCAGAGCCGAAAGGTTCTGCCGTTTCCTGTTGAAAGACGCTTCATCTACGACAGACTCCGCAATCCTCAACGAACAACAGGCAGCATTCGCCCCCAAAATAAAGCATAACCGCCGTTTGCAACAAGCCCCGCACTTGTAAAGTTGCGGGGCTTCATTTCAGTGCCAGCAAAGGCCCTGCGCGAGTCGCTATCCGATTGGCGCATCCTCTTGTTCCGAACGATTCTGCAAATTCGACATTCCGTCATCTCGACAATGCGGTCCCGAAGCTATTTCTTGATACACCGCACAAAACAAGCGTCCATACCGCTTCCCACGTTGGCGTAGCCGATGCTGTGGAAATCGAAAGTGAAATAATTGATGTCCCAGCCCAGGTTGTCGCCTACCTTGTTACGGCACCAATACACCCCGCCCGGGCGCCTGAAGATGTCGTAAAACAGCGGGCAGTCGTTGACGCCGGGTGCAGGATAGTAACTCTGGCGGTTGGAGGAATACCTCAATATGCCCTGTTCGGCATTTCTTCTGTGCCCGTAGCCCGAAGCGCCTATCGGGAAAAAGAGGTTCTTGCCCGTTACCTTGTTATAGACGAAACAACCTCTCATTCCGCGGCCCTCGCTGCTGTGAAGGTAGTCGTAGCCGTATACATCGTCGATATGGTCGGCGGTCATCTCTGCGTCGTCGCCGTAGAGGGTGCCGTAGCCCTGCTCTATCTCTTCGCCCTCGAAGAGAAGCCGGTAATCGGCATCCTGGGCCACCCGCATGTCGGAAGTGGGATCCGCAAAGGTCTCGGTCATCTCCAGGAAAGGGATGTCGGCCCATTTCTCCGTCCGATCCGTCCCGGCAATGGTAAAGCCGTTCGCCGGATGCAGCTTGAAGTCCTGCGGTTCCACATGGATCCAGGGATCCTTGGAATTCTTGTTGTTCAACGCATCGATCGGATCGTCCCAATTCCCGAATTTGAACATCGAACCCTCCTCCAGGGGGCTGTGCGTCCGTTCGGTGCGGGTCCTCATGTTTTCGGCATACCACAGCGCCCCGTTGTCGAGCAGATTGTCCGGTTCGTTGCCCTGCCTTACGAAGATCAGGTGCTGGCACGTGTAGTTGTGATACTCCACCCGGATAATGGCGTAGTGATTGGCCCCCGGCGTACCGGGCTTGAAATCCACGTTGAAATCGATCACGCTGCCGGTCTTGCCGTGCACGACGTCGCCGTACCGGGGGTCTTCGCCCTTGACCAGTTCCGATTTCCCCGGACGCCCCGAAAGCGTAATTCCGTCTCCGTTGTGGCTGCATAGAACATAGGCTTTCCACGGACCGTCGGACTGGAAGGTCTCGAAAAGCTCCGCGTTTTCTTCGGGCAGCCGCTTCAGCACCACATGGAACGACTTGTTGTTATCGATGCTGCGGTAGATCCCCTTGGGATTCACGATACGGCGCACCTGATAGATGTGCACGATGTTCTCGAAAGGAGGCTCCAATCCCTCCAGCTTGGTGGTAATCTTCACCAGCGCCTTGCGCTGGTGCGCCACATAGGGATTGTTCCCTGTGTAGCCCGTGGTCTTGATGAGCTGCTTGGCGCGCGTGTACATGGGTATGTACACATTGTAGGTGCTCTGCTCGGTCGGATGCTTCTCGACGCGGTATTTGTCGGTGCTCTCGGAACCCTCCGTCGTGAATTCGCCCTCCTCGAAATTCCGGTACTCGCGCTCGCCGCGCTTGGGAGCCTGGTTGTAATACTCCTCGTTCGTGCTTGCCGAGATCACGGTCTGTGTCGTTTGATGCAACGACAGAAAACCGTTCCACGGATTCTGCCCGGGCAGGTCCATCGCATGGTAATAAACGTCCGGATCGGCATTGTGGGGCGCCCAGCGGTTGTCGAGAATCTCCGCCTTCATGTATTCGATCTTCCTGCCTCCGGTGGCCACCTTGATGGGATACATCATGGAGTGATTGTAGAGATAGGAGATATAGTAAGGCTCGGGAGTCATCACGCCCGGTTCGGGCTCCTCGTACTCGATGTGCCAGTCGGCCTCGTTGGCGAAATTCTTGAATTTCAGCGTCAGTTTGTAATGGCAGTTGCGTCTGGCGTTGTAATCCTTCTTCTCGTCCTGCCCCAGCATGAACCGATAGGTGATGGGGCCGTTGCCCAGCTTATCTGGATTGTTGGAGATGTAGTGCCCCTTGACTTCTATGTAGGTGCCGTAGGGCTTGTCGTCCTTCAACTTGTAATCCGGATATTTGTCGGGGCTGCCGGGCAGCCCCGGAGCATCCAGCACGCCGTCGCCGTCGGCATCCTGCCGTTTGTCCTTTCCTGTGCCCTGCATGTTCTCGTAAAAGAACAACGCGGCATCCGTCTCGCCATGGGAGCCCAGATAGGGAGCGCCCACCATGATGCAATGCCCCTTGCAGCCGTCATCGCAATCGAAATCGTCGGCATGCTCTCCATCATGATAACGGATGATCTCGCCGTCGGGCATCTCCGCACCGTTCGCGGGAACTTCCAGCGCATAGCCGGCCTCCCCCACCTTGTTGTCCTTTCCCAGATAGCACTGCCGCGGCATATCCTTGATCTGCACCGACCGTAGATAGATGAAAACGCCCTCCTTCAACCCGCTGCCGTCGTATGCGACGGTCACCTTGGACGCCGCACGGCGCAGCCACGCATGGAGATTGAGGGTGTTTTCATGCAATTCGAGCGGCCGGTCCTCGGGCTGTACGGAGGAACTCCTCGTGAAATAACCGATCATCTGGCCGTTCGCGCTCATATCGTCGGCATTCCAAGTGAGCGGCAGGCTCTTGAGCCCCTCCACGGTCCTGATACGGTCGGCATGTTTCTCGAGCAGGTCGGGAATATTGGCCACCGCATACATATAATACCGGCCGTAGTCGATTTTTTCCGGCAGCTCGAAAGTGATGCGCTTCGTTTTCGACTCGGCGCTCGCCCCGTTTTCCGCATCGGCGTCGGCGCGATCCATATCCTCCGACTCATAATCCGTTATCGCCCGGCCGCTGACCAGCTCGCCGGATTCATAATCATACAGCAGCACATGGATGGAGACGACATCCTTGAGGGCGTCTCCGGCGGCCTTCGTCTGCGCGAGTCCGGCCGACATGGGCATGAAATCCAACGCGGCGAACACCCGGGTCCGGCCTTCCCCGGCGGCGAACTCGCCGGTCAAGGGATCGTGGCGGCAACTTGCCGCGGCAAAGGCCATCGAACAAACAATGCCGTATAATAGGAAACGTTTCATCTGTCCACGCTTGTTTATGGGTCTACAAACCGAATTCCGGAGTGAGGATCACTTCGCTGTAAGGAATCACATCCACCTGCACGCCCTTCTCCAGGAAGGTGACGTCCACCACGACATGCGTATTGCGGAAAAGGGCTTTCAGATTGTCGAAAGGCCGGCTGAACTTCCGCTTCGCATTGTTGTCGTCCGTCAGCTCGAACGCCATGGTGTAGGCCTGTTCGCCGTAGGCGCCCGTACCGGGCTCTTTGAGGCTTTTGCTTTCCGGGAGATAGAAAACCGGATAAACCGCCTCGCCGGGTTTCGGCACGCCCATGTCGTACACGAGCCCGGCCACCCGGAAATCCGCCGGGGCCGCCACGACGACGGAGTCGGATACAACGCCGGCGGGAATGTCGTAATCGGTGATCCACCCTCTTTTGTCGGCCAGTTCCTTGTCATCCGGAGTCTCCAGCGACTCCTCCGCCACCCTTTTCAGCCAGTCGATCCAGAAAAGTTCGCTCCGGCTGCCGTCGGCTTCCTCGAATGTCATCATCGGGTTCTTCTTGCGGGGCATCAGAAAGGTGCTTCGGGCTATCTCCGAAACCGCGATGCTGTTGACCGCAACGGCTCCGCTGCGCATGTTCTTGAAACGAAACGTGAATTTCGTGGCGGTACGCACCAAGCAGAGTCGGCACTCCTTCGACTTATCACCGATCGCGACCTCGTACACGGAACTCATCGGGATGGAGCGGTCCGTGTAATCGGGCACAAAGGAGAGGTTGTCCGCCTTGTCCTTGAAACCGGCGGCGCCTTGCACGAAATCGTCCAGCTCCATACGGTCCAGACCGGGCACGCTGCCCTCGTTGGCTATCAGATAGACGGATTTCACCTCGTTCCGCTTCACTTCGACGAGCTGCGTGCATTCGGTCTGCATGACCTCGCCGAAATCCAGAAACCGGTTATGCTCCACCGTGCCGTCGGGATGCAGCACGACGATGCGCAGGGTCTTCATTTTCTCCTTGTCCGGCAAACCGCCCGCCGCACCGGAACGCGCAGAGCCGAGAACTTCCGTATTCAGCACGAGCGTGACCGTTGCGCCGCTCCCGGACGGCCCGTCCGCAGCGCCGGTTCCACGGCTGCATGCCGCCAGCATCGAGACGAACCCGAACACCGGGACCAACCATGTAGTATGTCGCGACATAGATTTCATTCTACCCTCCCCCGAAAAAGCCGTCGGGTCAATCCAGATTCGAATTGTTAACCACCACCCGCCACGAGTGGACCTGGATCACGGTGCTTATCCAGCTGTTGCTCCGATCGAGAAAAAAAGTCATGTTGTACTCGTCGGCACGGTCGAGATACTCCTGATCGTCCATCTGCCCGTGGTGCGCGCCCTTTACGAGCAAGGCATAGTCGATGATCGGCAACGAAGCGACCAGCTTGCCGCCGCCGGCGACCCGTATGGTCAGCATGGGGCGCCGGTGCTTCGTCCAGTCCCTCATGAAGAGCCGGTTGACGGTCAGTTCCGCCACGGCCACCTTGACGGAGGTGATGGCACGCCCCGTATCGACGCCCGCTTCGCCGGAATAGACCGCCCAAGGCCGATAGACGACGGGCTCCTCGCGCAACATGGCATTGTCGTAGGCGAGCCAGCCGTTGTCGTCCTCGATGGTGAACTCGAAATTGGCGGGGTCGATGTCTTCGCCGGAAAGATGCTGCAACACCACGCGGAAGACGTTGGTGTTTTTGGTGAGCGGCATTTCGTAAAGATATTCTCCCCCATCATGGTCGACCGGCAGCTCCACGTCCATCATGCCGTGAAACAACGGCTGCAAATCCTTGTCGGAGCAGGCGGGGGTCTGTCCCTCGCCCGAGTCCGCCGCGGAGGTCGCCGCGACGCAGTTCATCCGGCAGTGCAGGTCTGCGGGGCCGCATGCGGGCGCCGCGTCCGGCAAGCCGAAAGACTCCTCGTCGCCCAAACCGCACCACGCCACCAACCGATACCTGCCGGGGTCGAGGGACAATGTCATGACATAGTCCCCGGACGCAAGCGCTTCGCCCTGTTCGGATGCCTGCCACACCAGTTCGTTGTCGGTATTGAACGCATAGAGCCTCACCGACTTCACCTCGTGCGCGAAGGCATCGGCGAACTTCAGATTCATATCATAGCGGAACTTCAGACGATAGTAGACCGTGCAGTCCGATTCGTCCTCGTACACGAAGCTGCTGCATGAAGCGAACGGACCGAACGCCAGCAACGCGATCAAAAGCCGTTTGATACTATACAATCTCTTCATCTTATACTCAGCCTGCGGGTTCTGTCAAAACGAAAAACGGATGTGCGGCCTGCGACGTCCCGGGGCCCGGGTTCCGGAACCTCGACTTCGGTCCCCGATACGCCAAGCACATCCTTCCAAGCGGAAGTCACCATGCCAGATCGGTGTCGTTGCCGACCACCCTCCAGGCAAGGATGTTGATCTTAGCGGCGACATAGGTTTCATCCTTGCCCGGCTTCTGCGGAACGATCACCTCGTCGGGATCATAGACCGGGGTGCCCAAACCGGCGATGGTATTGATCTTCACGTCGTAGATATGATTGCGCACCACGCCGTAAAGCCCCTTGGACGCCTCCGGACCCAAATGCCTGAGGTCGGTATAATAATAAGTCAAGCCCGTCTTCCAGACCTTGGCTCCGGGTATGCCCTTGAGACTGTCGTTCACCTGGGCGCTCGTCAGCGTCGCAGCATCCGAAGCATCCGAATAGAACTGGATGCTCCGGGCGGCCTCCGTCAGCTGCAGATGGCTCATGTATCTGGGGCTCTCTTCCGACTTGTCGTCGGCCATGCCTGCAGCCGTGGCCGTTACGAATCGCACGTGCGCCGGCTTGATCGAAACGAAGCTGCCGCCCTCCTTCACGTAGAGCTGCGTGGATACGGTATTCAGCATGGCGGTCTTGGCGCCCTCCTCCGTATAGTCGCCGCCGGCCCATCTGGCCAGGCTGACGGGAGTTGCCCGATCGCTGCCGTCGACGGTCGCCAGAACGGCCGCAATGATCGCCTGGGTGCGGTTGCCGGTCTGCGTGGCGGGGTCGTAACCGCTTTTCGTGCCGTCGTTGAAATTGTCCGCCGCATTCTCCAGGCAATATGCAAAATCGGCCGTCCCGACCTCGCGCCCGATGTCGTTATACCTGATGTATCCGAGCGTCGTCTTGTCGGGATTCATCGCCCAATAGGAACGGGAAAAGGCAGCATTGTTCCATATCCAGCCCAGGTTCCAGGCGGACGTGGTGTTCACCTTCTTGAAAAGATGCGATTTGTCGATCGTGCCGGTGACATCCCAGGCGGTGAAGATCGCGTATAGCTGCTTCCCGCCGAACCGAATATCCTTGCCATCGATGTCCTTCAGCGCTGTAGCCGTGTAGGTTTTGCCATTGTACGTCACCCCTTCCTGGGTGGCGGTGCCCCCGGTCCAGGCGGTCCGCAATCTTGTTTTTGCGACGACGCGTTCGACATAGACGACCACGGGATTCTCCTTGGCCTTCTCCTCCGTCTCGCACAGATTGGCCGCCTTTATTTCAGTCGCGACGACGGGCCCGGTGGCACCCGCATACGAAGAACTCGTCATCAGAAAGCGCGGGGTCGTCCCGTCGTCTTTCCGCGGCAAACCGTAGTCGCCGATCTTCCGGCCGAGCTCCGCAAGGGACAAGGAGATGCCGCCGAGATTCGCGATTTCGTAATTGGCCACGGCGACCATGCTGTTGACATTGGCCGTACCGCCGTTCTGCGTATTGACGAGAATGACCGCCTGCAACTTCTTCTCCACGTTGGCCCCATCTCCGCCGGCTTCCGGTTCGATCTGCGGGCAATCCACGTAGTTCGTACTGCCGTTGGCGCTTACGGAGACTGCCTCTCCGGCCTTGTTGAAGAAATAGAACCGCAACGAATGAACCTTGCTCTCGTTGTCCGAGCCGGGTTCGTAATCATTGTCCGAAGCTCTTGTCGACGCCGGATTCGCAACCTCGACAGCCAGAAAACGGCCGCTCTCCATGCTTCCGGAGCCGTTCGCATCCGGCATCCCGGTCTCGGAACAAGCGCAGAAGGCCGCCATTCCGAACAAACTCCAAAACAAACCCGATGATTTCATTGCCTTCCTGTTCATGAAAAAAATCCGTTCGACTATTCGCACATTCCTCTCATCGACAGCTCCTCGAGCGTCAGGGCGGCTTCTTCGAGTCCCATCCGCTCGGCTTTCCTCAGACAGGTCACCGCCGTCTCGTAATCTTCCTCGCGTATGGCGAGCGCGCCGCGGGCATAGGTCGCTTCGGCCGAAGCGCCCGCCTTGTCGAGATACTCGCGTGCGGCGGCCAGATCGCCGACACGCATGGCGGCATTCGCGGCGTTCAGATTGGCGATCCGGTCATGGGGAAACAGGCGCACCGCCGTCTCGAACACCTCGGTAAACTCCTTGGTGCCGGGCTCGCACTCGCTCGCCACGAGGTAGAGCTCCTCAAGGCTCAACTTCTGCGGCTGTTCCGCAAAGATCCGTTTGATAACTTCCACGTCGCTGTAGCTGCGCACATAGTAGTCGACACGATATTCCGTACGGCGCAGCGCGGGATAGCAATGTAACTTCAAATGACGGTATTCCTTGGGATAGGTCTGCATGATTTTCCTCTCCTTGACGTCGGGGTCCATCCGGCTGTCTATTATCCTGAGGATTTCCTTGCGACGGCCGATTTCGGACTGCTCCACATAACGGCGCAAGCCGTCCCAGTCCTCCGGCTCGTATTCGGTGTTAATGATGTTGTCGGCAAAATGATACAACCCCCGTATGTACCTTTTGAGCGCCTGGGTGCGCCCGATCGCCAGGTCGCGGTTGTGCCAATAGGGGCTTTCGGGCGAAGCATACCCCTTGAGCCACACCGACACGATGGAAATGTCCTTGTCGAACCGCACGGAATCGATGGTGGCTCTGATCTTGCCGAGCTCCTCCGTATTGCGGCGATAACCCGAATAAATCACGGTCTGGTCTACCGGAAAATCGATGTAGGCCGCGCCCGACAGCGAACGGGTTTTCGTGACTTCGGCTTCGGGGCGCACGAACACCAGCTGCGGGAAGAAATCTTCGGTGTAGCGCCCGAGCCGGCCTTCGAACTTCAGCAGCACATCCCGGCAGCAGCCCCGGTCGCTGCGCAGGAACTTGAGCGTGGCCCCGTCCATCCACTCCTGGTAGTTGATAAGGCTGTGATAATCTGTATTGTCTGGCTTTTTCGAAGCCTTGTAGACGGTTTCGTTTTTTGCGGGGGCATCGCTCCCCATACCGTTTCTCAAATAATAGTAATACCGCCTGCGACCGTATACGCCGATCGACGGCAAGTCGATCGAATCGGGCCCCTTGATCAGACGGGGCGTGAGCAGAACGGCCCGGTTGGAGGAGACAACGAGCTGCGTCAGGTCCACCTGCATCTCCACGGCGAGATATTTTCCGTGCCGGCTCATGCGGAAATGGCTGACCGAAACACCGGGAGCTATGTTCTTCACCTCCTGCGCCGCCGCTTCCGGCATGGTTCTCAGTCCCAGCAGAATCGCCAGCAAGAATAGCGTCCTTTTCATCACCTTCGCACTTTAAAACACGTAAACCAGATTGACGGCCGCTTTGGTGAAGCCCACGTAGTGATGCGGTTTGTTCGTTTCGACCTTCTTGCCGCATCCGGGACACCGGAACATGTCGTAGCGGGTGTAGGAATAACCGAAACCGATCTCCATTTCCAGGTTCCAGTAGCGGCCCAGGATCCATCCGTAGCCGTAGGCTGCTCCCGCACCGATGAACCAGCCCTGGTAGCGGACGTCCTTCAGTTTGCGCGCATCGGTGCCCAGGAAGCTGATCCGACCGTCGAATCCTCCGATGTTATACTGTCCTCCATGCGTGTGCACGCCGATGAAATGTCCGGAAAAACGGTCGCAGAACCAGTATCGGGCTTCGGGCTGCGTCGCCCAATGCTTCCACCGCCTGTCGTCCGACAGCGCCCAGGCATTGACATCGCCCCTAAGATCAAGTGTCCATTTGGGAGCGAGACCTATCTCCACCCCGAAATTGACATTCAAGAAAGCGTCGGAAAGCAAGTTGGTCTTCATTGCCGCCTTCTGCGCCCAAAGTTCCTGTGAAACTCCTGTTACGGCAAGCGCCAACAACAAGAATAAACGTTTCATGATCCCTATTACTTTAATAATCAAAGCTATCCTCTCATCGCGAGAGGCGGTCATCTCCCTGCTGGATAGGTGATTACGGCCGCAAAAATAGAAAAATCCAAGCGAGCAATCAAGAAAACGGGCGAAAAATATTCGGCAAAAGAACAAGAATTATCATGCGCAAGAAAGCGCCGGCGACCGGACGGGGTAAATATGGACCAAAATACGCTTATTCAAAGACACAACGCCAACATATCATTGTGCATTTCAGATAGATACACCAGCGACACGACATTCGCTTTCTTGCAAGAATTTCACCGCCAGACCGTTGGCTGTTTCTATTATTGGATCGCCCAATATGCTTATCTTATACGGCTTGTCTTGTACTCTTGTCGGTGATGGCTGGCAGAAGTGAAGCGCCGATTATTTATCGACGATACCGCCGGAGACTCCTTCACGAAAGGCTCCCGACAAATGCGGATAGGTTTCCAAACAAAAAACGACAGAACCTTGAAAGTTCTGCCGTTTACTTGTCGGGGAGACTGGATTCGAACCAGCGACCTCCAACTCCCGAAGCTGGCGCGCTAACCGGACTGCGCTACACCCCGAACAAAGGCTCCTATCCTTGTAAGAGCGCACAAAGATACACCGAAAAACCGAAATCGCAAAATTATTCCCGAAAAATTATCGGATAACCCGACTACAAACGCTTGTAATGGCAATAGAGCAGATCGCCGTTGTCGTCGTGCAGGTGCATGCCGCCGCCGAGGCAGTAGCGGAACATCCTGCAATCGGCGCACTCCCCGCGGCGGGCCCATTCGCGGTTGCGGAACGGTTCGAAGCGGTTCTGCCAGACCTCCCAGAAACGGTCGCGGTAGATATTGCCCTGGTGGAAATCGGCCCGCACGGAAGTACACCCCGAAATGGAACCGTCGACCCGGATGGAAGCGACCGACACCCCGGCCGCACACTGGTAGAACTGGTCGCGGACCTCGGCTTCGTAACCGCCCAGAAACCCCTCGCACGCATAACTTGCATCGATGCGCCCCTCCTCCCGGGTCGTGCGGATGAACTCCAGCATTTGGCGGAACTGCGCGTCGGTCATGCGCAAGGTCGGGTCCTCCTTGGCCCGGCCCACGGGAAAGATCGAAAACAGGCGCCACGAACGCACCCCCTCGGCAATCAGCATATCGCGGAACTCGGGCAGGAGAGGCACTGAAGCTCCCGTGACGCAGGTGACCACGTCGTAAGCCAGCCCCGGCTCGCGGACGATCAAGCGCAGGGCATCGAGCGCACGACCGTAGCTCAACGGATTGCAACGGATATGGTTGTGCTCGCGCTCGAAGCCGTCGAGACTTACCGAAACGCTGCGCAGCCCGGCGTCGACGAGTCCCCGCAGCCGGCGCTCGGTCAAGGCGAAGCCGTTGGTGACCATGCCCCACGGATAACCGCGTCGGGAAACCTCGCGCCCGGCAAGCTCCAGGTCCTCGCGCACGAGTACCTCGCCGCCCGAAAAGATGACAAGGACCGACGCCGGATCGACATGGGGCGTGACCTCCTCGTCGAGCACGCGGAGAAAATCTTCGAGCGGCATGTCCGGAACACCCGGATCGACGCGGCAGTCGCTGCCGCAATGCCGGCACGACAAGTTGCACCGCAACGTACACTCCCAGAAGAGCGTATCGAGCCGGTGCTCGGCGACCGTAGTCCGATAGAGATCGGAAAAGATGTCGAGCGCCAGCCGCTTGCGGAGCCCCAACCTGCGCCCCGCCATGGCTATTCAGCGTTGGGAGCGGTCTCCGTCGGGGTATCGGACGAATCGGCGGCGGGGCCGGACATAGGCACGCCCTCGGATGCGACGGGCTGCCGCCGCTCCGGAGAAGGCACGCCGTACATCACCATGATGCGGCGCTCCAACGAATCGGGCTGCGCTTCGGCTCCGACGCGCTCCTGCGTCCGGTCCTTTCCGGCCGAAGAGTGCCTCACCGACGAACAGGCGGCCGAGAAACCCAGCAGGGCCGCCAGTGCGAATTTGATTTTTCTGTTCATACCACCTTGAATGGAAACGAATATGCGTACAAAGATACGAATAAGCCGAGCGGAATGCCAAATTTATTTGAGCATTCCCGAGGCGAAAGTATCTAAGACAGAGTCAAAGATACGAATAAGCGAGGGCAAAAGCAAGCTCGCTTGCATTTTGCCGAGCGGAAGTATCTTGGGCGAAGCCAAAGTACGAATAAGCCGAATACAAAACCAAACATAGTTTGGATTTTGTTAAGGCGGGAGTATCTAAGACGAAGTCAGAGATACGAAAAGTCGGGCGCAGAAGCAAACCGGAGGTTCGATTATGCTGTGACGGAGTATTTTCGGCACAGCCGGATACAAAAAAATCCCGCAAAAGCGAAAAAACAGCCCGATAAGTTTTGAAAACCAACGTTTTTTATGTTACTTTGCCGAACACAATTAACATTTAAACACTTTTTTATGAAAGGTCAGGTCAAATGGTTCGATAGCAAAAAAGGCTACGGATTCATTACGGGAGAGAACGGCAAGGAGATTTTCGTTCATTTCTCGGGCATCATGTCGGATGGTTTCAAGTCGCTCAACGAGGGCCAGCAGGTCGAATTCGAAGTCGGCAACGGCGCCAAAGGCGAACAGGCCGTAAACGTGACGGTCGTTGAGTAAACGATAAAGTAACACGCTTACCCATCGGAGAGGTCTCCCCAGCGGAGGTCTCTCTTTCTTTTTTGCGCAGCGCAACGCTCCGCCGCTCCCTGCATCGCAACTCCGGCAAACCGGAATCCGTCTTCAACCCCTGCACGAGCTGCATTTTTCTTGCCGGAATGAAAAAAAAAACGTATTTTTGGCCTTCGAAAAACAAACCTCAATATCCCAATACGATCATGAAAGAAGCTATTGCTATTCTGACCGGCGGCGGCCCTGCTCCCGGCATGAACACCGTAGTAGGCAGCGTGGCCAAGACCTTCCTGCACCATGGCTACCGCGTAATCGGCCTGCACGAAGGCTATACGGGTCTCTTCATCCCCGATCCCCGCACCGTGGACATCGACTACCCCATGGCCGACGGCATCTTCAACCAGGGCGGTTCGTTCCTGCAGATGAGCCGCTTCAAACCGAAGGATTCGGATTTCGAAAACAACTTCAACCTCCGGTTCTTCACCGAAAACAACGTCAAACTGCTCGTCACGGTGGGCGGCGACGACACGGCCTCGACGGCCAACCGCATCGCCAAGTTCCTGGAGAGCAAGCAATATCCCATCGCCAACATCCACGTACCGAAGACCATCGACAACGACCTGCCCCTGCCGAAGGGCACGCCGACGTTCGGGTACGAATCGGCCAAGGACAAAGGCGCCGTCATCGGCCGTGCCGTCTACGTCGACGCCCGCACGAGCGGCAACTGGTTCGTGCTGGCAGCCATGGGCCGCAGCGCCGGTCACCTCGCGTTCGGCATCGGCGAAGCATGCCACTACCCGATGATCGTTATCCCCGAGATGTTCGACAAGACGGAGATCACGGTCGAGAAGATCGTCAACATGGTCATCTCGTCGATCATCAAGCGCAAGATCATGGGCATGGACTACGGTGCCGCCGTCATTTCGGAAGGCGTGTTCCACGCACTGAGCGACGAAGAGATCCGCAAGAGCGGCATCCACTTCACCTACGACGACCACGGACACCCCGAGCTGGGCAAGGTGTCGAAGGCGCACATCTTCAACGAGATGATCGAGAAGCGTCTGAAGGAACTGGGCATCAAGGTCAAGAGCCGTCCCGTGGAACTGGGCTACGAAATCCGCTGCCAGACGCCGATCGCCTACGACCTGACCTACTGCTCGGAACTGGGTATCGGCGTGCACAAGCTCTTTTCCGAGGGCAAGACGGGCTGCATGGTCTACGTCGACTCGGAAGGCAACATCTCGCCCCTCTACCTCAAGGATCTGCAGGACCCCGCGACGGGCAAGATTCCGCCCCGTCTGGTCGACATCACGTCGGACAAGTTCAAGTCTGTAATCGAAAACATCCTCAATGCCATCACGCCGGCCGACTACGAAGCGGCCAAGAAGTATGTGGCCAACCCGGAGGAGTTCGATTTCCGCAAGATTCTCAACTGGGAATAAACGCCCGGTTTCACACCCGATCCCGGTTTCCGCGTTGCTGGAAACCGGGATTTTTCGTTCCGCCTCCTCCACGCAGCTACAAACCGCAACCGACAGGGCGTTATAAAAATCCATCCCGGAAGCCGGCATGAACAAAAAAGCAACTCCGCAGCAGATGCTGGACGCAGCGCACGGAGAAGCCTACCGCCCGGCGGAGGGACTCCCATGGCCGCACCTCACCGTCCTTGAAGTGGAAACGCATGGCATTGAAGTCGCCGGCACGAGACGTGGAAGACGACCAGACACTACCCTCCACTCCTAAGCCGCCCAAGGCTCCCGTCTTACCATCGCGGTAGCCCGTAGCAGGTACTAAGAGCAATCGCTATAGGGAATGCGGCGGAGGATGCGGAACAATGGTTTCTGTACGAATGTCGTTGCGTT
Source organism: Bacteroidales bacterium (assembly GCA_910575495.1). Taxonomy (GTDB): domain Bacteria; phylum Bacteroidota; class Bacteroidia; order Bacteroidales; family Rikenellaceae; genus Alistipes. The sequence goes on along the minus strand of CAJTFS010000002.1, from coordinate 37,313 downwards.
GTGCGGTTCTTCAGTGCGGGCCGCAGCCTTGGCCGGCGCAGGCCCGCAAACATCCGGCTGTCGCCGGGCGTGCCCCGCAGGCTGCGTCCGAATCCAAGCCCTTTGTCATTCTGAACGAAGTGGATCGACGAACGCAGCGAACGCAGAAACCGCTTGCGGACTCTGCCGAGCAAGGAGGAGAAAGACAAACGAAGTGCAGTCAAGAATCTGTCTACGTATACTTTTATACAGATTCTTCGTCGATCTTCCGATCTCCTCAGAATGACAATGCTGTCTTTGCATTGAATCATTTCCTTTCGGGAACTCATTCAAGTGCTCGCCCGGGCCGGCTGCGGGGGTCGCGCTTTCAGCGCGAGCCGGCCCCGGGCGCAAGGTCTTCCGTATCAGAAAGAGCCTGCGGGACATGCCTGCCATAATTGTCATGTTGAGCGAAGCGGATCGACGAACGCAGCGAGCGCAGAGACCGCTTGCGGACTATGCCGAGCAAGGAGGAGAGAGACAAACGAAGTGCAGTCAAACATCTGTATCGTCAGCATACAGATTCTTCGTCGCTCTGCTCCTCAGAATGACAAACTACTATCTTAATTGTGAATTGTGAATTGTGCATTCTGAATTGTTTTCCAGCTCCGCGGCAGACTGGAATATGCAACTGGCGGCAACGCGGAAAGGTGAAGGAAAAGATGTTCGAGACAGCCGCAACTTGCAGAGATAAACACCGGCTTCAGCCGTGCGAGCCGAAGCCCCGCCCTGCGGAGGCTCGCAAAACTCGCCCCGCTGGCTTCGGCACGAAAACTTTTGCGCCACCGCTATCAAAACCGATAATTGCCTGCGAATTACAAAAACGCAGAACGCCAAAACCCGCCCCAAAAACAAACAATCCCTTAACCTCCTGCGTCATTACGCCGCCAGCGGACTGCTGAATCTACAAACCACACTGACAAGAGCCCTAACCCCTGTCACTCCGGGTGTGAAGTTGCCTTTTCAAAGGTAAAGGTGAGAGGTGAAAAGTGAAAGGTTCTGTGTGCAAAACTTTCCTTCGGGGCGGCTCGCGCTGAAAGCGCGCCCCCGCAGCCGCCCCGAGAATGAAAATGCGAAGCAATGGCAAGATCCGCCCATCCGAATAAGACACGCAACAAAGCAAGCGGAAAACAGTGCGAAACATCATGTAACCGAGTCCATGTGCGAACGAAGCACCGACTTACGAAAGCGCAACACCCCCGAACAGAAAAATGGGTCTCAGAACAGCACGGGTGCCGGAGGAGGAAATGCGGGCCCTGCCGGACAAAGGTTATCGACCGTACGGCCAAGGCGCAAAGCACGGCGGACGGTATACGACGTGCCGCCGGGAGAGCCGTCGAACCAAGCGATCAACCGGGCGGCATGGCCGACCAAGAAATCGTTGCGCACCGTATAGACGCCGCGATGATAACCGGCCGACAAGACGATGGTTTCGTCCGCCGCAGCCGCAACCCGCTCGAAGCGCGCCCGATCCCCGGCCGAAAAACGCACCGCCTGCCCCTTGAACGGAATGACGGCGACCAACCGCAATCCGGGACACACTGCACGGCACTCCAGCACGGCTTCGGCAGCGGCGAGGTCGAACCCTACGGCCATGCCGCTGAGGAACGTACGGCAGCCACGAGCGTAAGCCGCCCCGACCGCCCGACGCAAGGTATCGTCGGCCTGGCCGCAGTAGGTGCGATGGCCCGTAAAGGCGACGGTCGAAAACGAATCGCCGATCATGACGCAAAGATAGCCTTTTTGGCCCGGACTTTGCAAAACCGGGACAATGAATCTTTAAAATTTCACAGCCATGAAAAACACAGGTATCATCCTCGCTTCGTTGCTGGGCGGACTGATCGTCGGCTCAGCCCTCACCATGCTTTTCACCCCGCAGTCGGGTCCTGAAACGCGCAAGCAGATCAAGGATTTCATCAACGACGAGATCGACAAGATGAAGTCGCAGGTCGACAAGGTACACGACAAGATCGAGGAGGCCCGCTGCCACTGCGACCAACAGTAACCGCCCCATCCATCGTCGCATCGCATGGCCTCGAACAACAAACCCGCACCGGCCGGGCACTTCTTCGTTGCGCTGCTCGGCTTCTGCATGTCGGTCGTGATCGCCATCGTGCTGCTGGTTGCGGCACTGGTACTCGGACTCTCCGAGCTGCTGGGATCGTTCACCTGGTCGGCACTCATCGTGGCCGGGCTCTTCATACTCGCCGCCGCGGCCATCTACTTTTTTACGATCAAGGGAACGGTAGAACAGATCCGGGAGCAGGCCGAGACGGTCTACGACGTGGCCCGGCTCTTCAAACAAGGCTACGACTGGGTGAAGGACAAACTTGATTTCCTGGTCCGGCTGCGGAACGAGTTGTGGCCTGTCGATTAGAACGGAAAAGCGCAGCTCACGGCAGCCGAACGATGGCTTGCACGCAAGGCTGCAAGCATTTCCAACATGACGAAGCCCCGGCTTTCACGAGTCGGGGCTTTATCATGCGCTTGCAGACCGATGCAGACCGGGCAGGCCGCAGCAACGGGAAGCTATAAATCCAGCCAGAGCGCTAATCTTCGAAACCCGGCGAACCGGTCAGTACGGCAACAACGGTAGAAAAACAAAAAGGGTTGCGTATCGGATACGCAACCCCGTTTGTCGGCATGAAGCAAAGATTACTTGAAATACCGTTTATAGAGACCCTCGAAGCCTTTGCCGTGACGGGCCTCGTCCTTGGCCATTTCGTGCACCGTATCGTGCACGGCGTCGAGGTTCTGCTCCTTGGCCAGACGGGCCAGACGCATCTTGTCCTCGCAGGCGCCGCACTCGGCGTTCATGCGCTTGAAAAGGTTGGTCTTCGTGTCCCATACGACCTCGCCGATCAGCTCGGCGAACTTCGAAGCGTGCTCGGCCTCCTCCCATGCGTAGCGCTTGTAGGCCTCGGCGATCTCGGGATAACCCTCGCGGTCGGCCTGACGGCTCATGGCCAGGTACATGCCCACCTCGGTGCACTCGCCGATGAAGTGGTTCTGCAGGCCCTCCCACAACTCGGGGCTGGCACCCTTGCCGTCACCGATCTTGTGCACAGTCACGAAATCGAGGTCGCCCTCCTGCTCCTGGACTTCGACGAACTTGTCTTTGCCCACCTTGCACATGGGGCACTGATCGGGTGCCTCGGGACCCTCGTGAATGTAACCGCAGACGGTACAACGCCATTTCTTTGCCATAATCGTAGAATGTTTGAGTGTTTAAGGTTTCTGTTTACGGTACAAAAATAGCGAAAGAGGGCGAATAAACGATAAAAAAACGATATTCTTTTTTTATGCCGCCATAAGCCTGGCCTATAGTGCGGCCGCAGGCTGCAAGCGCTCCAGAACGGCTTCCTCGATACGCCAGACTTCGGTCGCATCCTTGACCAGCACGCGTTTGTCGCGGTCGAGGAGGTAGAGCGCCGGAATGGCCGAAAGGTCGTAGGACGACGTCTCGCGGATGACGCTGCCCTTGTCGTAGGCGTTGATCCACGACGCGGGCATGTTCTTGCGGTAGGCATGCCATTCGCCGAGGTCCTCGTCGGGATAGAGCGCCAGGACTTTCAGCGCGCCCCGGGCGATCAGATCGGAAAGCATGGGCGAAGCGCAGATGCCATCGCGGATTTCGCGGCACATGGGACACCCGGGATTGTTGATGAAAAGCAGCACGAAATCGGCCTTGAGCCCGTAGAGCGTAGCCGACCTGCCGGAAGCTACCGTATAGCGGAAATCGTTGGCACGCTGACCGATGCGATTCTGCTTGGCGAGCTGCAGATCGTACTCGGGCGCCATGCGCTCGTATTCGTCGTAGAAAGGTGCGGCGAGCCGGGCTTCGAGCACGGGGATGTAGAATTCATCGTTGCGGTGCGGCGAATTGGGATCGGCAAAGAGCGCCTCGGCCATACCGGCGAAGTAGTCGAGCATGGGACGCGACGCCGACGCGCGCTTCATGAGCGCCTGCATGGGCGCCGGATCGGTCGGCCGGTCGGAGATGATGTCGACGAACTCGACGAAACTGCGGAACATGCGCCCCGAATCGGCCTTATGGACGAACATGGTGTCGGAAAAGTCGAAGCGGTCCCAATAGTGCACGCGCAGGTAGTTGCGGGCCTCCTCGGGCATCATGCCTGCGGGCGGCATGGGCGGCATGAAGACGTATTGCTTTTCAGCGCCCGAAACCTCCGGCTGCTGCCGGGCCGGCTTCCGGCCGCACGACATGAAGGCTGCCAAAACGAAAAAGAGACAAAGGAAACGAAACATGACTCCGGGTATTTGAATCGGTAACAGCGCAAAATTACGAATTTTGCGGTCAAACCGCAAAAGGAGCTGCATTTTTCGGGCCGGAACAGCCGAACGGTCTGTTTTCCCGCAATCGGCCCGGCAACGGCAGCCGGAGCCTTTGCGCCTGCCGGAATCGCCGCGGGCACTCCGCACCAGCGATGACGATCGATGCAAGACACGGCAGCCGAAAAGCTGCGGCAGCATTGCGAAACAAAAAGAGCAGGGCCCTGCAATCGGGCCCCGCTCCTACGAACGGCCATCGGCGGGAACTCCGCCGCCGGCAGACGAAACTAACACTCCTGCTCGACGGCCTTGAAGAGGTCGACATCGTCGAGCGAGGAATTCATGACGTAAGTATACGCCTCGCCGATCTTGCCCTCGGCCAGTTTGACGAAGATGCGTGCCGAATTGACATACTCCTCGCACTCCCCGGCCTGGCGGGCCAGCAGATAGGTGATGATGATATGCCCGGCGGTCTCGACGAGACGGCGTGCATGGAAATCCTTGAACCCGGGCTTCTCCTTGTCGCCGGACTCGACGCGCTCGACCATCTCTGCGAACTTGGCGGTCAGCTCCTTGAGCTTGGCGACGACGGGCTGCATGCACTCGCAGTAAGTGTCGGCGGCGTAGCGCTCGATCTGCTCCATGAAGGTGCCCTTGGTCACGGCGTTGATGGCCGCCACGACCTGCAGCTGCGAAGTACCCTCGTAGATGTTCATGATGCGGGCGTCGCGATAGATGCGCTCGCAGGGGTAGTCCTTCATGAAGCCCGAACCGCCGTGGATCTGGATGGCATCGTAGGCCAGCTGGTTGGCGTACTCCGACGAAAAGAGCTTCACGAGGGGCGTAAAACCGTCGGCCAGACGGGTGTAGAACTTCATCTCCTGGCGCTCCTCGGCCTCCAGCGAACGCTCGTGCGAGATGTGGGTATACTGCTTGTAGATCTCAACGAAGCGCGTGGTTTCGTAGAGCAGCGCGCGGGCGCCCTGCAGCTTGGCCTTCATGTTGGAGAGCATCTCCGAGATGGCGGCGAACCGGATGATGGGCTTGCCGAACTGGGCGCGCTCGCGGGCATATTTCAACGCCTCGCGGTAAGCGGCCTCGCACGTACCGACCGACTGGGCGCCGATGCCCAGACGGGCGGCGTTCATGAGCGACATGACGTACTTGATAAGGCCCATCTTACGGTCGCCGACGAGCTGTGCGGGTGCGTTGGTGAAGACCAGTTCGCACGTGGGCGAACCCTTGATACCCAGCTTGTTCTCGATGCGGCGCACCTTGACGCCGCCGTCGCGCTTGTCGTAGACGAGCATCGAGAGACCGCGGGCGTCGGTCGTGCCCTCCTCGGTGCGCGCCAGCACGAGCGAGACGTCGCCGTCGCCGTTGGTGATGAAGCGCTTCACACCGTTCAGAAGCCACGTCTGCTTCTCCTCGGACCAGGTGGCCTTGAGCATGACGGCGCCGAGGTCGGAGCCGGCATCGGGCTCGGTGAGGTCCATGGCGCAGGTGGCGCCGGCCGAAACCCACGGCAGGAACTTCTGCTTGATCTCCTCGGAAGCGAACTCGTTCAGCGTCTCGGCGCAGTCCTGCAAGCCCCAGATGTTCTCGAACCCGGCATCGGCGCGGGCGACCATCTCGTTGGCCATGACGAAGCAGACGAGCGGAAAGTTGAGTCCGTCGTACTTGCGCGGCAGCGTGAGACCGCTCAGACCGGCGTCGACGATGGCCTTCATGTTCTCGACGGTGCCGGAGGCATACTCGACGTGGTCGTTCACGACGCGCGGGCCCTCGTGGTCGACGCCCTCGGCGTTGGGCGCGATGACCTCGCCGCACACCTCGCCGGCGATCTCCAACACGCGGCGGTAGGAATCCATGGCGTCGTCGAAATTCTGCGGAGCATAGTCGTAGAGGTCCTTCTCGGCGAAGCCGCGCTCCTTGAGTTCCACGATCTTGCGCATCGCGGGATGCTGGAGGTGGAACTGCAAATCCTTGTTATCTGAAAAGAAATTGGCCATTACTTCGAATTTTGCTTGTAATACTTGATCATTTTGGGGATGATGTCGTTGACATCGCCCGTGATGGCGTAGTCGGCGATCTTGTTGATCGGCGCCTCGGGGTCTGAGTTGATCGAGATGACCATCGACGACTGGTCCATGCCGGCCGTGTGCTGGATCTGACCCGAGATGCCGCAGGCGATGTAGAGCTTGGGACGCACCGTGACGCCGGTCTGGCCGACCTGGCGGGCATGTTCGGTGAATCCGGCATCGACGGCGGCGCGGCTGGCGCCCACTTCGCCGCCCAGAACGTCGGCGAGCTCGTGCACGAGCCGGAAGTTCTCCTTCGAACCCATGCCGTAACCGCCGGCGACGATGATGCCTGCGCCCTTGATGTCGATCTTGCGCTCCTCGATCTGCCGCTCGACGATGCGCACGGCCAAATCGCTGTCCTTGACGAACTTCTGCCACCCGATGGCCTTGACCTCGCCCTTGCCGGGCTGCGCGGCGTACTCCTTGCGCATGACGCCCTCGCGGACGGTGGCCATCTGCGGCCGGCAGTCGGGATTGACGATGGTGGCGATGATGTTGCCGCCGAAAGCGGGGCGGATCTGGTACAAAAGGTCGGTATACTCCTTGCCGCTCTTGGGGTCCTTGTGGTCGCCGATGACGAGCTGGGTGCAGTCGGCGGTCAGGCCGCTGTGCAGCGCCGACGAAACGCGCGGGGCGAAGTCGCGGCCGATGCAGGTGGCGCCGAAGAGGACGATCTGGGGCTTCTCCTGCTCGATGAGACCGCACAGGACGGCCGTATGGGGCAGCGTGCGGAACGGCGCGAAAGTCTTGTCGTCGGCGACCCAGACGGTGTCGGCACCGTACTTGGCCAACTCCTTCTCGATGCCGGCGAGGCCCTCGCCCAGGACGACGGCGTCGAGACTGACGCCCAGCGTCGAAGCCAGCTCGCGGCCCTTGGTCAACAGTTCGAGGCTCACGTCGGCAACCTTGCCCTCCTCGATCTCGATATAGACGAATATGTTGTTCATGTCAAAAACGCATTAACCGAGCGTGTGGCTCGCGATAAGTTCGACCATCAGTGAATTGATTTCCTCGTCGGCGGCCGTGAGACGCTTGGCCTCCTTGGCCTGGAAGACGACGTTTTCGATCTTCTTGACCTTGGTGGGCGAACCCGTAAGGCCCAGCTGCTGCGGATCGGGATCGACATCGGCGGCGGCGAACTCGACGATCTGCAGATAAGGCTTCTCGGCGGCCCGGCGTGCGGTCTCGGAATCGGGTGCGGCGGCGATCTCCGATGCGGCGAGGGCGCACTTGAACTTCATGACGCGCCTGGCGTTGCGCGGGCGGCACTCGGGAGCCGAGGCGTTGACCGTGACGACGGCCGGCACGGGGCACTCGACGACCTCGGTGCCGCAGCTGAGGCGGCGCTTGATGACGAGCGACGAATCCTTGATCTCGACGATCTCCTCGGCATAGGTGACCTGCGGCAGACCCAGTTTTTCGGCCACCTGCGGACCGACCTGCGCCGTGTCGCCGTCGATGGGCTGGCGGCCGGCGATGATGACGTCGGGACCGATCTTGCGCAACGCGCACGAAAGGGCATAGGAAGTAGCCAGGGTATCGGACCCGGCGAACTCGCGGCCCGAAAGGAGGTAACCGCCGTCGGCCCCGCGGAACATGGCGTCGCGGATGATGTCGGCGGCGCGCTGGGGGCCCATGGTGAGGATGCGGACCGTTGCGCCCTCGATGCGGTCCTTCAACGAAAGGGCCATTTCGAGCGCATTGAGGTCTTCGGGATTGAAGATGGCGGGCAGCGCCGCACGGTTGACCGTACCTTCGGGGGTCATCGCATCCTTGCCCACGTTGCGGGTATCGGGTACCTGCTTGGCCAGCACAACGATTTTCAATTGTTTTTTCATAAAAGGTATTTAGGTTTCGGTTGTTTCAAGGTGAAAAGTAAAAGGTGAAGAGTGAAGGTCGGGGTCTCAGCAGACGGTTCCGACAGGCCGAACGCGGAACCGGCCAGGTCCGGGGCAAGCCGAAACGGGAAAACCGGCCTGGAAAAGAACGGATTCCGGCAACGCCCCCTCCCCTTCTGCTTCTCCATTTACGCTTATTCTCTGACGATGGTCTCGCCGCGGTCGGGACCCACGGAGATGATCCGCACGGGGACACCGGTCTCGCGCTCGATGAACTCTACATAACGCTTGAAGGCGGCGGGGAACTCGTCGAAACTCCGGCAGCCGCGCAAATCGCACTTCCAGCCCTCGAAATCGGTGTAGACGGGATTCAAACCCTCGGTGATGCCGTAGGGGAACTCCTCGGTACGCTTGCCGTCGATCTCGTAAGCGGTGGCGACGCGGATGGTATCGAAATCGTTCATGACGTCGGACTTCATCATGATGAGCTGCGTAACGCCGTTGATCATGATGGCGTACTTCAGCGCGACGAGGTCGAGCCATCCGCAACGACGCTCGCGGCCGGTAACGGCGCCGAACTCGTGGCCGATGCGGCGCAGCTCGGCGCCTGTTTGGTCGAACAACTCGGTGGGGAACGGACCGGCGCCCACGCGCGTACAATAGGCCTTGAAGATGCCGTAGACCTCGCCGATGCGGTTGGGCGCGATGCCCAGCCCGGTGCAGACGCCGGCGCAGACGGTATTGGACGACGTGACGAAAGGATACGACCCGAAATCGACGTCGAGCAACGTACCCTGCGCGCCCTCGGCGAGCACGCTTTTGCCGGCGACGAGCGCATCGTTGATGAAATACTCGCTGTCGATCAGGCGGAAACGCTTGAGGTAATCGACGGCCTCGAACCACTGACGCTCCAGGTCGGCGATGTCGTAGGAATAACCGAGCCCCTCCAGAATCTTCTCGTGGCGGGCCTTGGCGCGGGCATAGAGCGCCTCGAAATCGGGGCTCAGCAAATCGCCCACGCGCATGCCGTTGCGGCTGACCTTGTCGGTGTAGGTGGGACCGATACCCTTGCCGGTGGTGCCGATCCGGTCGCTGCCCTTGGCTGCCTCGTAAGCGGCATCGAGGATGCGATGCGTAGGAAGAATGAGGTGCGCCTTCTTGGAGATGCAGAGCTGGCGGGTGAGATCGTGGCCGCTCTTGGCCAACTCCTCGGCCTCGGCCCGGAACAGAATGGCATCGATGACCACACCGTTGCCGATGACATTGGTCTTGCCACCCTGGAAAATCCCCGAAGGAATCGAGCGCAGGACGTACTTCTCACCGTTGAACTCAAGCGTATGGCCGGCATTGGGACCGCCCTGGAAACGCGCTACGACCTCGTAGCGGGGCGTCAGTACATCCACGACCTTGCCCTTGCCCTCGTCGCCCCATTGCAGACCGAGGATCACGTCGACTTTTTCCATTATGAACTTATGACTGTTTTTTTGGACGCAAAAGACGTTTTTTGCACTCAAAGATACAAAAAACCGTTTGCAAAAACAAACGAAATTCGATTTTACCGCGGCCGAATCTTACAGACCGGAGAGCGATTTGCGATTCCGACTTGAGGAAAATACCTTGGGTCTGTGCCGAAAGCACCGCAAATCCGCTCGCGAACCGAGCAGCGGAACAAAAGAACAACTGTTCGCAAAAAAGCAACTTCCGGCAGATGCTTGGACGCAGCGCACGGAGAAGCCGAACGCGCGAGGGGTGCCGTCCAACGGATAGCAATAGAGGGACGCAAGGAAGATGCCCGTACCATAGTAGGAACCCGGCATAAAAGTGGACGATGCCCAATAATTGCCATGCGCCCCGACGAGGTCCAGGCGTCCCGTTTCCCAGTTGCGGTAGCCCGCAGCAGGCGTTTTGGAGCAATCGCTCGAAGGAATGCGGCGGAGAGGGAAACAATTCAGAATTCACAATTTAAAATTCACAATGCACAATTAAGAAGTAATTTGTCATTCTGAGGCGAAGCCGAAGAATCTATTAATCGGCAGTATTCATTCTTCGTGTGCTCGCCCGGGCCGGCTGCGGGGGTCGCATCTTCGATGCGAGCCGGCCCGGGCACAAGGGTTGAAACCTTGGCATCAACTCTTCCGCACCAGAGAAAGAGCCGCAATGTGGGGCATGCTTGCCATAATTGTCATCGAAGAATCTATTTTGGGCAAGGTTACAGATTCTTCGTCGCTCTGCTCCTCAGAATGACAAAACGGGAAGAACTGCGATCCGCACGACGCGTTGGAACCGTACTATTTCATTGTTCGCAAACTCCGCAGCAGACTGGAATATGCAACTGGCGGCAACGAGGAAAGGTGGAGGGAAAAGATGTTCGGGGCGACCGCGGTTTGTAGAAATACAATCCGGCTTCAGCCGTGCGAGCCGAAGCCCCGCCCTGCGGAGGCTCGCAGAATTTACAAATCCCCGTTCTTAACGGGGCTCGCCCCGCGGGCTTCGGCACGAAAACAACTACCTGCGCCGACCGAAGCAGAGTATGCGGACTTAAACAACGTACACTCCTACAGAACGGAGTCAGCGGGAGCAAGCCTGGCGACAGCTGAAATGGCGAACCTCCGCGCCGGGTGACTGCGGCTCGCGCAATTCTGCGAATTGCGAAACCGCAGAACGACAAAAAACGGCGATCGAACAACCGTCCGCAAACAACTATTCCTTATCAATCCTCCCGCGCCATTACGCCGCCAGCGGACTGCTGAATCTACAAACCACGCTGACAGAAGCCGTAACCCTTGTCACTCCGGGTGTGAAGTTGCCGGAAGCGAAGATAGTGCAAGATGAGAGCACTGCCAAATTCCCGTGGGCAAGCACACGCTATCGGGCTGAAAACTACCCGATACACAGCAGTTCGATACACCGGCCAGAGCGACTCAATGCGTCGCCCGCCACCATTCGGTCGCCTGTTTGAAGTCGACGACCGCCGGGCTGACGCTCGGGTCGGAAATGGTGATGCCCGAGTAGGTGCGGACCGGATAATAGGCGCCGCCATGCGACGCGGAATAGAAAGAAGGCGTATGATAGCGGCAGGCGCTCGGGACGGTGCGTTCGAGCTGCGCCTCGAATTCGGAGAGCAGCGCCGGGTCGCCGCACAGCTGCCGCACATAATCGCCCAGGTCGAAGAAGCGCACGGGAGAATAGCCGTCCATACGCTGCAAGGCTGCGAGGTTCGCAGACGTGGCATCGAACGTGAAACGCTCGTTGATGCGGCGCATGACGTCGGCCAGCGCCTCCATTTCGGCACACTCCGTCACGCTGATGGTACCATAGGGATCGAAATAAGTCGTATAGAACTTGTAGAACTCCCGGCAGACGGCGGCATAGTCGACCCGACCGACCATGTACCGGCCGATGCTGGTATAGGGAAATCCGGGCCCCATTACCTCGGTCGGCGAAACGATCAGGCGCTCAGCTGCATGGCGCAACGCATAGGCCACCTCGACAGTCGCCATATAACAGGCATCGAAAAGGATATACTCCATCTTCATGTCCGCTTGCGCAATGCCGGCGGCCAGGTCTTCGATCTCGGTCTGATAGACCGAACCGCCGAACCAGCGGGTCACGGGGCCGTCGGGATTCTCGTACTCCCAATGCTCCTTCTCGCGGCCGGCGCGATAAACGGCCCGGGCCTGCGAAGCCGGCAGCCATGCCATGCCGTGGCAGCTGACGGTCATGGCATATCGCTGCGCCGGGGCCGCCCGGCGCACATCGCCGAGGATCGAAGCCAGCCCGTCGGGCGTGGTGAAATCGGGCAGGTCGGTATAACGCTTGAGCAGCACCCGGCGGCACGTGCCGTCGACGGCGTGCAACTCGAAAAGCTCAGCCTGCGTCTCGGTCGGCATGAAGAAGACCACGACGCGCTCGTTTTCCAACACGCCCTGTGCCACGACGCTCTCCATGTCCTCGATGTTCATCTCGAAAAAACGGGTCAGCGTATTCTGATTGCCCGACCACGGGAAGTACATCAACAGGGTTTGCTGCGAGCGTTCCGGCTGCTGGAAAACACGGAGGCTCTCCTCGCGCCGGTCGGCCAGAAGGCATACCGTGAGGTCGCCCAAATCGCGGAGCCGCATGGCGTCGTTCGCATCGTCGGCCTTAAGCGTAACACGCGTTGTCCCTCGCTTGCCCTGCGCAGGAGAGACGGAATAACCCGTTCCGGAAGCAGAAATCTTCCATTTGCCCGAGGCCGTGACGGTGAATTCGGCCGTCGCGCCGGCCCCGGCGGGCAGGATGACATCGGAGAGACTGCACGTCAGTTCGGGCTGCACGACGACCGTCTTTTCACACGCCGTCGACAACGAAAGGAGGAGCAGAAACGCAAGCAGACGCCGGATCATTTGTATTCGCGGGGTTTGAGGTTGTTGAACTGCCACGTACGGCTGCGCTTGTAGGTGTAGCCTTCGGGTTTGTTCCAATAGACGCGGCCGAAATCATAGTAGAAGCCCCGGCGCTTCTTGCCCTCCACCACATAGGGACGCTCCAGCGGAATGAACTCCACCGTGCGGCTGATGATGCGGGCCTTGCCGTAGGCGAGTCCCTCGACATCCATCGCGTCGAGCGCATGGTCGAACATCAGCACATGGCGCGGCGACTTCTGCGTCAGTCCGTCGCCCGAAGCGAGGATCGCGCGCAACACGCCGTTCAAGCGGTTGGAATAGGCCCGGGCCTGCTCCCGGTCGCCCAGCGCCTCGTAGGCGAACGCCATGAGGTTGAGCACCTTGGGGCTGAACGGATCGTGCTCCAGCACCTCGCGGCCCGTGGCGACGATCGCCTCGAGCGTTTCGCGCTGCGGCGCTTCGGGATCGAGCCCCGACGCCAGCAGAAGCAGGCGGTCCATCTCCGGAATCGGAGCCAGGGGCTTGTAGGCGTCCTGGTAGGCGTAGCCGTAGTAGAGATAGTGGTAGTCGGCATCGGTCAGCGTCGGGTCGCCGGCGTTGTAGCGCATCATCAGCCCCGTATAGTAGTAGGGCGACGACGAATCGAGCGTCCGGGCCAGGATGTCCTCCTCGACGGGGACCTGCGCCGCGGCCGCCAGCGGCAGGAGCGCCAAAAAGAGCAGAAGTCGTTTCATTGCAATGCGTTTTATGTACAAACGCGCTGTTAACGCAAATCGTATTCCGCAATCAGTTTCCGGAACCGTTCGCGCAAGGTCTCGGACCCCTCGACCAGCGGCAGACGCATGGCGGGGCCGATCTTGCCCATGACCGCGAGCGCACATTTGACGCCCGTGGGGTTGCCTTCGGCAAAGAGCGCCTTCACGGCGTCGTCCAGCGCAGCGAACTCCGCCTCGGCCTGCGCGAAATCGCCTGCCTTGGCATGGTTGACGCACTGCATGAAACGCTCGGGGAAAGCGTTCGCAGCCACCGAGATGACGCCGTCGCCGCCGCGCTGCATGACAGGCAGCACCATGCCGTCGTCGCCCGAGAGAACGAGAAATCCTTCGGGCCGGTTGTCCAGTATCTGCTGGATCTGGTCGATGTTGCCCGAAGCCTCCTTGATGCCGATGACGTTGTCGAAGTCGCGGGCGCAGCGCAGCGTAGTTTCGGCAGTCATGTTGACGCCCGAACGGCCCGGAATGTTGTAGAGGATCACGGGCAGGGGCGAATGGGCGGCCACCGTGCGGAAATGCTGGTAAAGACCCTCCTGCGAGGGCTTGTTGTAGTAGGGAGTCACGCTGAGGATGGCATCGGCGCCGCGCAGGTCGAATTCGCGCAGCTGATCGAGCACCTCCGACGTCGAATTGCCGCCGCAGCCGATGACCAGGGGCACGCGCCCGGCGATGTGGTTGGCGATGAACATGGCTATCACGGCCCGCTCGGAGTTGTAGAGCGTCGGGGTCTCGGCCGTCGTACCCAGGGCCACGATATAGTCCACGCCGCCGTCGATCACGTAGTCGACCATCCGCGCCAGCGCCTCGTAGTCCACGCGGCCCTGCGCCGTGAAAGGAGTGATCAGGGCGACTCCCACGCCCGCAAGTTTGTGTTGTAGCATATCTGTCTCTCTAATTAAAAATCATGTTCCCCGGGGCCATCCCGGCACTCCGAAGCGACGACGTCGAAGCAAAACCGGCAAACGAAAGCGGACCGAATCCACTTTCACCTCTCACCTTTCACCTTTCACCTTTCACTTTTCACTTTTCACTTTTCACTTTTCACTTTTCAGAACAGCGTTCCCTGCGTCGCCGCCTGCGAGGGCTCTTCGCCGCCGATCATGGCCACGAACTCCTCTTCGGAGATGATCTTCACGCCCAGCTTCTCCGCCTTCTTGAGCTTGGCCGGACCCATGTTCTCGCCCGCGACGATAAAATCGACATTGGCCGAGACGGCGGCCAGGTTGCGGCCCCCGTGCATTTCGATCAGCTCCTTGAGTTCGTCGCGGCTGTGGGTCGCAAACTTGCCCGAGATGACGAAGCTACGGCCGGCCAGCGACTCCGAGGCCAACGTCCGCTCCTCGGACTCGAAACGCAGTCCCGCATCGCGCAGGCGCCCGATGATGCGCAGATTCTCCGGATCGGCGAAATAGTCGACGATGGCATCGGCGATCTTACCCCCGACCTCGTCGGCCTCGACCAGCTCCTCGCGCGTGGCGTGCATCACGGCGTCGAGCGAACGGAAATGGTCGGCCAGATACTTGGCCGTCGTCTCGCCCACGAAGCGGATGCCCAGTCCGAAAAGCACCCGGTGGAACGGCACCTCGCGCGAAGCGGCTATCGAACGGACGATGTTGTCGGCCGACTTCTCGCCCAGACGCGGCAACGGCGCCAGCTGTTCGGCCTTGAGATCGTAGAGATCCGAAATATCGTGCAACAAACCGTTCTCGTAGAGCAGTTCGACGGTCTCCTCACCCAATCCGTCGATGTCCATCGCCTTGCGTCGGATGAAGTGGATGATGCGGCCGATGATCTGGGGCCGGCAACCGCTCTGGTTGGGACAATAGTGCTTGGCTTCGCCCTCGTAGCGCACCAGCGGCGTGCCGCACTCGGGGCAGACGGTGGCGTAGACGAAAGGCCGGCTGTCGGCGGGACGCTGCGACAGCTCCACGCCTGTGATCTTGGGGATGATCTCGCCGCTCTTTTCGACGTAGACCATGTCGTC
This sequence comes from Bacteroidales bacterium, assembly GCA_910575495.1. Classification (GTDB taxonomy): domain Bacteria; phylum Bacteroidota; class Bacteroidia; order Bacteroidales; family Rikenellaceae; genus Alistipes. The sequence continues at coordinate 21,938 of CAJTFS010000002.1, read as the reverse complement.
GGGACGGATGTCCAACAGCGCCATCTGCTCGGCGTTGTGCAACGTGGCACGCCGCACCGTAGTGCCGGCCAGCCGCACCGGTTCGAGGTTGGCCACCGGTGTCACGGCACCCGTACGGCCCACCTGGAAATCGACGCTCACCAAACGCGTCAGCGCCTGCTCCGCCTTGAACTTGTAGGCCACGGCCCAGCGCGGCGCCTTGGCCGTGAAGCCGATGCGGCGGCGCTCGGCGAAGTCGTTGACCTTGATCACCACGCCGTCGGTCGGAAACGGCAGGTCGCGCCGTGCCTCGTCCCACCGGGCGATGAAAGCATCGACCTCGGCCACCGTACGGCAGACGCGGCCGTGCTCCGATACCTTGAAACCCCATTCGCGGGCCTTCAGCAAACTCTCCCAATGGGTCGAAAAAGGCAGGTCGTCGCCCGAGAGCTGGTAGAGCGTGCAATCGAGACCGCGCCGCGCCACCACGGCCGACTGCTGCTGCTTGAGCGTGCCGGCCGCCGCATTGCGCGGATTGGCGAAAAGCGACTCGCCGGCCGCCTCGCGCTCGGCGTTGATCTTGTCGAACGAAGCATAGGGCATCAGCACCTCGCCCCGGATTTCGAAATAGGCGGGCCAGCCGTCGCCCCGCAGTCTGAGCGGCACGGAACGGATGGTGCGGATGTTGGCCGTCACGTCGTCGCCCTCGACGCCGTCGCCGCGCGTGACGGCGCGCAGCAGGCGGCCGTTCTCGTAGGTGAGCGAAATGGCCGTACCGTCGAACTTCAGCTCGCAGACATACTCCGTGGGGCCGGCCTCGCGCTCGATGCGCTCCAGAAACTCGTGCAACTCGTCGAGCGAATAGGTGTTGCCCAGCGAAAGCATCGGATAACGATGGCGCACGGTGACGAACTCCGACGAGATGTCGCTGCCCACGCGCATGGTCGGCGAATCGGGGTCGGCGAACTCGGGATGCGCCTCCTCCAGCTGCTGCAGCTCGCGCATCAGGGCGTCGAACTCGAAGTCGGAGATCGACGGGTCGTTCTCGACGTAATATTTGTGATTGTGGTATTCGAGCTGCCTGCGCAGCTCCTCGATTCTTTCGCGAACCATGACGGAACTCTCTCTACGAACTGTGACACACCGGATCGCCCCTACCCTATGACGGCACCCGGACGCAAGAGCCCGGACCGGCCGTACGACGCGCCGTTGCGAACGCCTGCGCGCACCGGATCTTCCGCTGCCGCAACGTGCTGTCCGGAACGCCGGACCGGCACCGCGAAAGCCCGGAAACGAGCGCCGGGAAGGTGGCCATAACTTGCGTAAAGGTACGTATTTTGTTTGTAAGAGCCGCTAAAATCAAAAAAAATGCAAAAAAAAAATACGGATGTGGCGCAGTATGCAAATTTTGTTTATACTTGCAGAAAATTTCAGCGTACTACCATGACCAAACAGCATATCGTGAAGAAACATATCGTTACGAGCTACCGCAATCTCAGCCTCGAAATGCAGGAGGCAGTCAAGGAAAAATACCCGCTCGGCTTCACCGAAGCCATGATACGCGTGGACAAGCCCAACGGCGACTTCTTCTATGCCGTACCCTTCGATACCGACGAAGTGGCCTACCTGGTGAAAATCGACGTCAAGATCGACGACAACTCGCAGGAGGAAGAGGAGAAGGATTACTACGACGACGAAATCAAGGGAGCCGACGAGCTGCAGGACGACAACTCCGACTCGAACGAAACGAACGACGACGACGTCGACATCTGATCATGAAGCGCCTCTCCCTGCTGGCGGTATGGGCCTGTGTGGCAGGCGGCACGGCCGCCTGCGGGCTCTCCGACGATCCGCGCGAAGAGGAGAAGAGGCACGAATACCTCGTCTTTGCCGACCCGGCTTTCGCGGCGTGGCTTCTGTGCGAAGCCGATGCCGACGGCGACGGGCGCATCTCGCGCTATGAAGCCGAACGGATGCGCCGGATCGATTGTGCCGGATGCGGCATCGGATCGCTGGGCGAAATAGGCGACTTCACCAATCTGCGGACCCTCGTATGCCCTGGCAACCGGCTCGAAGAACTCGACCTGCGGGGATGCCGCTATCTGGAACACGTGGACTGCAGCGGCAACCGCCTGCGTACGCTCGATGTCGAGGGGCTGCGGAATCTTGTGACGCTGGAGTGCGGCGACAACGACCTGGAACGGCTCGACCTGTCGGCGAACGTCTCGCTGAGGACCCTGCGCTGCTCCGCCGATCCGCTCTCCCTGCTCAACGTGGCCGCCTGCGCCGCCGACATGGCGGAAGTCGACGCCCGGGCATGTCCGCTTCAGGTCTTCTACAAACGGGCGGGCCAGCACATCCGCATTCTCCGGCTGGACGATCCCGACATCGTACGGGATCTCCGCTGAGGCCCGGGCGGGAGAGGATGTAACCCGCATAGGAATGATTCGCCGCTCCGGTCAGAATGCCTGAGCGAAAGAATACGGCGGCATGTCCGAAGCCCCCGACGAACCGGACCGCAGCATAAACCGCCCCGACCGCCCCCGGAAACCGCGAGACATCCTTTAATCTTTTCCCGCACGAATCCGCACTCTCAGAAAAACGTTTCGCCCCGAATCCTACGATCCGGGGCGAAACCATATACATGCGCCACGCGCGCTACTCGTAGCGACCCGACTTGAGCCGCTCGACCTCCTCGCGGGAGAGGAAGCGCCAGGCGCCGCGCTTGAGGTTCTTTTTGGTCAGACCGGCGTAATAGACGCGGTCGAGTTTGGTGACGGTATAACCCAGGAACTCGAAGATGCGGCGCACGATGCGGTTGCGCCCCGAGTGGATCTCGATCCCCACCTCCTGCTTGTTCTCCTTGACGTAGGAGATTTCGTCGGCGAAAATCTCGCCGTCTTCGAGCGTCACGCCTTCGGCGATACGGTCCATGTCGGCCCGCGTGAGGGGCTTGTCGAGGGTGACCTGATAGATCTTCTTTTTCTTGTAGGAGGGATGCGTGAGCTGCTTGGTCAGATCGCCGTCGTTGGTGAAGAGCAGCAGTCCGAGGCTGTTCTTGTCGAGACGCCCCACGGGATAGATGCGCTCCTCGCAGGCTCCCGTCACGAGTTCCATCACCGTCTTGCCGGCATGGGGATCGTCAAGCGAAGTGACGTAGCCCTTGGGCTTGTTGAGCACCAGGTAGACCTTCTTCTCGCCCTGCACGCGGCTGTCGTTGAACTTCACCTCGTCGTCGGGCATCACTTTCGTACCCAACTCGGTGACTGTCCGACCGTTGACCGAAACGAGCCCGGCCATGATGAAATCGTCGGCCTCGCGGCGCGAACAGATGCCCGACTGAGCCAGGTAACGGTTCAGACGCATCTCGCCGGTCTGCTTGGCGGGATCGTATTTGGGATAGGAGACGGGCTTGTCCGTGCGCTTGCGACCGGGGGAGCGATCGCCGGCGGGACGGCCGCCCCGGTTGTCGGCGGCATTGCGGTCGCCGTATTTCTTCGGCCCGAACTTCTTGGGGCCTTTGGCACCGTTTCCCGGGCCGAACTTGCGGGCACCGCGTTCACCGTAAGCCGGACGCTCGCCGCCCGAACGGGATTCCTCGCCGGCACCACCCTCGCCGAAACGGTTCTTGGCTCCGTAACGGGGCTTCTCGCCATAGCGCGGTTTCTCGCCGAAACGGGGTTTCTCCCCTTCGAAGGAGGACCGCTCACTGCGATAGGGCTTGTCGCTCCGCTCGGCATGCTCGCCGAACGCACGGCGGGGCTTGCCGTCGAACTTGGGACGGTTGTCCTGCGTGAAGTTGGGGTTATACGACACCCGTTTGCGGCTCTGGGCCGGCTGTTGCTCCGAATCGGCAGCGTCACGCTGCAAACGCGGGCGACGCTCGACGCGCTCCGCCGTGGCGGTAGCGATACGCTGGCGCTTGTCGCGTCCGAAACGCGAAAGCACCGCCGTCGAGTCGTTTTTCTGATCTTTCATATCTGTTTGAATTGTCTGTGCCTGATGGCAAGTGCAAAGATAGTGCAAGCCGAGTGTAAAAGCAAACTTGTTTGCATTTTACCAAGGCGCAGCCTATGTTCTGGAAAGATAGTGCAAGCCGAGTGAAAAGCCGAACCCCGGCCTGCCCTGCCGGAACCCGTCTTATCCGGCAAAATACAAGGCGTGACCAAAGGTGCCGCGCACGCAACATTCGCGAAAACAGTTTTGCGGCGACAAATAAGCCGTATGGAGAACCGAGCAGGGAAACGGACGGAGAACCGGCATGACCTGCCAAGAAACGACGGGGTCCGCACCCTCACGGATGCGGACCCCGAAAACACGATGCGGCCGGTTATTCCTTGGCCGGTTCGGCCTCCTCGTCGTCGGAACGACCGACGAAGTAACCGAAAGCGACAAGAGCGAGAACGGCAGCCAGGACGAGTTTGCCGCCGTAGCGATGCCAGAAAGTCAGCTTGTTCAACTCCTCGCCGTCGAGTTCGTTCGCAGCCAACATTTCGGCAAGATACTCATCGTCGATCTCGTAGCAGGTATCTTCCGCCTCGCAGTAACCGATCAGACGGGGCTCCTCGGTGACATAGACTGGAACGTAAGCGATGGTATAGGCCGTATGCAGCGTAGCCAGATCGATGTAGTGGCCGCTGTCGGTCATATACTCCTCGGTATCGGGAAACTCGGCCACGATGGTGGCGTACTCGCGCTCGCCGATGGGAATGCGCACGCCCCGGGCCGAAACGGCAGAACCGAACGCCGACAACACCAAAAGGCCGCACAGAACGGAAAGGAATTTCAACGATTTCATCTTGAATATTTTTAAGGGATTGATTTCTTGGCGACAAAGATAGCTAAAAAAAGGCGCCGTTATCCTACCCTGCCAGCAAAAAAGTCGGACATTCCGTCGCCCGGCCGGCACGCGGAAGATGCTGCGCGCCGCAGCTGCACGAGTTGAATCCGGCTCCGGGCGCCGCCCGACTCCGGGGTACAACGTTTCCCCCATCGCGAGCCTCGGATCGGTGCGGAAACGGCAGCCCGATTTCCGATTCTTCATTTTTAATTCTAATTTTGCCGCCGCAAAAAAGAATGAAGATGAACCGCGAAATCATGCGCATAGCGCTGCCCAACATCGTATCGAACATCACCGTGCCGCTGATGGGCATCGTCTCGACGGCCATAGCCGGCCACTGGGGCACCGACTCGGCGGCGACGATCGGCGCGCTGGCCATCGGAGTCTCGATCTTCAACTTCATCTACTGGAACTGCTCCTTCGTACGCATGGGCACGAGCGGTCTGACGGCCCAGGCTTTCGGTGCGGGCGACATGCGCGAATGCACCGACATGCTGGCCCGGGCGCTCTCGGTGGGTGCGGCGATGGGTCTGCTGATGGTGGCGCTGCAATGGCCCGTGGGCGAACTGGCGCTGCGGGCGATGAACGGCGGCGACATGACGCGCGACTACTTCTACGCCCGCATCTGGGCCGTGCCGGCCGGCATCCTGCTTTTCGGCTTCAACGGCTGGTTCACGGGGATGCAGAACGCCATGATTCCGATGTTCACGGCGTTGACGGTAAACGTCATCCACATCCTGTTCAGCCTGTGGTTCGCCTTCGGGCTGGACATGGGGATCGTGGGCATCGCCTATGCTTCGGTGCTGGCCCAATGGAGCGGCGTGGCGCTCTCGACACTTCTGCTGGTATGGAAATACGGCGGCATGCTGACCAAGATCGACTGGGCCCAGGTGCTCGACACGGGGCGGCTGAAGACATTCTTCCTGATCAACCGCGACATCATGCTGCGCACGCTCTGCATCGTGGCGGTCTACACCTTTTTCACGGGAGCCTCCGCCCGCATGGACGATCCGGCGCTGCTGGCGGTGAATACCCTGCTGCTGCAGCTCTTCACGCTCTTCTCCTACATGAACGACGGGTTCGCCTATGCGGCCGAGGCGCTGACGGGACGCTTCATCGGAGCCCGCGACAGCGCGTCGCTCCGCCTGTGCATACGCCGCTGCATACTCTGGGGCACGGCAGTATCGGTGGCTTTCGTAGGCATCTACCTCGTCGGCTGGCGCAACCTGTTGGGGCTTTTCGTCGACAGCGAGGGGCCCGAAGCGCCCGCCATACTCGAGCTGGCAGGCCGCTACATCGTCTGGATCATCGTCATCCCGATAGCCAGCGCCATGCCCTTCATCATGGACGGCATCATGGTGGGCGCCACCGAAACACGCGTGATGCGCAACTCGATGTTCCTGGCGACGGCGGCCTACTTCGTCATCTACTATGCGGGCTACCCGCTCATCGGCAACAACGCGCTGTGGCTGGGCTTCACGCTCTACATGTTCCTGCGCGGCGTGCTGCAATACTTCATGACCGGACGCCTGCGGGCGATCGAGGAAAAAGCCGACCAAGCATGAAAACCGGGAACCGGTCGGCTGCCGGGTTCCGATAAAAGATGCTTCGCTACGCTCGGCATGACAAGAAAGAAGCGCTGAACTAACGGCCCCTTTTCACGAAAAGCTCCCCGCCACGCAATGTGGCGGGGAGCGTCGTATCGGCCCGGAGAGGCTTATTTCGAAACCCGGAACCAGTCTATATCGATCCAGCCGGCATCGTTGCGGCGCACCTCGGCGTCGGCGAAGAAACCGATCTTGGCGCCGATCCAATGGCCGGCCTCGGCGGTGAAGGCGTCGCCCAACTCGCGGAAACGCTTGCCGTCGGTGCTGAACGAGAACTTGCAGACAAGGCGCGGCGTACCGTTGGCATTCCACTGCTGCTCGAAGCGGCAGCGGAACCAGACGTCGACGGGCTCGCCCGAAGCGGCGAACTCCTGCGAAGCCTCGACCGACTCGGGTGCACCCTTCTTCATGGCCCGGTTGCAGGTGGTGCGCTCGACGAGGAGCTTGCCGTCGGCGTAACGCAGCCCGATCGCAGCATAATCGTGACCCATGACGATCAGTCCGGCACGGTCGCCCTCGTAGGAGGGATGGAAGCGGAGCTTTGCCGTAGCGGTATAGGCCGGCGCATTGATCTTCTGCAACAGCAGATTGCCGTTGTCGGAGAGGTTGCGCCACCCCTCGGGACGGTTGTGGCAGTAGAGCCGCAATTCGCCCGCAGAGGGATTGGGGAAATACCATCCCGGCTTGGGATTGGCATGCCACTGCCACTGCAGACCCAGCGTGCGGCCGTCGAACTCGTCGCTGTCGGCCGGCGTGCGGACGGCGCTTTTCACGCGCGAAGCGGGCTTGCGGTAGGTGTCGACCGGCTCGCCGACGCCGTCGCCGTTGCGGTCGACGCCGATGATGCACCAGTCGTCATCGGACCACGTGACGGGCTGGAGATGAACGACCCGCCCGTAGGCATACATGTCGACGAAGTGGACGAACCACGAATTGCCCTCGACGTCGTCGACCAAACCGCCCTGGTGCGGACCGGGAGTCTTGGTATTGCCCTGGTGCAGCACCTTGCGGCACTCGTAGGGACCCCAAGGCGACCTGGAACGCAGAACGATCTGCCAGCCGGGCTTCACGCCGCCGGCGGGAGCGAAGACATAATACCAGCCGTTGCGCTTGTAGAACTTGGGACCCTCGACGGTGGGATGGTCGCCGTGGCCGTCGAAGATCATGACATCCTCGCCGATGAGCCGCTCGCCGTCGGGCGTCATCTCGCTGACGCTCAACACGCTTTTAAGCCCGGCGCACGACCCGGCCCAACCGTGCACGAGGTAGGCCCTGCCGTCGTCGTCCCACAAGGGGCAGGTGTCGATGATGCCCTCGACCTCCTTGACCAGCAGGGGCTCCGACCACTCGCCGCGCGGATCCTGCGCCTTGGTCATGTAGATGCCGACGTAGGGATTGCCCCAATAGATATAATACCAGCCGTCGTGGAAGCGGATGGAGGGCGCCCAGACACCCTCGCCGTGGCGGGGCTTGTCGAAATGGTCGTAGGGCGGCTGCGCGGCGAAGACGGTGTTGACGATCTCCCAGTTGACCAGGTCGGTCGAGTGGAGAATCTGCAATCCCGGCACGCAGTTGAACGACGAAGAGGTCATCCAGTAGTCGTCGCCCGTGCGGACGACGTCGGGATCGGAATAATCGGCATAGAGCACGGGATTCTTATACTTCCCGTTGCCCAGATCGGGCGTCCATACCGTTTGTGCCGCAACCGGAGCGGCGGCGAAAAGGCTGAAGAACAAAAGCAGTTTTTTCATAGGTCAGTCGGTTGGTTCTGTAAAATCGAAGGCGCCCGTCCAGTCGTAGCGGAACTGCTCGGAGCCGGTTTTTTTGGCGAAGATCCTTTCGGGCACATAGTCGGCGGCCTCGTCGTCGGAGAGCTCGTGCGACCACGCCACGCGGCCGCTGCGGTCGGCACCGGGACCGGTGCAACGCCACTCGGCGTAGAACGACGTACGCTCGCGGGCCGGATCGCGCCAGTTGTGCCACCCCTCGGGGCGGATGGCGGCGGGCAATTCGCACGCCAGCCACACGGTGCGGGCGGTGGACTTCCAGGGCCGTCCGAGGTAGAGTTTCGTAACGCTGTCGGCCGCCGTCACGCGGCAGTTGCGGAAGACATAGCCGTACTTGTTGCGCTCGGTGGTCGAAGCGGCAGTGATGTAGCTGTCGGACTTGCAATGGATCGAACAATCGTCGAACAAGACGATCGAGGGACCGAAGATGAAGTCGGTGGTACCCTCGATGCGGCTGTCGACAACATGCACGCGCGAGACGTAGCCCTTGGTGAAGAAGGTGTCCTGGTCGCCGACGAGTGCGCAGCCGCTCAGCAGGATGCGGTCGCCCCGGGTTTCGAGCGCCACGGCCTGCCCCACCCTGCCGGCGTCGTTCTCGACGGTGAGCCCCTCGATCCAGACGTCGTCGGCCTGGACGGAGAAGGTCCAGCAATCGTAGGTGGTCATTTCGTAGCCGTCTACGACCTTGCCCGAGAAGTCGTTCCAGACAATGCGGACGCTGTCGCGGCCGCCCTCTCCGACGATCTTGACCTTGTCCTTGTAGACGTCGAGGGTAACTTTCTCGCGGTAGGTGCCGGGCATGATCCGCACCGTGCGCCACCCTTCGGGTTTGGAGGGCAGCGCATCGAAACAGGCCTGCACGGAGGTGAAATCGCCGCCGCCGTTGCAGTCGACGACGTAGACGCTCTTTTCGCGCTCAGGGGTGCATCCTGCGCACAGCAAGGCGAAGAAAAGGAGGATTCTTTGCATAACAGCATCTTCGTCCCGCAACAACAGATTCTTCGCTGACGCTCAGAATGACACGGTGCTGCGAAAGAGACGATTTTCAATTCTTAATTTTTCATTTTCAATTACAACGTGACGCCGGTCTTGAAGATGGCGATCTCCTTGAAACCGGTCTTCTCGTGGAGCAGATGTTCGCCGTCGGCCGTGGCAAGAATCTTGGCGATGAAACGCTCCAGCACGGCCTGCGGCTCCTCGTCCTCGACGAGCGACCCGGCGTTGAAGTCGATCCAGTTGGACTTGAACTTCGAAAGCTGGGTGTTGGTCGAAATCTTCATCGTGGGGACGAACGACCCGAACGGCGTTCCGCGCCCGGTGGTGAACAACACGAGCTGGCACCCCGACAAGGCGAGGGCCGAAGCGGCCACGAGGTCGTTGCCCGGCGCCTGCAGGAGGTTGAGCCCCTGCCTGCGAAGCGGCTGGGTGTATTTCAGCACGTCGACGACCTGCTGGGCGCCGCCCTTCTGGACACAACCCAACGATTTCTCCTCCAGCGTGGTGATGCCGCCCTTCTTGTTGCCGGGCGACGGATTCTCGTAGATGGGCTGGTCGTACTTGCGGAAATACCCCTTGAAATCGTTGATCAGGCAGACGGTCTGCTCGAAGACGGCACGGTCCTCGGCGCGGTCCATCAGAATGGTCTCGGCGCCGAACATCTCGGGCACTTCGGTGAGCACAGTGGTGCCGCCCTGTGCGATGAGCCAGTCGGAAAAGAGGCCCACGAGCGGATTGGCCGTGATGCCCGAAAAACCGTCGGAGCCGCCGCACTTCAACCCGACACGGAGGTAGGACAACGGCAGCGGCCGGCGCTTGTCGGCGCGGGTCTTCTCGACCAGCTCGCGGCAGATCTCGAATCCGGCAGCGACCTCGTCCTCGACCTCTTGGGCGATGAGGAACTTCACGCGGTCGTCGTCCCACTCGCCGATGGCCTCCTTGAGGGCCGAAACCTGGTTGTTCTCGCACCCGAGACCGAGGACGAGAACGGCACCGGCATTGGGATGCTTCACGAGAGCGGCGAGGGCGCTGCGCGTGTTGGCATGGTCGTCGCCCAGCTGCGAACAGCCGTAGTTGTGGGTATAGACCCGCACGTCGTCGAGATGCGAGCAGTCGCACTCGGCCTTGACCCGCTCGGCGATGGCCTGGGCCTGACCGTTGACGCACCCGACCGAAGGCACGATCCACAACTCGTTGCGGATGCCCATCGTGTCGTTCTTGCGGAGGTAACCCATGACCTTGACGTCGCGCTTGGGGTAGTCGACGTCGTAGACCTTGGGCGCATAGGCATACTCCAGATCGTCGCGGAGGTTGGTTTTGAGGTTGTGGGAATGGATCCAGGCACCGGCGGCCACGGGCTCGGTGGCATGACCGATGGGATAGCCGTACTTGACGACATTCTCGCCCTCGGCGATGTCGCGCAAAGCGAACTTGTGACCGCGGGCGACGGGCTCGCGCAAGGTGACGCGCACGCCGTCGATGTCGAACGATTCGCCGGCCTTCAGATCGTCGGCGAGGGCCACGGCGACGTTGTCCGCGGCATTGATTTTCAGAAACCGTTTCATGGCTCTATACTCGAAAAAAGGGGCGGGAGCGCCCTGCTCTGAGAGCCGCACTCCTGCCCCGGATGAACGATTCGGTCTACTTGCCGAGGAACTTGTCCAGCGCCTTGGCCATGCCCAGGTCGCGGATGTCGGACAGGTAGTTGGCGACGGCGGAGACGAAGCCCGGAACCTCGGAGAAATCGACGGTGAAGATGCCGCTTTCGCGCACGATCTTCGAGACGGTAGCCTCCGCATCGGCGGGATTCCAGTTCTTGCGGATGTACTCCACGAACTCCTGCGTATCGTCGGGCTGGAACCCGCTTTCGGGACCGTAGAGCGACAACAGCGCGGCGAACGTGAAACACTCGTGCTGAGCCACGCGCCGGGCTTTGAACCAATTGTCCTTGACGGTGGGATAGTTGCGCGCCTCCCATTTCGACAGCGAATTGAGCGAAATGGACTTGAGCATGTGCTTGATGAAGGGGTTGTAGAAACGCTCCAGGATGCCTGCGGCGAACTCCTTCAGTTCGGCCTGGTCCTCCTCGATCATGGGGATGACCTCCTCGGCGACCATGTCGTTGACGAACTTCTCGATGGCGGGCGTGTTGAAGGCGTCCATGACGGTCTCGCAACCCATCTGCAAGGCGATGGGCACCATGCCGGTGTGCGAACCGTTGAGAATGCGCACCTTCTTGTCGCGGAACTGCTTGATCGACGGCATGAAGATGACGTGCAGGCCGGCCTTGTCGAGCGGCAGCTCCTTCATGACCTCCTTATAGCCGGGACCGCCGATGGCCCAAAGGTGGTACAACTCGGCCTTGACGACGAGATTGTCGTCGAAACCGATCTCCTCCTTGATCTCGCTGATCGTATCGCGCGGGAAACCGGGGACGATGCGGTCGACGAGCGTATCGCAGAAGTGGCAGTTCTGCTCGACCCAGTCGATGAAATCCTGCCCGAGCTTGTTGTACTCGGCGTGCTTGATGACATACTCGTGGAGCGTGGAACCGTTGTTCTCGATGAGCTCGCAGCAGATGATGCAGAGGCCCTTCGAAGGATCGCCGTTGAAGTGCTTGAAACGCTTGTAGAGCAGCGCCGTCATCTTGGCGGGATACGACTTGGGCGGGCAGGCGGTGAGGTCGTCGCCCTCCTCGTAACGGATACCGGCCTCGGTGGTGTTGGAGATGGTGATCTTCAACTCGGGCGAGAGGAAATACTGCTCGTACTTGGCATAGTCGACGTAGGGATTGAACGAATCCATGACGCTCTTGACCATGCGCACGTCCTTCTTGGGCTGCTTGTTCTCGATGCCCTCCAGGTAGACGTGGTAGAGGTTGTCCTGCTTGCGGAGCAGGTCGATCATGCCCAGCACCTTGCGCTCGGGGTCGAGGATGGGCTGGCAGACGGCCACACCTGCATTCATGACGCCCTTTTCGTTGGCGATGTCGATCTGCCAGTCGACGAACGCACGCAGGAAATTGCCCTCGCCGAACTGGAGGATCCGGACGGGACGCTCCGGCTTGGCGACGGTCGACTTATTGAGTTCCTTGATCATATTCTTTTGCTTTTTATTGTCGGAAACTTACTTGATGACCACCAGCTTGTATTTGGGAACCAACGCCTTCATGACGATCCAGCCGACGAGGTAGGCCACGGCGCAGATGCAGAAGACGATGAAATAACCGGCCGGCTTGCCCTCGAAACCGAGGAAGCGCAGGTTGGTTTCGCCCGCAAAGACGAAGAGATCGCCGGCGAACCACTGCAACAACATGGAGCCGACGCCGCCGGCCATGCCGCCGATGCCGGTGATGGTGGCGATCGCCGACTTGGGGAACATGTCGCCCACCGTAGAGAAGATGTTGGCCGACCACGACTGGTGCGCGGCGCCGCCGATGCCGATCATGATGACGGGGAACCACGGCGAGATGGTGCCGAGGGGCTGCGCCAACAGCACCAGCAAGGGGAAGAAGGCGAAAATCAACATGGCGCGCATGCGTGCGGCATAGGGATTCAGACCGGTCTTGTTGATGATGAGCGTGGGAAGCTTGCCGCCGTAGATGGAGAGCATGGTGATGGCGTAGAGCGTGAAGATCAGCGCGATGCCGAGGCCCTCGGAGGTCTTGATGCCGAACTGCGTATTGAGATACGACGGCGTCCAGAAGAGGAAGAACCACCACACGCCGTCGGTCATGAACTTACCGAAGGCGAAAGCCCACGTCTGCCGGAACGAAAAAGCCTGCAGGAACGACATCTTGGGCTCGTCGTGCTGCTCGACGGCAGTCACGGCCTCCTTCTCGTGGCGGTCCTGCTCGATGTAGGCGAGCTCGGCGGCATTGACGCTGGGATGCTCGGACGGCTTCTTGTACATGAAGACCCAGAAACCCATCCACACGAAGCCCAGGGCGCCGATGACTACGAAAGCCATCTCCCAACCCCACGCCTTGGCGAGCAAGGGGATGGTCAGCGGTGCGAAGAGGGCGCCGATGGAAGCGCCGGCGTTGAAAATGGAGGTGGCATAGGCGCGGTCCTTCTTGGGGAAGTACTCGGCCGTCACCTTGATGGCAGCGGGGAAGTTGCCGGCCTCACCCAGAGCGAGGACGCAGCGTGCCGCGATGAAGAAATACATGCTGACGGTGGCGATGGTCACGGCCATGACGGAACCCGCCTCGACGGCCCGCAAGGCAGCGGCGTCGGGCAGTCCGACCCACAATTCGGTGCCCACGCCGCACAAGGCGTGGAGGCAGGCGCCGGCCGACCACACGCCGATGGCCCAGAGGTAACCCTTCTTGGTGCCCATCCAGTCGACGAAGCGGCCGGCGAAGAGCATGCAGACGGCGTAGAAGATCGAAAAGATCGAAGTGATACGTCCGTAATTGGATTCGTCCCAATGGAATTCGGGTTTGATGAACTCGTCCCACGTGAGCGACAAAACCTGACGGTCGAGGTAGTTGACCGTAGTGGCGAAAAACAACATTGCACAGATGATCCAACGGTAGTTGGTCATCTTCTCATTGAAATTGATATTTTGCATCGGTTCGAGGTTAGATGGATTGAACGCTTAGCGCACGGCGGCGATGACGCCGAGGGCGAAACGGCATTTCTCGGTGATGGCCTTCCACTCCTTGGCGGCGATGACCTCCTTGGGGAAGAGCTGCGAACCCATGCCCACGCAGAAGACGCCGGCCTTGAACCAGGCGGTGAGGTTCTCCTCGGTGGGTTCGACGGCTCCCGTAGCCATGATATTGGACCACGGCAGGGGCGCCTTGACGTTCTTGACGAACGACGGACCGCCGACGTTGCCTGCGGGGAAGACCTTCGTAAGGTCGCAACCCAGCTCCTGGGCCATGCCGATCTCCGTGACGGAGCCGCAGCCGGGGGTGTAGGGCACGAGGTGGCGGTTGCACACCTTGGCGACCTCGGGATTGAGGTAGGGACCGACGACGAAGTTGGCGCCGTACTGCATGTAGAGGGCGGCCGTGGGAGCGTCGACGATGGAACCGATGCCCAGCACCATGTCAGGGCACTCCTTGGCGGCGAACTTCACCAACTCGATGAAGACCTCCGAAGCGAAGTCGCCGCGGTTGGTGAACTCGAAAGCGCGGACGCCGCCCTCGTAGCAGGCTTTGAGCACCTGCTTGGCGATCTCGGCGTCGGCGTGGTAGAACACGGGGACCATACCGGTCTTGCCGATGGCCTCCATGACCTGAGACTTATTGAATCTTGCCATTTAATTAAAAGTGAAAAGTTAAAGGTGAAAGGTGAAAAGCGCAAGTTTTTTTTGCGGGAAACGAGGAAAATACCGGGCATCCGACAAAAGGGGCTTTTCATCGGCGGCTGCGGGGATCGCGCTTTTTGGCGCGAGCCGCCGATGAAACGGCGCCCGCGGCGCCGGATCCTCCACCTTTCATTATTCAGTATTCAGTCAGTTATCGCTGCACGCGGCCGTTGGCGTTGCCGCCGGCCAAGCTCTCGACCTCCTCGACCGAAACGAGGTTGAAGTCGCCGTTGATGGTGTGCTTCAGCGCCGAAGCGGCCACGGCGAACTCGAGGGCCTCGCCCTGCGTGGGCTTGGTGAGCAGGCCATGGATGATGCCGCCCGAGAACGAGTCGCCGCCGCCGACGCGGTCGACGATGGGATCGATGTCGTAACGCTTCGACTCGTAGAACTCCTTGCCGTTGTAGATCATGGCTTTCCAACCGTTGTGCGTGGCGGAGAAGGACTCGCGGAGCGTAGAGATGACATATTTGAACCCGAACGTCTCGGCCATCTGTCTGAAGATACCCTTGTAGCCCTCGGCGTTGGTCTCGCCGCCCTCGACGTTGGCGTCGGGCTTGAAACCGAGGCACAGCTCGGCGTCCTCCTCGTTGCCGATGCAGACGTCGACGTACTGCATCAGAGGACGCATGATCGACTGGGCCTTCTCCTTGGTCCAGAGCTTCTTGCGGAAATTGAGGTCGACCGAAACCGTAACGCCGTGACGCTTGGCGGCCTCGCAGGCCAGGCGGGTGAGCTCGGCGGCCTTGTCGGAGATGGCCGGCGTGATACCCGACCAATGGAACCACTGGGCACCCTCCATGACGGCGTCGAAATCGAAGTCGGCGACGTCGGCCTCGGCGATGGCCGAGTGGGCGCGGTCGTAGATGACCTTCGAAGGACGCATCGAAGCACCCGTCTCGAGGTAGTAGATACCTACGCGGTCGCCGCCGCGGGCGATGAAGTCGGTGCGGACACCGTACTTGCGCAACGCATTGACAGCCGACTGACCGATCTCGTGCTTGGGCAACTTGGTGACGAAGTAGGCTTCGTGGCCGTAGTTGGCGCAGCTGACAGCCACATTGGCCTCGCCGCCGCCATAGACGACATCGAACGAATCGGACTGAACGAAACGGGTGTTGCCGGGCGTCGAGAGACGCAGCATGATCTCACCCAAAGTGACGATTTTCATAGGGTTATGACAGTTTGTTTAGAATTTGAAATAGTTCTTGGCATTGCGGTAGCAGACGCCCTCGACGATCTCGCGGCCGATGAAGTCGATCTCGGAAGCGGGGAGCAGTCCCTGCTCGATGTCGTTGCCCAGGAGGTTGCAGAGCGTACGGCGGAAATACTCGTGGCGCGGGTAGGAAAGGAACGACCGCGAATCGGTGAGCATGCCCACGAAGCGGCTCAGCAGACCCAGCGTCGAAAGCGCATTCATCTGCTTCTCCATGCCGTCCTTCTGGTCGAGGAACCACCAGCCCGACCCGAACTGGATCTTGCCGGCGCCGTAGCGGCCGTCCTGGAAGTTGCCCAGCATGGTGGCGACCAACTCGTTGTCGCGGGGATTGAGGTTGTAGATGATGGTCTTGGTGAGTTTGTCGTTGCGGTCGAGCATGTCGAAGAACTTGGACATGGTCTTGCCGACGGTGAAGTCGCCGATCGAATCGAAACCGGTATCGGGACCCAACTGCCTGAACATGCGCGAATTGTTGTCGCGGATGGCACCGTAGTGGAACTGCTGCGTCCAACCCGTCTCGTGGTCCATAACGGCGAACTCGACCATCATGGCCGTCTTGAACTTGCGGATCTCCTCGCGCGACAGCTCCGTACCGCCGTACACCTTATTAAAGATGGCGTCGATCTCGGCCTGCGTGTAATCCTCGGCGTAGAACTCCTCGATGCCGTGGTCGGAGAGGCGGCAGCCGACCTCCCCGAAGAACTTATGCCGCACGCGCAGGGCGTCGATGACGTCGGCGAACTTGCTGATCGAGACGCCCGAGACCTCGGAAAGCTTCTCCATGTAGGCGCGGAAATTGGCGGGCACCTCGACGGCCATGGCCTTGTCGGGGCGCCACGTGGGCAGCATCCGCACGGCGAAGCCGTCCTTGGCGACCTTGATATGGTGCTCCAGCGAATCGACGGGATCGTCCGTCGTGCAGACGACCTCGACATTGTAGTGCTGCATCAAACCGCGGGCGAAACGCTCGGGCTTCTGCAGCTGCTCGGTGCAGCAATCGTAGATCTCGCGCGCCGTCTGGGGATTGAGGAGCTTCGAGACGCCGAAAGCCGTCTTGAGCTCGAGGTGGGTCCAGTGGTAGAGCGGATTACGCATGGTATAGGGCACCGTCTCGGCCCACTTTTCGAACTTTTCCCAGTCGGAAGTATCCTTGCCCGTGCAGTAACGCTCGTCGACGCCGTTGGTGCGCATCGCACGCCACTTATAATGGTCGCCCTCCAGCCAGATCTTCGACAAGTTGTCGAAACGGTGGTTCGAAGCCACATACTCGGGAATCAGGTGGCAGTGGTAGTCGATGATCGGCATTTTGGCTGCATGATCGTGGTAAAGACGCTCTGCAGCAGAAGTTTGCAACAAAAAATTGTCGTCGTTGAACTGTTTCATGATAGGTATGCAGTTTTTCAGTTTGTAAAAATAGCAATTATATGCGAATCGCCAATGTGAAAAATTACCAAATAAAGTATAATATTTGCCGAAAGAATGCATTATTTGCCACTTCGATTGGCCGGTAAGCGAAAAGTCCGTATTTTTGCCGCACGACGAACGAAACCAATTTGGCAACAACATCATGAACCGCTCAATCATCCTGGGAGCCGCCCTGCTGGCGCTGGCTTCCTGTACGCACGACGTACGAATCGAAGTGACCAATGCATCGCAGTCGGTGGCGCACGACCGCACGGTGGAGATCGCCTGGTCGGAACTCCGCGGCGTGAAGCCCGAAAACGTCGTTGTTCTCAACGACGAGGGAGAACAGATTCCCTCGCAGACGATCTATGCCGGCAGCGAAACGCCGCAGTCGCTGATCTTCCAGGCCGACGCCGAACCCGGCCGGACCCTGCGCTTCACCGTTTCGGCGGGCGAACGCAAGGAGTTCGAATCCAAGGTCTACGGCCGTCAGGTGCCCGAACGCTACGACGACTATGCGTGGGAAAACGACAAGGTGGCCTACCGCCTCTACGGTCCGGCGCTGGAGACCTCGCCCGAGAAACTCATCACGCCGGGCATCGACGTGTGGGTGAAGTCGACCGACCGGCTGGTGATCGACGAACGCTACGCCCGCGGCAACTACCACCACGACTACGGCGACGGCATGGACTGCTACAAAGTGGGCGTCACGCTGGGTTCGGGCGCTTCGCTTCCCTTCGTGGGCGGCAAATTCTGGATGATGGGCCACAACTACGCCGGGCAGCGCACGCTCGACAACGGCCCGATCCGCACCACGGTGGAACTGACCTACGCTCCGTTCGAAGTCGACGGCAAGGAAGTGGCGCTTGTGAAGACCATCTCGCTCGATGCAGGCTCGCACTTCTCGCGCATGGAAAACCGCTATACGGGCGCCGAGATGCCGATCGCGGCAGGCGTCGTGCGTCATGACGTCAAGGAATTCGCCCAAGGCGCCGGCTGGCTGGCCCTGCGCGAAGCCGCCTCGGACTCCGACGACCCCGCACGCGACGGCGACATCTACCTGGCCATCGTACTGCCCGGAGCCGAGATTCTGCCCGACACGCTGGGGCATGCGCTGGCCGTGAAGACGGCGGCCGACGGCGAACCGCTGGTCTACTATGCCGGCTCGGGCTGGAGCAAGGGCGGCATCGACGACATGGAGCAATGGGAGCGGATGACGGCCGAGTTCTCGGCGTCGCTGGCCGAACCTCTCCAGGTCAAAATCGTCAGATAGTTTCGCAGGCAGGGATTTTTCTGCGATCCCTACCCTTTCAGCCATCCGTTGCGACCCGGGACTATTCCCGGGTCGCTTTCTGTTTGTTTTTCTCCCGCTTTGCACTATCTTCGCTCCCGGCAACTTCACACCCGGAGTGACAAGGGTTACGGCTCTTTGTCAGAGAGGTAGTAGATTCAGCAGTCCGCTGGCAGCGTAATGGCGCGGGAGGGTTGATAAGAAATAGTTGTTTGGGTAATTCACGGCGTCGAATGAACCGCAGCCGAGTCCGGTTTTGACAGAGGTACGGGAGGTGTTCTCGTGCCGAAGCCAGCGGGGCGAGCCCCGTTAAGAACGGGGATTTGTAAATTCTGCGAGCCTCCGCAGGGCGGGGCTTCGGCTCGCACGGCTGAAGCCGGTGTTTAGCTCTGTAAACTGCAATTACCCGTCTAAGAGCTCCGGATTCTATGAATTCGGCTTGCATTCGACGTTGGTAGATTTGCGAACAAATCGCACATCTTTTCCCTCTACCTTTCTGCGTTGCCGCCAGTTGCTTATTCCAGTCTGCTGCGGAGTTTGCGAACAGTTCAGTAGTTTGTCATTCTGAGGAGCATAGCGACGAAGAATCTGTAACCTTGCCCAAAATAGATGTTTCGCTTCGCTCAACATGACAATTATAGCAGGCTCTTTCTCTTTCTGCATCGCCAAGAATGCTAAAGAAGGAGGGCATCATGGTGTACTACTCCAAGAAGCACGTGGATATAGCCAAAGGTGTGGCAGCACCCGAAGAACCGCAATACTATACGGTAGCCGAAGCGATGGAGAAGTTCAATCTCACCCGTGACCAACTCTATCACTATGCAAAGTATCATAATATCCCGAAGGTCAAGAAAGGCAAATACACGTTTATCTCCAAACCTGAATTGGATAAACTACTTGCCGCCCCAAAGATTGAATAAGTTATTTTTCGGTGAATGTACCCACCATTGAATCACCTTATTCCTTTGCACCATACAAATGTAAAACTCTAAATATTAAACAGTATGTCCCACACATGTACAAAAGTAACAGTTCGTCAGAGAGCGATTCAGAATAATCGTATCTCCTTGTATCTGGATTATTATCCGGCAGTCCGTAACCCCGAAACGATGCAGATGAGCCGCAGGGAATACCTCGGTATCTACATCTATGCCCATCCTAAGAACGAGATGGAACGTGAGTTCAACAACGACATGTTGAACAAGGCAGAGGCTATTCGTTGTATCAGAATACAATCACTCATTAACGAAGAGTTCGGTTTCTTGGATAAAACCAAGCAAAAAGCCGATTTCCTCGCCTACTTCAAAAAGATGTGCCTGAACAAAGACCAGAAATTGCAATTCGTTTATCAGCATTTCTACAACTTCGTCAAAGGGCAATGTACCTTTGGCGATGTGAATGTGGATTTATGCAAGAAGTTCCGTGAGTATCTGTTGAACGCCAAGCAACTCAAACACAGCAACCGCCCCATATCTCTCAATTCGGCATCCGGCTACTACTCTACATTCAGAGGATTGTTGAAAATTGCCTATCGGGACAAGTGGTTTCGTGAAAACATCAACGATTACCTTGATAAGATTGAGCCGCAAGATGTAAAGAAGGAATATCTGACATTGGACGAAGTGAAACAACTCGCTGCCACTCCTTGCGACATCCCCGTATTGAAAGCGGCTTCTCTATTCGCTTGTCTGACAGGGTTACGCATCAGTGATATTCTAAACCTGCAATGGGAAGACTTCACTATCGCTCCCGACCAAGGCTATTGCTTGCGTATCAGAACACAAAAAACTCAAACGGAAGCTACACTCCCCATCAGTTACGAAGCCTACGAACTATGCGGTACGCCCGGAACAGGCGAAGTATTCAAGGGATTGAAACGAAGCATGATTAATTATCCACTCAAAAACTGGCTTAAAAAAGCCGGAATAACGAAATCGATAAGCTTCCATTGCTTCAGAATTCCTACGCCGTCATCCAAATCTCTTTAGGTACAGACATCTACACGGTTTCAAAGATGCTGACGCATAAGAACGTGTCCACTACTCAAATATATGCTGACCTCGTAAATGCCAAGAAGCGAGAGACAGCCAATAAAATATCACTCAAATAAATTGTAGCTATGAAACGAGGAATCATAACAAACAACGGACAAGGCATCCATATTTCCGATGGTGAAATATGGATGACCACTTGGGAACTTGCAGACTTGTTTTATACAACGGCTGGAGCTATCCATGCAGCAATCAAAAGAATTCTGAAAGCCAATATTTTGAAGAGTTACGAAGTTTGCAAGTACATCAAATTGGAGAATGGAAATAATGCCGATGTGTATAATCTCGATATGATTATAGCCCTGTCTTATCAAATAGATACAGGACATTCTGCTGCATTTAGAAAATGGTTTATCAAAGTTGCCTTCAAGCAGAGGGACATATCGCTATTTATTCCAATAAGCTCTGCTAACACTTATAATTGCTGATACCCCCAACATAGAAGTCCGATGTAGGTTAGCCTATGTCGGACTTTCTTTTTCTATTGTGGCACAGGTGGCATAGAAAATACCTACCGGTATCAAAAGCTTATCGCTTGCTAAAAATACACCAATATCTGATAAGCAATTAATATATACCACTACAACATCCTATGCATCACTATTTTAAGAATCTATTAGTTCTATTTTATATGGGCCGCTAGATCGAATTTTAATGTTAATAGGTGTTCCTGCATGATCTAATACAATACCACTGTCAGGACAATCTATAACGATATGATCTAACATTCCAAATTGTGCGTTCTTTAGTTTTTCTTCAAGATACCCCATCTTTGATTGCCCATATTGTTCTTTTAGTTTTTCCTCATCAGTTTTCTCTTCATCTATCTCCCAAAATATACAAGATGTATTCTCTTTCAAAGATTCATATTCATAACATAGCGGCTGTGATATATCAAATAATGATGCTAGACAATGACAGTAATTAGAAGGGTTGTTACTTTCAATAACAGGTAGAACAATATTTTCCAAAAAATGTCTACCATATGGAAAATCCTTACTAATATGGGTTGATGTGTATATAACGCCCCATATTACATCTGGATCAATTCTACTTTTTTCGCATTGTGTAATTTTTCTATTATTACAAATTATAGTTTCTATAAGCATTTGTGGTATTACATACTCTGGTTTAAATACATCTGATGGATTTTTTACGATAAAGCTACACGCTAACACCAAAGGTAATCGCCTAATGGTTTGAACTAATACTTCGGAAGCATAATCTGAATCGCTCGGGATTCTCATATCAAAAACCCTAAATGTGTACTTCACTTTATATGCAGAAAACATGTGTGTCCACTAAAAATTGTGGACGGTTTATATAAGTTTAACAATTAAACAAATTTGGTTCACTTGAATCATCAAGCTCATTGATAATATTGTTGTTAGGTTTGTCAAAGAGTTCCCCAAGCGGTAAAGTCTCTGTAAGAGAAACACTTACCA
>CAJTFS010000001.1 GCA_910575495.1 Bacteroidales bacterium | reverse complement strand
ATTTCATCTCCCGATAACGAAGCGGCCGCTTTCGCCCGGAGTGGTGCGGATCATGGTTCGCACCAGCGCGGCAATGCAGATTCAGCAATCCGCTGGCGGCGTAATGGCGCAGGAGGATTGATAAGGAATAGTTGTTTGCGGACGGTTGTTTCGCGCCGGTTTTTCTCGTTCTGCGGTTTTGTAATTCGCAGTCGCCTGGTTTTGATAGAGGTGGCGCAAATGTTCTCGTGCCGAAGCCCGCGGGGCGAGTTTTGCGAGCCTCCGCAGGGCGGGGCTTCGGCTCGCACGGCTGAAGCCGGTGTTTAGCTCTGCAAGCCGCGGCCGCCCCGAACATCTTTTCCTTCCACCTTTCCGCGTTGCCGCCAGTTGCTTATTCCAGTCTGCTGCGGAGTTTGCGAACAATGAAATAGTACGGTCCCAACGCGTCGTGCGGATCTCAGTTCTTCCCGTTTTGTCATTCTGAGGAGCAGAGCGACGAAGAATCTGTATCAAGTATACGTAGACAGATTCTTGATTGCACTTCGTTTGTCTTTCTCCTCCTTGCAAGGCATAGTCCGCAAGAGGCCTCTGCACTCGCTGCGTTCGTCGATCCGCTTCGCTCAACATGACGTTGCGGCAAGCATGCCCCACATTGCGGCTATTTCTCTGGTGCGGAAGAGCCGATGCCAAGGTTGCAGACCTTGCGCCCGGGCCGGCTCGCATCGAAGATGCGACCCCCGCAGCCGACCCGGGCGAGCACATGAAGAATAAATACTGCTGATTAATAGATTCTTCGTCGCTATGCTCCTCAGAATGACAAATTATTTCACAATTTTGCATTGTGAATTCTGAATTGAACTTGTTCCCTCTCCGCGGCATCCATTCCAGCGATTGCTCCCTAATCCCGGGCCTGCTGCGGGCAACCGCTCCGGCGGAACGGGAGACTTGGGCAATGTCGGCACGAATGGCTATTCGTGGGCCTCGTCGCCCATGGTCTCGGACAATCATAACGGGGGCCTGCTGTGGTTCCACGGCTCCCTTGTGAATCCGCTGACCGGAAGCGATCGGTCCAATGCCTTTACCGTGCGCTGCGTCCAAGCATCTGCACGGCTGCCTCGGCCCGGCGGTTCTCCGGAACCGCCGTTTTTCTTTGCGCCTGCCCGACAAGTTCCCCGAGCAGCCCTCCCCGACCGGACGTACGAGACAAAAAACTTCCGGCCTGCCCGAAAGGCAGACCGGAAGCCATCAACTCATATTTAACTCAAACGAAAAAACTTACTTCACCTTGGGACCGGCGGCCACAAGGCTCTTGCCCTCGTCGTTGCCGGTGAACTTCACGAAGTTCTTCACGAAGCGGTTGGCCAGGTCCTCGGCCTTGGTCTCCCATTCTTTGGGGTTCTTGTAGGTGTCGCGCGGATCGAGGATCTTGGGATCGACGCCCGGCAGCTGGGTCGGCACCTTGAAGTCGAACATCGGGATGGTCTTGGTCGGCGCCTTGTCGATCGAACCGTCGAGGATGGCGTCGATGATGCCGCGCGTATCCTTGATGGAGATGCGCTTGCCCGTACCGTTCCAACCGGTGTTCACGAGGTAGGCCGTGGCACCCGACTGCTTCATGCGCTTCACGAGCTCTTCACCGTACTTGGTGGGGTGCAGCGAGAGGAAAGCGGCACCGAAGCAGGCAGAGAAGGTCGGCGTGGGCTCGGTGATGCCGCGCTCGGTGCCGGCCAGCTTGGCGGTGAAGCCCGAGAGGAAGTAGTACTTGGTCTGCTCGGGAGTCAGGATCGACACGGGAGGCAGCACGCCGAAAGCGTCGGCCGAGAGGAAGATCACCTTCTTGGCGGCGGGAGCCTTCGACACGGGCTTCACGATGTTCTTGATGTGGAAGATCGGGTACGACACGCGCGTATTCTCCGTCACCGACTTGTCGGCGAAGTCGATCTTGCCCTTCTTGTCGACGGTCACGTTCTCCAGCAGCGCATTGCGGCGGATGGCGTTCCAGATGTCGGGCTCCGACTCCTTCGAGAGGTTGATGACCTTGGCGTAGCAGCCGCCCTCGAAGTTGAAGACGCCGTCGTCGTCCCAGCCGTGCTCGTCGTCGCCGATGAGCTGGCGTTTGGGATCGGTCGAAAGGGTGGTCTTGCCCGTACCCGACAGACCGAAGAAGACGGCCGTCTCGCCCTTCTCGTTGGTGTTGGCCGAGCAGTGCATCGAAGCGATGCCCTTGAGCGGCAGCAGGTAATTCATGTAGGAGAACATGCCCTTCTTCATCTCGCCGCCGTACCAGGTGTTGATGATCACCTGCATCTTCTCGGTGAGGTTGAAGACCACGGCCGTCTCGGAGTTGAGACCCAGCTTCTTGTAGTTCTTCACCTTGGCCTTCGAAGCGTTGAGCACCACGAAGTCGGGCTCGCCGTACTCCTCCAGCTCGGCGTCGGTCGGACGGATGAACATGTTCTTCACGAAGTGAGCCTGCCAGGCCACCTCCATGATGAAGCGGATCTTCAGACGCGTGTTCTCGTTGGCACCGCAGAAGGTGTCGACCACGTAGAGCTTCTTGCCCGAGAGCTCCTTGGAAGCGATCTTCTTGAGCTCCTTCCAGGCAGCCTTCGTCACGGGCTTGTTGTCGTTCTTGTACTCGTCGGAAGTCCACCAGATGGTGTCCTTGGTAGTCTCGTCCATCACGAAGAACTTGTCCTTGGGCGAACGGCCGGTGTAGACGCCCGTCATCACGTTGACGGCGCCCATCTCGGTCACCTGACCCTTCTCGAAGCCGCGCAGGCCCTTCTTGGTCTCCTCGCGAAAGAGCTCGTCGTAGGAGGGATTGTACACGATCTCGGTGGCACCCGTGATCCCGTACTTCTTCAGATCCAACTTGTCCATAATCAAACTATTTTTAAATTAAACCTCTTCTGTTCGCGCGGCGGCGGCCCGGCGGGCGCACCGCATTTTTTCCGACGCAAAGTTAGAAAAACTTTCCTTTTTGTGAAAAATATAACAACGAATTTTCCGAAAAAATTTATTATTTTTCCTCAACGGCTTATGCGCTTCATTCATAGCTTGTTCGACCGGCAGCCCTACGGGTCCAACAATCGTTCCATCTCTGCCGGCGGCTTTCCGGCCGCCGTTGTCCGCAGAGCATGCAGCACGTGCTTGTTCAACCGCGCCGGGCATCTTCGTCGGAGCTGCTTCCGCAGAGGCATCCGGCGATTACCGAACACCCTCCGCAGGCCGCGTTCCGCCGCCGGCCGACCAACTGAACAACAGAACCGACAAGAGAAAGTATTTTTGCGGACAAGCACAAAAAATCGCCGCAGCCCTTTCACTTTCCGCCTACTTTTCGTATCTTCGAATTCACCATGGCCGGACTCTATTTCCATATCCCGTTCTGCAAGCGCGTGTGCGCTTACTGCGACTTCTTCAAGAGCGCCGACCTGCGCCGCATGGACGACGTGCTGAAAGCCATGCACGACGAGCTCGAACATCAGCGCGGCTACCTGGGCGGCGAAGCCGTCCGCACGCGTTACTTCGGCGGAGGCACTCCATCGCTCTGCACGCCGCAACAGATAGGAGGCCTGCTCGCCCGGGCGGCCGACCTTTTCGACTGCACGGCCGTGGAGGAAACCACCCTCGAAGCCAATCCCGACGACCTCGACGGTGCGTATCTCGACGCACTGCGCCGCGCAGGCATCGACCGGCTCTCGATCGGCATCCAGTCGCTCGACGACGCCTGCCTGCGCTCGATGAACCGCCGCCACACCGCCGCACAGGCCGTCGATGCGGTGAAAAGAGCCCGCGCTGCCGGATTCGGCAACCTCACCGTCGACCTGATATTCGGCGTTCCCGGTTTCGGGGGCGACTCGCTGCAACGCTCGCTCGACGCCATTATCGCCCTGGAGCCCGAGCATGTTTCGGCATACCATTTGACCGTCGAACCCGGCACGGCGTTCGGACGTCGGGCCGCACGGGGCGACTTCGCGCCCGTCGACGAAGAGACCAGCCGGGCGGAGTTTCTGACCGTGCACCGTGTGCTGACACAAGCCGGATACGAACACTACGAAGTCTCGAACTTCGCGCTGCCGGGGCGGCGGGCGCGGCACAACGCCGCCTATTGGCACGGCGAGAAATACCTGGGCACGGGACCCGCGGCCCACTCCTACGACGGACGCGAGCGCCATTGGAACGCAGCCTCGATCGAACGCTACATCGCCGGCCGACCGCCCGAGCACGAAGTGCTGAGCGACCGCGACCGATACAACGAATACCTGATGACGCGGCTGCGCACGGCCGAGGGGATCGACCTCGGGGAGCTGGAATGCCGCTTCGGAGCTGCAAGTGCGGAACGGACACTCCGGGAGGCTGAGCGCTTCGTAGCCGCCGGAACACTCGTCGCCATGGAAAAACGGCTGGCGATCCCGGCCGAGCAATGGCTGGTCTCCGACGCCGTGATCGGCGCGCTGTTCGAAAGCGAATAGAAAGCCGGCGATGTCCGGACAAGCCGGTCGCTCCGCCCGTTTCCGGGTTTCGCCGGACGGGCGTCCGCGCTTCTGCCCAGCGATGCCGCCGGAGAAGGCGCCGCACGGACCGACCGAAGGAACAAACTGCGAAACGGAAGAAACGGCAATGTTAAATTATTCTTAAATTTTTTAAAGAATTCCCGCCCGGGAGGCCTCCGGCGGCCCTGCAACGGCGCCGTGAGTACCCGCACAGGACCGGACGGATTGCCCAATATAAATATATGTATTAACTTTGCGCCCGAGTTTACGCCTCAGCATCAAGTAGATTACAAACGAAAACATAAATTATGAGCAACGCAAAACTGACCCCTGACTATCTGTTCGAAGTGAGCTGGGAGGTGTGCAACAAGATCGGCGGCATCCACACCGTCGTTTCGACCAAGGCACAGACCGCGACCCGCAAATTCGGCGACCGCTACCTGCTGATCGGTCCCGACCTCTCGCACGAAGGCCTCAATCCCGAGTTCGAGGAAGACCCCAACCTGCTCCGCAACTGGCGTCAGAGCGTCTACGGCGACGGCATCCGCATCCGCGTGGGCCGCTGGAAGATCAAGGGCGAACCCACGGCGATCCTCATCGACTTCACCTCGCTTTTTCCCCGCAAGGACGAGATTCTGAAGAAACTGTGGGAAGACTACCACGTCGATTCGATCTCGGGCCAGTGGGACTACATCGAGCCCGTGCTGTTCGGCTACGCCGCCGGCAAGGTCATCGCCTCCTACGTCGACACCTTCTGCACCGCCACGGAGAAGGTCGCCGCCCACTTCCACGAGTGGATGACGGCCGCCGGCGGGCT
Source organism: Bacteroidales bacterium (assembly GCA_910575495.1). Classification (GTDB taxonomy): domain Bacteria; phylum Bacteroidota; class Bacteroidia; order Bacteroidales; family Rikenellaceae; genus Alistipes. The sequence goes on along the minus strand of CAJTFS010000001.1, from coordinate 540,690 downwards.
CTACCTGCGCCGCAACGCCCCCTACGTTGCCACGCTCTTCACCACGCACGCCACCGTCATGGGCCGCTGCATCGCCGGCAACCGCCTGCCGCTCTACAACGACCTGACGAAGTTCAACGCCGACGAGCTGGCGCGCCAGTTCAACGTTGTGGCCAAACATTCGATCGAGAAGATGGCCGCCACCTACCACGACGCGTTCCTCACCGTGAGCGACATCACGGCCAACGAGTGCAAGTATCTGCTGAGCCGCGAGGTCGACTGCGTGACGCCCAACGGCTTCGAGAACGACTTCGTTTGGCAGGGCGCCGAGTACGACGCCAAGCGTGCCGCGGCCCGCAAGTCGATGATCGAAGTGGCCGAAGCCTGCCTGGGCACGAAGTTCGCGACCGACCCGCTGATCGTCGGCACGAGCGGCCGCTACGAATTCCGCAACAAGGGCCTCGACGTCTTCGTCGAGTCGCTCAAGACGCTGGCCGCCTCCCGGCAGCTCGACCGCGACGTGCTGGTCTACATCACCGTGCCGGCCGGCAACCGCGGCCCGCGCCCCGACCTCCAGGCCCATCTGGCCGACCCGTCGAAACCCATCGACGGCAGCCGCTACAAATATTCGACCCACCAGCTGGAGTATCCCGACACCGACCCGATCGTCCACGCGCTGAACGGCTCGGTACTCACCACCGACGACTCGAAGGTGAAGGTGATCTTCGTGCCGACCTACCTCAACCGCAACGACGGCATCTTCGGCAAGGACTACTACGAACTTCTGGTGGGCATGGACCTCACGGTCTTCCCCTCGTATTACGAGCCGTGGGGCTACACGCCGCTGGAGTCGGTGGCTTTCTCCGTGCCGACCATCACCACGACGCTTGCCGGCTTCGGCCTGTGGGTGGGCAAGCAGCCCGAGCACGACGGCGTGGAGGTGATCCGCCGCGACGACTACAACGACAGCGAGGTCGTCGGGCGCATTGCTGACGCAATGCTGCGCTTCGCACGCCTCGACGACAAGGAGGTGGCCAAGAAGCGCCGGTCGGCCCTCGAAATCTCGAAATCGGCCCTCTGGGAGCATCTTTACGCCGCCTACGAGAACGCCTACGCCGAAGCGATCGAAAGTTCCATCGTGCGCACCAACCGCGCCGTGCTGGACGACGGCGGCTCGAAGACCGAGCAGATCAACTTCGTGCGTCAGCAGCTCTTCGTCGAGAAGCCCAACTGGAACCGCATGATGGTCGACAAGACCCTGCCGGCCCGTCTCCACGCTCTGGAAGAACTCTCGCGCAACCTGTGGTGGTGCTGGAATCCCGGCGCCCGCGACCTTTTCGAGAACATCGACCCCGCGTTGTGGGCCGAGTGCGACCGCAACCCCATCGCGTTCCTCGACAAGCTGAGCATCGAGCGCTTCAAGGAACTCGAACAGGACGCCCAGTTCCTCGCCCAGCTCGACGCCGTGCATGCGCAGTTCCTCGCCTACATGGACGAGAAACCCGACCCGAAAACCACGACGGTTTCCTACTTCTCGATGGAGTACGGTCTGCACTCGTCGCTCAAAATCTACTCGGGCGGTCTGGGCATCCTGGCCGGCGACTACCTCAAGGAGGCGTCGGACAAGAACGTGCCGATGGCCGCCGTGGGTCTCTTGTACCGCTACGGCTACTTCACCCAGCGTCTCTCGGCGCAGGGCGCACAGGAAGCCACCTACGAGGCACAGAACTTCTACAAGCTGCCCATCTCGCCCGTGCGCGACGAGGAGGGCAACTGGCTCACGGTCACCATCGCCTTCCCGGGCCGCACGCTCTCGGCGCGCGTCTGGAAGTGCCAGGTGGGCCGCACCGACCTCTTCCTGCTCGACACCGACTTCGAAGATAACCTTGAAGAGGACCGCCAGATCACCCACTACCTCTACGGCGGCGACTGGGAAAACCGCCTCAAGCAGGAGATCCTGCTGGGCATCGGCGGCATCCGCGCCCTGCGCAAGCTGGGCGTCAAGCACCAAGTGTTCCACTGCAACGAGGGTCACGCCGCCTTCATCGGCATCGAGCGCATCCGCGAGATGGTCAACCACAAGAAGCTCTCGTTCTCCGAGGCGCTGGAGGTGGTCCGCTCGTCGTCGCTCTTCACCACCCACACCCCCGTGCCGGCCGGCCACGACGCCTTCCCCGAGCACATGATCCGTCAGTACATGTCGCACTACCCCGACGTGCTGGGCATCACGTGGGAGCAGTACATCAACCTCGGCAAGACCAACCCCAACGACCCCAACGAGAAGTTCTCGATGTCGGTGCTGGCCTGCAACCTCTCGCAGGAGGTCAACGGCGTGTCGTGGCTCCACGGCGAGGTGTCGAAGGACATCCTGGGCAACATGTGGCCCGGCTACTTCAAGAACGAGCTGCACATCGGCTACGTGACCAACGGCGTGCACTTCCCCACGTGGATCGCTACGTCGCTGCGCCGCCTCTACGCCCGCTACTTCGGCGACGGCTTCGAGGGCCACTCCTACGACATCCCCGCCTGGCAGAAGGTGCACAACATACCCGACGAGGAGCTGTGGAACGAGCGCATGTACCTCAAGAACCGCCTCATCAAGCACATCCGCCGTCGTTTCAGCGACCCCAACCAGGTGCGTCTCGACTCGCCGCGCCAGATGATCCAGATCATCGAGGGCATCAAGCCCGACGTGCTGACCATCGGCTTCGCGCGCCGCTTCGCCACCTACAAGCGCGCCTACCTGCTCTTCACCAACCTCGACCGGCTGGCGGCCATCGTCAACAACAAGGAGCGCCCCGTGCAGTTCATCTTCGCGGGCAAGGCCCATCCCAACGACAAGCCGGGCCAGGACCTCATCAAGCGCATCGTCGAAGTGTCGGCCATGCCGCAGTTCGTGGGCAAGATTCTCTTCCTGCAGAACTACGACATGGAGCTGGCCCGCCGCATGGTGCAGGGCGTCGACGTATGGCTCAACACCCCGACCCGTCCGCTGGAGGCGTCGGGTACGTCGGGCGAAAAGTGCGTGATGAACGGCGTCATGCAGTTCTCCGTGCTCGACGGCTGGTGGGTCGAGGGCTACAAGGAGGGCGCCGGCTGGATGCTTCCCATGGAACGCACCTTCGCCGACCAGCACTACCAGGACGAACTCGACGCCGAGATGATCTACAACACCATCGAGGAGCAGATCGCCCCGCTCTACTACCAGCGCGAACAGGACGGCATTCCCCACGCGTGGGTCGCTTCGGTCAAGCGCTGCGTGGCCGACATCGCCTCCAACTTCACCACCAACCGCATGCTCACCGACTACGAGGAACGTTTCTACAACAAGCTCGCGGCACGCAAGCAGCAGATCGTCGAGGGCGGCTACCGGCTGGCCCGCGAGATCGCGGCCTGGAAGCGCAAGGTCTCGGCAGCCTGGGACCAGGTGCGCGTGGTCGACGTGCAGCGCGTGAAGATCGAGAAGGAAGCCGTCTTCGTAGGCGAGACCTACCATTTCGAAGTAAAGCTCGACATCGCCAACCTCCGGCCCGAAGACCTGGGCGTGGAGATGGTGATCGCCCGGCAGATCGTCGGCGGCGAAGCGGTCAACGTCACCCGCACCGTAGGCCTCGCATGTTCGAAGGTCGAAGGCAGTCTGGTGACCTACACGCTCGACTACACGCCCGACGAAACGGGCACCTACGACGTGGCGCTGCGTGTCTTCCCGCGCAACGAGCACCTGCCCCACCGCATGGACTTCGCGCTGGTGAAGTGGGCCTGATCGGGAAACGGAATTCCGCGTCATGCTCCGGGCCGAAACCCGGAGCATGACGTTCGGAGCCGCGACCGCGAAACCGCACCCCAGCGCGGCACCTCTCGAAGCAGCGGTTCCGCAGCCGGAAACAACGGCTTGCCGCCGAACCTCCCGCCCTTTGCGGACCGCAGCCCGTGGAACAACCAACATAGAGAAAACCCTGCTCCCGGCAGGGTCGGCGGCCGGGTAAAACAGGTTTCCGACCGCCGTTCTTGTTCCCGGAAGCTGAAAACACGACCGAAACTGTCCGAAAAAAGAAATTTTTTCGTAATCCGGGAACAAAATGGCGAAAAAATCGCTATCTTCATAACACGAAAACAACATCATCCACAGCGATATGTCTGCATTAACCTTCGACAAAAGCGAATTGGGCAACCTGGAGTATTCGCTCCAGCGGGAGATGCTCGCCACCGACCGCATCGGCGGCTACATGAGCACCACCATCGTCTGCTGCAATACGCGCCGCTACCATGGTCTGATCGTGGCACCCATCGACGACAGCGACCGCACCTGCCTGCTGCTGTCGTCGCTCGACGAGACGATCGTGCAGCACGACCAGAGCTTCAACCTGGCGCTGCATCGTTTCAAGGGGGTCTACGAGCCGCGCGGCCACAAATACATCACCGACTTCCAGTATACGCCCACCCCGACGATCACCTACCGCGTGGGCGGCGTCATCCTGAAGAAAGAGATGCTGTGGATCCACAAGCGCACGCAGCTGATGATCCGCTACACGCTCGTCGACGCCCACTCCGAGACGCACCTGCGGCTGCGGCCTTTCCTGGCGTTCCGCGACAAGCATGCCCTGACGAAGGCCAACATGCAGGCCAACGGCCACTCCTACCCCGCCGTCAACGGCGTGAAGTGCCGTCTCTACGAGTCGTTCCCGTGGCTCTACCTCCAGACTTCGAAGCCCGGCACGGAGTTCGTACCGGCACCCGACTGGTACTACAATTTCGAGTACCAGCAGGACCTCGCCCGCGGCTACGAGGGACACGAGGACCTCATGACCACCGGCTACTTCGAGACCGAGCTGAAGAAAGGCGAAAGCATCATCTTCTCGGCGTCGCTCGACGAAATGGGGTCCACCAAGACCATCGAGGAGATGTTCGAGGCCTCCATCGCCCGGCGCACCCACAAGATCGACTTCATCAGCTGCCTGGAGCACTCGGCCCGGCAGTTCGTCATCCGCCGGCCCGGCAACCGCACCGAGGTCATCGCCGGTTATCCGTGGTACGGCGTACTGGCCCGGCAGACCTTCATCGCGCTGCCCGGACTGACCCTGGCCCAGGACCACAAGGAAGACTGCATCGACGCCCTCGACACGCAGGTGCGCGCCATGCAGCAGGGCATGTTCACCGGCTCGGCATCGGCCGCGGCGGCCGTCGACGCACCGCTGTGGTTCTTCTGGACGCTCCAGCAGCTCGAACGCAAACTCGACGGACAGAGCATCTGGCGCCGCTACGGACAAGCCATGAAAGAGCTGCTCGAAAGCTATCGGCGCGGCATTGCCGGCACCGTCGTGATGAACGACAACGGGCTGATTTGGGCCGCTTCCGACGAAGCGCACCCGCTCACGTGGATGGATTCGGTGATCGACGGACGCGCCGTGACCCCGCGCAACGGCTACCAGGTCGAAGTCAACGCTTTGTGGTACAACGCCGTATGCTATGCGCTGCGGCTCGCGTCCGAAAACGGCGATACGGAGTTCGTCAAGGCGTGGGAGGAGATTCCCGCACGCACGGCCGCTTCGTTCAACAAGCTGTTCCGCCTGCCGCAGGGCTACCTGGCCGATTACGTGGGCGACGGCGGGGCCGACGACACCATCCGGCCCAACATGATCGTCGCATGCGGCCTGCCCTACAAGATGCCCGACATCGAGACGCAGATCGACATCCTGCGCATCGTCCGCCAACACCTGCTGACGCCCAAGGGCCTGCGCTCGCTCACCCCGCGCAATCCGCTCTACAAGGGTACGTGCGACGGAACCCCCGCCGAGCGCGATTTCGCGGCCCAAAACGGCTCGGTGTGGCCGTGGCTGCTGCAATTCTTCGTGCAGGCTTCGTTCGACATCGACGGCGACGCCTTCCTGCCGCAGGCCGAGGAGATGCTCGCTTCGTTCGAAGAAGACATCCAGGTCTACGGCATCGGTTCGATCAACGACCTCTACGACGCCGACCCGCCCTACACTCACCGCGGGGCCATCTCGCAGGCGTGGAGCGTCGGAGCCGTGCTGAATATCTACCGCATGATCCGCGAACGGAAAGCGGGAGCATAAGTCGGAGACCATCGGCCGTCGATGCCTTTCAGGGTTTTCAGGCATGCGGCTGTCACTCCCGGGGGGGGTAAGTCCGGGCTGCTTTCGATACCGAAAGCGAGATGCAACCGGAGGTGCGCCTGCCCGGACGGTCCGGTGATCGGAAGACGGTTTGCATCGCTGCCCTACGGCTTCGGCCCGCACCGCCCTCCCTGCGGCAAAGCCGCACGGCACCGGACCGACAAGATGCGATGAATAATAAACAGAGCCGTCTCCCGGCAGAATCAACGGTTCGAGCCCGGACGAGAGACAAAATCGGACGGAAGACGAAACAAAGTTATAAAGAAAGGAATACGATTATGAGAGTTTTAATGTTCGGCTGGGAGTTTCCTCCTCACATCGCCGGCGGTCTGGGCACTGCCTGCTACGGCATGACCCGCGGATTGGCGCGCAACGGCGTCGAAGTGACGTTCGTCGTGCCCCACGCCTACGGCGACGAGGATCAGCGTTTCACCCATGTGCTGAACGCCAGCGAAGTAGAGGCGCTCTACGGATCGACCGGCAGCGGGGCCGACGACATCCTCGGCAGCATGTCGTTCATCCGCATCGATTCCAACATGGTGCCCTACCTCTCGCCCGAGGAGTACGACGTCTACCACGAGCAGTTCGTGCAGAGCGGCCGCACCGCCTGGTCGACCACCGACGCCTGGAAGCAGCGCTACACCTTCTCCGGCAAGTACGGCGCCAACCTCATGGAGGAGGTCGCCCGCTATGCCGTCGTCGCCGCACAGGTGGCCCGCGACCTCGAAGGGCAGTTCGACGTCATCCACGCCCACGACTGGCTCACCTACTACGCCGGCATCGCCGCCAAACGCGTCTCGGGCAAGCCGCTGGTCGTGCACATGCACGCCACGGAGTTCGACCGCAGCGGCGAGAACATCAACACGCAGGTCTACGCCATCGAGCGCGCCGGCATGCAGGCCGCCGACCGTGTCATGGCCGTCTCGAACCTCACGCGCAACATCGTCATCAACCGCTACGGCATCCCCGCCGAGCGCGTCGTGACGATGCACAACGCCGTGCGTTTCGCCGAGAACTCCTCGGCGGCTCCCGAGCGCGGCGTCGACGACAAGATCATCACCTTCCTGGGCCGCATCACCTACCAGAAGGGCCCCGACTACTTTGTCGAGGCGGCCGCCAAGGTACTCAAACGCATGCCCAACGTGCGCTTCGTCATGGCCGGCTCGGGCGACATGATGAACCATGTCATCCGCCGCGTCGCCCGTCTCGGCATCGCCGACCGCTTCCACTTCACCGGATTCCTGCGCGGCGAAGACGTCCACAAGATGTTCCAGCTCTCCGACGTCTACGTCATGCCGTCGGTCTCGGAGCCGTTCGGCATCTCGCCTCTCGAAGCCATGCGCTCCAACGTGCCGGTCATCATCTCCAAACAGAGCGGCGTGGCCGAAGTGCTCGACTATGCCGTGAAGGTCGACTACTGGGACGTCGACGCCATGGCCGACGCCATGTACGGCCTGGTCAAGTACCCCGCTCTGGCCAACATGTTCGCCGAGAAGGGACTGGAAGAGGTCACCAACCTCAAGTGGAACAACGTGGCCGCCAAGATCAAGGGCGTCTACGAGGAAGTGATCGCAGAAGCAAAAAACAAATAAAAAATAACCCCCGATGAAAACCGTCTGCCTGTACTTTCAGGTCCACCAGCCCTGGCGTCTGAAGAAATACCGTTTCTTCAACATGGGCAAGGACCACAACTACCTCGACGATCTGCTCAATCGTTCGATCATGCAGAAAGTCGCCCGCCAGTGCTACCTGCCGATGAACGCCCTGCTCCTGAAGCTCATCCGCGAGAACGAAGGGCGTTTCCGCTGTTCGTTCTCCATCACCGGCACCGCCATCGAGCAGTTCCGCACCTTCGCACCCGAGGTGCTCGCTTCATTCAAGGAGCTGGCGGCCACGGGCTGTGTCGAGTTCCTGGCCGAAACCTACTCCCACTCCCTCGCGTCGCTCGCCTCGAAAGAGGACTTCGCCGCGCAGGTGCAGCTCCATGTCGCAACCATCGAGAAGGAGTTCGGCGTCAAACCCGCCGCTTTCCGCAACACCGAACTGATCTACTCCGACCAGATCGGCGCCATGGTCTCCGAAATGGGCTTCCGCACCATGCTGGCCGAGGGTGCCAAGCACGTGCTGGGCTGGAAGTCGCCCAACTTCGTCTATGCCAACGCCATCGACCAGCGCATGCGTCTTCTGCTGCGCAACTACAAGCTCTCGGACGACATCGCCTTCCGGTTCTCCGACCGCGGCTGGGACCAGTGGCCGCTGACCGCCGCGAAATTCGCCGAGTGGCTGGCTTCGGACCAGACGCCGGGTGAGGTCATCAACCTTTTCATGGACTACGAGACCTTCGGCGAGCACCAAACCGCCGACACCGGGATTTTCGAATTCATGAAGGAGCTGCCCCGGACCCTCACGGCCACCGGGTACCTGGAATTCGCCACCGTAAGCGAGGCGGCCGACAGATACCAGCCCGTTGCGGTGCTCCACTGCCCCCACACCATGTCGTGGGCCGACGAGGAGCGCGACGTCACGGCCTGGCTCGGCAACGAGTTGCAGAACGAGGCTTTCTCCAAGCTCTACGGCCTCAAGGAGAAGATCGCCCGGCTCGGCAACCCCGACTTCGACTACGTGTGGAACTTCCTCCAGACCTCCGACCATTTCTACTACATGGCCACCAAATGGTTGTCGGACGGCGATGTCCACTCCTACTTCAACCCCTACGACTCGGCCTACGACGCTTTCATCAACTACATGAACGTGTTGGCCGACTTCATCATCGAGGTCGACAAGGCCCTTGCCGCCAAAGAAGAGGCATAGAAACCTCGGGCGAGGGCGATTCGGCCGTTCGCTTCGATGTCCCGACAGATCCATGAAAAACGCGCACGACAAATATATCGTGCGCATTTTTCATGGCAGGTCCTGCATTATGCAGCCAACCTCCCCGCCGACCGGCATCCGGTCGTTTCCCGTCGTCATCTATCCGACGACCGATGCAAGCCGTATGATTGCAGCTTCAATACCCAGGACTTCTGAAATAACAAACAAGGTAAAAGCGGTTTCCGACCCTGAGTGGCACGGACCAAGGTTTGTACCAGCGCGGTATGCAGATTCAGGCAATCCACTGACAGACAACAGAGTCGATCAGTTATAAAAACGTTTGACACGGTGTTTTTCTCCGAACATCCGCCGCGCCATCCATCCAGCGATTGCTACGGCGCCTGCTTCGGGCTACCGCAACAATACGACGGGAGCCTTGGGTGAAGTCGGCACAACGGGGCGCTATTGGTCGTCATCGACCTATGCTTCGGGCAATTACAATGGTGCGTTCCTGCGGCTCGACGCCGGACTGGTCAACCCGTTGGATAACGGGAATCGAACCACCGGCCGCGCCGTGCGCTGCGTCCAGCATCTGCACGGACCGCTTTTACCTTTCTTTCGTCTGACTTGCCGCCGCATCCGGCGACTCTGCAATCTCCGCACCGCCTTTCCGTTCGCACCCTGTGCAGGATACAGACACGCTGACCGTCGCCGCCCGATACCCTACTGTGTTCCGCCAGTAGATACGACGGACTGCATATAAAAAAGCCCCGAATCTTCCGATCCGGGGCCCCTATGATGCACGGGAGACTCTTTTTCAGCCCCCCCTGCAAGGTTTAGCGCAGAGCCTTGAGGTTTACGTCCTTGGCAGCCTTCTCAGCGAGAGCGGGGTTCTTGGCCACAGCGCTCTTGAGCTGAGCATTGGCGGTGTTGAGGTCGCCCTCCTTGGCAGCGATCACGGCGCGCAGGTAGTCGGCATCGGCCGAGTTGTCCTTGGCGATGGCTTTCTTGGCAGCGGCGAGATCGTTGTTCATAACCGAAGCAACAGCGGCGTTGTAACCCTCCAGCGTGTTGGCGGCAGCCTTGTAGTCGCCCTGAGCGGCAGCCATGGCAGCCTTAGCCTCGGCGTCGGCCGACTGAGCGTACTTCTTGGCCTCGGCGGTCCGGCCGTTGGCGAGGTTCGAGAGGAGGAGGTTCTTGTTGAGCTCCTTCGACGAATCCAGCTTGGCAGCTTTCTCGAACGACTGCAGAGCCGAAGCTTTCTGACCGGCCTTGGTCTGAGCGACACCGAGGTTGTTGTAAACGCGGGCGTCGTTGTACTTCTTGGCGGCAGCGGCGAGGATCGAAACCTGCTCGTTGGCACCGTTGGCGAGCTTGTCGGCAGCGTAGAGGTACTCCTCGACGGTCAGCGCGTCGCCGTTGCGGTAAGCGGCCATGATCTCGGCGTCGGTCTTGCCCTGGATGTCGGTGCTGTTGACGATCTGCGAACGACGCAGCTCGGGAAGGATGTCGCTCTTAAGCTCGTTGAATACCGACGACATGTTCTTGATCTCGGCCTCGCGCTGTGCGGGCGAGTTGTAGAGGCCCAGCACCTGGAGAATCAGGTTCTTGTCCTTGATGTCGGACTTCTCGACGAGCTCCTTGAAGCCTTCCCAGTCCTCGCCGTAGGCGGCAGCGTCGATGTCGAGACCCGAGTTCTTCAGCAGCTTGGCAACGACCTTCTTGCCCGACTCGCTGCGAGCCTTCGAAAGCTTGTCGTTGAACTTCTCGGGACCATCGGGCGAAGCGTAACCCTTGACGGCGATGTTCTGCGTGGCGCGGTCGTTCTCGAGGTTCTTATCGACGTTGTTCTTGAACTCGCCGAGGTCGGCCTTACGCTCGTTCTTCTTCGTCACGACCGACGAATTGATGGCGTAGAGCAGATCGGTCTTGTCGACAACGGTGGTCACGCGCTTGTAGTTGTTGGCCATGGGCTCCATCAGATCGCCATACTTGAGATCCTTCTGCAGGGTGTTGAGACCGTAGGCGACCGTCAGACCGAACTCCTTGGCAAGAGCAGCCTTGGCAGCCTCGTCGCTGCCGGCCAGAACGGCAGCCTGCTCTTTGGTGGGGATGGCGCCGTCGTTGAGGTTCACCAGCGTGAACTCCTTGCAGCTACCGCTGGGGCACTTGATCTCAGCGCGGAGCTGGAGCTCGCACTGGTCCATGCGGGGATCGTAGGGGAACTCGACGTGCTGGGTGTAGCTGCCGCCGTTGTTGTCGATCATGGCATAGTTGTCGTCGACGCTCGAACCCTGGTAGAACTTGGGCGTACCGGCAACCTCACCGCCCTCGAACACGATGACGGGAGTCACCTTGACAACGGCCTTCTTGTTGAAGTAATCCTCGGGGAAAGTGACGGTGATGTCGGCGGCAACGATGCCGTTGTTCAACGTCAGAACCTCGGGATTGACGGTCAGGTTCACCTCGTCGCGGTTCTTGGCCATCTTCTTGAAGCAGTTGCAGCTCGAGAATGCCAATGCGGCAGCAACGAGCACGATGCTCAATTTCATTACGTTTTTCATGGTCTTGCTTTTAAAAGTGTTTATTTTGTTTGCCTCTTGTTCCTTGGTTGCCTTGCCGGACGCTTCCCTGCCCGCTCCGGTTGCCCGGACTTCCGCGAGAGGTCGTACAGAGAGAGCCCAACAGCGCAAATGTAGAAAACTTTCGCTGAACGTGCAATACTTCAGGCAGAAATTGTTCATTGTCATGCTGGTTTTCTCGCCTCGGCAAAGCCCGCACCCTTCGCACCCCCGGCAAACCCTTCGCCAAGCTCGGGGAACACCCGGGAGCCGCTCGGCCGCCGACTCTGCTCTCGGTTCAAGAAAACCTCGGACAGCTTCCGTCCGAAACGTTGCGGCGACCGCTCTATTCGTCGCGGTCCGAACGTTCGCGGCGCTCACGGCGCTCGGGACGCGGACGGCGCTCGCGCTCAACATAACCTTCGGGCTTGGGCAGCAGCACCTTGCGCGAAAGTTTGAGCTTGCCGGTCTTGGCATCGACACCGATAAGTTTCACATCGATCTCGTCGCCCTCCTTGAGACCCGTTTCGTCCATGGTCTCGAAGCGCTTGTAGTCGATCTCCGAGATGTGGAGCAGGGCATCCTTGCCGGGCATGATCTCGACGAAGGCGCCGAAGGCCACGATCGAACGGATCTTGCCATGGTAGGTCTCGCCCACCTCGGGCACGGCGACGATCGCCTTGATGCGGGACAGGGCGCCGTCCAAAGCGGCCTTGTCGACGCCGAAGATGTCGACGATACCCTTCTGGTCCACCTCGGTGATGGTGATGGTCGTACCGGTGGTCTTCTGGATGTCCTGGATCACCTTGCCGCCCGGGCCGATGACGGCACCGATCATATCCTGCGGGATGGTGATCTGGACGATGCGCGGCACGAACGGACGGTAGTCGGCGCGCGGCTCGGCGATGCACTCGGTGAGCTTGCCGAGGATGTGCATGCGGCCCTTGCGTGCCTGCTCCAGAGCGGCGGCGAGCACCTCGTAGGAGAGGCCGTCGACCTTGATGTCCATCTGCGTGGCGGTGATACCGTCGGCGGTACCCGTCACCTTGAAGTCCATGTCGCCCAGGTGGTCCTCATCGCCCAGGATGTCCGACAGCACGGCCCACTTGCCCGTGGCCGAATCGGAGATCAGCCCCATGGCGATGCCCGACACGGGCTTCTTGAGCTTCACGCCGGCATCCATCAGCGCCAGCGTACCGGCGCAGACCGTGGCCATCGACGACGAACCGTTCGACTCCAGGATGTCCGACACCACGCGCACGGCGTAGGGGTTCTCCTCGCCCAGCGGAATCATGGGCTTCAGCGCACGCCATGCGAGGTGGCCGTGGCCGATCTCGCGACGGCTCAGACCGCGTGCGGCCTTGGCTTCGCCGGTGGAGAAGGGCGGGAAGTTGTAGTGGAGCACGAACTGCTCGGTGCCCTGTACCAACACTTCGTCCTTGACCTTCTCATCAAGTTTCGTACCGAGCGTAACGGTCGTGAGCGACTGCGTTTCGCCGCGGGTGAAGATGGCCGAACCGTGGGCGGCGGGCAGGTAGCCCACTTCGCACCAGATGGGGCGGATTTCGTCCGTGCGGCGGCCGTCGAGACGCTTGCCCTCGTCGAGGATCATGTTGCGCATGGCCTTCTTCTGCACGTCGTCGTGGAAGTACTTGTGGATCAGCGGAGCCTTCTCCACGAGCTCCTCCTCGGTGTAGCGCGAGGCGAATTCGGCCTCCAGCGCATCGAACATGTCGCTGCGCTCGTGCTTCATGGTGCCGCTCGTAGCGATGGCGTAGGCCTTGTCGTAGAGTTCGCGGATGATGGTCTGGCGCAGCTCCTCGTCGTTGACCTCGTGGCAATAGGTGCGTTTCACGTCCTTGCCCAGCTCCTTCGAGAGTTCGATCTGTACGGCGCAGTGCTTCTTGATCTCCTCGTGGGCGAACTTGATGGCGCCGAGCATCACTTCCTCGGAAACCTCCTTCATCTCGCCCTCGACCATCAGGATGTTGTCGATCGTACCGCCGACCATGATGTCGAGATCGCACTCGGCCATCTCCGAGAAACCGGGGTTGATGGCATACCGGCCGTTCTTGCGGACGACGCGGACCTCCGAAATGGGACCGCCGAACGGAATGTCCGACACGGCCAGGGCGGCCGAAGCGGCCAGACCGGCCAGAGCGTCGGGCTGGATGTCCTTGTCGGCCGAAATGAGGTTCACCGTGACGTAGACCTCGGCATGGTAATCCGAGGGGAACAGCGGACGCAGCGCGCGGTCGATCAGACGCGCCGTGAGCACCTCCGAGTCGTTGGCCTTGCCTTCGCGCTTCATGAAACCGCCAGGATAACGGCCGCAGGAGGCGTATTTCTCCTTGTATTCTACCTGCAAGGGCATGAAATCGGTGTCGGGTTTGGCGTCTTTGGCCGCAACGACGGTACCGAGCAGCATGGTGTTGCCCATCTTGACAACGACCGAGCCGTCGGCCTGCTTGGCCAGTTTGCCCGTTTCGATCTCGATCTCGCGGCCGTCGGCCAGCGTGATGATCTTACGGACTGCATTGTACAGCTTCTTCTCTTCCATAAAAAATATTAACCTGTTGTTGTGTAATCTTGAAATGCTTCGAACGGATTCACGATTCTATCATCCCGCCCGGCCGTCCTCCCGCCCTTGTCGGAATCGGAAACGTCCTGCCGCGGCTTCATCTTCGGCTGCTGCCGGAGTCGCATTTGGCGCAAGCCGGCCGAAGAGGCAACGCCCGGAGCGGCGGGGTTCGCTGCCGGCCGGCCGAAAAAAAACGGGGCTCCGGACCGCGGACCGTGAATCTCTGATCGGTTTCACTACGAAAATGAAGGCAACCCCTCGCGGGAATTGCCCTCATTTCTTCCCCAGCGGACTACTTGCGGAGGTTGAGCGTCTTGACGATGGCGCGGTAGCGCTCGATGTCGACCTCCTTGAGGTACTCCAGCAACTGGCGGCGCTTACCTACCAGGCGCAGCAGGGCGCGCTGGGTTCCGAAGTCGTGCTTGTTGCTTTTGAGGTGGTTGGTAAGGTGGCTGATACGGTATGAAAACAACGCGATCTGGCTCTCGGGAGAACCCGTGTCGGTGTTGGACTTGCCGTACTGGCCGAAAAGCTCCTGCTTTTTCTCTGCTGTTAAATAAGCCATTTGTAATTGATTTATTCAAGTTCCACTCTACGACGCATCCTCCTTACTGCGAATAACGCCAGAGCGTTCTGCAAAGGTACGAATAAATTCACAATTCATGATTCACAACACACAATTATTTTCATTTTCGGGCGGAAATAACGGGAAGTTCTAAGAGAAAATCGTATTTTTGCACGACAAAAGTGCGAATTTTATGCTGAAATGGTGCATGATCGCCGCCGCGGTTCTCGGAACGGCGACGGCTTGTACGCCCCGCAAAGTCTCCTATACGACGCTCGACGGCACGATGCTGGGCACGACGCTACACGTCATCGCCGACGTGCGCGGCATCGGGCCGCAGGAGCTCCGCGACTCGGTCATGGCCCTGGACCGCGAGGCCAAGGCGTCGATGTCCATTTTCGACGAGACCTCGCTGCTGAGCCGTCTGAACCGCAACGAGACCGACAGCGTCGACCGCCACATCGCCCGCTGCCTGGCGCTGGCCGACAGCATCGGCGCGCTGAGCGGCGGCCGCTACGACGTGACGGTCAAACCGCTGGTCGAAGCGTGGGGATTCGCCGGCAAGGAACGCACGGACGAACCGAACGTGGACTCGCTGCTGGAGTTCGTGGGCCGCGAAAAGGTCGCGATACGCAGCGGACGGCTGGTGAAAAGCGACCCGCGCGTGCAGCTCGACTTCAACTCGGTGGCCAAAGGCTACACGGTCGACCTGCTGGCCGATCTGGTCGAGCGGGCCGGAGCGCGCAACTACATCGTCGACATCGGCGGCGAGGTGCGCTGCAAAGGCGTCAACCCCCGCGGCGATGCGTGGCGGATCGGGGTCGAAACCCCGTTCGACGGCAACATGACCGAAGGACAATATCTCCAGAAACGCCTGCAGACGACCGACTGCGGCGTGGCCACCTCGGGCAACTACCGCCGCTACTACCTCGACGGGCAGGGCCGCAAGGTGGCCCACACGATCGACCCGCGCACGGGCCGCAGCGCCTTGTCGCGCCTGCTGTCGGTGACCGTGGCGGCCCCCACCTGCGCCGAGGCCGACGCCCTGGGCACGATGTTCCTCGCCATGGGCGCCGACGAAGCCCTGCGGACCGCCGAGCGGATGCCCGGCCTGCGGGTCTATTTCATCCTGGCCGCCGAAGAGGGCGACGATTACGAAGAGTATGTTTCGCCTGCCATGCAGGCGTCGATAATGAAGTGACGACCCATGAAACGAGCCGTTTTTCTCTACAATGCCCAGTCCGGCAAAGGACGCATCAAGCGCAACGTCGAACGGATCTGCGACATCTTCCGCGAAGCGGAGTACGACCTGGAGCCCGTGCCCATCGATTTCGACGCCAACCCTTTCGACGGCCGCGAAGAGATCGGGCTAATGGTGGTGGCGGGCGGCGACGGCACGGTCAACTTTGCGGTCAACGCCATGAAACAGAAAGGACTGGACATCCCGATCGGCATCATTCCGGCCGGCACGGCCAACGACTTCGCCCGGGCGCTCGGCATGTCGGACAAACCGCTCGAAGCGGCCCGGCAGATCGCATTCGGAAGCATCGACCGCGTCGACTGCGGCCGCGTGAACGGCCAGTATTTCGTCAACGTGCTTTCGTTCGGCATCTTCACCACCACCTCGCAGCACACCTCCAACACGAGCAAGCACCTGATCGGCAAGCTGGCCTATCTGATCGAGGGCGCCAAGGAGTTCCGCTCGCTGCATGCCGTGCCGCTCGAAGTGGTGGCCGACAGCCAGGCGTTCGACCTCGATTCGCTGATGGTGCTGGTCTTCAACGGTGAAACGGCCGGCGGCTTCCGCCTGGCGCGCCGCGCCTCGATCAAGGACGGGCTCTTCGACTGCCTGATGCTCGAAAAGAAGAACTTCTTCCGCTCCACGATGGCCATGTGGCGCTATCTGCTGGGCGGCAGTCCCCGGATCATCCGCCAGTTGCAGGTGCGCGAACTCGACATCCGCTCGACGCTCAACGAACCCACCGACGTCGACGGACAGAAAGGCGCCGAATTCCCGCTGCACATCGAGTGTCTGCCCGGCGGACTGCAGGTAATGTGCGAACGGGAAAATGCGCAAGGCACCATGCCGAACCCACAATTTCCCGACGAGCCGGCCAACCTTTAGACCGTCCGCCGGCAACCCGGCCGGCAGCGACCGAAACTTCGGAAACCCGTTCAAGAATTGCGGATCATGAATCCAACCAAAAACAAACAAGTCCCGGGCGCGAACCTCAAGAAGGTGTCGATCTCGCGCATCAAACAGGAGATGGGCGACGTCTCCTACCTCTCCGACGATCTGGTCATCACGTCGCTCGACGCCCGGCACAACACCACGGCCGAATACCCTGTGGCCATCGACGGATTCTCGGTCATCATCATGATCGCGGGCGAAGCCGTCGTCTCCATCGACATGAAGGAGCACCAGGTGCGCACCAACGACATCGTCTTCTTCAACTCGGGCAGCATCATCCGCACGGTCGGAAGCTCGGACAACGCCGCGGCGTTCGTGCTGACCTTCTCGGAATCGTTCATCAACGAAGTGCAGATCGACCTCTCGGCCTCGCTGCCGGTCTACATGCGTTTCGGCCGCTCCCCCGTGCTGCAGGCCTCGGCGCAGGACGTGGCCGAGATACGCCAGCTTTTCCAGGTTGTCAAAACCATGCTGCAGAGCGACAAGGAGCGCTACCGACACGAAATCATCCGCTCGCTCTTCACCACGGCCTTCTACCTGATCATCGAAATCAACCAGCGCGAAACGCACACCGAACAGAAGCGCGGACGCAGCGAAGTGCTCTTCAGCGAATTCACCAAACTGCTGGAACAATACAGCAAGTCGCAGCGCAACGTGGGGTTCTACGCCCGCCAGCTCAACATCACGCCCAAATACCTCTCGTCGGCCGTCAAGGAGGTGAGCGGCAAGACGGCGGCGCGCTGGATCGACGAATCGGTGATCCTCGAAGCCAAGGCCCTGCTCAAATACTCGGGCATGAGCATCCAGGAGATCGCCTACCGCCTCAACTTCTCCACGCAGTCGTTCTTCGGCAAATATTTCAAGCAGCACACCGGCACCTCGCCCTCGCGCTACAAGAGAAAGGGATAGGCGGGCTTATTTTGCAATCCTCGGCTATGCGCTCATTCAAGACGCTGTCGAAGTCAACCCCCGCCGGAATCAGCAGCGTAAAAAAGCACAACCCCGTCGCTCGGGCGGGCCGAAGCCTTCCCCACTGGAAACCCGCAACCGTCCGGCTGGCACCGGGCATGCCCCGCAGGCTGCCGCCCGAATTTCCGAAAACCCATCACAGCAAGGAGACCGCCAACCCGTTTCGTCCTCGCAAGGAGCACAATGCAGCCAGGAGTCCGTATTTACCTATTATACAGATTTTTCGGTTCGCTCGATACGACATTTGCCGCCGGCATCCGTATTCCCTCCCGGGCTGGGGGGGGGTGAAAGGGAGTTGAAGGTCGGAACCGGCAACGGAGAAGAGTGGAAGTTATAAGCCCGGCCCCGGACGCCGGAACTTTTCGATGCAAAATGACACGCGGATTCCGATATTCGGGCGCTTTTTTTGCAGTCGGCAAAGAAAATTGAGGCCGTTGGCCTGCCGAACCGATTTTTTGTGTATTTTTGTAAAAACAACCATACCATGGAGTACGCAAACCAACTCAACGAATACGCTCCCGCATGGAGCGCCGCCGAAGTCGACGAACGCGTCGCCCGGATGCGCAAACTCGCCGAGCGCAACCACAACGTCGAAGTCTACAAATTCTGCTACTCGGCCATCGACCTCACGACCCTGTCGTGCAACGACTCCGTCGCATCGGTGACGGAGTTCGCCCGCAAGGCGGCCGAATTCTACCAGAAATACCCCGCCGTCCCCAACGTGGCGTCGATCTGCATCTACCCCTCGTTCGTCGAGACGGTGGGCCTGGCCGTCGACGGCACGCCCATGCGCATCACGTCGGTGGCCGGAGGATTCCCCGCCGCGCAGACCTTCCTGGAGGTCAAGGCGCTGGAGGTGGCCATGGCCATCGAGAACGGCGCCGACGAAGTGGACATCGTGCTCAACGTGGGACGCATGCTCACGGGCGAATACGACGAAGCCGCCAACGAAGTGGAGGTGATCCGTTCGGAGATGGACCGCGACGTGGTGCTGAAGGTCATCATCGAATCGGGTGCGCTCAAGACTCCCGAGCTCATCCGCAAGGCTTCGCTGCTCTCGATGCTCGCGGGCGCCGACTTCATCAAGACCTCGACCGGCAAGATCGACGTGGCGGCCACGCCCGAAGCCGCCGTGGTGATGTGCGAGGCCATCCGCGACTACTACAAGAAAACCGGCCGCAAGGTGGGCTTCAAGGCCGCCGGCGGTGTCCGTACGGCCGAAGATGCCGCCCTCTACTACACCATCGTCGAAGAAATCCTGGGCAAGGAGTGGCTCACCGTCGACCTCTTCCGCATCGGCGCTTCGTCGGCCGCCAACAACATCCTCTCGGCCATCGAAGGCAAGGAAGTGAAATACTATTAGACGGTTGCCCGGCGGGCTGCCGCCAACAGTAAAACGCTCTTCGGAAAATTCCGAAGATCGTTTTACTATAAAATACTACGATTATATACCTTGTTGTACCAACGATGCTGTAAATTCGTTTCTTTCGGATTTCCGTCAGAATCCCCTGCCTGAGACGGGGCTTGGGGGTGGGTCGGAACTTGAATCAGCGGCCATAGCCGCGAGTTGCGGCGGTCGGATTCAGGATGCCGGTCCAAAGACGCCGGTACACCAAAGTATATAGATGGGTAAAAATAGGTCTGCCGACTGCGGGCGGACCTGCGAAGCGACCCTTTGCAAGGCCGTACCGGTTCCGGCAGGGAGACAACACCGCCCGGCACGAGTCGCTTACGAAATGGGGTACCCGTCGGGCTATGTTTCACGGCATGGAGGATCGCCCCGACTCCGGCCGCTCCGAAAGAAGCTGTCCGGAAGCGTCCCGGTCCGGATCAAGCCCGAATCAAGCCCGGATCAATAATCGCTCTCCATGAAAAGATCGGACGGCAGGTCGTCTTCGGCATCCTCGAAATAGTCGGCCTGGACATCCTCTGTCTGCGACTGCGACCGGTCTGCACGGGCAGGAGCCTCGTTCCGTGCGGGAACCGTCTCCTGCACGGGCTCCGAAGCAGCGGCGGGCCGTGCGTCGCGCCGCATGAGATGCGACCACTCGAAACCGTCGGGCCACACCAGCGACCGGTAGCGTCCGCTGCCCATAACGGCAAACACGATCGTGGCGAGCGTCGCCAGCGCAAACAGAATTCCGATAAGTTTCTTAATCATCTTGCTGGGTGTCGTTTAAGATTTCGATGGCCCGCACGATCACGTTGTCCACCGGATAGATGTTGGCATAGAATCCCGTATCCTCCAGCCTGGTGTTGCGGCCGATGTAGGCCTTGAGCTGGGCTTCGATGAGCCGGCGCGAACGGGCGATGTCGGCGCGGCGCGGCGCCACGCCCTGCCGGGCCGCATAGGCGATGAAGTTCTCCACCAGCCGCGTGTCGCCGGCCAGCAGGGCCTGCAATTCTTCGAGCGTCTCCACCGAGTTGAGCGCCTCGCGGTGGCGGTCGGCATACTCGATGGTATAGCGGTAGAGGATGTTGCGGCCCGCGACCTCCACGAAATAAGGAGTCACATCGGTCGTGTCGGCCGGAATGAAGATGTCGGGCATGATGCCCCCGCCGCCGTAGACCACCTTGCCGCCGGGCGTCACGAAACGCAGCGAATCGGCGAAACGGATGCTGTCGGCCGAGAAAAATTCGTTGTTGCGGTAACGCTCCCACAACTCCTCCTCGTAGCCGGCACCGTCGCCGTTGGTGTAGGGTTTCTGGATCGAGCGGCCCGTGGGCGTATAATAACGCGCCGTGGTCAGCCGCAGGGCCGAACCGTCCATGAACGGTATCTGCTGCTGCACCAGGCCCTTGCCGAACGAACGGCGGCCGATGATCGTGCCGCGGTCGTTGTCCTGCAGGGCGCCGGCCAGAATCTCGCTCGACGAAGCGCTGCCCTCGTCGATGAGCACCGCCACCTCCATCTCCTGGGCCGAACCGGCGCCGGTGGCGTATTCGCGCAGCTGCTCGCCGTTGCGGTCCTCGGTGTAGACGATCAGCTGGCCCTCGTGCAGAAATTCATTGGCCACGGCGATCGCCTGGTCGAGGTAGCCGCCCGCGTTGCCGCGCAGGTCGAATATCAACCGGTCGACGCCCTGGCTGCGCAACATGGCAAGCGCCTGCGCCATCTCGGCCGAGGTCGTGCGGGCGAACTGACCCAGCTTGATGTAGCCCGTGGTTCCGGTGATGCGGAAAGCCGACTCGATGCTCCGGATGGGAATGGCGCCGCGCACCACTTCGACGTGCACCTTGCCGTCGATCCCCTGCCGCTTCAGGCCGAGACGAACGGTAGTGCCGCGCGGACCGCGCAGCCGTCTGACGATGCGGTCCTGCGGAATGCCGCGCCCGGCGACCAGCGAATCGTCGATCTCCACGATGCGGTCGCCGGCCCGCACGCCCGCCTTGTCGCTCGGACCCCGCGGGATGACATTGAGGACGATGACCGTGTCGGTAGCCATGTTGAACATCACGCCGATGCCGTCGAACTCGCCCTCCAACGGCTCGTTCATGGCGGCCATCTCCTCGGCCGGCACATAGACCGAATGGGGATCGAGCTCGCCGATGAGCAGCGGGATGACATGCTCCGCGAGCGAATCCATCGACACCGGATCGACATAGCGGCTCTCGATGAGCGAGAGGGTCTGCGTGAGCTTGTTGTCGGGCTCCGCGAGCCGTTCCATCAGCAGGTCGCGCAGCTGCGTCCCGGCCGTGTTGCGGCCCACATAGACGCCGAAAAGCGCCCCCGCGGCCACGCCGAGGGCCAGCACCAGCGGAAAGAGTACGGCCCGTTTGGAATTGTTGTACATCACTTGTTCTTGAAGGTATAGGTCAGACCCACGCTGAGCAGCGTCTTGGTCTGCACATCCACATTCTGTGCCCGGTTGTAGTAGAGTTCGAAATTCAGCGTCGTGGAGAGGTATTTCGTAGCCTTGATGTCGACGGTGTTGGTCCAGCGCACGGTCGGGTGGATCGGCAGGTTGGGCTTGTCGGTGAGTTCATGGCCCACGGAGGTGTTCTCCTTGTCGTTCCACGCTTCGAGCGCCCGGAGGTAGTCGCCGTAGGAGGAGATTTTGTTGCGCTGGCCGATGTCGGTGATCCAACCGTAGAACGAGAAGATCGAGGTGCGGTAACGGAAAATGCCTTTCTTGCCGAAGGTGCGGTCGAAGTCGACCTGCACCGAAGAACCGCCCTCGTACTTCGAAGTCTTGTCGGGTCCGGCCAGGCCGTAGGTCTGCCAGCCGGGCTTCTTGTCCCAGATGTTCTCGCGGATCCGCCCGCTCTCCACGAAGACGGCGCTCAAGGCGATGGGCGAGATGTTGACCACGATGGGGAACTTCTCCTTGGGACACTTGTAGGTGATACCGAGCGAGATGTCGAGGTAGCCCGGCGCCATGAAGGCGCTCTTGCGCTCGATCTCCCCCTGCTGCGTACGCGAAATGTAGCCGTTGGCGAACTGGCTGCGGAACTTGAAGATGGCACCGTAGGACCAGTTTTTCGACATCTTGAACGACGGTGCCACCGAGATGTCGAACTCGTCCTGGTTCTTGAACCACACGCCCTCGCTGCTGGTGCCGTCGTCGGTCTTGGTCTCGACCTTCATGCGGTTGTAGCCGAACTTGGCGATGAACTTGGTCTCGACCGAGAAGAGGTTCTTCGTGAAGGTGTGGTTCAGAAAAAGACTGGCCATCAGCGCGATGGAGTTGTCGCCGCCCGACACCTTGATCCACGAATCGTTGTGCGAGGTGAGCGCTCCCTGCAAACCGCCGCCGAACTCCAGCTTGTTGCGCTCCTTGCGGATGGCGGCGCGCTCGGCACGGTAGCGGGCGCGGTTGAAATACTCCACCTCCACGGGGATCGACCGGACCGGATCGTGGAAAGCCACCTCGTCCTGCCGCACGTCGACCTCGTCGACCGAAAACTGGGCCGAAGCAACGGAAGCAGCCAGAAGGGCCGGCAAAAGCAAGAACAACGAACGATATTTCATAATGCAGAAATTTTGTGATGAAGGAATTGCGATGCAAATTTATGAAATAATTCAGAGATTCCGTAACTTTGCCGCAAGGTTGAACCCCGAACTTTCGGTTTCGGCCTTTCACTTTCATCTTGCGGAAATGAAATATTTCGGAGCACACGTCAGCGCCTCGGGCGGCGTAGTCAACGCCCCGGCCAACGCCCGCGCCATCGGCGCCACGGGCTTCGCCCTCTTCACCAAGAACCAGCGCCAATGGACGGCCAGGCCGCTCACGGCCGGTGAGATCGACGATTTCCGCCGGGCCTGCGAACAATTCGGCTACGCTCCGGCCCAGATCCTGCCCCACGACTCCTATCTGATCAACCTGGGTCACCCCGAAGCCGAGGGTCTGGCCAAGTCGCGCGAGGCTTTCTTCGACGAGATGCACCGCTGCGAAGAACTGGGACTCGACCGGCTCAATTTCCATCCCGGGAGCCACCTGCGGCAGATCGGCGAAGCCGAGAGCCTCGACCGCATCGCCGAGTCGATCAACCTGGCGCTCGACCGCACGCACGGCGTGACGGCCGTCATCGAAAACACCGCCGGACAGGGTTCCAACCTCGGATTCCGGTTCGAACAGCTGGCCTACATCATCGAACGCGTCGAGGAGAAGTCGCGCGTAGGCTGCTGCATCGACACCTGCCACGCTTTCGCCGCCGGCTACGACCTGCGCACCGCCGCGGCGTGCGACGCCACGTTCGCCGAATTCGACCGCATCGTGGGTTGGAACTATCTGCGCGGCATGCACCTCAACGACGCCATGAAGCCCCTCGGCAGCCGTGTCGACCGCCATGCCCCGCTGGGCGACGGCGAAATAGGCTGGGAGTGTTTCCGTTACATCGCCCGCGACCGCCGCTTCGACGGCATGCCGCTGATTCTCGAAACGCCCGACGAAAGCCGCTGGCCGGCCGAAATCGAAACATTGAAACAGTTCGCAGAAGAATAAGGTGCCAGCATACGAATACTGTTTGCGGCAATAAACCCCATCTTAGCGGGGCGAAAAGCGGCAGTAGGGACCCAACCGGAACAGACGGACGGGACGGAGAATGCGGGCTTGGCTCTGCTCCCGGCTTGCAAAAAACTTCATCGGGGCGGCTGCGGGGGGGGGTCGCACCTCCGATGCGAGCCGCCCCGATGATGAAATATGGCTGCTTCGACACCCGATCGTCAATTCCGGGCGCACGGATGTTTCGCTTCGCTCAACATGACGGGTTATCGGGCTTCGGGCAGAAGCCTGCAGGGACGCCCCTCACAATGACGGCGCGAAAACCCATGCAGAGACGGTTTTCTGCCCGACCATTATTTCAATTCATCCAGACACCGCCGGATCAAGGCGGCGCTGTCGCGGATCTCGTCGTCGGAGATCGTGAGCGGCGGCGAGATGCGGAACGCCGTGTCGCAGTAGAGGAACCAGTCGCTCATGATGCCGGCGTCCTTGAAGAGCTCCATGATGCGGTAGAGCGGCTCCGAAGACCCCAGTTCGACCGCCAGAAGCAGTCCTGCGCGGCGGATTCCGCGTACGGCCGGATGATCGCCGAGCAACTCCTCGTAGAGCGCACCCTTGCGCTCCGCCTCCTCCACGACGCGATGCTCCAACAGATAGTCGAGCGCCGCCAGCCCGGCCGCACAGCAGACCGGATGGCCGCCGAACGTGGTGATGTGGCCCAGCACCGGATCGGTCTGCAAGGTGTCCATGATTTCGTGACGCGAAACGAAAGCCCCCAGCGGCATGCCGCCGCCGAACGCCTTGGCCAGACACACGATGTCGGGCACGATGCCGTATTTCTGCATGGCGAACATGGCGCCCGTACGTCCCATGCCGGTCTGTATCTCGTCGAAAATCAGCAAGGCCCCCACCTCGTCGCAACGCCTGCGCAGCGCTTCGAGGTAACCCGCCGCGGGCGGACGGACGCCGGCCTCGCCCTGCACCGGTTCGGCCAGGACGCAGGCCGTGCGGTGCGTGATGCGCTCCAGTTCGCCGAAATCGTTGAATTCGATGGCCTGCACGTCGGGCAGCAGCGGCCGGAAGGCATTTTTCCACTCCTCGCCCTCGGGAGCGCCCATCATGCTCATGGCCCCGTGCGTCGAACCGTGGTAGGCGCGGCGCATGGAGATCAGCTCGGTGCGGCCGGTGAACCGTTTGGCCAGTTTCAGCGCACCCTCCACCGCTTCGGCGCCCGAATTGACAAAATAGACGCTCTCCAGCCCGCCGGGCAGCAGCGACGCCAGCCGGGCGGCATACGTCACCTGCGGCGTCTCGACCAGCTCGCCGTAGACCATCACGTGCATGTAGCGCGCAGCCTGCTCCTGCACGGCGCGCACCACGGCCGGATTGGCATGGCCCACGTTGCTCACCGACACGCCGGCGACCAGATCATAATAACGCTTGCCCTCGGGCGTATAAAAACACGAACCCTCGGCCCGTGCGACCTCGACCAGCATGGGCGAAGGCGACGTCTGTGCGACGTGGGAGAGGAATTGTTTGCGGAGTATGTTCATTTACAAGAAGTGAAAAGTTTCGTATTGCGGCTCGCGGAACCGGACGGCCCCGCTGCATTCGCCCGGGCCGGCTGCGGGGGTCGCGCTTTCAGTGCGAGCCGGCCCCGGGCGCAAGGTCTGTGACCTTGCACTTTATGATCGCACCAAGGAAACCGGTGCTTCCGAAGCTCCATCCTGCAACTCGTCGCCGAACCGCCGGTTGAGAATGCGCGGGGCATCGGCCACGCTGCGGTACATCCAGCGGTAGAGCGTTTCGGTCTGCTGTTCGGGCGTCAGGGCCCATTCCCCGACCTGCCGGCGCACCCGCTGCGACAACATATAGATAAGGATGGCGGCCGACGCCGAGACGTTGAGACTCTCGACCATGCCGCACATGGGGATGCGCAGGAATTCGTCGGCCGCGGCGACCGCCTCGTCGGAGATGCCCGCATGCTCGGTGCCGAAAACCAGGGCGAAAGGTCCGCGCGCGACGTCGAACGTCTCGGGCGTCGTCTCTTCGCGGTGGGGTGTAGTGGCCACAATGCGGTAGCCCCCGGCCTTGAGCACCCGCAGCGCGTCGGCCGTCGAAGCATGGCGGCAGACGTCGACCCACCGGTCGGTGCCCCGCACCACGGCCGCGGCCGGGCGGAACTCGCAGCGGTCCTCGACGGTGTGCATGCGCTGCACTCCGAAGGCCTCGCAATGGCGGATCAGCGCGGCGGCATTCTGCGGATGGAACGTATTTTCGGCCAGCACGGTCATGTAACGCGTGCGCTGCGCCACGGTCCGGCGGAAGAGTTCCGTACGTTCTTCGGTCATGAACTCCGCCAGACAAGCGATGCGCTCCTCGTACCACGCGCGGTCCCTATTTGCGGTATTTGTCATCGTCGTCCAACATTTTCAGATAGCTTTCGTAGCGCATCGGCGCGATCTCGCCCCGCATCACCGCTTCGGTCACGGCGCAGCCCGGTTCGTGGGTGTGGGTGCAGTTGTAGAAGCGGCAGTCGCGGCCCGTGCGCATCATTTCGGGGAAGTAGTGCCACAACTCGCCCTCGCCGATGTCGATCAGACCGAACCCCTTGATGCCCGGCGTGTCGATCACGGCGCCCCCGCCGGCCAGCGGATACATGGTCGAAAAGGTGGTCGTGTGGCGCCCCTTGCCGTGGCTCTCGGAGAGTTCGCCCGTGCGGATGTCGAGCGTCGGATCGATGGTTCCCACCAGCGTCGACTTGCCCACGCCCGAGTTGCCCGAAACGAGCGTCGTGCGGCCCCGCAGCAGCTCCCCGACCGCTTCCATCCCCTCGCCTGTCGCGGCCGAGACCGTCAGCACCGGGTAGCCGGCCCCTTCGTAGACGGCGCGGAACGCCGCCAGCTCCCCGGGATCCTGCAAGTCGGACTTCGACAGCAGGATCGTAGCGGGCACCTTGTAGGCCTCGCAGGTCACCAGAAAGCGGTCGACGAACTCGGGGGCCGTTTCGGGATGGCGCAGCGTCACCATCAGCAGCGCCTGGTCGACGTTGGCCGCAATGATGTGCGACTCCTTCGAGAGGTTCGACGCGCGGCGGATGACATAGTTGCGGCGGGGCTCCACGGCCACGATGGCATGGTCGCCGTTGGCGTCGCTCTCGCAGCTCACCCGGTCGCCCACCACCACGGGGCTGGTCGACCGCACCCCCTTGAGCCGCAGGCGGCCCCGGATGCGGCAGCGCAGACGCCCGCCCCCGGCGAGCACCTCGTACCAGCTGCCCGTCGCGCGGACCACCACTCCCGAAAACACGCTTTCCATGGTTCTATTCATCGGTTTGCTCCTGCGACACCCGGTCGCCCAACCTCTCCACGAAGGGGAAGATCAGTTCCGAAAGCCGCAATACGGGTTTGTAACACTTCGACGAAGCGAGGGTGGACTCCTCGACCAGCGAACGGTCGGCATTGAATTTGTCGAACGCCGCAAAGAGGGCGCTCACCACCAACAGGTATTTCAGCACCGACACGGCGATGCCCAGCACAAGGTCGAGCATGCCCAGTCCGGCAAAGCGGAACAGCCCCCGCATCGCCCGCGCCGCCACGGCGACGGCCAGTACGGCGCCCAACAACACCGCAACGAAACCTCCGGCCGTACGCACCGAGGCGTCGAGGTGCAGCGCTTCGCCCACCGCACGGCCGTAGTGCGCGGCGCACCAAAGTCCGGCGATGACGGCGACGAGCGAACACGCCTGCACAATGAAACCCTTGCGCCAGCCGTTCCATACGGCAACGGCCAGAACCAGCAGGACGATCAGATCGATGGCATTCAAGACGAAGTCGGATAAATTGTCGACAAGGCGAAATATCGAAGACGAAGGTACGAAGTTTTATCGGGAATTCCGAATTTTCCCTATCTTTGCAGAAGATAAGCTCCGCTCCGGCAACCGCAATTCCACCGCCCTGCCGGCGCCGCGCACCGCGGCGGCCTCAACGCAACAACAACAGCGAAAACCAGTTCCGTCATGAAACGTTATCTTCTGCTCTGCCTGCTCCTGGCGCTCGCAGCTCCGCTCCGGGCCCGCGAAATCCACCCGCTGAACGAAGGCTGGCGCTTCTTTTTCCGGTCGGAGACGTCGAGCGACAACGCCCGCTACGTGACCCTGCCCCACAGCTGGAACAACGATCCGACCCTCGAAGGGGTGCTGATCGAAACGTCGGGCAACTACCAGAACGACCTCTATATCCCGGCCGAATGGGCCTCGAAGCGGGTATTCATCCGCTTCTACGGCGCACAGAACGTGGCCGACCTCTTCGTCAACGGCTACTTCGCCGGCTGCCACCGCGGCGGTGCCACGGCTTTCACCTTCGAGATCACCGACCGCCTGCACTTCGGCGCCGACAACATCCTGCTGATGCGTGTGAGCAACGCAGCGCGCAACGACGTGCTGCCCACGTCGGCCGACATGAACTTCTACGGCGGACTCTATCGCGAAGCCGAGCTGATCGTCACCGAGCGCACGGCCGTATCGCCCCTCTACCTGGGCACCGAAGGGGTGCTGGTGCACCAGCGAAGCGCCACCAAGGCCAAGGCCGAAGGCGAAATCGAAGTGCACCTCACCTCCCTCTCCGACGGCAGCTGCCCGCTGACGCTCACCATCGCGGCGCCCGACGGCCGCACGGTGCTGACCAAGAATCTCCATGTCAAGGTCGACGGCAAACCGGTGCGGATCGCCTACAACATCGCGTCGCCCGAGCTGTGGCGCCCCGGCCGGCCGGCGCTCTACACCGTGACGATAAAAGTCGGCGAGGGCCCGCACAGCGACCGCGTGTCGGTACGCACCGGATTCCGCGAGATCAAGGCCCTGCCGAGCGCCCTGCTGCTCAACGGCGACAGCATGAAGCTGCACGGCGTGACGCTCTACCACGACAACGCCGTATCGGCCGGCACGCTGACCGCCGCCGACTACCGCACCGACTTGCACGAGATACGCACGCTGGGAGCCAACGCTCTGCGCTCGGCCGTGATGCCCCATGCGCATGCCCTCTACGACCTCTGCGACGAACAGGGGATGCTGGTGTGGATCGACACTCCGCTGCGGCAGGCGCCCTTTCTGAGCGACGCGGGCTACTTCGCCACGCCGACCTTCGAACAGAACGGGCTGGAACAGCTGCGCGAGATCGTGGCCCAGAACCTCAACCACCCCTCGGTGGTGATGTGGGGCATCTTCTCGCGGATGCGCACCACGGGCGACGACGTGACGCCCTACATCCGGCAGCTGCACCGCGCGGCCCGCGAACTCGACCCCTCGCGCCCGACGGTGGCGGTGAGCGAGCGCAACGGCGGCATCAACTTCATCACCGATCTGATCGTCTGGCGCAAGGAGGAGGGCTGGAACAAGGGCCGGCCCGACAATCTGACCGTATGGCTCGACGGACTGCGCAAGGAGTGGTCGCACCTGCGCTCGGCGATCGAATACGGCGGCGAAGGATTCCTCGACCACCGCAACTACACCGCTCAGCCGCGCCATGCGGCCGGACGGATGCCCGAAGAACGCCAGGCCCGTTTCCACGAAGAGTACGCCCGCCTGCTGGAGCACGACTCGCTGCTGTGGGGCATCTGGCTGGAGAACATGTTCGACTACGGCTCGGCCCGCAGGCGCTACGGGATCAACGGATGCGGTCTGGTGACGCTCGACCGCCGCAGCCGCAAGGATGCCTTCTATCTCTACAAGGCGCTGTGGAACAAACAAGAACCCACGCTGCACATAGCCGACAAACGCACGACGCCGCGCACCGACTCGAGACAGAGTTTCCGCGTCTACTCGTCGGCCGGCGAACCCGTGCTGACGATCGGCCGCGACACGGTGGCCATGAAGCGCTACGCCCGCTGCCAGTATCGCTCGGACACGGTGAGTCTGTCGGGCCGCGTGACGGTGAAAGTGAAGGCCGGTGCGCTGAGCGACAGCGTCACCCTGCAGATAAACTGCGCCTCAAAACCGAAAGGCTATCCGGCCCCTCGGCGAACAACAGGTCGATGAACGAAAGGCCGGGAGCGAAAGGCTGCCGGTCGGCGAATACTTGCACGTAAGGCTCGGCGCACCACGCCGGGTCTTGCGCATTTTTGGGGCGCAGGTCGAGATCGCCGGTCCCGGCGGCGACGTAGGTTTCGCTCACGGCGGGCATGGCGACGCGGGCCAGCGAGCAGAGCGTTTCGAGCAGCTGCAGATTGTAGTCGGCGAGGAACCCGAACGGCCGCCGGTAGAAAGGCTCCAGCTCGGGAGCATAGAAATCGAAGTAGGGCGACGCCTTGTAGGCGGCCACCAAAGCTCCCCAATGCTGGTGCTGCCAACGTTTGGAGTAGTCGAGCCGCATGTCGCGCATGGGGCTGCGCGGCCTGTCGGCACGGACGGCATGGGCCGTCAGCGTCATCGGTCCGTCGGCCGCCAGGATGCAGGCCCGGTTGCGCTCCGAGCGCTTGATGAAATGCTCGCCGAGGTCGACGACGCAGCCGCCGCGCACCAGTTCGGCGAAATAGCGCACCGAAGGCAGATAGGCACAAGGGAGAAGAATCATTTTGCTAAGAAAAAGGCGGTAGGTGAAAAGCGAACGGGAAGAACGCGAACGGACGGTCATCCTCCGTCCGAATCACGCTTCGCGGCCCGCAAATATCAGACTGCTCCGAATGTCAGACTGCTCCGAAGGACTCCGAAAAACGATTTTTATACCGACCGGAAGCTTTCGGTTTTCGGACGGTCCTCCGGCTCCGCCCACTTGCCGTCGGCCTTGATGACCTCGACAAGGCGGTCGAGGGCCTCCTGCTGCGGGATGTTGCGGGCGACGATCGTACGGCCCCGGTAGAGCGTGATGCAGCCGGGCGCCGCGCCGACATAGCCGTAGTCGGCGTCGGCCATCTCGCCGGGCCCGTTGACGATGCAGCCCATGACGCCGATCTTGAGGTTGCTCAGGTGCGACGTGCGGGCCTTGATGGCGGCCAGCGTCCGCTCGATGTCGTAGAGCGTCCGGCCGCAGGAGGGGCAGGCGATGTATTCGGTGTGGGAGAAGCGCGCGCGGGCTGCCTGCAAGATCATCAGTTCCACTTCGCGGATGTCGGCCGCGGCGTGACCCGGAGCGTCGATCCAGAGACCGTCGGCCAGACCGTCGAGCACCAGCGGACCCAGATCGGCCGCCGCCTTGACGGCCAGCGTCTCCAGCGATGCCTCGTCGTAGCGGCGTTTCACCACCACCGGCTCGTCGGGCTGCTCCAGGTTGAGGATCGCGGCCCGCAGTTCGGCCGTCGGATTGCCCGACAAGGCCTCGATGACGCGGAAACCCTCCATCGGCTCGTCGTGGACGATGGGCACGGCGATGCGGCTGCGGCGCCGGTACTCCGTGGGTGAATAACGCTCGGGATGGCGCACCTCGAAGCGGCCGGGCCGCTCGGCGAAGTGCGCGGCCAGCAGCTGCGCCACCGGAATCTCGTTTTCGGGAGCTTCGGTCAGCGAAACACGGATCGTGTCGCCGATGCCGTCGGCCAGCAGAGCCCCGATGCCCACGGCGCTCTTCACGCGCCCTTCCAGCCCGTTGCCGGCCTCGGTGACCCCCAGATGGACAGGATAGCTCATCCCCTCGGCCTCCATCGCTTCGACCAGCAGGCGGTAGGCCGCCACCATCACGCGCGTGTTGCTCGACTTCATCGAAACGACCACCCGGTCGAACCGCTCCCGCCGGCAGACGCGCAGGAACTCCATGGCCGAGACGACCATCCCCTGCGGCGTGTCGCCCCACTCGTCGAAAACGCGCTTGGCCAACGAACCGTGGTTGACCCCGATGCGCAGGGCGACGCCCCGTTCGCGGCATTGCGCGATCAGAGCTTCGAGCTGACCGTGGTCCGTGCGGTAGTTGCCCGGATTGATGCGCACCTTGTCGACGTATCGGGCGGCGATGGACGCCGCCTCGGGCAGGAAGTGGATGTCGGCGACCAGCGCGGCGTCGATGCCCTCCTCGCGCACGCGGCGGGCGATGGATTGCAGGTTTTCGGCCTCGCGCCGCCCCTGCGCCGTGAGACGCACGATGCGGCCGCCGGCCGCGGCGATGCGGGCGATCTGCCCCACGCACGCTTCGGTGTCGTTGGTATCGGTGTTGGTCATCGACTGCACCGCCACCGGATTCGTTCCGCCGATCTTCACGCTGCCGACGGTGACCTCGTGCGACTCGCGCCGCACAAATTCGTTGAGATTCATTGGAGTTCGGGATAGTTTTCCGTCCGACCGGCATCCTGCGGCCCCGCACGGGAGCGGACCGGGTGCCGGACAGGTCACTTGATGAGACTGGAGAGCGGATATTTCAGATTCTTGTAACCGGAGATGTAGGCGTTGATCGAGCCGATGCGCACGGGCGACTCGATGTAGAGCGGTATTTTGTTGTCATCGTCGGAAATCCAGATGGTGAAGACCGTGCCGTCGGTGAACGAATACCCCTCGGTGGTGCCCATCTGGCAGTCGAACTTCAGGGTGTTGAACTTGCCTATGTTGCGTATCTTCTTCACCTCGCGGCCCAAAAACCGATAGCGGATGTTGCGCACCGTATCCTGCAGCACCATGCGCATCAGGCGGGGTTCGCCCTCCTTGAAATCGCCGCCCTCGGCCGTACGCATGTTGAAAAAGAGCGAAATGGCATCCATGCACTCGGGCGTGACGGGCATCTCTTTTTCGGAATAGGGGTTCTGACGGCGGCGCCAGCGGGTTTTCACCACGCCGCGCTCCCAATCGTAGTCGTAATAGCTCTGAAACGTATAGTCGCTCTCGTGGAGGTCGCTCTCGAAATACTCGGTGCGCAGGGTGGCCGGATCGATCCATATCTTGTAGGTGTCCTTCAGATTGTAGAACCACCGGTAGGTGGGCAGCGTGCGGCCCACGGCCTCGACCAGGTAATATTCGCGGCCGTCGCGCTCGGTTTCGGTCGTCTTCACCTCCACGGCGCCCGCCTCGGTGTTGGGAAACATCTTGGCGCGGTAGCTGACGCGGTACTCGAGCACCTCGCCCGGATGGTAGAGCTGCGCCGAGAGCGGCAGGGCGGCTGCGAGGGCCAGTATGATTGACAAAATCTTTTTCATGGACAATGGATTTCGGATGAATGAACGTTGCGGAAAAAGGCTTTATTACGAAATGCGCGAAAAATCGGTCTCGCGGCGCCCCGAATAGTTGTGCCGCAGGAGGGCCAGACCGCGGTGTTCGGGCCGCGAAAGGCCGGGGTCGTCGTTCAGCAACGCGATGGCCACTTCGCGCGAAAGGGTCAGAATCTGCACGTCGGCCGTGGGGTTGGCGATGCGCAGATCGAGCGAAATGCCGCTCTGCAGGGTGCCGTTGACATCGCCGGCACCGCGCAGCTTGAGGTCGAGTTCGGCCAGGCGGAAACCGTCGTTGGTCTCGCACATGGCTTCGAGGCGCGCACGGCCCTCCTTCGAGAGCTTGACGCCCGACATCAGAATGCAGTAGGACTGCTCGGCGCCGCGCCCCACGCGGCCGCGCAGCTGGTGGAGCTGCGAAAGCCCGAAACGCTCGGCCGACTCGATGACCATGACCGTGGCGTTGGGCACGTCGACCCCCACTTCGATGACCGACGTGGCGACCATGATGTGCGCCTCGCCGGCCTTGAACTGGCGCATCGACTCCTCCTTGTCGGCCGGCTTCATCTTGCCGTGGCAGATGGTGGTGACGTACTCGGGCAGCGGAAAGTCGCGCGAGATGGAGGCATAGCCGTCCGTGAGGTCCTTGTAGTCCATCGACTCCGACTCCTGGATGAGCGGATAGACCACGTAGACCTGGCGCCCTTTCTTGATCTGCTGCTTCATGAAACCGAAGAGCCGCAGGCGGGCCGAATCGGTGTAGTGGAGCGTGCGGATGGGCTTGCGGCCCGGGGGCAGCTCGTCGATGACCGATACGTCGAGGTCGCCGTAGAGCGTCATGGCCAGCGTGCGCGGAATGGGCGTGGCGGTCATCACCAGCACATGGGGCGGACGCCGGTTCTTGGTCCAGAGCCGGGCGCGCTGCTCGACGCCGAAGCGATGCTGCTCGTCGATGACCACGAAGCCGAGGTTGTCGAACTGCACGCGGTCTTCGATCAGCGCATGGGTGCCGATCAGAATCTGCACCTCGCCCGACGCGATGCCCAGAAGCGCCTTGCGCCGCTCGCGCTGTCGGGACGAACCGGTCAGCACGGCGACCCGCACGCCGAGACCGTCGAGCATCCTGGTGAAGGTGGCGAAATGCTGGCGCGCCAGAATCTCCGTAGGCGCCATCATGCAGGCCTGGTAACCGTTGTCGACGGCCAGAAGCATCGACATGAGCGCCACGAGGGTCTTGCCGCTGCCCACGTCGCCCTGCAGGAGACGGTTCATCTGGAAACCGGTGACCGTGTCGTTGCGGATCTCCCTGATGACGCGTTTCTGCGCACCGGTGAGAGGAAACGGAAGTTTCTGCGTGTAGAACGTATTGAAGACGCCGCCCACCTTCGGAAAAAGGAAGCCGTCGTTCTTGGCCAGGCGGGCCGAACGCCGCGACTGGACGTTGAGCTGCACACCCAGGAGTTCGTCGAACTTCAGCCGGTACTGCGCCTTGCGCAGCGCCTCGGCCGACTGGGGAAAATGGATGTTGTAGATCGCCTCGCGCAAGGGCATCAGGCCGTAACGGGCCCGGAGTTCATCGGGCAGCAGCTCCTCGATATGGTCCCGGGCCAGCTCCCACGCATGGCAGATGATGCGATACATGCCCTTGGTGCCGAGCACGTTGGATAGTTTCTCGGTCGAAGGATAGATGCCCTGCATGCCGCTCTCGGGCTTGCGCGAGAGGGCCTGTTCGATGGTCTCCAGCTCGGGATGGGCCATAGACAGTTCGCCGCGGAAGAACGACGGGCGCCCGAAGACGAGGTATTCGCGGCCCACCTCCACGCGCTTCTCGATCCACTTGATGCCGCGGAACCAGATCAGCTCGGCCGCTCCCGACGCATCGCGCACATGGACCGAGAAACGCTGCTTGCGCCCCTCGCCGGCATAGGAGACCCCCACGACCCGGGCTCGGAACTGCACCAGGGCCGGGGCATCCTCGGCGATCTCGGCAATGCGGTAGACCTTCGTACGGTCGATATAGCGCGTGGGATAGTGCCGCAGCACGTCGCCCACGGTGCGGATGTTCAGCTCCCGGTCGAGGAGCTGCGCCCGCGCCTCGCCCACACCGGGTACGAACTGGATATTGCTCTCCAAGATGTTCACTGTTCAACCATAGTTTCGTATTGCGACCCGCAGCCGGCCGCGGATGGGAAAGCCGCAGGCTTTTATTCGCGGAAAACGAGCGAACCCTCGGAGTGACGGCGCGGCTTGACGATGTCGTCGGGCAGGGTCTCGATGCAGAGCGACCGGGTCGTTGCCGCCCGCCCGGACTTGATTTCGGGCTTGTTTCCGCTCTCGATCCACCGCGAAACGATGGAGAAGTAAGCGTCGTCCTGCGTGGCGAAATCGCCGGGATAGAAGTTGCTGTCGTCGTACGTCACGTCGGGCACGAAGCCGTCGGAATAGTCGCGGAAACCCTTGGCGTTCTCCGAATAGAAGGTGATGGGCATGAAGGTGTACTTCTCGCCGGCGACGTCATAGTCGACGAAACCCTCCATACCGACATTCTTGCCGTTGGTGCGCGTGCCGACGAGCCGCACTTCGAGGTCGAAGCCGCGCAATCCGTTGACCAGCAGCTCGCTGGCCGAAGCGGTGTTTTCCGAACAGATCACATAGATACGCTTGAGCCCCAGCGCCTGCGAAAGTGCATCGGCGATGGGCTGGTAGATACCGCTGCCGTCGGGCACCAACTTGTCGCCGATGCGGTAGACACCCGGCTTGCTCGCAGCCATACGAGTGGCATTGTAAACCATGCGGCAGTAGGTTTCGCCCTTGTAGGCATCGCCCAGAATGAGCGTGGCGAGCAACGTGCTCGAGCGCACGGAGCCGCCGCCGTTGTAACGCAGGTCGACGACGAGTTCGTCGACATTGTTGTCGCGGAACGTACGGAAAACCTCCGCCAGCTCCCGGTCGGCCTCCGATTCGAAGCCCATGTAGAGCAGGTAGCCCACGCGCTTGCCGCCCACCGGGACCACCGTACTGCGATAGATGGCCGGATCGACGAACGTCTCGGCCGAAATCGTCACCTCGGGCAGGGGCTCCAGACGATCGATGCCGTTTTCGTCCCACGTCACCCGATTGGGCAGCAGACGCACCCCGACCCCATAGTAGAGACGCTCCAGCATGCTGCGGTAGTTGGATGCCGTCACCTGCTCCCCGTTGACCTCCGTAATGAACATGCCGCGCCGCATGCCGGCGCGCGAAGCCGGCGAATCGGGCGTGACGACCTCGACGGCGATGCCGATCGAACCCGACGGAAGCTCCGTGGCCCGCAACATCCACAATCCCGTCTCGGTCACCTCGTCGCCGGCCCGGGACTTGATCTCGGGCCCCTTGACATAGGAATAGTAGTATTCGCGCCGGCCGTCGGTCCAATGCCCGTCGTCGTAGTTCAGCGCGCGGCCCCGGGCATCCTTGTGCTCCGCAACGCCGTCGAGCACCGACTGCAGGAATTTCTCGTAATCGAGGCTGTAATCGGTTTTCATGGTGGTCAGCGGATCGGGCCACAGGTAGTTCTGCAGCATGTAGGAATACATCCATTTGTTGACCGTGGCATACTTGCCGGCGGGTTTGGACGGAATCTTGCCGCCACCGTCGTCGGAAGTCTTGTCGTCGCCGCAGGCCCCGAGGACGAGCAGGGCCAGCAAAGTGCCGAGGAGTCGTTTCATAATCAACCGTATTTAGGTTCGAACGGACGGGCAGCAGCCCGCAACATCCGTCGAACGATATTAAATCACTTTTTATGGCCCTGGCGGGGTTCCGGGTCCTTGCGGTCCTTCGCATACTTGCGGCACCAGGGTGCGATGCCGCACGAATCGCATTTGGGAGCGCGTGCCGTACAGACGTAGCGCCCGTGGAGAATGAGCCAGTGGTGCGCCACGGGCAGCAGGCGGCCGGGAATGTTCTTTTCGAGCGTCAGTTCGGTCTGCAGCGGCGTCCGGGAGCCGGTGGTGAGCCCGATGCGCTCCGAGACGCGGAAGACATGCGTGTCGACCGGCATCACCTCGCGCTGCCACAGCACGGCGCCCAGCACGTTGGCCGTCTTGCGGCCCACGCCGGGCAGGCGCTGCATCTGTTCGAGGTCGGAGGGCACCTCCCCGCCGAACTCCCCGCACAACATCCGGGCCATGCCGGCCAGATTCCGGGCCTTGTTGTTGGGATAGGAGATGCTCCGGATGTAGGGATAGATCTCCTCGGCCGAAGCTGCGGCCATCGCCTCGGGCGTGGGGAAACGCTCGAAAAGGGCCGGCGTGGTCATGTTGACCCGCTTGTCGGTGCACTGCGCCGAGAGAATGACGGCCACGAGCAGCTGGTAGGGATTCTCGTAGTGCAGTTCGCTCTCGGCCACGGGCATGTGCTCCGCGAACCAGCCTATGATGCCGTCGTAACGCTGTCTGAGTGTCATGGTTTCTTCGTTTTCTGACGCCGGAACAACACCTTTTTCACCAGCAGCCCCGCCGGATAGGGACTGAAAAAGAGCAGCGGAGTCTGCTTCACGTCGCGCCGCCAGCGGGCAAGATATTCGCCTGCCGAACCGTGGAACGAAAGCACCCACAGCGCCACCGTACTGCGGCGATGGCGGATGCGGAGCCGGTTGCGGCCCGTGCCGTAGTGCGTGTCGAACCAAAGGCTTATGTCCATCAGCGAATCGCAGAAAGCGATGCGCTTGCGGTAGTCGGTATTGTGGCTGACGCTCACGCTGAGGCGCCGGTGCACGGCCGTGAAGACGGGAATGAAGCGCACCTTGCTGCACGCCGCGAACCACAGCCACATGGGTGCATCGTCGGTCATCCACTCGGGATGGCGCTCGGGGTGCACTTCGTCGTAATAGCGGGCGATCAGCTCGCGCCGCGCCAGCGTGGCGCAGTTGCAGACGGTCAGGCGCAGCAGCAGCCGGTCGAAATCGGTGAAGTGCACCTCCTCGTCGGGGGTGAAGGTGTCGGTGTCCTGGTAATAATTCTTCGCCCGCGTGAAACACATGCCGCACGACGGGTCGCTCTCCAGCAGGTCGGCCTGCGTTTGCAGCTTGAGCGGGTCGTCCCACCAGTCGTCGCCGTCGCAATAAGCCACATACTTGCCGCGGCAGGCATCGAACGTGCGGCGGTAGTTGGCCCGCCACCCCACGTTGGCATCGGAAGTCACCAGACGCACCCGGTCGGGATAGCGTCCGGCATATTCGCGGCAGATGGCCGCCGTGGCATCGGAACTGCAATCCTCGCCCAACACGAGCTCCACCCCGAAGGATGTCACCTGTGCCAGCACGCTCTCGATGGCCTGGCGGAGGTAGGGCTCGTGATTGTAGGCGGTCATGCAGACCGAAACAAGGGGGGGGGTGCTCATCCGATTACAATTTGGTCAATTTAGCGAATTTGGCCAACAGGGTCTTTTCGCCCGCACCGTCGAAAGCGATGCTCAACTTGAGATCGCCGGCCAGCGTTTCGATGCGGCGGATAATGCCGACGCCGAACTTGGGATGCTCGACGCGCTGTCCCACAGCATATTCACCGGCCGACGACGGGGCGGGTGCAAACGATGCGGGGCGGGCATCCAGCCGCCGCATGCCCTCGGTGGAGGGGCGGGGCGTCCTCACCAGCGCCGGATCGGGCGCCGTGCGCGGCTTGGAAGCGTCGAAACGCTGGCTGCCCGCCGAAGCGCCGCCGAAGCGGGACCCGCCGGAAGAAGCACCGTAGCGCGAAGCGTTCCCCCGGCTGCCGGCCGACCGGTCGTCGCCGGCGGCACCGTATTTTCCGCCCGAAGAATAACCGCCCTGCGTCCGGCCGCTGCCTTGCGGCGTACGGGAAGCATAACGATAGGCCGGGCCGCTTCCGTATCCGTGTTCGTCTTGGCGCCCCGCACCGTCCTTCTGTTTGAAACGGTAGTCGAACCGGCGGCGCAGCTCGTCGATGGCCGAACCGCCCTCCTCGCGGCTGCGGGGCTGCCCGTCGTCGGACTCGACGACGGTTTCGAGATACTGCGGGTCGATCTCGCGCAGGAAACAGCTCGGACGCGAGAACTCCATGTTGCCCCACTTGAAACGCATCTCGGCGTAGGAGAGCGTAGCGGCGACCTTGGCACGGGTCAGCGCCACGTAGAACAAGCGCCGCTCCTCCTCGAAGCCGTCGGGCGACTCCATGGCGCGCTGCGAAGGGAACAGGTTCTCTTCGAGGCCGACGATATAGACATATTTGTATTCGAGCCCCTTGGCCGAATGGACGGTCATCAGGGTCACTTTGTTGCGGTCTTCGGGATCGTCCTTGTCCATGTCGGTCATGAGCATGACGTTCTGCAGCCACTCCTCAATGGTGGCCTCCTCGTCGGGCTTGCGTTCGCCGCCGCGGATTTCGGCGTCGCGCTGCTCCTTGAAGAGCTGCATGGAGTTCAAAAGCTCCTCGATATTGTTCAAGGCCGAAGCCGCCTCGGGCGTATTTTCCTTCCGATAGACGGCAAGAATGCCCGACTTCGACGCAATCTCCAGCCCGAAGTCGTAGAGTCCCTTTTCGGTGCGGGCCAGCGAGAGCTGGCGGATCATGGCGACGAACTCCGCAACCTTGCGAACGATGGCTTTCTGCACGGGGTCGGCCGGCACTTCGGCCACCAAGGCGTCGACGGCCTCCCACATGGAGACGCCGCGCTCGGCGGCCAGCTGTGCGCTGCGCTGCACGGTGGTGTCGCCGATGCCGCGCACGGGATAGTTGACGATGCGCCGGAACGCCTCGTCGTCGCGCGGATTGACGACCAGCCGGATGTAGGCCATCAGGTCCTTGATCTCCTTGTGGTCGTAGAACGACGAACCTTTGTATATTCTGTAAGGAATGCCGCGGCGGCGCAGGTTGTCCTCCAGCACGGCCGACTGGCTGTTGGTGCGGTAAAGGATGACCGACTCGGACCACTCGTCGCCGGCGGCCCGCACGCGGTCGCGCAGGTCGGAAACCACCTTTTCGGCCTCCTCGCGGTCGGTATAGGCCTTCAGTACGCGGATCTTCTCGCCCCGCTCGCCCTCGGAAAAGCAGTGCTTCTCCATGCGCCGGGAGTTGCGGACGATGACCGAATTGGCCGCATCGACGATCGTGCGGGTCGAACGGTAGTTCTGTTCGAGCTTGAAGACCTTGGCGTCGGGAAAATCTTTCTGGAACGAAAGGATGTTCTCGATCTTGGCGCCGCGGAACGAATAGATCGACTGCGCATCGTCGCCCACGACGCACACCCGCGAATGGGTCTGCGACAGGCGCCGGATGATGATATACTGCGCATAGTTGGTGTCCTGGTACTCGTCGACCAATATATATTGGAACTGCTCCTGGTAACGGGCCAGCACGTCGGGACAATCGCGCAGCAGGATGTTGGTCTGCAGCAGCAGGTCGTCGAAATCCATGGCGCCGTTGTGCTTGCAGCGCTGGCAATAGATGTTGTAGATGTTGCCGAACTCGGGAATCTGCCCCTGACGGTCTTCGGCAGCATAGGTGGCGTTGGCCAGGTAGGCGCCCGGCGTCACCAGCGCGTTCTTGGCGAACGAGATGCGCGAAGCGAGGCGGGCCGGCTTGTACTTCTCGTCGTCGAGGTTGAGTTCGCGGACGATGGTTTTCAGCAGGTTCTTGCTGTCGGAGGGCTCGTAGATGGTGAACGACTGCGGGAAACCGATGCGGTCGGCGTTCTCGCGCAGGATGCGCGAAAAGACCGAATGGAAGGTTCCCATGCGGATGTAGCGGCTGCGGTTGTCGGGCATCATGGCGGCGATGCGCTCGCGCATCTGCTCGGCGGCCTTGTTGGTGAAGGTGAGGGCCAGGATGTTGAACGGCGCCACGCCCTGCCCGATCATGTAGGCGATGCGCGACGTCAAAACGCGCGTCTTGCCCGAGCCGGCGCCGGCGATGATGAGCGACGGCGAATCGTAGTTGACGACGGCCGCGCGCTGGGCGTCGTTGAGTCCTTCCAGTATCTTCGATGCGGCATCCTGTTCCATGCCGGCAAAATTACGATTTTTATTCGCCCGATGCAAACATCGCGGCCGAAAGCCGCCCGGTGTAGAGTCCGACGATCACGCCATTGAAGCCGCGGGCCCGGACGGTGCTCAGATTGCGGGTGTCGACCCCTCGGGCCAACGCGACGAACGGCCCGTCGCCCCAGGCATATTCGAGATCGCAACGCCCGCCCGCGGTATGCACGCGGAGCCTCAGCGACCCAGCCGTATCGGGCCCGATGGGCGCCGAAGCCAGCAGAGCGGTCGGCCCGTCGGCCCGCACGGCCACCACGGCGCTGTCGGTCCGGCCGAATAGCAGATAGTGTTTTTCGTTCTGGAAGAAGGCCAGGCCGCCGAAGCGCTCCCCGGCGACGGACGACGCCACCGTTGTCTCCACCGTGAAATCGGTGTGCTGCTGCCGCACGCCCACGAACGCAGGGTTGGCCGTGCAGCCGATCGTACGTCCGTTGTCTCGGAGCACGAGGCCCCGGCCGTCGGTGCGCAGCCACTCGCCGCGGGGCGTGCGGATCGTCAGCCAACGTTCGTCGAGACCCTCGGCGAAATCGGTGCTCCAAGCAAAATTGCCCGTCATGGGGCGAAGCGCCGCATCGGGTTCCAACCCCTCCTTGCGCACGACGGCAGGCACCGCCCGGCCCTGCGGCAGAATGACGGGGAATCCCTCCTCCCATGCAACGGGCAGCAGGAAAGTTTCGCGCCCCGTGTTGTAGAAATCGTCGGCATAGGGCCGGCATCCCAGGAAAAAGGCATACCACCGGCCGTCGGGCGTACGCACCATGTCTGCATGGCCCGTGCTGGACACCTTGTCGGAGCGGTCGGCCGGGAGGTCGCGCTGCGTAAGGACCGGATTGCGGGCGAAGGGCACGTAGGGGCCCTTCACGCACGACGATTTGAGCGCCACCTGCGAATGGCCCTCGTAGGTGCCGCCCTCGGCGGCCAGCAAGATGTAGTCGCCGTCGTGCTTGTAAAGATGCGGCCCCTCGATCCACTCGGGCTGCGCGGCGACGTCGATGCCGCCGTCGAGCAGCAGCACCCGATCGCCCGTCACGCGGTCGGCGGCCGTGTCGTACTCCCACAGCCACAGGGCGCGGTGACCGCTCCACTGCGGCCGGCCGGGAGGCATATCGTTGTGCAGCAGATAGGCCTTGCCGTCGTCGTCGAAGAAGAGCGACGGATCGATGCCGCCGACCTCGGGCAGCGGAATCGGGTCGCTCCACTCTCCGTCGAACGGATTGCGGCTCTTGACCACGAAATTGCCGATGCCGTCCACGCAGGTATTGACGACGTAGAACGTATCGTTGTGGGGATTGTAGCTGATGTCGGGGGCGTAGATGCCGCGGTTGAAGCGCAGCGAGTCGAGCGGCACCTGCTCCGGGCGGTCGAGCACGAAGCCCAGCTGCCGCCAATGGACCAGGTCGCGGCTGTGGAAGATCGGGATCGAGGGATAGAACGCGAACGACGAATTGACCAGGAAGTAATCGTCGCCCTTGCGGCAAACGCTCGGATCGGGATGGAAACCGGCCAGCACGGGATTGAAATATTCATTGCGGGAGTCGATCTCCCGCTCGAAACGGGCGTCGCGGCCCTCGTAGGAGAACCCGGCGAAACGAACCTCGTCCGAGCCGAGCGAACGGCATCCGCCGAACAACGCGACGGCGCCGCACATCAGAAAAAATCTGCGAAATGCGATCATAAGGTCTGAAGGTACGAAAATTCGTTCGCAAAAACAAATTTCGGCCGTCCGATTTTGCCCCTCCGTTTCCGGCGGCGCACCTCGGGAAGCCGGCCCGGCCCGACGGCAGCGCACGCATCGCAAATCGTCCGCCGAATGCGGCCGCCGAGCCGAAGCCGCGGAAAAAACGCCGCACGAAGAAAAAACGGCGTCCGATTTTCGGAATTTTGCAATATCTTTGTCTCTGCGTCCGTTAAACGCCATGCGGACGCGCCGTTCGACCGAACAAGTACAAACATACGCAATATGAGCGAAGTCATCAACATCAAGGAACTCAACGAACGCATCGAGCGCGAATCGGTCTTCGTCGACACGCTGCGCAGCGAAATGGGCAAGGTAATCGTGGGCCAGGGCCACCTGGTCGACACCCTGCTGATCGGCCTGCTCTCCAACGGCCACATCCTGCTGGAGGGCGTGCCGGGACTGGCCAAGACGCTGGCCATCACCACGCTGGCCAAGGCCGTCGACGCCGCTTTCTCGCGCATCCAGTTCACCCCCGACCTGCTGCCCGCCGACCTGCTGGGCACGCTGATCTACTCGCAGAAGAACGAGGATTTCGTGGTCCGCAAGGGACCGATCTTCGCCAACTTCGTGCTGGCCGACGAAATCAACCGCTCGCCGGCCAAGGTGCAGTCGGCGCTGCTCGAAGCCATGCAGGAGCGGCAGGTGACCATCGGCGAGGAGACCTACGCCCTGCCCCGGCCCTTCCTGGTGCTGGCCACGCAGAACCCCCTGGAGCAGGAAGGCACCTACCCGCTGCCCGAAGCGCAGGTCGACCG
This sequence comes from Bacteroidales bacterium, assembly GCA_910575495.1. Lineage (GTDB taxonomy): Bacteria > Bacteroidota > Bacteroidia > Bacteroidales > Rikenellaceae > Alistipes. Next base: position 497,309 of record CAJTFS010000001.1, on the reverse strand, counting down.
TTTCATGCTCAAGGCCAAGATCTCCTACCCCAACAAGCAGGAGGAGCGCGACATCGTGCGCATGAACCTCTCGGGCGCCGGCATGCCGGAAGTGCGCAAGGTCGTCTCGCCCGAAGACATCGTCAAGGCCCGCAAGGTGGTCGAAGACGTCTACATGGACGAGAAGATCGAGAAATACATCATCGACATCATCTTCGCCACGCGCGAACCGGGCGAATACGGGCTGGGGCGGCTCCAGAACCTCATCTCCTGCGGCGCCTCGCCCCGCGCCACGATCTCGCTGGCCAAGGCGGCCCGCGCCTACGCCTTCATCCGCCGCCGCGGCTACGTCATCCCCGAGGACGTGCGCGCCGTGTGCCACGACGTGCTGCGCCACCGCATCGGTCTGACCTACGAAGCCGAAGCCGAGAACATCACCTCCGAGGAGATCGTGACCGAGATTCTGAACAACGTAATCGTACCCTAAGCGATGCTGGAGAGCGAAAACCGTTTCGTGAGGCCGGGCGCCGCATCCGACCCGTCCAGTCCCTGCCGCGACGAGAAGAGCAGCGCCGAAGCCAACGATCTGCTCCGGCGCGTCCGCAAGATCGAGATCAAGACCCGCGGTCTCTCCGACGAAATCTTCGCCGGCAAGTACCACACGGCCTTCCGCGGACGCGGCATGTCGTTCTCCGAAGTGAGAGAATACCGCGCCGGCGACGACATCCGCGACATCGACTGGAACGTGACGGCCCGTTCGCGCAAGCCCCACATCAAGGTCTACGAGGAGGAGCGCGAGCTGACCATGATGCTCCTGGTCGACGTCTCGGCTTCGCGCGCCTTCGGGTCGACGGGCCGCCTCAAGCAGAACATCATTACGGAGATCGCCGCGGTGCTGGCCTTCTCGGCCTCGAAGAACAACGACAAGGTGGGCTGCATCTTCTTCTCGGACAGAGTGGAGAAGTTCATCCCGCCGAAAAAGGGACGCAGCCACATCCTCACGATCATCCGCGAACTCGTGGGCTTCCGGCCCCGGTCGCAGGGCACGAAGCTCTCCGAGCCGCTGCGGCTGCTGACCAACGTCAACAAGAAACGCTGCACGACCTTCATCCTATCCGACTTCCTCGACCCGGCGCATGACCGCGAAGCGCTGGAAGACGCCCTGAAGATCGCCGGCAGCAAACACGACCTGGCCGCCATCCGCATCTTCGATCCGCGCGAAGCCGTCATGCCCGACGTAGGGATCGTCGAACTGCAGGACGCCGAGAGCGGCTGCAAGGTGTGGGTCGACACCTCCTCGCGCGCCGTGCGCGTCCACTATGCCGAAGCGTGGCGCACCCGCAGCGCTGCCATCGAAGAACTGCTGCGCCACCACCGCATCGACACGGCGACCGTCGCCACCGACGGCGACTACGTGGCCGAACTGATCAAACTTTTCAGACAACGATGAAACGACTCCCGCTCCTGGTTCTGCTTTTCGCAGCGTTCGGCGCCCGGGCTCAGAGCCCGAGGCCGGTCGTCACGGCCCGTGTCGAACCCGACAGCGTGATGATCGGCGACCGCTTCGACTACATCATCGAGGTGGAAAAAGATCTGGTGCAGGTGGTGCGCTTCCCGGTTTTCCAGCCCGGCGAAAACCCCGGCGCCCTGGTGCTGGTGGAGGAGGCGCCCGTCGACACGCTCCTGCGCGAGGGGCGCCGCATGAAACTGCGCAAACGCTACCGCATGGCCGTTTTCGAGGAGGGACACCACGATTTCGGCACGGCCGAAGTGTTCTATGCCGACAAGAACATCGTCGACACGCTCCGCTCCGAAAACGACCTCACGCTGGATGTCGCCACCTTCCAAATCGACTCCACGTCGCAGTCGATCTACGACCTCAAGCCGCAGCGCACGCTGCCGTTCCGTCTGGGCGAAATCCGCGGCTATCTGCTGTGGGGGCTGCTGGCCGCCATCGGGCTGGCGCTGCTCGCAGCGGGCGTGCTCTGCTGGCTGCGCCGCCGCGGCTCGACGCTCGGAGGACTCTTCGCCGCGGTGCCGGCCCTGCCGCCCCACGTCGAGGCGATCCGGGCACTGGAAGAACTCCACAACCGGAAACTGTGGCAGAACAACCGCCATAAACAATACTACTCGGGACTGACGGACATCCTGCGCACCTACATTGCGCGCCGCTGGGAGATCGGCGCCATGGAGATGACCTCCGACGAGATCATCGCCGCCATGCGCAGCATCGAACTGCCCGACAAGGCGCGTGCGGATCTCACGGCCATCCTGCGCGACGCCGATCTGGTGAAGTTCGCCAAGGCGACGCCCGACGCCGGGCAGAACGAAGCCGACTACCTGAAAGCCTACTATTTTGTGGAGGAGACCAAGCCGGCGACCGAGCAGGCGGAGGAGACTCCCGATAACCGATGACACGATGCAGCGACTGCTTTACATACTTCTTCTTTTCGCCGCCGCGGGCGCCCGGGCGCAGCAGATGCCCGAGCGCCGCGACGTGCGCCAAGGCAACCAACTCTACGACCGCAGCGACTACCTGGGCGCCGCCGAACGCTACACGCAGGCCCTCGACAAGGACCCCGCATGCTACGAAGCGCTCTACAACCTGGGCAACGCCTTCAGCAAGGCCGGCATGCACGAAAAGGCCGAGCGCACCATAACCCGCGCCGCGGCCGACACGCTGCGCACCGACGCCGACCGGGCCCAAGCCTTCTACAACCTGGGCAACACCCAGTTCCAGCAAAAGAAATACAAGGAGGCGCTCGAAAGCTACCGCCGCTCGCTGCTGCTCGATCCGGACGACATGGAAGCCAAGTACAACTTCGCCTACACCAAGAAACTCCTTGAACAGCAGCAGGATGACGACAACAACGGCGGCGGCAAGGGGAACGGCGGTGAAGGCGGCGGTCAGAACGACAACAACCAGAACAACGACGACGAGCAGCAACAGGACGAAAACCAAGACCCGGAAAACGACGAACAACAGCCCGGCGACAACGGCGAGGAAGACCGGGATGAAACCCCGCAGGACGAATCGTCCGACGGCAGCTCTCCCGACCCGGAAGACGAAACGAGCGACGACGGACGACCGCTCCCCGACGGTCTCTCCGAGCAGGAAGCCGAACAGATGCTCGACGCCATCCAGGCCCAGGAAGACCGGACCCAGGAAAAACTCAAGGAGAAACAGGGCCGCGTGGTCCGCGGCAGGAAGAACTGGTGATTTTTTGAATTCACAATTCACGATTATGAATTCACAATTATGAAAACCGACAACGTGGTTTCCGAAAAAAGCCTGACATTCGCCATTCGCAGTCCGGCTTTACCAGCATCTCACACGCGAGAAACACGAATATGTTCTCTCCAAACAGATGCTGAAAAGCGGAACCAGCGTCGGCGCCAATATCCGAGAAGCTCTGCGGGGACAACCTCGACAAGATTTCGCCGCCAAAATGAATAAGATCAACGAAACGGAATATTGGCTCGAACTTTTATACAGAACGGATTATATTACGGACAAGGAATTCCGAAGCATATTTGCGGATTGCAAGGAGCTGGTCAAAATACTGACCAGCATCGTCAAAACAACGAGGGAAAAAACCGAATTGTGAATTGTGAATTGTGAATTCCGAATTGTGAACTGATAAATGACATTCCACAATCCCCATCTTCTCTGGCTGCTTCTTCTGCTGCTGCCGCTGATCGCCCACTATGTGTGGCGGACGCTGCAGGGCGGTGCGGCCATCCGCATTTCGTCCGTCGACGGAGCAGCCGAAGCACCGAAAACCCTGCGCTGGTATCTGCGCCACCTGCCCTTCATCCTGCGGGCCGCGGCCCTGGGACTGCTTATCGTGGCTCTGGCACGCCCCCAGGCTGTCGAGGAGTACAGCAACACCTCGGCCGAAGGCATCGACATCATGCTGGCCGTCGACGTCTCCACCTCGATGCTCGCCCGCGACTTCAAGCCCGACCGCATCACGGCCGGCAAGGAGGTGGCCGGAGCCTTCATCGCCGACCGAACGGGCGACCGCATCGGTCTGGTGGCCTTCGCCGGCGAAGCCTACACGCAGAGCCCGCTGACCACCGACCAGGGAAGCCTGCAGACTATGCTCCAGCGCATCCGCTGCGGCGTCATCGAAGACGGCACGGCCATCGGCAACGGTCTGGCCACGGCCATCAACCGCCTGCGCGAAAGCGAAGCCCGCTCGAAGGTGATCATCCTGCTGACCGACGGCGTCAACAACCGCGGCGAGATCGCCCCCTTGATGGCCGCGCAGATCGCCCGCTCGCAGGGCATCCGCGTCTACACCATAGGCGTGGGCACGCACGGCATGGCCCCCTACCCCGCCATCGACATCTACGGCACGCCCGTGGGCGGCACCGTAATGGCCAAGGTGGAGATCGACGAAAAGACCCTGCGCGAGATCGCCGGGACCACCGGCGGCCGCTACTTCCGCGCCACCGACAAGGAAAAGCTCAGAGCCATCTACGACGAAATCAACCAACTCGAAAAGAGCAAGGTGGAGATCACCGAGCACGTCGCCTACCACGAACTGTTCCTCGGCTGGCTGCTGTGGGCCGCCGGGTTGCTGGTCGTCGAGTTCCTCATCGCAACGCTTCTTCTCAAACGCATTCCGTAAAGCCATGTTCCGATTCGCCGATCCCCATTTTCTTTGGCTGCTGACGGCCGTTCCGCTCTTCGCCGCGCTCTTCGGGCTCGCCGCGCGCAACCGGCGGCGGCGTCTGGCGCGCTTCGGATGCGTACGGACCCTGGGCGAACTGATGCCCGAGGTGTCGGCCGGGCGCATTCTGCTGAAATTCATCCTCTTCTGCACGGCATTCGCGCTGCTGGCGCTGGCGGCCGCACGGCCGCAGTTCGGTTCGAAACTCCGCGAGGAGAAGTCGCAGGGCGTCGAGATGATGTTCGTTGTCGACATCTCCAACTCCATGCTGGCCGAGGATTTCGAGCCCAACCGGCTCGAACGCACCAAATACGCCATCGACAAACTCTTCGACGGCCTGCGGCAGGACCGCGTGGGGCTGGTGGTCTTCGCCGGAGAACCCAAAGTGCAGCTGCCCATCACCTCCGACTACCGCATGGCCAAAGCCTTCGCACGCCGCATCGATCCCTCGCTGGTGGCGGTGCAGGGTACGGCCGTCGGCAAGGCGCTGGAACAAGCGCTGCTGGCCTTTTCGAGCGAAACCGAAGCCAGCCGCAGCCGTGTCGTCGTGCTCATCACCGACGGTGAGAACCACGAGGACGACGCTATCGCCGTAGCCGAGCGTGCCGCCGCACAGGGCATCCGCATCTACACCATCGGCATCGGCACGCCCGAGGGAGCCCCCATCCGCATCGACGGCGACTTCATCAAGGACGACAAGGGCGACATGGTGGTCTCGAAACTCAACGAGGAGATGCTCTCGCGGATCGCCGGAATCACCGAAGGCGCCTACGTGCGGGCCACCAAGCAGTCGATCGGTCTCGACGAGATCGTCGAAAGCATCAACCGGCTGGAACAAAGCGAACTGGCCGCCGTCCGCTTCGAGGAGTACAACGAGCAGTATCAATACCTCCTCGCCGCGGCGCTGCTGCTGCTCGTGGTCGAACTCCTGCTCCTCGACCGCCGCAACCCCCTGCTGGCACGGTTCAACATCTTCGCTCCGCAATCGGGAACCCGCAAATCCTGACCGGCCCGGCGACATTCCGCAACCGGCCCGACCGCCGAAAAGAATGACGACAAGGAGAACGGCGGCACGACAAAATTCCGGCACCCGATTTCGATTCTTGATTTTTAATGCTTACTTTTGCCCCGCAGGTCCGCTTCGTCGCCGCCGGGAAACCGGGGGAGGAAAGTCCGGGCAACACAGAGCGCCGCGCAAGCTAACGACTTGATGTCCGTGAGGGCATGGGAGCGTAACAGAGAACGACCGCCCGCCGGCTCCGGCCGGCAGGTAAGGGTGAAAAGGCGGGGTAAGAGCCCACCGCGGGGGCAGCGATGCCGCCCGGCCGTACGTCCCGCGGGTTGCAAGACCGCGTATACCGACAATCAAGGGTTGCTCGCCCGATGTCGGGGGGTAGGTTGCTGGAGGCGGCGGGTGACCGCCGTCGTAGATAAATGACGAAGACCCGGGTTCCGGCCCGGGCACAGAACCCGGCTTACAGGGCCTGCAAGCACAACAAAGCCGCTGCATCAGCAGCGGCTTTGTCCGTTCTATCTGCGCAGCAGCGCCAGCAGCACGACGCAGAGCCCGAACCCTGCGGCGAACCGCCACCAGCCGCCGCCCCGGGGCCGCGATCGCTCGGCTTCGGCAACGGCCGAGGAGCTCCGGAGCGTGTCGGCCGCCACGACCCCATGCTGCGCGGTGCACCTCCGGACCGTATCGCAATGCCGGACCGCCACGGTCCGCGAACGATGCTCCGTCCGACGGGCCAGGCTGTCGCTGCGGGCCCCGAGCAGCAGTTTGTCGCCCTGCCGCTCGGCCGACAGCTCCAGACGGCCCTCCCGCACAACGAAACGCGCCCCTTCGGGCAGCGAATCGAGCGCCGTCAACGGCACCTCCGCGGCCACCGACTCGGCAGGCACATACGCACAAGTCGTCACGACCTCCTCGCGGAGCGTCTCCTCATACACCGTCCGGCCATGCTCCTCGGCCGCCTGTCCGAATTCGATCCGCCGCGACACGGCGCTCCGTTCGGCCGACGACTGCGAACTGCTCCGCGACGCAGCGCATGAAACGGCCGTAACGGCCAACACAGCAAGAAGCCACGAGCTACTGGAACAAAGAACGCATGCCATTCGGTTCAATATTAAGGTTTTTACGCAATTTTTCCACCTCGCGCGTCAGCCGGTCGACCTTGGCGTTCAACAGCCGCTGCGACACCTGCCAGTCGGCCTTCTCCTGCCGCAGCGAGACGTTCTCCTGCAACACCTGGTTGTACTTCTCGCTCAGCAGGTCGATCGAACGCTGCATCTCGGCGAGGAAATCGTTCTTGCGCTTGCGGCGGCCGACCGTCCAACTGACGGTCGCGCCCAGAAAACCGCTCGGCAGGGCGAACGTGCACAATTCGCCCAACAAGGATAATTCGGTCATGGCTTAAAAAGTTTAGGATGGTGAATCCTGCCGGGATGATGACATACCCGCCCACGGCCGGCAGCGACGGACAAGCTGTCCGGTCCGGCAAAAAGCGGAGAGCAGGCGGCAGGAGTGAAAAAGCAAGAACGTGCGGGATCACCGCCAGTCGAAACCGGGATAGAGGCGCCGCAACTCACCGCGGGAGGCGCGGCTGCGGATCAGCTCGCCGAGGTAGGCGTTCTGATCGGCAAGGGCATTGGCCACGGTGCGCTCCTCGACGAAGAATTCGTTGTCGCACAGCAGCCGGCGCACGTCGTCCTCGCGACGGCGGTGCAGCTCGGTCCAATAATAGTAGCGCGCAGCCACGACCCGGTTGCGCTTGCGGAGCCGCTCGCGGCGCGGCGAAAAGACCCGGCGGGCCTCAGCAGAAGTGGGCATGAAAAATGATGAAAGAATGGAACGCTTATCCGGCAAACAGCCCCTTGCCGCATGATACGACGCTCAGGACCGTAGGGCCACCACCGGGAAAGGTTGCAGTCCGAGCACATCGGCAGGACACCGGCAGGGTCCGCAGAGATCATTGCGGAAAGAACCTGGAAGCTCCGCTTGCCGAAGCAAGTTTACGGACAAGCAAATAAGAATTTTACGATTCCGCTGCGAGAGCGGCGCCCGAAAAAGAGAAAGCGGGCGAATCTGCCGGAAGAACTCCGGCCGCAGAACGAAAAACGGGCGGATGCCCGTACAAATATACAATCGTGAAAGGCCCTTGTCAAGCGAAATCCCGAAAAAAAATTTTCCGGTACTGATGCAGCGCGAGTTGCAGCGCTATTTTCCGGCCGGTCGCTTCTTCGGTCGTCCGCTGCCGGTCTGCGGAGCCGCAGCAGAGGAAGAAGCGGTCCGTTTCGCCGATGCCCCGGAAGCCGCTTTCGATACCGGCTTCGCCGTCGGTTTCGCCGCCGGCTTCTTGCGCACCGACCAACCGAAATGGCCCAGCGCCCGGCCCAACGCAAAATATTCACCGTGGGAATAGACGATCGGGCAGGCGCGCTCCAGACAGAACTTCCCGGTGTCGGGGTCGATGAAATCGGCGTCGACCTGCACGCCCACCACCTCGGCGATGAACATGTCGTGCGAGCCCAGCGGCACGATCTGCCGCACGCGGCACTCGATGTTGACGGGCGACTCTCCGATGATGGGCGCCGCGACGTGCAGCGCCCGGCCGGGCGTCAGCCCCATCTCGCGGAACTTGTCGAAATCGCGGCCCGAACGCACGCCGCACCAGTCGGCGGCACGCGCCAAACGCTCGGTGGTCAGGTTGATGACGAATTCGCCCGTGCGGCGGATGATGTCGTAGGAGTGGCGCGACGGCCGGATCGAAACGAAACACATCGGCGGCTCGGAACAGACGGTTCCGGTCCATGCCACGGTCAACATGTTGTACTCCTCGGGCGCTGCGCCGCAGCTCACCAACACCGCCGGCAGCGGGTAGAGCACCGTACCGGGTTTCCAGCTCTCTTTCATACCGTACAAAGATACGAATAAGCCGAGCACAATGCCAAATTTATTTGAGCATACCCGAGGCGGAGTATTTTCTGCGAAGTTAAAGGTGTGAAAAAAACGCTATATTTGCTCCATGCTTGCCGAATTCATCTGCTATCTGGAGGCCGAACGCCGCTACTCGCCCCTCACCGTGCGCAACTACCGCCGCGACGTGGAGGGATTTCTGGCGTGGTTGGGGACCGACGACGCGCATTTCGACCCGCGGGAAGTCACCACGGGCCAAGTCCGCGAATGGATGATCCACCGCACCGAAGAAGGACGCATCGGAGCCGCGACCATGAACCGCGAACTCTCATCGCTGCGCACGCTTTTCCGCTGGCTCCACCGCTCGGGGGCCGTGGAGAAAAACGTGCTGCAGCCGCTCGTTTCGCTCAAGACCTCGCGGCGTCTGCCGGCGTTCGTTCCGGAAAGCCGCATGGCCCCGCTGGTCGCCGAATGCGAGGAGGAGCAGGACGAATTCATCGTCGAGCGCAACTCGCTGGCCGTCCTGCTTTTCTACACCTGCGGGCTGCGGCTGGCCGAACTCGTGGGCATGGACCGCACCGATCTCTCGGCCGACGGCACCTCGCTGCGCGTACGCGGCAAGGGCGACAAGCAGCGGCAGGTTCCCGTGCTGCCGGAGGTGCGCGAAAAGATTTTGCGCTATCTGCAACTCATCGGCCGGCAGAAAATTTGCAGTTCCGAAGAAAAAGCACTATTTTTAACACACCAAGGCAAACGCATCTCCCGCACGACGGTCTACCGGCTGGTCCGCGACTGCCTGGCCCGCGCAGGCGTCCAGGGCAAGAAGAGCCCCCACGTGCTGCGGCACACCTTCGCCACGCACCTGATGAACGGCGGCGCCGACATGCGCGAGATCCAGGAGTTGCTGGGCCACGCTTCGCTGCAGGCCACGCAGGTCTACACCCACAACAGCATCGCCCGTCTCAAGGAGGTCTATGCCCGAGCCCATCCCCGGGAGAAGAAGGGGGAGTGAACAACCATTAAAACGTAAGGCTATGAACGTGCAGATTCAATCCGTGAAATTCGACGCCGACAAGCGGCTGGTCGAATTCGTGAATGCCAAAATGGCGAAGTTGGACCGCTTTGCGGAACGCTCGACGGGTGCCGACGTCATCCTCAAGCTCGACAAGGACCACGAAAAGGGCAACAAGATCGCCACCATCACGCTCGGCATGCCCGGCGAGGAGCTGGTCGCCACGCACCAGGCCAAGACGTTCGAAGAGGCCGTCGACGAGGCGATCGACGCCCTCAAGCGCCAGCTCGACAAGTTCAAGGCCAAGGTCGAAAAGGTCGAGAAATAGTCCGGTCCGCCCCATACGAAAGCCGCCCTTTGAAAGGGCGGCTTTTTGCATGCCCCGCAACCTCCCGAAAAATGCCGGCAGGCCGGACACGCTTTTCCGACCCGGTCAAAAACACTATCTTTGCAGAACTTTCCGCCAAGCCCCGACCTGCCATGCGATTCTCCGACAAGGAAATACTGAAAATCACATTCCCCGTCCTGCTGAGCCTGCTGATGGAGCAACTCATCGGGCTGACGGATACGGCCTATCTGGGACGTATCGGCGAAACCGAACTGGGCGCCGCCGCGCTGGCGGGCATCTTCTACCTGGTCATCTTCATGCTGGGGTTCGGCTTCAGCATCGGTGCGCAGGTGCTCATGGCGCGCCGCAACGGCGAAAAGGACTATCGCGGAATCGGCCCCGTATTCACGCAGGGCATGGCATTTCTGCTCCTGCTCGCCGCCCTGCTCTTCACGGCATCGAGGCTGTGGGGGCCCCGGCTGCTGCGGCTGCTCGTCGAATCGGACCAAGTCTGCGCCGCCGCCGTCAGCTATCTGAACTGGCGCGTCTACGGATTCTTTTTCTCGTTCGCGGCAGCCATGTTCCGGGCGTTCTACGTCGCCACGACCCGCACCCGCATACTGACGAGCAATTCGGTGGTCATGGTCCTCACCAACATGGTGCTCAACTATGTGCTTATTTTCGGGAAATGGGGCTTTCCGGCATTGGGCATCGCCGGAGCAGCCATCGCCTCGTCGCTCTCCGAAGCGGTTTCGGTGCTCTTCTTCATCATCTACACACGGCTGCGGGCCGATTCCGGACGTTACGGGCTGTTCCGCTGGCGCGGCATCGATTTTCCGCTGCTGGGACGTATTCTGAGCATCTCGGTGTGGATCATGGCGCAGGAAGGATTCGCGTTCTTCGCCTGGCTCTTTTTCTTCGTGGCCATCGAGCATCTGGGCGAGCGGCCGCTGGCCGTTTCCAACATCGTGCGCAGCGTCTCGTCGTTCATCTTCATGTTCGTCAACGCGTTCGCGTCGACCGCCAGTTCGCTGGTCAGCAACCTCATCGGTGCCGGACAGAGCGACAGGGTGCTGGAGCTGTGCCGCCGCATGATTCGGCTGTGTTATCTGTTCGTGCTGCCCGTGGTTCTGCTCGCTGCCGTCTTCCCCACCCACGTGCTGCGCATCTATACCGACAACGCCGAGTTGATCGCCGCTTCGGTCGGGTCGCTGCGGGTCATGCTTTCGTCGTTCGTCGTCTGCGGACCGGCCATCATCTACCAGTTCAGCGTCTCCGGCACGGGCAATACCCGCGCCGCCATGATCATCGTCACCCTTACTGCCGCCATCTACATGCTCTATATCTGCGCGCTGGCTTTCGGGTTGCATGCCGGCGTCGCCCTTTGCTGGTCCGCCGATCATGTCTATTACCTCGTCCTGCTGTCTTCTTATTTCTACCTCCGTTTCGGACATTGGAAGCGCAGAAATATCTGATTTCCGATTCGCCCCTCCCACTCGACCCGCAAGAGCTTGCTTTTCTTGCCCCTCCTCCAAATGAAAGTCCCTGGAAGTCGTACTTCCAGGGACTTTCGCTCTTAATTGAGGTCTGAAGCGGATTCGAACCGCTGTACAAGGTTTTGCAGACCTTTGCCTAGCCACTCGGCCATCAGACCAAAACACTCCCGGCGGACCGGCCCATGCGAAACGCTGCGACCCAACGGGAATGCAAATATACGAACAATTCTGCAAAAAGCAAAACTTTCGCAAAAAAGGGAGAATATATTTTCCAGTCTCGCACAAAACGACTATCTTTACTTTAATAAATTAGCGCTGGACCGACTGGACCGACTGGACCGACTGGACCGACTGGACCGACTGGACCGACTGGACCGACTGGACCGACTGGACCGACTGGACCGACTGGACCGACTGGACCGACTGGACCGACTGGACCGACTGGACCGACTGGACCGACAGCAAACGAACACGCAAACGAACACGCAAACGAACACGCAAACCACCCAAGAAACGACCGGGGCAACTTGCGGCAGACGCAGATCAGAACGAAAATTCGGCGCACGGTCTTGCTCGCAACTTGAGCCGGAATACATTGTCCCAGCAGCAATCCATAACGAAAACTCCGTCATGACCATCGAAGACATCGCCCTGCAGATGACCCCGGGCATCGGCATCAAGGGAGCCGTGCATCTGCTGGAGTGCTTCGGAACGGCAGAACGGATTTTCGAAGCCTCGGAGCCGGAACTGATCGGCCGCGCGGAACTGCGCCCCGAACCGGCCCGGCAGATCGTCCGCCGCACGGGGTTCTCCGCGGCGGAAAAAGAAGCGAAATACTGCCGCAAACACGACATCAAAGCCATCGCCTCGACCGATCCCGACTACCCGGCCCTGCTGCGCGAAATCCCGGACTATCCCCACGTCATCTATGTAAAAGGCGATCCGCAGACCCTCGCAGCACGCACCCTGTCGATCGTCGGCACGCGCGAAATGACGCCCTACGGACAAAGCATATGTCACAAGCTCGTCGAACGTCTGGCCGAACGCGTGCCCCGTCTGGTCATAGTCAGCGGCCTGGCTTTCGGCATCGATGCGGCCGCCCACCGCGCCGCACTGGACTGCAAGATCCCCACCGCTGCGGTTCTGCCCTGCCCGCTTCCCGGCGTCCTTCCCACCCAGCATACGGCCCTTGCCCGCGACATCCTCGACCACGGAGGAGCCCTCGTGACGGAAATGCACAGCCAGACCCGCCAGAACGGCACCGCCTACACCGCCCGCAACCGCATCATCGCTGCACTGAGCGCCGGGTGCCTGGTCGTCGAATCGCCCGACAACGGCGGTTCGCTGCTCACGGCCCGCTTCGCCGACGAATACAACCGCACGGTCATGGCGTTGCCCGGCCGCGCCACCGACCGCTCGGCTGCCGGCACCAATCATCTGATCCGCCACCGCAAGGCGCAGCTCGTCCTCTCGGCCGAAGACATCATCGCAGAGATGGGCTGGGACCTCGAAGCCGAACCCGCAGCACGGCGGCCCCACAGCGAAACGCCCGACCTCACGTCCGACGAAACCGCCCTGCTGGCTCTTTTCCGGTCGTCCGATCCGATCGCCATCGACGCCCTGCAAACCGCCACCGGATTCGACCCCGGGCGGTTGGCCACGTCGCTCCTCTCGCTCGAATTGGTCGGACTCCTGCGCCAGCTCCCCGGCAACCGCTACATGAAACCGTAGCCGCCCGCCCGTTTTCCGCACGACCTGAAGCACCGTTCATACCAACAGGCTGCGGAGTCGCAACACCCCGGAACGATCTTCGGTTCCGCAGCACGACATTTGCATATTTTTCATTACATTTGCTCCTGCGAAACACCCCCGAAGATGCAGATCGTCGACACCCATTGCCACCTCTACGAACCCGAGTTCGATGCCGACCGCGAGGAGGCCCTCGCCCGGGCCGTCGACGCCGGGGTCGGGCGGATGCTCTGCCCCGCCATCGACTCGCAGAGCCACGGCCGTCTTTTCGACCTCTGCCGCCGCCATCCCCGCCGCTGCATCCCGATGATGGGGCTCCACCCCACGTCGGTCAACGACAATCCCCGCTGGCGCGAGGAGCTGGAGTTGGTCGGGCAACTGCTCCGAACACCGCCCGACGGAATCGCGCGTTTCTGCGCCGTAGGTGAAATCGGGCTCGATTTCTATTGGTCGGCCGATTTCCGCGACGAGCAGACCGAGGCTTTCCGCCGCCAATGCCGCCTGGCCGTCGACCTGGACCTTCCCATCGCCGTACACACGCGCAATGCCTGGCCCGAAATGACGGCCGTCATCGAAGCGTTCCGCGGCACGGGACTCCGGGGCGTCTTCCACGCTTTCAGCGAAGACGCAGCAACCTACCGCCGTCTGAAAGCCTGCGGCGATTTTCTCTTCGGCATCGGCGGAGTCGTCACCTTCAAGAACAGCCGGGCAGCCGAGACCGTACGCGAAATGGACCCCGACGACATCCTGCTCGAGACCGACTGCCCCTACCTCACACCGGCACCCCACCGCGGCCAGCGCAACGAACCGGCCTACACGCAATTTGTCTGCGCAAAAATAGCGGAGTTGCAAGGCACGACGCCCGCAACCGTCGCCGCAGCCACTACCGCCAACGCCGAACGCATGTTCGGCCTCTGCCCCAGCCAAACGGAACACCATGAATAACCCGAAATCCTCGATTCTGATCATCTACACGGGCGGCACCATCGGCATGAAGACCGACGCTGCAACGGGAGCTCTCGTGCCATTCGACTTCAGCGGCATCTACGACGAGTTCCCCTCGCTCAAACGGCTCAACATCGACATCGATGTGCAGACCATGTCGCCCGTCATCGATTCGTCGAACGTATCGCCGGCCAACTGGCTGGCCCTGGCCGCACTCATCCGCGACAACTATGCGCGCTACGACGGATTCGTCGTCCTGCACGGCACCGACACCATGTCCTACACCGCTTCGGCCCTGAGTTTCCTGTTCGAGAACCTCGCCAAACCCGTGGTCTTCACCGGCAGCCAGATTCCCATCGGCGTGCTGCGCACCGACGGCCGCGAGAACCTCATCACGGCCATCGAGATCGCCGGCGCCCGCATCGACGGCCGCCCCGCGGTGCCCGAGGTGTCGCTCTACTTCCAGAACCGGCTGTTCCGCGCCAACCGCACCACCAAGCGCAGCGCCGAAGCGCTCAACGCCTTCCGCTCCTACAACTACCCGCCCCTGGCCGAGGTGGGCGTCAACATCGCCTACAACCTGCCGGCCATTCTCCGTCCGGAGAGCGGCGGCCCCGAACTGCGGTGCGCCGAACGGCTGGCCGACGGCATCGTCGTGATCAAACTCTTCCCCGGCATGGACCAGCGGGTCTTCAACGCCATGCTTTCGGCACCCGGCGTGCGGGCCGTGGTGCTGGAGACCTTCGGCGCCGGCAACGCCCCCACGAGCGAATGGTTCATCCGCACGCTGCAAGAGGCGATCGGACGCGGCGTCATCGTGCTCAACATCACCCAGTGCGGCGGCGGCAAGGTCTCGATGGAGCTCTACGAAACGGGGCTGCGCCTGCAGAAAGCCGGCGTGCTGTGCGGCTACGACATGACCACCGAAGCGGCCGTCACCAAACTGATGTATGTGCTGGGGCTCGGGCTGCCCGAGGACGAGACCCGCGCGCTGCTGCGCAAACCCCTGCGCGGAGAATTCAGCGCATGAGCCGTTGCACAAAACGATTTTTTTTCTTATATTTCGCACTGCTAATCCATCCTTTCCGCCCCGAAACCCCGGGCAGGGAGGCCGGATCGGCGAATTAAGATATTAATAACCAACCGATTAGACAAAAGCGCCTTTCCCGGAGTACGCTTTCGTGCGCAGGTGTCCGCAACCGTCCTTGCAGTCGGAAACGGAGCGCCGATGCCGACCGGAAGAGAAAAAAGCGGCCTTTTTCCGCAAAAAAATCGGCCCGCCGGAAAGAGCAAGCGAAAACGAACGACTGAATACAACCTAATCAAATCAATTATCAAACACCACTATGAAAAATCTTTTTAAGATTCTGTCGGTGGCCCTCTTCACCCTGGGCACCGTGAATGCCTTCGCGCAGGAGGCTGCCGCAGCCGTCGAGGAGACGGTCGTTGCCGCTGAAACCGAAATCGCCGGCGAAAGCATGCACCACATTCTGATGCAGAAGTTCCTCGAAGGCGGCTGGGGCTGGATGCTTCCCGTGCTGCTCTGCCTCGTGATCGGTCTGGCCGTAGCCATCGAGCGCATCCTCTTCCTGTCGCTCTCGACCATCAACACCAAGAAGTTCGTCGAGGAAGTCGAGGAGGCTCTCCGCAACGGCGGCGTCGAGGCTGCCAAGGACGTATGCCGCAACAAGCGCGGTCCGATCGCCTCGATCTACTACCAGGGTCTCGACCGCTACCAGCAGGGTCTCGACGCTGTCGAGAAGGCCGTCGTTTCCTACGGTTCGGTACAGACCGGCCAGATGGAGTCGGGTCTGTCGTGGATCGGTCTGTTCATCGCCCTCTCGCCGATGTTGGGCTTCATGGGTACGGTCGTAGGTATGATCGGCGCGTTCGACGCCATCCAGGCTGCCGGCGACATCAGCCCGACGCTCGTTGCAGGCGGTATCAAGGTCGCCCTGCTGACGACCCTCATGGGTCTTATCGCCGCGGTTATTCTTCAGCTGTTCTACAACTATATCGTTTCGAAGATCGACTCGCTCGTGAACGATATGGAGGATTCGTCCATTACGCTGATGGACATCCTGACGGCCTACAACAAGAAATAATCACGGTTAACGTTAGTCACAAACCATCATGAAAAAGATTCTTAACATATTGCTGGGCGTTATGATGGCCATCACCGCAGTCCTTCTGGTCTACGCGATGGCTACCGGAGGCTCGGAAGCAGCGATCGGCGCGAACCTGATCTGGGGATACTTCCTCTTCGTGTTCGCCATCGCCGCCGCTCTCTTCTGCGCCGTCTTCGGAATGATCAAGAACCCGGCAGGCATCAAGGGGACCATCCTCTCCGTAGCGTTGATTCTGATCGTCGTGGGCGTGTCGTACTTCTATTCGGCCAGCCATACGGTGAACATCATCGACCTGCAGAACAACGGGTTCTTCGGCCACGGCGAAACCGTAATTACCGAAACGAGCATCCTGGTGACCTACGTCGCTTTCGTCGCCGCCTTCCTGACGGCCATCGTTACGGAAATCCGGGGCGCCCTCAAATAATCGAAACCAAATGGCAACGGATAAAAGAAAAGTACAGGAAATCAACGCCGGCTCGATGGCCGACATTGCCTTCTTGCTGCTGATTTTCTTCCTGGTCGCCACTACCATGAACACCGACACGGGTCTTGCTCGCATGCTCCCGCCCATTCCTCCCGAGGACCAACAGCAGGAGGAAGTCAAGGTCAAGGAACGCAATCTTTTCCTTGTGCTCATCAACGGTAGCGGTCAGATCATGGCGGGACAGCCCGGCAAGCAGGAGTTCATCGAGCTTCGCGACCTCAAGAACAAAACCCGGGAGTTCGTGCTCAACCCCCTGGAAGACGAAGACCTGCCCGAAAAGGAAGAGACCGTCTTCGATCTTCCCGACGGCAGCAAGTGGACCTATCCGGTAAGTTTGGGCGTCGTTTCGCTGCAGACCACCCGCGATACGGGCTACCAGCCCTACATCATGGTGCAGAACGAACTGGCGCGCGCTTTCAATGAGATCCGCGATGAAGTGGCCCTCAAGAAGTTCGGCGACAAGTTCGAGTCGCTGAACTCGGAACAGCGCGACATCATCACCAAGGCCGTTCCTCTGAAAATCTCCGAGGCTGAGCCGCGTAACATCAAGAAGTAAGATTATGGCAGTAATGAAAAAGAAGGGCAACAAAGGCTTGCCCCCCATTTCGACAGCGTCGCTTCCCGACGTGATCTTCATGATCCTCTTCTTCTTCATGGTCTCCACGACCATGCGCGACCAGGAGCTCCTGGTGCGTTACAAGCTCCCCGAGGCTACCGAGGTGCAGAAACTCGAAAAGAAGTCGCTCGTCAGCTACATCCATATCGGACAGCCGTCGCTGGCCATGCAGGCCAAGTTCGGCACGGCTCCGCGTATCCAGCTCAACGACTCCTACAAGACCGCCAAGGACATCCTCGACTTCTGCGCCGCCGAGCGCGACAAGCTCAGCGAGTCGGACCGTGCCCTGATGACCATCTGCCTCAAGGCCGACGGCACCACCAAAATGGGTATCATCACCGACGTCAAGCAGGAGCTGCGACGCGCCAACGCGCTGAAGATCTCCTATGCGGCTTCCAGGTCGCTCGGATACTAATCCGACCTTCCGCTCTCTCTCGACGGGCCCTTTGCGGGGTCCGTCGTTTTTTTTATTCGCTTGGGCCACTTTGTTCTTGCCCGGAATGATATATCGGGGAGGTTCCGATTCTGTTGTTCGGCAACGTTAACGTTCGGCGACATCCGGCGCTGCAATCAGGACAGCCGGAGGGGCGGGTTTCTTTCGAAACCCACGCACCGACTCTTGCGACTTTTCACCCAAAAGAAAAACAGCCTTGCAGATGCTTGGACGCAGCGCACGGGGAAACCGAAAGCCCGGGCCGGACTACCCAACGGAAACACGGTCCCCGCACCGAAGTGCATACAACCGCCGCCGAAGTGGCCCGCGGCATAGACGGACGAAACGAAAAAGAGACCGCCCGTACCGACACTATCCAAGGTACCCGTCGCATTGTGGCGGCTGCCCGCAGCAGGCGCTGGAAGCAATCACTAAGGGGAATGAGGCGGAGAGGGGACAAGGTCAATTCACAACTTTGCGAGTAAGCGAGGGTAAAGCCCGTGAACGGTCTTTACCGAGCGGGAGCCAAAGTCTGCAAACAATCAATTGTGAATTGTGCATTTTGAATTGTGAATTGACCTTGTCCCGGCTCCGCGGCAAACTGGAATATGCAACTGGCGGCAACGAGGGGAGGTAAAAGGGAAAGATAGATGTTCGGAGCGGCCGCAGCTTGCAGAGGTAAACACCGGCTTCAGCCGGGCGAGCCGAAGCCCCGCCCTGCGGAGGCTCGCAGAATTTATAAATCCCCGTTCTTAACGGGGCTCGCCCCGCGGACTTCGGCACGAGAACATTTGCGCCACCGGTCGACCGCGTCGGACAAAAAGCCGGTGCCGGTATCTCTGCCGAACCAAAACCGCAAGCTGGCTGCGGTTTTGCAATTCTACGAATTGCAAAACCGCCGAAAACCCGGCGCAAAACCCGCCCCAAAAACAACTATTCCTTTAACCCAGCCGCGCCATTACGCCGCCAGCGGACTGCTGAATCTGCCGACCGCTCCGGTGCGACCTTTCGATAAGCTGCACGCGGAACCGAACTTATTCGGAACTCTGCCGCAACAGTAAAAGATCGTGAAAACAGACCGTAGTCCGCACCGCTCCGGGTCATGAAAGGCTGTATGTTAAGATGTCCCGTCACTCGGACCGAGCACCGACATAAAAAGTTAAACATTGGACATCGGCGCCGGACACCAAAAAAAACGGGCATTAAAAATCGAAAAATCGCACATCCTGCCCCGGGCGGCCACCGCATCCACAACCGGCTTCCCGGAGATCACTCACCGAAAGGCAGCTCCAGCTGATCGATCTCGTGATTGAACGTGAGCCGATGGTAAGGCGTGACGCCGAACTCGCGAACGGCAAGGCGGTGCTCACGCGTAGGATACCCCTTGTTCGTCCGCCATCCGTACTCGGGATATTCATCGGCCAGACGACGCATATATTCATCGCGGTGCGTCTTGGCCAGGACCGAAGCAGCCGCAATATCGGCATACTTGCCGTCGCCCTTCACGATGCAGCAAAACGGAATCTCCAGCGTCGAACGGAAACGGTTGCCGTCGATGGCCAGGAACCCGGGCTGCGGAGCGAGCCGCGCCACGGCCAGCGACATGCCCTCGAACGACGCATTCAGAATGTTGATCTCGTCGATGCGCGCCGGCGACACCGCCTCGACGGCCCAGGCCACCGCTTCGCGCTCGATCACCTCGCGCAGCCGGTCGCGGTTGCGTTCGGTCATCCGCTTCGAATCGTCGAGCAGCGGGTCGCTGAAATCGGGCGGAAGAATCACCGCCGCCGCAAAAACCGGCCCGGCCAGACACCCCCGGCCCGCCTCGTCGCAGCCGGCTTCCAGGAGTTCATACTGATATTGCGTTTCGAGCATATGGCAAAATTACGAACTTTTTCGCTATTTTTGTCTTCCCAACCATTTCGCCCGCATGAAATTCAACCTTGCCCGCCAATCTTTCTTCCCGGCCTTCTTCACGCTGGCCGCGTTGGCTGCCACCGCTGTCTACGCTCCGCACGCAGGCGAAACGGCCGCCACGGCCGCCGCTTCCGCCTCCGACAGCGTACTATGGTTGCCCGGCGAGCTCCTGCAACGCTTCCAGGCCGCATTTCCGCAATGGGCCCAGGCCCTTACCTGCCTGCTGATCGTCATCGCAGGCACGCGCGCAGGATACCTTCCCGTGCACTACAACCTCTACACCGCCAACACCTGCCTGGCCATCCCCTTCTTCGGCATCGTCGCCTGCGGACTCACGGCCGGACTCGCCGACCTCTTCACGTTCGTCGCCGTTCTGCTGCTGGTGCTCTCGATCCGCAACTTCTGCCGCTCCTACTCGCCCAACTATGCGTTCGACGCCATATTCAGAGGCTCGCTCTACCTCGGAACATTGGTCGTCGTCTGCCCCAAGGCCTCGCCGCTGCTCCTGCTCCTGCCGCTGGCCCTCATCCAGTTCCACCGCACGGTCCGCGAACTGATCATCGCCCTCGCCGGGGTCCTGCTCCCGGCACTCACGCTCTGCTATGTCAACTGGGGCGCCGGACATCCTTTCCTCGACCCGATGATCGCACTCGGCCACGAAATCATACGGGGCGAACTTTTCAGCGTCTTCTTCGGACGGACGCTGTTGTCGCAATTCCTCGGCGGCGCGCTCCTGTTCAGCTTCGTGCTGGGCATCTCCGCTTTCCAGGCCGAGCTCTATGCCATCAGCGTCAAGGCCAAGCGCATCCTTGCCTTCCATATCGAAGCCATGCTGCTCATCGCCGTCGCCGCGGCATTGCCCAGCGCCCCGACAGCCGTCTTCGCGCTGGCCGCCGTCCCGGCCGCCGTGATCGCACCGTGGTTCTTCATCCGCACCCACCCCATTGTGGCCCAACCGGCCTACCTGCTGCTGCTCGGCGGAGCGCTGGCAAACGTTTACTTACAATAAAATATTTAGACTTAATATTGGTAAATTTGGCTCAATATCAACTCTCGCGTCCGTATTTACCATTTTTAATTTTACAAATCGAAGTTTAGATTGTAATTTTGGAGTGCAACAAAAGTGACGCAACACGTTGTTTGCAAAAACAAAAATTAACAATCACACGATGAAAGATTCATTGAATTCGTCGGCTCAGCAGCCGATGATTGTGAAGTATGTCGAAACGCTTCACACGGGCATCCAATCGCAAACTCTGTCGCGCTATGCCATCGGATATGTGCTGCGCGGCACGATGTACATTTACGATGGGGACAAACGCCGCAAGCTCACGCGCGGCGATGTCTTCTATCTTGGTATCGGCCACCACTATATCGAGCACTTCCCGGAGAACGGCCAGCCCTTCGAGCAGATTCTGGTGTACTACACGCCCACCGATCTGCAGCGCATTCTGCTCCATCTGAACATCACCTACGGACTGACCATCTCCAACTCCCATTCGTGCGACAACTGCAACAGCCGCATGCACGTGACCATGCCTGCATGGAACGCCATCCGCAACTTTTTCCTCAATACCAACAACTACCTCCGCGACGATGATTTCCGCCACGACGAGACGGCCGAAAACATCAAGATGACCGAATTGATCTATCTGATCGCTTCGCACGAGGACTGCTGCATCAAAAGCAAGCTGCTGAGCAATGTCGACGCAGCCAAGGAGAACTTCGAACAGATCGTCTACGACCACATCTTCAAGGACATCTCCATCGACGAGCTCGCGCGGCTGACCAACCGTTCGCTCACTTCGTTCAAGAAGGAGTTCCGCCGCCATTTCCAGATGCCGCCCCACAAGTGGTATATCCGCCAGCGGCTCATGCACTCGCGTCTGCTGCTGATCTCCACCTCGAAATCGATCTCCGAGATCGGCAACGAATGCACCTTCCCCAACACGTCGCACTTCATCAAACTTTTCAAGAAAGAGTATTCCGTGACGCCCGCCACCTATCGCAACCGGCACATGAGCGCCATGGAAGCCCAACCCGCCGCCACGGCAGAAGAGGTGCGCGAAGCCCTTTAATCAAAATCTTAATAATGGGCATCCCGCGCCGACCCGCCGATAGCGACTTTACAAAAACCGAAGGAAAAAAGCCAAAAACAAGACAAAATTATTTTGTTTTTCATAAAATTCCGATTATCTTTGTATAGCAAGAGCGGGGAGAAATCCCCATTCTCATCAACCTAACCAACCTAACCGAGAATCCCGAAGACTTTCCAGTCTTCGGGATTCTTCTTTGTTCATTCGGGCGAGCAAGCATCCGGTGCGTTCGCCCCGGCGGCAACTTCCGCAGATGCTGGACGCAGCGCACGGCGCGCGCTACCGAGCGGGCACCTGCTGACAAACAAAGCGGATACACCGTCCTGGCCGTGAAATACAAGATGCCACCATAATAGTGACCGGCCATGAACGGAGACGAAGAGAAATACTCGCCATTCACGCCGACGCTCTCCAAGGCTCCGTTCACACGGTCGCGGAAGCCCGCAGCAGGCGTTGTAAGCAGTCGCTATGAGGAATACAGCGGAGGGTGCGGAACAATGGTTTCTGTACGAATGTCGTTGCATCGTGCGGCTCTTTTGAGCCGTGCGGGCCTCCGCCGGCCAAGGCTGCGGCCCGCAAGCGTGCCCCGCAGGCTGCGCCCGAAATTAATCGCAACGCATTTTCTTGCAAAGCGTTCGCCCGGGCCAGCTGCGTCCCGAATCCCAAGTCCTACTTTGTCATTCTGAGCGAAGTGAAGAATCTTTTCCCTTGCGAACCAAAGGCCGCGGACGGACTATGCCGAGCAAGGAGGAGAAAGACAAACGAAGTGCAGTCAAACATCTGTATACTGTCCATACAGATTCTTCGTCGCTCTGCTCCTCAGAATGACAAAACGTGAAGAACTGCGATCCGCACAACGCGTTGGAACCAAACTATTCATTGTTCGCAAACTCCGCGGCAGACTGGAATATGCAACTGGCGGCAACGCGGAAAAGTGGAGAGAAAAAGATGTTCGGGGCGGTCGCGGCTTGCAGAGATAAACACCGGCTTCAGCCGTGCGAGCCGAAGCCCCGCCCTGCGGAGGCTCGCAAAACTCGCCCCGCGGACTTCGGCACGAAAACAACACAGCGCCGACCGAAGCAGAGCTTGCGAACTTACAACGTACGCTCTTTCTGAACGAAGCGAACGTAGCCTGCGGAGCAGCGAGTCCGGCGACAGCCGAAGCGGCGAGCTTCCGCGCCGGGAGGCTGCGGCCCGCGCAACACTGCGAATTACAAAACCGCAGAACGAGAAAAAACGGCGATCGAACAACCGTCCGCAAACAACTATTCCTTATCAATCCTTCTGCACCATTACGCCGCCAGCGGACTGCTGAATCTACCAACCACACTGACAAAAGCCGTAACCCTTGTCACTCCGGGTGTGAAGTTGCCTTTTCAAAGGTAAAAATGAAAGGTTAAAAGGGAAAGGTTTCGGCGAGGAAATACGCAGCGCTGTTTTCCGAGTCATCCCATCCTACCGTCAATCTGTGTGACGACCAAAATACAGATGTTTGAATGCACTTCGTTTATCTTTCTCCTCCTACGGGGGCTTGACTTTGGCTGTGCCTTGGATGGGCGGCGCCTCGGTCATGCTCGAACAAGTTCGGCATGACTCTCGGCTTGCATCATCATCACTCCTGCTCGGTAAAGCCCGTAAACGGTCTTTACTCTCGCTTAATCGTAAAGTTGTGAATCTGGATTTTGAATTGTTTTGCCCCGCGGCAAAGAGAGCGAAAAACAAGAATCCGAACCGGAGCCGGCGCAAAAACCGGATATTTCGCCCGCGAACGGCGCAGGAGGGCGGCGCGCGGCGATCCGTCACAGAAATATGGGAAAAGACTAAGAATTCTCAATTCTTTTTCGTATTTTTGCGTCAATTGGAAAATAATGAACTTGAATGCCGAAGTTGCATGACAAGGTAGACGTACTCGGAAAACCCGGATGGCTGAAGATCCGGCTGCATCGCACGGCCGACTATGCCGACGTGCGGCGGATCGTCGAAAAACACAAGTTGCACACCATTTGCAGCAGCGGCCGTTGTCCCAACCAGGCCGAATGCTGGAGCCGGAGGACCGCAACTTTCATGATCCTGGGCGACATCTGTACCCGCGGCTGCCGTTTCTGCGCCACGCAGACGGGCAGGCCCCTCGCCCCCGATCCCGACGAGCCGCGGCGGGTCGCCGAGAGCGTCGCACTGATGAAACTGAGGTGTGTCGTCGTGACTTCCGTCACGCGCGACGATCTGCCCGACGGAGGCGCCCGCCATTGGGCCGCCACCGTGGAGGCGATCCGCCGACGGAATCCCGACGCCGCAATTGAGCTCCTTATTCCCGATTTCGATGCGCGGCCCGACCTGCTGGACACGGTCATCGCATCGAAGCCCGACATCATCGGGCACAACATCGAAACCGTCGAGCGGCTGACCCCCGAAGTGCGTTCCCGGGCCAGGTACCGCACCAGCCTGGAAACGCTGCGTTACCTGAGCAGCCGGGGCGTCGCCACGAAAAGCGGCCTGATGGTCGGTCTCGGCGAGAACGATGACGAAGTATTGCAGACCCTGGGCGACCTGCGCGAAGCGGGCGTCGGGATCGTGACACTCGGCCAGTACCTTCGGCCTACTCTGGAGCACTACCCCGTTGCGGCGTACATCACTCCCGAAAAATTCGAAAGGTACCGGCTCCGGGCCCTGGAGATGGGCTTCGGCTATTGTGCCAGCGCTCCGTTGGTGCGTTCGTCGTACATGGCCGAAGAGGCGCTCCGCAGCACGAAAGGCCCGCAGCAATGAAAGCCCGTTGCCGCGACCTCGGAAAGATGGACTACGCCGCCTGCTGGGAACTGCAGCGGTCGCTTTTCGAGGAGCTCCTCGCCAAGAAGGAGCGGCAGCGGCAGAACGGCGCAGACGGCGGCGCAGACGGCGGCGCAGTTTCCGACGAAGCCGGCACGGTGTTGCTTGTCGAGCATCCGCCGGTCTACACGTTGGGCAAGAGCGGCCGCACGGAAAACCTGCTGGTCGACCGCACGGCGCTGGAGCGGCTCGGAGCACAGTTCTTTCACATAGACCGCGGCGGGGACATCACGTTCCACGGCCCGGGGCAGCTGGTCTGCTACCCCATCCTCGACCTCGAACGCATCGGGATCGGATTGCGGGAGTACATCGACCTGCTCGAAGAAGCCGTCATCCGCACCGTCGCCCGCTACGGCATCGCGGCGGGCCGCATCGCCGGTGCTTCAGGCGTGTGGATCGATCCCGGCGGACCCGTGCCCCGCAAGATTTGCGCCCTGGGCGTGCGGTCGTCACGTTTCGTGACGATGCACGGATTCGCGTTGAACGTCACCACCGATCTTGCGTGGTTCTCGCGGATCAACCCGTGCGGATTCAGCGACCGCGGCGTGACCTCGATCGCTCGCGAAACGGGCCGCGAGGTCGCAATGGAAGAAGTGAAACGGCTGGTTCTCGACGAATTGGGAAACCGGCTGAGCCTTGAAATGAAGCCCTGACTTGCGGGCTGAACCCGCAGCACACCTGCGGGCTTCACATGGCGGGTTCCGGCCCGCAAGACCGAACGGCCGGCGAAAACACAGCCGTTCGCCAAAAAGAGAAAAGTAAATGTTAAAATATATAAATAACAGTTCGTATGCCCATAGAAAAACGTTGGGTAGTGAAACCGCAAGGCGATGCCGGAGCGGTGGCCGCGCTGTCGGCTGCGCTGAAGCTTTCGCCCGTGCTGGCGAATCTACTCGTACAGAGAGGCATAGACACCGTAGAAAAGGCGGAGAAGTTCTTTAGGCCCAGCCTCGCCGACCTCCACGATCCGTTCCTGATGAAGGACATGGAGAAGGCGGTCGAGCGGGTGGAGCAGGCCGTCGCGAACAATGAGAAAATCATGGTTTACGGCGACTACGACGTCGACGGTTGTACGGCCGTCGCGCTGGTCTACAAGTTCCTGCGCCGGATCGGGCACAAAAACCTGACCTTCTACATCCCCGACCGCTATACCGAGGGTTACGGTATCTCGGTCAAGGGCATCGACCTCGCCGCCCGCAAGGGCGTGGGGTTGATCATCGCCCTCGACTGCGGCATCAAGGCCATGGAAAAGGTCGTCTATGCGAAAGAGAAAGGCGTGGATTTCATCATCTGCGACCATCACCTCCCGGCCGAGGAGATCCCCCGCGCCGTAGCCGTTCTGGACCCCAAGCGGGTCGATTGTTCCTATCCGTTCGACGAGTTGTCGGGGTGCGGCGTGGGCTTCAAGCTCGTGCAGGCCTATGCCCAGAAGAACGGCATCCCGTCGGAGCAGATTCTCGACCTGCTCGACCTGTTGGTCGTCAGCATCGCGTCGGACATCGTGCCGTTGGTCGACGAGAACCGCATTCTGGCCTACTTCGGTCTGAAAAGCCTCAACCGCGAGCCGTCGAAAGGTCTGTTGTCGATCATCAAGATCTGCGGATTGGACAAGCACAACATCACCATCGACGATATCGTCTTCAAGATCGGCCCCCGCATCAACGCCGCCGGGCGCATGCGCATGGACGAGAACGACGAGAACGCTTCGCCGTCGGGAGGCCATGCCGCCGTCGAACTGCTGATCGAGGGCAACGAGAGCGTCGCCGAGGAGTTCGGCAACGTCATCGACGCCTACAACCAGGACCGCAAGTCGATCGACCGCTCCGTCACGCAGGAGGCCCACAACTACATCGAGAGCAACCCCGAGCTCAAGAGCCGCAAAAGCACCGTCATCTACAATCCCAAGTGGATGAAGGGCATCGTCGGCATCGTCGCTTCGCGGTTGATCGAGAGTTACTACCGGCCCACCGTCGTGCTGACCATGAGCAACGGATTCGTCACCGGGTCGGCGCGCTCCGTCCCGGGATTCGACCTCTACCAGGCCGTCGAGTCGTGTTCCGACCTGCTGGAGAACTTCGGCGGGCACATGTACGCCGCCGGTCTGACCATGCGTCCCGAGAACATCGAGGAGTTCACGCGCCGCTTCAACGACTTCGTCGAGGATCACATCGACCCGCAGATGCTCGTTCCGCAGGTCGACATCGACAGCGAGCTGCTCTTCTCCGACATCACGCCCAAGTTCCGCGACCACCTCAACCGCTTCCAGCCCTTCGGGCCGGGCAACGCGGCGCCGGTCTTCGTCACCTACGGCGTCAGCAGCCACGGCGATGCCAAGTTGGTGGGCATGGAGTGCGAGCACCTGCGCATGGACCTCATCCAGCGGCAGAAGCCCAACACGCGCATCCAGTCCATCGCGTTCCAGCAGCCCACGCACTACGAGTGGGTCAAGGCCGGGCGGCCCATCGACGTCTGCTACCAGATCGTCGAGAATCACTACCGCGGCAACATCACCACCCAGCTGCGGATCAAGGACATCAAGCCCGTGGTTAAATAAGGTGAAAGGTTAAAAGTGAAAGGTGAAAGGTAGAAGCTGAAAAGCGTATCCGAATGCTTTTCGCCTGCTGCATCCGACTGAAAAAGGTGAAAGGAGTTAAAGCCCTTTCACCTTTTCTTTTTCAATCGTGCAGCGAGTTTCAATTCCGCTCAGCCGCACTTTTCACTTTCAATCGCTCACTTCAGCCACGTCGCACGCGCCGCGTCGTCGGCTTCGGGGAGCGGGGCCGGCACGAAATCGGAGTAACCCAGCGCAATGACGCACAGAGGGTTGCAACCCTCGGGCATGGGCAGGAAAGTCCGCAGATAATCGGCTGCCTTTTCACCGTCGGGGGCATCCTTGACGCACGGACGACCGTCGACGTGCACCCAGCACGAAGCCAGCCCCTCGTCGACGCACGCCAGCTGCAAGATCGTCGCGGCGATAGCGGCATTCTCGCGCCACAGATCGGTCTTCGCCCTATCGCCCAGCACCACGACGGCGCACGGCGCACCTTTCAGAAAACCGGCTCCGTAGTCGCGCATGCCGGCCATGCGGGCCACCACGGCGGGATCGTCGACAAGCAGAAACCGCGTCGAACGGCTGTTGCGCGACGACGGCGCCGTAAGGGCGGCGCCGACGATGCGGTCGACGACCTCGCGGGATACCGTCCGCTCCGTAAACTTGCGCACCGAACGGCGCCGAGCGATCATCTCCTTGAATTCCATATCGATAAGATTTAGTTTTTATCCGCAAAAATACCCTCGTTCCCACGGTTTCGGATTGTTTCCGGGCCGCAGCCTGCAATGCACGCCCCGCGCCGGGCAGTTGCAGGTCGCCGAGGAAGATTGCAGCCCGCGCGGCTCCCGGAGCCGCTCAAAAAACAGAGGGGCTATCCCTAATAAGGGGTTTTTGCTGCGCTTTTTGCAAAGATAATGAAAAAACCCTATTTTTGAGAGATTAAAACTTCATCCCCATGAACGACAAACACCGTTTCACCATAGCGCTGATCTACGACTTCGACGGCACGCTGGCCCCGGGCAACATGCAGGAATACGACTTCATCCCCACGGTGGGCAAAAGCAACAAGGAGTTCTGGACCGAGGCCAATTCGCTGGCCGAGGAGCAGGACGCCGACATGGTCCTCACCTACATGGCCCGCATGATCCAGGGCGCCCGGTCGAAAGGGTTGTCGCTGCGCCGCGAAGCGTTCCAGGAGTCGGGCCGCAAAGTGGCCTTCTTCCGGGGCGTGAAAGAGTGGTTCGGGCGCATCAACCGCTACGGCGCCGAGCGCGGCATCCGCATCTTCCACTACATCAACTCCTCCGGACTGAAAGAGATCATCGAGGGCACCGAAATCGCCCGCGAATTCCGCAAGATCTACGCCTGCTCGTTCCTCTACGATGTCGACGGCATCGCCTACTGGCCTGCCGTGGCGGTCAACTACACCAACAAGACGCAGTTCATCTTCAAGATCAACAAGGGCGTCGAATCGGTGTCGGACTCCACGCAGGTCAACCGCTACATCCCCGAGAACGAGCGGCCCGTGCCGTTCAGCCGCATGATCTACGTCGGCGACGGCACCACCGACATCCCCTGCATGCGCCTGGTCAAGAACTACGGCGGCCACTCCATCGCCGTCTACAACCCCGAGCAGAAAAGCGCCTACCGCGAGATGGCGTCGCTCATCCAGGACAACCGCGTCAACCACGTCTGCCCGGCCGACTACACCGACGGCTCCGAAATCGACACCATCGTGAAGATGATCATCGACAAGATCGACCTCGACGACCGGCTGGAACGGCGCGAGGCCGTCCTCTGACCCGGCCCCGGCAAACGCAAACCAAGATTCCGGAGCCCGACGGCAAATAATCCGCCGGTTTTTCGAGGAAGATCATCTTATATTTGTATTTGCAACCGAAACGCGCAAACCCCGAACCCATGAAGAAACTGCTCTTGCTGTTCCTGCTGTCGGCCATGCCCGCAGGAGTCTTCGCACAGGAGGAACCCGCCGTCGTCCGAGTGCGCAGGCCGTTCACTCCGCAGCACGAACTGCGCCTGACGGCCGGAGCCTACCCGCTCCTGCCCTCCATGTCGGACTGGGAGGGATGCGCCGCCGGAATCTTCCACGACCGAACCCACCGCGGCCCGGTCTACACGAGCGGAACCTGGTCGCTGAGCTACGACTACCGGTTCAAGAAATGGTTCGATCTGGGGCTGACGCTCAGCTACTACGGCGAATACAGCCGTTCCTACAGCAACCGCGATTCTTCGCCGGTCGGCCGCAACCGGGCGCATGCCCTCACCGTCATGCCCGCCGTGCGTTTCACATGGGTCAACACCGGCTGGGTGCGCATGTACTCGACGCTGGGGCTCGGGGCGACGCTCTCCGGCGGACGCTTCGACCACAACTCGGAACCTTTCCGCGACGGCTTCATCGCCTTTCAGCTTACCCCCGTCGGCATCGCCGTGGGGCGTTCGCTGTTCGGATTCGCCGAGCTGGGTTTAGGCGCGCAGGGCGTCTTCATGATGGGGATCGGCTACAAATTCAAACCTCAAAACATGCGTACAAGATGAAACGGGCACTGATATGGCTGGCGGCCGCCGTCGCACTGACGGGCTGCAAAATCCAGGAGGCCGAATATTTCGACCCCACGGCCGACGGCTACCGCATGTTGCAGTCGGCGAACCGCCACCTCACGGAAGCAGCGGCCGCCGCGTCGCGCGCGATGCTTTTCAATCTCTACTACTCGGCTTCCGACGAGGAGCGCAAGACGCTGCACGACCGCTATTTCTACACCTCGCGCATCGTCGATTCGGGCAACGGCGAATGGCGCATCATCGACCGCGACGGCGAACTGGTCATCCTCACCGGCGGGCAGCCGCTCGCCACCGACGGTGCCGTCTGGCGATATTTCTACCTCTCGCCGACCTATGCCGAGACAACGATCGCCTGCCGCACGAACGGCGACGAAACCGCCTACGACCTCCGGCTGCCCGACGGAGGCGGCGAGCTGACGTTCACGGCCGTCTTCCCCGGCCGGACGCAGGAAGACGGCGCCACCCGCTATTGGTGCGAACTGTCGCTCACGGGTTCGGGCGCATGGACCGCAGAAAAAGACCTCTACGGATTCGACGAACTCCGCTATCGGATAACCGAAACGCTGAAATACATCTCGACAGTGCCGCAGCGCTTCGAGCTGGGCCAGCTGGAGCTGACGGGGCGAATCGACGGCGACGAGCTGGAAGCCACGGCCCAATATCTCCCCGACAACCGCATCACGATCGCAAGCGGCCCCTACGAAAACGATTATTATTGGCACTGATACGATGAAGATTCTTTTTGCCACCAACAACGCCCACAAACTGAGCGAAGTAAGCGAGGTGCTGGGCGACGGGGTCCGCCTCCTGACGCCGCGCGACTGCGGCGTGACGGAAGAGATTCCCGAAACGCAGCCCACCCTCGAAGGCAACGCCCTCCAGAAAGCCCGCTACCTGCACGAACGCACCGGGCTCGACTGCTTCGCCGACGACACGGGGCTCGAAGTCGCCGCTCTGGGCGGAGCGCCCGGCGTCCGCTCGGCCCGCTACGCCACCGACGGTCACGACTTCGCAGCCAACAACCGCCTGCTGCTGAAAAACCTGGAGGGGACGACCGACCGCCGGGCCCGCTTCCGCACGGTCATCGCATTGATACTCAACGGAGAAGAACATCTTTTCGAAGGGATCGTCGAGGGCCGCATCATCGACGCCGAACGCGGAGCCGAAGGTTTCGGCTACGACCCGCTCTTCATTCCCGACGGCGGCGACAAGACCTTCGCCGAGATGAGCGCCGAGGAGAAGAACGCCGTGTCGCACCGCGGCCGAGCCGTGCGCCGGCTTGCGGCCTATTTGCATTCCATCGAGAAATAGCCTATCTTCGCGGTCCTATGGAGACGAAAAACTACGAAAAAGAAGAACGTTTCGACGCGGCGACCGTCGAAGCGCTCAAACACCATTATAGCGAGATCCTGCGTCTGCTGGGCGAGGACCCGGCGCGCGAGGGGCTTCTGAAGACGCCCGAACGGGTGGCCAAGGCGATGTCGTTCCTCACCAAGGGCTACGACGAAAACCCGCTCGAAATCATCCGCTCGGCCATGTTCCGCGAGGAGTACAAGCAGATGGTGCTGGTCAAGGACATCGAGCTCTACTCGCTCTGCGAGCACCACATGCTGCCTTTCTACGGCAAGGCCCACGTGGCCTACATCCCCGACGGGCGCATCACCGGACTCTCGAAGATCGCCCGCGTAGTCGAGTGTTTCGCCCGGCGCCTGCAGGTGCAGGAGCGGCTGACGGTGCAGATCCGCGACTGCATCCAGGAAGCGCTCCAGCCCATGGGCGTGGCCGTGGTCGTCGAAGCCAGCCACATGTGCATGCGCATGCGCGGCGTCGAGAAGCAGCAGTCGGCCACCACCACGTCGGCCTTCACGGGCATCTTCCTCTCCGACCACCGCACGCGCGAGGAGTTCATGACCCTCATCTCGCACCGCTACCGGTAAACCCGCACCGTTTCACCGCTTTTACGTTCGGACGCTTTCTTGAAAGAGAGCGTCTTTTTTTATCGGCCATGAAGATTTTTGTCGCTCCGCCGGCGCTTGCGGAACGAATTTTGAACTCCCGCACACGACAGCAAACCAAAAATCCGAAAACCATGACCGTCAAAACCATTCACTACCTTGCGATCGCGCTGCTTGCGGCTGCGGTCTGCTCGTGCCAGAAAGACCCCTCGACGTCGAGTCTGCACCGCGATTACCTGGTCTACACCGACCACGACACGAAGGCCGACTTCGCGGCGTTCGAAACCTTCTATGTGCCCGACAGCATTCTGATCATCGGCGACAACAAGCAAACCCTCTACTGGAAAGACGAAAAAGCCCAGGAGATCGTCGCCACCGTCGTTGCGAAGATGCAGAACGCCGGCTTCACGCGCACCGAAGACAAGGCTGCGGCCAACCTGGGCATGCAGCTCAGCTATGTCGAGCGCGAAACCTACTTCGTAGGCTACAACAACCCCTACTGGTGGTGGTACTACCCCTACTACTGGACTCCCGGCTACTGGGGCGACTGGCTCGGCTGGCACTACCCCTACCGCGTCTACTACGGCTACACGGCCGGATCGCTGCTCATCGAGATGCTCGACCTCCAGGCTCCGCAGACCGAAGGCAAGCGGCTGCCCGTCGTGTGGGACACCTTCATCGGAGGCCTGCTGACGTCGAACGAGTCCCTCAACCAGCAGCGCACGATCGAAGCCATCGAACAGGCATTCGCCCAGTCGCCCTACCTCAAATAAACGTTCAACCAACACATTTCCAACGACCATGAAATCGACCAAACATATCCGCGTCGTCGCGCTCTGCGCGCTGCTGCTGGCCGCCGCCCTGCCGGGCAAGGCGCAGATTTTCCCCAATTCCTACATCAACATCGACTGGCAGATGAACGTGCCGCTCGGCAACAGCTTCGCCGACAAGGCTTCGGGCTGGGGCATGAACTTCGAAGGCGGCTACCGCATCACGCCGGCCGTGGCGGTGGGTCCGTTCGTCTCGTACCACACCAACCTGCAGAACATCGACCGCCAGACCTTGATTCTGAACAACGGTTCGGCGCTGACCACCAACCAGAAACACGCCGTCTTCCAGCTGCCGTTCGGTGTGACGGGCCGTTACAGCTGGTGCAACAACAGCGTGCTGCAGCCCTACATCGGTCTGAAGTTGGGTGCCTCCTACTCGGAGTTCTCGTCCTATTACTACGTTATCAAGCAGTACGACGATTCGTGGGGTTTCTACATGTCGCCCGAGCTCGGCGTCTCGATCTTCCCCAACCCCACCTACCGCTTCGGACTCCATCTGGCGCTCTACTACAGCTACGCCACCAACAGCGGCAGCTTGCTGACCTACAAGATCAACAACCTCAGCAACTTCGGCGTACGCGTCGGTATTTCGTTCTGAGGAGGGATGGGGTGAACTTTGCTGCCGCTCCGGCCTCTTCACTTTTCACTTTCTACCTTTCACCTAAAAAAAGAGGGTTCCCCGACGGGGAACCCTCTTTTTTCATGCCTGACCGGGAATTATTCGGCAGCAGCTTCGGTTGCAACCTCAGCGGTCTCGGCGCACTTGCTGCAAGCGGTCGAATCGCAATTCTCCTCGCACTTGCCGCAGCATGCGTTCTCCTCGGCGGCAGCCTCGACAACGGCACCTTCGGCCTGGGTCTCGGCAGACTTCGTGTTGGCGTTACCGCAGCAGCTTACCATGGCGGCAGCAGCCAGCATCACAGCAAAAGAAAAAAACTTTTTCATAACTTCAAACGTTTGAGTTCAGTTGTTTTACAACGTTGCAAAGTTAGGTAATCGAGCGGAAAATGCAAGAAAAATTTTAAAATAATTTCAAAACGGTCGCCCCCTTATTTCCGGAAATCACCCAAAGCCAGCTGCTCGCTTTTGGGAAAAGCCTTGGGGAAAGTCCCCGAGACGCGGCCCTTGAGAATGATGGCTTCTTCGAGCGTCAGGCAGTTTCCTACCGTAACCCGAAAATAGGGATTCTCGTAGAACATGTAGACCGGCGTGCCGGGAAAGGTCTCCTCGAAGAGCGACTTGGCCGCCGCGGCGCCGGAGCGGGCATCCGGACCGTTGTCCGTGTAGATACATACCCTGTAGGCCTTGAGGACCGGCCGGCGGACGTTGCGCACGGCTTCGGCAATGGCCTCGGCGGCATCGCCGTACTCCGTGACGGTCACGCTGGCCGGGGTCTCCGACTCCGCGCAGACCTGGGCCCGCGCCAGGCGCTGTTTGAACGCCTCGAGCGACTGGGCCGCCGCAGGGCGCGCTCCGATGATCGCCGCAAGGGCGAAAAGGGCGGCTATGTAATGGCGAATCATTGTTCGAAATTGTTTTTCAGATCGTGCAAATCGATTCCAAAGGTATTCAAAAATTCGGACAACGGCACCCTTTCGCGCGAAATATTTATCGCTTTCGGACCGCCGCGGCCCTTGACGGCGAACGAAACGGCGACTTCCGAAAGGTCGTTGTCGCCCAGCCGCCGCAACAGCGCATGAAGCGCAAACGGGTCGGAGACGCGCACGCGCCACCGCATCGCATGACTCCCGACGCTGCGGCGCCCGATCACCACCGGTTCGCTCAACGCCGCGCCGACGACGCGCTTCGAAGCGAGAAAAAGGTCGAACGAGACCTTCTCCATCTTGAGCTTGTAGCCCGTATCGTTGCGCACCCGCAAAACAAGGTCCAAACCCGCAAATCCGCGCATCTCGACCGCTTCGACCGCTTCGATCCGGATCTGTTCGCGCGCCTTCTCCGCCGCACGTCGGCACGACGTCATGCCGACGCAGAGAAAAAGCGACAGAGTGAGACCGAGGTTTCTGATCTTCGGTCGAACCGTCGTCCCGAAGAAAGAGTGAATATCAATCATGGATTCCGAATGTTGCATCAATGAATCTCCCCCGTGTAGACATGTGCGATGCCGCCGCTCAGACTCCGGGCGCGCGTGGCCGAGAAACCCGCACGCGAAAGCCGCTCGACGAACGCCTCGGGAGCCGGGAAACCGCCCACCGAAGCCGGAAGATAGGCGTAGGCCCGCCGGTCGCGCGAGACGGCGCCGCCGACCAACGGCAGAATCCGGAACGTGTAGAACTCGTAGAGCGCCCGGAACACGCGGTTGCGGGGGCGCGAGAACTCCAGAATGAAGACCTTGCCGCCCGGCCGCAGCACCCGGGCCAGTTCGCGCAGCCCGGCGTCGAGATCGCCGAAATTGCGGACTCCGAATGCGACCGTCACGGCATCGAACGACCCCGTCCCGAAAGCGAGATGCTCGGCGTCGCCCTGCTGCAGAGCGATGCGTTCTCCCAGGCCGCGCGCCTCCACCTTGCACCGCGCCACGGCCAGCATCTTCTCCGAAAGATCGACGCCCGTGACCGCAGCGGCCGGAATCCGCCGTGCCAGGTCGAGGGCCAGATCGCCCGTGCCGGTGGCCACGTCCAGAATCCGTGCGGGACGGCTTCCGGCCACCATCTTCACCGTGCGGCGGCGCCACCAGCGGTCGATGCTGAACGAAAGCGTGTGGTTCAGCAGGTCGTAGTGCAGCGCGATGTTGTCGAACATGGTGCGCACCTGCTCCTTCTTGGAATCGTGTGCGTTGTAGGGTTTTACGGTCATTCGTATCGGATCACTTCGTTGGGTTTGACGGTGGAGACGATGCTGGCCGGAACCAGCAGCAGCAGGACGATGGCCGCCAGCACGCCGCCGTTGAGCAGCAGCAGCCACTCCCACTCCAGGGCGATCGGCACCTGAGAAAGCAGGTAGCCCTCGGCATCGAGCTTGAAGACGCCCGTATGTTTCTGCAACAGGCAGAGCGCCAGCCCGATGCCGTTGCCCCACAGCATGCCGCGCAGGGCCACGAAAGCGGCCCGATAGAGAAAAATGCCCCGCAGGGTGGCGTTGCGCATGCCGAACGACTTGAGCAGCCCGATCATGCGGATGCGCTCCATGACAAGAATCAGCAGCGCGGAGGTCATGTTGAAGAATGCGACCGCAAGCATGATGCCGATGATGACGGCCGTGTTGATGTCGTGGGCGTTCAGCCAGTCGAAGACATGGGCATAGCGGCTCCCGACGCTCGTGGCCGTAAGGTTGTCGCCCGCACCGGTTTCGTCGTCGAAAAGCGCCCGGTCGAGCCGGCGGGCGAAGTCGTCGGCCGACGCCAGGTCGCGGGTCAGAATCTCGTAGCCCGTGATTTCGTCGGCCGCCCGGTCGGAAAGGCGCTGTACGTTGCGGATGTCGGTCAGCACGAGTTTGTCGTCCATCTCGTCCATGCCCGAGGAGTAGATGCCCGCCACCTTGAACCGGTCGCGGCGCGGCAGCTCGCCGTGCTCGACGAAAAACATCTCCACGCGGTCGCCGACGCCCAGTTTCAGCCGCCGGGCGAGGTTGCGCGACAAGAGCACGTCCTTGGTGCGGATCGAATCGCCGATGCGGGGCAGCGAACCTTCCTCGAGCCACTCGCCGAAGATGCGCCGGTCGTAGCCGGCCCCCTCCACCCCCTTGAGCAGCACGCCCTCGACAGCCTCGTCGGTGCGGACGATGCCGCCGCGCGCGGCGTAGGGAGTCATCGAGACGAACCCTTCGGTGCTGCGGATCAGATTTTCGAGCTGCCCGCTGCGCCGCACGGGCTGCGAGTCGAGGGCGTCGACGCTGCGGATGTCCGTAAGGACGACATGCGCCGCAAAGCCGGCGATCTTGCGCGTCACCTCGCTCTTGAATCCCATCATGACGGCCAGCGACAAGATCATCACCGCGAGGCTCAGCGCCACGGAGATGACCGCAATGCGTTCCATGACCCCGGGCCGTTCTCCGGGGAGCGGCCGTGCGGTGCGGCGGGCGATGAAAAAGGCGAGATTCACGAATGCGTGCTGTTGGTTCGGTAGCGGCAACCGGGTCTGCGCCGGCAAGGAGCCGCCCGGACCGGAAGCCTGCGATCCATGATACATATTATTATGGAATCGCCATGCAAAGTAACATAAAATTTCGTACTTTTGCCCCACCGAACGCTGTTTTTCGTGCCGCGCGCACGCAGCGGCGCCGGCAAACCGTCACAAAACCGACAAATTATGGCAATCCAACCCCTCTTCGTCCTGCTCTACGCAGGACTTCCGGGAACGGCGAACTACCCGGCCTCCACCCTGGGCATGTGGGTCCTCATCATCGTTATCGGCATCATCGGCCATCTGGTCCACGCCAGGCTCGAGAAGGTCTTCGCCAAATATTCGAAAGTGGAGTTCCCCGGCGGACTCACCGGCGCCGAAGTCGCCGAGAAGATGCTGCGCGACAACCGCATCCACGACGTGGTCGTGACCCATGTCAAGGGCCAGCTCACCGACCACTACAACCCGGCGACCAAGACCGTCAACCTCAGCGACTCGGTCTACTCGTCGCGCAGCGTGGCGGCCGCAGCCGTCGCGGCGCACGAATGCGGCCATGCCATCCAGCACGCCCAGGAGTACGGACCGCTCAAGCTGCGTTCGCAGCTGGTGCCCGTCACCTACTATTCGTCGAAAATAGCCATGGGCGTGATCCTCGCCGGTCTGCTCCTCATGACGGCGACGAACAACGAACTGCTCTGCTGGATCGGCGTGGGCATGGTGGGCGTCTCGGCGCTCTTCTCGATCGTGACGCTGCCCGTCGAATACAACGCCTCGGAGCGCGCCATGGCATGGCTGACCTCCAGCCGCACCCTCACGGGCGTGCAGGCCGACCAGGCCCGCGAAGCGCTCCGCTGGGCGGCCCGCACCTACCTGGTAGCCGCACTGAGCGCCATCGCGGCCATGCTCTACTATGTTCTCCTGATCCTCGGCAACCGCCGCGACTGACGCATGGCGAAGAAGTCCGAAAACTACACCTTCAACGGATGGATCGCGGCCGCGGCGCTCGTCGGAGTGCTCGTGGCCGTGAGCTTCATACCGCCCCGCACGCTGGGCGGCGTGAAGATCCGCCGTGCCAACATCCTTTCGGACATCTTCGACTTCGACGACACCCCGGCCCGGAGCCCCGAGTCGGCCGTCTTCAACGAAGAGGAGTTCCAGGTCGACATGACCGAAGTGGCCGAGCGCATCGATGCCGACACCCTGCCGCCGCGCGTGCAGACGCTCTTCGAATGGGAAATCGGCCGCGACACGACGCTGCGCGCCGAAGTGCTGCCCGACACCGCCTGCACGCGGCGCATCGTAGCCATCGAGGAGTACGACTCGCTGCGCCCCGACGGCATGCGGGCTTTCTACGACACGGTGCTGCTGGCGCGACGTCCGGTGCGCATCGCCGTGCTGGGCGACTCCTTCATCGAGGGCGACATCCTCACGGCCGACCTGCGCGAACGGCTCCAGGAGACCTACGGCGGCGGCGGTACGGGATTCGCACCGATGGCTTCGCCGCTCACGGCGTTCCGCCGCACGGTGAAGACCGTCTCCAAGGGCTGGACCTCCTACAACATCATGCAGCGCAAGAAAACCCCGCAGACGCTGCGCGACAAGTTCTACGTCTCGGGATGGGTGTGCCAGCCCGTCGAAGGAGCCTCGACACGCTGGGAAACCACCGCCTACCGCCGCAAGCTCGACGAATGCAGCTGCGGCCGCATCTTCTTCCTTTCGCCCGACAGCAGCCGCATCGAAGTGACGGTCAACGACTCGCTGCGCCGCGAATTCAGCGTCGAGGGCGACCCCTCGGTGCGGCAGATCGCCGTGCGGGCGCCCCGCATCGGGTCGCTCGCCTTCCGCGTGGTGTCGGGCACGCGGGGCTTCATCGGCTACGGCGCGGTGCTCGAAAGCGACGGCGTCTCGGTCGACAACTACTCCATCCGCAGCAACAACGGCCAGGCCATGTTCTGGACCAATCCCTCGATCGACGCCCAGATCGACGCCATGCTGGACTACGACCTGGTGATCCTGCAATACGGGCTCAACATCATGCAGAACGGCGTCTACAACTACACCAACTACGCGGCGCAGATCGAGAAGATGGTGACCTTCGTGCGCGAGTGCTTCCCCGGGGCTGCCGTACTGGTCATGGGCGTGAGCGACCGCTCGGTGCGCACCGACGCGGGATTCGCACCGATGGCGGCCGTGCCCTACATGACCGCCTACCAACGTCTGGCGGCCAGCAACGTGCAGGCGGCCTTCTGGCCCACGGCCGACGCCATGCACAACCTGGGAGGCATGGGCCACTTCGTGCGCAGCGGCTGGGCCGGCAAGGACTTCACCCACATCAACTACTCGGGCGGCAGGCGCATCGGCCGGGCCCTCTTCGATGCGCTCAACGACCGCATCCGTGCGGCCCACGAACTCCGCCGCCGCAGGGTCTGCTTCGACCCCGTGCTCCCCGACTCGCTGCATCTGAAACCGCTGCGCGACCCGCTGATCCTCGCTCCCATCCACCTCAACCCGATGATGCCATGATGCTCGCAGCGGACACGATAACGGCCCGCATCGCCGGACTGCTGGCCTACGATGCTTCGTCGCCGCTGATCTTCAGCAGCGGGCTGTTCCTGTTTCTCTTCACGGGATTCCTGCTTTTCTATGCCGCCCTGCACCGCACGCCCACGGCCCGCATCGTCTACGTCATCCTTTTCTCGCTCTATTTCTACTACAAGTCGAGCGGCATCTACTTTCTGCTGCTGATCTTCGCCGCCGCGAGCGACTACCTCATCGCCCGAGGCATCTGCCGCGCCGACAGGCGGTGGATCCGCCGCCTGCTCGTGTTGCTGAGCGTGGCGGTCAACCTCGGCATGCTGGGCTACTTCAAGTACACCAACTTCCTGGTGGACATGGGCAACCGCCTTTTCGGGCAGGGTTTCCTCGAATTCCAGAACATCTTCCTGCCGGTGGGCATCTCGTTCTTCGTCTTCCAGTCGATGAGCTACACCATCGACATCTACCGCGGACAGCTGCGCCCCCTCGACCGGTGGATCGACTACCTTTTCTACCTCTCGTTCTTCCCCCAGCTGGTGGCCGGGCCCATCGTCCGCGCCCGCGACTTCATTCCGCAGATCCGCAGCAATCCGGTCGTCGTCACGCGCGAGATGTTCGGCACGGGGGTCTTCCTCATTCTGACGGGCCTCTTCAAGAAAGCCGTCATCTCGGACTTCATCTCGCTCAACTTCGTCGACCGCGTCTTCGACGAACCGCTGCTCTACACCGGCTTCGAGTGCCTCATGGGCATCTACGGCTACGCCCTGCAGATCTACTGCGACTTCTCGGGCTACTCCGACATGGCCATCGGCATCGCCCTGCTCCTGGGCTTCCGCTTTCCCAAGAATTTCGACGCCCCCTACAAGTCGGCCACCATCACCGAGTTCTGGCGCCGCTGGCACATCTCGCTCTCGTCGTGGCTGCGCGACTACCTCTACATCTCGCTGGGCGGCAACCGCAAGGGACGCGTGCGCACCTACTTCAACCTGATGGTCACCATGGTGCTGGGCGGTCTGTGGCACGGCGCCGCACTGCGTTTCGTGCTGTGGGGAGGCATCCACGGCATGGCCCTGGCGCTGCACAAGCTGTGGCTCTCCGTCGTGCCGGGCGCCAAGGCCGCAGGCAGCGAAATGAAGCGCGGCTGGCGCATAGCGGGCATCTTCCTGACGTTCAACCTGGTGTGCTTCAGCTGGCTGATGTTCCGCGCCGAGTCGATGCAGACGGTCACGCTGATGCTCCACCAGATCTTCTTCGACTTCAACGCTCCGGTCATCCCGCAGGTGCTGACGGGCTACACCGCGGTCTTCGCCTTCATCGCCGCCGGCTATGCGCTCCACTTCGTGCCGGCACGCATCGACGAGCGCATCCGCAGCGGCGTCACGCAGGCGCCCATGGCGCTGCAAGTGCTGTTGATGGCCGCCATGATCTGGAGCGTCATGCAGATCAAGTCGAGCGACATCCAACCCTTCATCTATTTTCAGTTCTGAATGCCGCCTGCACCATCATCGCTCCCTCCCGGCAAAGTTCACCTTTCACTTTTCACCCTCTACCTTTCGCTTCGATAAATGTACGACTTCGACCACACCCTTTTTCTGGCCCTCAACTTCGACGGGGGCGAGACGCTCGACCGAGTCATGCTGACCGTCTCGGGCACGGCCATGTGGCTGCCCCTCTACGCATTGATCCTATGGCTCGTGCAGCGTCGCTACGGATGGCGCAACACGTTGCTGTTCATCGTTCTGATGGCTGCCGCTCTGGGGCTTTCCGACATGGTGTCGGGCATCTTCAAGCACAACGGAGTGCTGGGCGGCCTGCTGCCCGATTTCGAACCGCGCTGGCGCCCGATGTTCACTCCCGAATTGGAGGGACTGGCCATCACGCCCGATTCGCTGGCTGCGATCCGCCGAGCCGACCTGCCGGGCGACTGGGCGGTGCACGTACCCGTCGAGGCCGTGAGCGGACGCTACGGCACCGTCTCGGCCCATGCGGCAACGGTGGTGGCGCTGGCCGTGCTCTCGATCACAGCCATCCGCCGCCGGTGGTTCGCCTGGCTGATGGTCGCCAGCACCCTGCTCATCTGCTACTCGCGCATCTATCTGGCCAAGCACTTCCCCATGGACCTCTTTTGGGGTACGCTGGTCGGCGCCCTGCTCGGCTGGGGTGCGTTCGTGCTTTTCCGGCGCTTCGCCCGGCTGCAAAAAGACGAACCGGCAACTCCCCGAAATTGAAAATCACCCCTGTCAGAACGTGTTCTGACAGGGGTGAAACCATTCGAACCGGGACTTGCCGGACGGTATCTGCCGCACCGTCAGAATCCCCAGTCGGCCGCGTTGAAACTCTCCTTGACCGAGGCCGGCACATCCGGGAAGAACTCGAAACCCAGCTGCTGCTCGACGAACGAAACAGGCTTGACGATCTTCCTGAGCTCGGCCGTGGCGCTCGTACCCGAAAGCGTGGGGAACGCCTCGATCCAGAACGCGATGGCCTGCAACTCGTCGGCCGAGCATTCCGAAATCTTCTTGCCCGTGTTGCCTTTCTTGGTACGCAGCGCTATCTTGAACTGGTGGGTAGGCATGATGCACTTTTTCGACAAGCCGCTCGTAGGCGGTGTCTCGTTGTAGTTCGACGCGTCGTAGTCGGCCCAATTGTCGTGCGCGTAATAGCATCCCGCAACAAGGTACAGCGTGTCGGATACGATGTTGATGTTCTGCGTCCCGTCGTCGGCCGTGAAGTCGGTCTTCTTGTAGTTGTTCGTGCCCGAAAAAAGCGACTCTACGTAGCTCCACACCGTGGCGAAGTCGGAAGCCTTGTTGCTCGACTGCGGCGCTATGTTGGTCGGATAGAACGTCTGTATGTTGATCGGAGCGTCCTTGCCGCCGCGCTCGCTCGACATGCAGAGGTGGCCTTTCGACCAATAGCCTTCCTTGCCCATCGATTCGAGCAGCGCAGTGCCCCAGAACTGGAAGCCTTCGTAGCTGCCTCCGCCTTCATTGGCGCTCTTGTATATCTTCGACTGGTACTTTTCGTCCAACGCCGGGTCGGGCGCCCACGGATCGGGGTCGGTGCGTCCAGTGCCGCCCTCACGGTAGACCGGATGCAGCGGATAGGCCACCCACACGGGGTTGTGGCGCCGCGTGTCGTAGCAATAGGAATAGTTGCGCACGCGCTTCTTCGATTCCACGCTCTGCGACCAGTGCGTGAAGAAAGCATAGTCGCCCTTGATGGTTGCCTTGCTGCCCGTCGGTTCCGTCCAGTTGGACGGGAGCTCCGGAAAACGGTAGCCACCGACCGGATCGGGTTCCGGCCCGGGTGCTGGGCCGGGGTCGGGTGCATCGGGTTCTTTTGGGGCACGCGTCACCACGATCGATTCGCCCCGGGACGCATTCGACAACGGTTGCACGTTGACCCGGATCGCCTTGCCCTGCGGCATGTCGGCAATGCGGAACGAACCGTCGCCCGCACCCGACGCAGGCTCGAACACCACCGCCGCATCGGCCGGCGTGGCGGTCACCCGCCATTGCGTGTTGGAAATCACCTCCACGCGGTTGGCCTCCGGATCGTTTTCGTCGAACACGAACCCTTCGCTGACGATCCGCACATAGGGCGGCTCCTCCTCTTTTCCGTCACCGCCGCACGCCGCCGCGCACAGAACCAGCAATCCTGCCAGCAAACCTCGCAAACCGAGGGGCAGGATACCGACGCTTCCACTCCATCCTTTCATAAATCATTCGGTTAAGGCCCGCAGGCCATTTCGGCGAATATACGAATTTATCCCGCCATCGCAAAATTCCGCATGCCGAAAGCGGACCGGCATTCCCGG
Source organism: Bacteroidales bacterium (assembly GCA_910575495.1). Lineage (GTDB taxonomy): Bacteria > Bacteroidota > Bacteroidia > Bacteroidales > Rikenellaceae > Alistipes. The sequence goes on along the minus strand of CAJTFS010000001.1, from coordinate 454,351 downwards.
CCGACGCCGATAATAACTCCGACGCGCCCGTTTTTCATTGTTTTTTATTATTTTTGCAGGGATAAACCGACAACATAAAAAACAGCATACGCATGACCATCGAACTCAGTGAACAGGAACAGCTCCGGCGGCAGTCGCTCGCGGCTCTGCGCGAGCTGGGCATCGAGCCCTATCCCGCCGCCCGCTATGAAGTGACGGCCACGGCACGCGGGATAGCCGACAACTACAACGATGCCGACCAGGCCGCTTTCGGCGACATCCGCATCGCGGGCCGCATCATGTCGCGCCGCATCATGGGCAGCGCGTCGTTCTTCGAGCTGCAGGACCACACGGGCCGCATCCAGGTCTACATCCGCCGCGACGACATCTGCCCCGAAGGCGATCCGACGCTCTACAACACCGTTTTCAAGAAACTGCTCGACATCGGCGACTTCGTGGGTGTCGAGGGCTTCGCCTTCCGCACCAACACGGGCGAATTGTCGGTCCACTGCCGGAAGTTCACCGTGCTGTCGAAGTCGGTGCGGCCGCTGCCGGTGGTCAAGGAGAAGGACGGCAAGACGTTCGACGCCTTCACCGACCCCGAAATCCGCTACCGCCAGCGCTACCTCGACCTGATCGTCAATCCGCAGGTCAAGGACACGTTTGTCAAGCGGGCCAAAATCATGGCCACGATGCGCGACTTCTTCAACGAACGCGGCTACATCGAGGTCGAAACGCCCATCCTCCAGCCCATTCCGGGCGGAGCGTCGGCCCGGCCGTTCATCACGCACCACAACTCGCTGGACATCGACCTCTACCTGCGCATCGCCACCGAGCTCTACCTTAAAAAGCTGATTGTCGGGGGCTTCGACGGCGTCTACGAATTCGGCAAGAACTTCCGCAACGAGGGCATGGACCGCACGCACAACCCCGAGTTCACGTGCATGGAGATTTATGTGGCCTACAAGGACTACCTGTGGATGATGGAGTTCACCGAACAGATGCTCGAACGGGTGGCTATGGCCACCAACGGCACCACGGAACTCTCCGTCGACGGCAAGGCCGTGTCGTTCAAGGCGCCGTTCCGCCGTGTGACGATGACCGACCTCATCCGCGAGAAGACCGGCTACGACATCACGGGCCAGAGCGAAGAACAGCTGCGCGAAGCCTGCAAGCGGCTCAACGTCGAGATCGACGACACGATGGGCAAAGGCAAGCTCATCGACGCCATCTTCGGCCAATACTGCGAGGAGGAGCTCATCCAGCCTACGTTCGTGACCGACTACCCCATCGAAATGTCGCCCCTCTGCAAGCGTCACCGCGAAAACCCCGATCTGACCGAGCGCTTCGAACTCTTCGTCAACGGCAAGGAGCTCTGCAACGCCTACTCCGAGCTGAACGACCCGATCGACCAGCTCGAACGCTTCCAGGAGCAGCTGCGCCTCTCGGAAAAGGGCGACGACGAAGCGATGTTCATCGACATGGACTTCGTCCGCGCGCTGGAGTACGGCATGCCCTCGTGCTCGGGCATGGGTATCGGCATCGACCGTCTGACGATGTTCATGACGGGCCAGACGTCGATCCAGGACGTGCTGTTCTTCCCGCAGATGCGTCCCGAAAAGAAAGCCGTCAGCGACCCGGCCGAGAAGTACATCGAAATCGGCGTGCCCGAGGAATGGGTGCCCGTCATCCAGAAAATGGGCTATCTGACGGTCGATTCGCTGCGCAAGCTCTCGGCGGGCAAGTTCTTCAACGACCTCTGCGGGTTCAACAAGAAGAACAAACTCGGTCTGAAAGCCCCCTCGATGGAGGAGGTCAAGAAGTGGTGCGAGGAGTAGCCTATGCCCACGATCGACGGTGCGACGCTCGGCACGGTGTGGATGGCGCTCGCTGCGGCTCTCCTGATTTTCGTCTGGTGGCTGTCGTTGCGGCGGGTGCTGCCCCGAATGACACCGAAGCGCCGGAACCGGATGCTGTTATGGACCTATGCCGTACCCCTTCTCGCGGGGCCGCTCCTTCCGCTCGCGGACGATGCAGGGCATCCCGGCAAGCGGTTTATGCTGAAACTGCTCCTCCTGCTCGCATGGGTGCTGCTGATTGCAATCGTATACAACATAACCTATAAAAACAAACCGAACATGAGAAAGAAAATCGTAGCCGGCAACTGGAAGATGAACACGCTTCCGGCCGAAGGTGTGGAACTGGCCAAGGGTGTCGTCGCAGGCCGCGGCGAAGTGTGCAGGTGCGTAGACTTCATCGTCTGCCCGCCGTTCACCCATCTCTCGATGGTGGCCGAAGCGCTCAAGGGCTCGGACATCGCGCTGGGCGCGCAGGACTGCGCCGCCGAAGCCAAAGGCGCCTACACGGGCGAAGTGGCAGCCTCGATGATCGCGGCGCTGGGCTGCAAGTATGTGATCTTGGGCCACTCGGAGCGCCGCCAGTACTACGGCGAGACCTCCGCGACCCTCAACAAGAAGATGGAGCAGGCCTACGCCAACAACCTCACCCCGATCTACTGCGTGGGCGAGAACCTCGACGAGCGCGAGGCAGGCAAGCACTTCGACGTGGTGAAACAGCAGATCGAGGAGGTCGTCTACAACCTCTCGGCCGAGCAGTTCAAGAACCTGGTCATCGCCTACGAGCCCGTATGGGCCATCGGTACGGGCAAGACCGCCACGGCCGACCAGGCACAGGAGATCCACGCCCACATCCGCAAGGTGCTGGCCGCCAAGTTCGGCGCCGCAGCCGACGAGTGCGCCATCCTCTACGGCGGTTCGTGCAAACCGTCGAACGCGGCCGAAATCTTCGCCAAGGAGGACGTCGACGGCGGTCTGATCGGCGGTGCCGCCCTCAAGGCCGACGACTTCCTGGCCATCGGCAAAGGCTTCGAAAAATAAGCCTTTTCCGGTCTTCAACAAAAAACGGGGAGAACATGTTCTCCTCGTTTTTGTTTTCCCCGCAGTTCGGCGGACCGGATGCAAGTCCCTATCCAAACAGACTTTCGCGCCTTGATCCAATCGGCACGCTTCGCAACCCGAACCCGTCGCAACCAGATGCCTTGATCGTTTTGGGACCACTCGCAGAACCGCTCGGACCGCAGTCTTCCCCGGCGGAAGTCCGCAACGACCCGGCACGCCCGGCGTACGCAGCAAAGCGTGTCCCTGAATCCGGCACAAAACACTGCTCATAGCAAGCCTCGGCGCACATTGCGGGCCGAACCCAGCTACGCGACCGAGCGAATAGAGAATCGACAAAGAGGGATTTCAAGGAAAGCATATAAAAATCCGGTCATATCGATTATGACCGGACCGCTCGCAGTGGATAGAATTTCGTCCAGCGCTTTATTTCGCGCGGTTTTGACAGGCAACATTTTTTTACATTTTCGCACACGGTGTCGGGCGTGGCAAAAATGTAGAACGTTGATTTTCAAGACATAAATCCAAGCAAAAACGGTGAAAATTTTGTCCCGCTTCTGTCCCGGCCGTTCTGCAAAAAACCTCGCAAATTACTGACTGATAAGTAATTGCGAGGTTTCGAGTAGTGGATAGGGGATTGGCGGCGCTTCGCTTGCCTTTGAACGTCGCGACTCGGCAAAACGAACTTCGTCCGCTCTGCCCTCGCTGCTCCGTTCGTCCGAACCCGGGGTTCTCATCCCCCCACCGCTTTGCAAAAACCGACGGTCATACTTCCGTATTCCGTCGGCTGCCTGTAGTGGATAGGGGATTCGAACCCCTATGTCATGCGTGAGAGGCATGTATCCTAACCCTTAGATGAATCCACCAAGTAAGTTTTGTGGTGCAAAGATAGGGCAGTTTTGGCGAATCTGCAAAAAAAATCGGTTAAAACTGCAAAAAAATTCTGCAACCGACCCTTTTTCCCCGCTTTTTGCCTATATTTACATAAGGAAACGGTCTCTTGTCCGGACACCGCAGTCCGACATGCGGACGCCGGGGCTGCGCCGTAAAGTCGCACGGCAGGTACGAATCGCCGGCGTGACGGACGGAAAATCCGGGATCAAGCGACGCACCCCGCAGCAGACCGGCCGGCCGCAGATACCGGCGCACGAGCCCCGAAAACGCAAACACACGATGCACCCATACACACATTCGCAACCATGAAAACGACCCGCATTCTCCTGACGATTCTCGCGGCCGGAGCGCTGACGGCCTGCAACGGCCCCGTGAAACCCCGCTTCGAACAACTGACCCTGGACACGCTGCTGAACCATCCGCTGGGCACGTGCCAGGTGGAATACCGTTTCGCCTCGATCGCCAATGCGGACAAGTCGGAGGCCCTGCGCATCATCGAGCAGAGCAATACGAACTACTTCTTCCATCTGGAGGATTTCGAGGGTCCGGCCGAAAAGGGCATGGACGAATCGCTCGCACAGCTCGCCAAGGAACTGCGGATCGGCGACCCCGACTATACGTCGGTGCACGACATGGAGTACGACACTTCGACCGAGAGCGAGGGCTACGTGATCGATTCGCTGCTCTGCTACTCGATCTACCGCTCGGACTACATGGGCGGCGCCCACGGCAACTATTCGACCGAATACCACCTCTATTCGATCGCCAGCGGCTTCGAATACACGGCCGGCGACTTCTTCGGCGAGGACAAGATGGAGGCCCTGGGCCAACTGATCCGGCAGAAGCTCTACGAGAAATACGATGTCTCCGACGACGAGGGGCTCTCGGAACAGGGATTCTTCCCCGACATGTTCTTCGTGACGGACAACTTCAAGATCACGCCCGACGGTGCGGTCTTCATCTACAATCCCTACGAGATCGCCTGCTACGCCACCGGCGCCGTCGAGGTGGAGATCGGCCGCAAGGAACTGGAAGCGTTGTAAACCGCAGCGGCAACCGCCGCACCGCCCTGCCGGCACAGGGTACGGACAACAAAAAAGATCCTGAGTCTCACGAGACTCGGACCTTTTTTTCTTCGGGAACCACCCCGTCGAAAAACGAGGGTCAATCGGAGGTATTCGACTTTTCGGACGAGCACCGCCCTCGAAGTCTTAGTAACGGATTTCCGTTACAACCTGCCGATCTCCTCAACCAACCTAAAACTACTAACCTAAATGAACCTTAAAACTTCACTGCAAAGATAAGGCGAAAAATCGTACCGCGCAAGTTTTTATTAAAATTTTTTCAAATTTTTTTGATAAAATTTAATATACGCTATTCCGAAACCGCTTCATCAAGAATATCAACATGATGGAAACCAATTAATTACCATCATACTGAACCCGTTCGTGCCGGGCGATCTGTTCGTCGGTGAAACGGCGCCCGATGACCCGGGCCGGCACGCCGCCCAAAATCGAATAGGGCGGAAAGCTCTTCGTCACCACCGCCCCGGCCGCCACCACCGTACCGCGCGCAACGGTCACCCCTTTGAGAATCGTCACATTGCAGCCGATCCAAACATCATCGCCGATCTCCACGTCGAGGTCGTTTTCCGGCAGTTTGTCGGGCGGAGGAAATCCGTTGACGGTACGTCCCACCTGATCGAAACGGTGGTCGCCCCCGATGATCGTGACATGGGGCCCGATAGCCGTGTTGCTGCCGATGCGGATGCAACTCAGATGGGCCAGCATGAAGGCTCCCGGACCAATATAGACATTGTTCCCGAGCGAAACATGCTTGTAGCTGAAATGGGACGACGCAGGAAAGAACACCGCGTTTCTGCCGCATGCGGCGAAGAGCGGCCGCATGACCAGCCGGCCCAGCCCTTCGTAGGCATGGGCCAGTTCGCGGCATATTTTTCCGGGGATGGCAGTGATTTTCATGGCCGCAATTTATTCGGAAGTCAGCACGCGTTGATAAACCCGCAGCAGGTCGGCCGTGATTCGTTCGGGTTCGAAACGGGCGACATATTCGCGGCCCGCGTCGACCATGCGGCGGCGCAGCGATTCGTCGGAGAGGATTTCCGTCAACCGGTCGGCCAACGCCTGCGGATCGTCAGGGTCGACATAGGCCGCACCGGGTCCGCCCGCTTCTTCAAGACACGAGCCCGTGGCTCCGACGGTCGGCACGCCGCAGCAGGCCGCCTCGATCATCGGAATGCCGAACCCTTCGAAACGCGAAGGATAGACGAACGCGTCGGCCATGCGATAGACTGCCGGCAGGTCTGCAAACTCCACCTTGTCATGGATGTGCAGCCGCTCCGAAAGCCCATGCTCGACGGCGTAGCGTTCTACGAGCGCCGTGTAAGGCGTGCGCCGGCCAACGGCCACAATATGGGGCGGTTCCGCCATCCGGGCCGCCGCCTGCACAACAAGCAGCAAGTTTTTGCGCTGCTCGATGCTGCCCACCGTCAATACATAGTGCTGCGGCAACGCGTATTTTGCCCGCACGGACTGCAGCGCGGTCTGCGGAACCTCGCGTTTGAACTGCTCGTCGCAGCCCTGATAAACTACGTCGATTTTTTCAGGCGCAATGCCGAAGAACTTCACGATGTCGCGCTTGGTCGCTTCGCTGATAGCGATGACACGGTCGGCTTCGCGACAGGCTTTTTTGTATTTATAAGTATAAATCTTGCGGTCGATCCATTTGTAATAGGCCGGATAACGGAGGAAGATCAGATCGTGAATCGTCACGACCGACTTCACGCCCGCCTTGCGCAATCCGCACGGAAGTTCGGCCGCCAAACCGTGGAAAAGGGCCGTTTCCGGAGGCAGTTCGCGCCGGATGCCGAACGAACGCCACAGCGCTTTGCCCAACCCGCGGCGCGGCGGATTCGGAAAGAGAAATTCGATTTGTTCCACCCGCGGCAGACGTTCGCGCAAGTCGGTCCGTCCAGGATCGGGCGAGCAAAGCAGATAGCGGTTCTGCGGTGCGAAACGCACCAGTGCCTCCACCATCATGCGCCCGTAGTTTCCCAGACCCGTGGCGTTATGCGTGATGCGCTTGGCATCGTAAGCGATTACAAGAGGTTCATTCATCATAGAGCGCAAGGTATTTGGCATAGAAACGTTCGTAGGAAAACTCTTCGTCGAAACGGCGGCGGGCCGCTTTGCCCATCGTCCGGCGCAGTGATATATCGTCCATAAGCCGGGCCAGAGCATCGGCAAGCGCCTCTTCATCGCCGGGCGGCACGAGCAGCCCGGTACTTCCAGCCTCGACATACTCGGGTTGCGAACCGTTGTCCGACGCCACCACGGCACAACCGGCCTGCATCGCTTCGATGACGGTCAGACTTCCCGCTTCGGCCACCACGGATGGCTGCACGCAAATATCGGCTTGGGCGAGCAGCGCGCCGACCTGCTGCACGAAACCGAGAAATTCGATCCGCATTCCGGACGGCAGCGCAGCGGCCTGCGCACGCAGTGCGGCAAGGTATCCCGTATCGGCAGCCGCACCGGCAAAGAACAACGCAAAAAGCCGCTCCTCCCCGAGCCGGGCACAAGCCCGAAGCAGTACGTCGCACCCTTTTTCCGGAGCCAGCCGTCCGCAGAAAAGCAACACCGGCATCTCGGGTGTCAAACCGTAACGTTCCCGCAGGTCGGGAGCTTCGCCCTCCGTACGGGCGGCAGGCGAACTGTTGGGGATGACGGTGGTCCGGCTCCGATCGAGTACCGGGCCCGACGAAAAGAACTCACGCCGGGCCAGCTCCGAAACGAACGCCACCCGGTCGAGCCGCCGGTACATCCACCGGTGGAGCCGCCCGCTTTTGGCCGGACGGACAAGATGGCGAGTGAGAACGATCTGCGGCCGAAAGCCGAAAAGCCGGACAAGAGCCCGCGCATAAAGCGCCGTGAAGGCATCTTTGAAGTGGTGGACATGGATTGTTTCGGGCCGATAGCGCAATAGCAGTCGGGCCAGCAACAGCGCAGACACCAAATCGGGCATCCCCTTGAGCGGCAAGCAGTGAAGCGGGGCACCGATGTCGGCCGTATGCTCGGCGATTGCTCGGCTGCGGCGCGAGACGAAAACCACCGGACGGCCGTCGTCCAGCAGACGGCGCGAAAGATCGGCGACGAACTGCTCGCCGCCGCCCCATGTCGCGGAGGCGAAAATCTGAAATATCGGAAAACGAGCATCCATAATCATCTCTTTTTTGCGCAATGGTGAAGCGATTCCAGGCAGGCCCCGACATGGCATTCGACGTTGTAGACCGGAACGATGACACTGACTTTGGGTTGCATATTGTTCAGCGAATGTAGTTTCTGATGGCTTCGGCGATGCGTTCGCCGTCGAGGGCGGCGGAGATGATGCCGCCGGCGTAACCGGCCCCCTCGCCCGAGGGGAAAAGTCCGGCGACACGCGGGTGCATGAGCGTCTGCGGATCGCGCGGCACGCGCACGGGCGACGATGTGCGCGACTCGACGCCCACAACCACGGCGTCCGACGTGACGAAGCCCCGCATGCGGCGCCCGAAGGTAGCCAGCCCGGCACGCAGGCCGTCGGCGATGAACGCCGGCATCCAGCGGTCGAGCCGCGAGGGAGCGATGCCCGGAATGTAGGACGTGGCCGGAAGCGTGGCGCTGGCCCGGCCGGCCACGAAGTCGGCGACGCGCTGTGCCGGGGCGATCTGATGCTCGCCGCCGTTCTGCCGCGCAAGCTCCTCGAACTGCTGCTGGAACTTCAGACCGGCCAGCTCGCCCCACTCGGCGCGCAGATGTTCGAAATCGGCCGGCCGCACCTCGGTCACGATGCCCGAATTGGCATAGGGCGAACTCCGGCCGCTGGGCGACATGCCGTTGACCACCGACTGCGCGGCGTCGGTCATGGCCGGTACGATGAAGCCGCCGGGACACATGCAGAACGAGTAGACGCCGCGTCCGCCCTCCTGGCTGACAAGCGAATAGGAGGCCGCGGGAAGATAGTCGCCGCGCCGTTCGCAACGATACTGGATCGAGTCGATAAGCGCCTGCGGATGCTCGATGCGCACGCCCATGGCGAACGGCTTGGCCTCGATCTCCACGCCGCAACGATGCAGCAGCTCGTAGATGTCGCGGGCCGAATGGCCCGTTGCCAGCACCACGGCGGCACCCTCGATCGGTTCGTCGCCGCACCGTACGCCGACGATGCGGTCGCCCTTGATCTCCAGACCGGTGACGCGGCGGCCGAAAAGCACTTCGCCGCCGGCATCGACGATCGTGCGGCGGATGTTGCGGATGATACCCGGGAGTTTGTCGGTGCCGATGTGCGGATGGGCCTCGTAGAGGATCTCGGGCGTGGCGCCGTGGAAAACCAGCGTTTGCAGCGCCTTGTTGTAGTCGCCGCGCTTCTTGCTGCGGGTGAAGAGCTTGCCGTCGGAAAAAGTGCCGGCGCCGCCCTCGCCGAAAGCGTAGTTGGAATCGGGGTCGACGCGTCCGTTGCGGTTGATCTGCGCAATGTCGACCTTGCGGGCCGAAACGTCGCGGCCGCGCTCCAGCAGCACGGGGCGCAGGCCCAGCTCGATCAGCCGCAGAGCAGCGAACAGTCCGGCAGGTCCGGCACCCACGATAACCACGGGCGTACGGCCCGCGACCGAGGGGTAGTCGAACCGGACGGGGGCCGGTTCGGGTTCGCCGTCCACGTAGATTTCGAGCGTAAGGTTGACCTTGGGCGCACCCCTTCGTGCGTCGATCGAGCGTTTGACGACCCGCACCAGGGCGATGTCGCGCTCGGAGACACCCATGCGCCGGGCCGCGAGCGTGGTATAGGTCTTCGCGTCGGCCGCTTCGCGGGGCGTGAGGATGAGGGTCAGTTGGCGGGACATCTTGTTGGGAGGTGAAAGGTGAAAGGTGAGAGGTGAAAAGTTAAAGGTAAACCTTGCGAGCAAGTGAGAATGGAAGCCGCCGCAGGCTATCATGAAGTCTGTTTCGGCACCGGCCGGCAAGTCTTGCCGACAAGGAGTATCGCTACGGAGAAACATGGATGATGCTTGTAAAAATCCCTTTCGCTTTTCACCTTTCACCTTATACTTTTCACTTTATACTCAGTGTGCTTCGAGCCAGTTGTTGCCGATGCCGTAGTCGACCAGGAGGCGCACCCGGAGGTCGGCGGCGTGCTCCATGCTCTCGGTGACGATGCGCACCACCTGCTCCTGCTCGGAGCGGAGCGTGTCGACGACCAGTTCGTCGTGCACCTGCAGGATGACGCGCGAACGGATGCCCTCGGCGGCGAACCGGCGGTGCACTTCGATCATGGCGATCTTCATGATGTCGGCGGCCGAACCCTGGATCGGCGCGTTGACGGCGTTGCGCTCGGCCAGACCGCGGGCCACAGCATTGTGCGACGCAATGTCGTTGAGGTAGCGGCGGCGGCCCAGGATGGTGGAAACGAAACCCTCCTCCTTGGCTTTTTCGACGACCCGTTCCATGTATTCGTGCACCTTGGGATACGAAGCGAAGTAACCCTCGATGATCTCCTTGGCCTCCTTGCGGGGGATTTCGAGCCGCTGGCTCAGACCGAAAGCCGAAATGCCGTAGATGATGCCGAAATTGGCCGTCTTGGCGCGGCGGCGCTCCTCGGGGGTCACCTCGTCGAGCGTCTTGCCGAAAAGACGGGCGGCCGTGGCGGCATGGATGTCCTCGCCGTGCTCGAAAGCCGAAATAAGCGACTCGTCGTCCGCCAGATGGGCCATCAGACGCAGCTCCACCTGGCTGTAGTCGGCCGAGAGCAGCACATGATCGCTGTCCGTCGGGATGAAGGCCTTGCGGATGCGGCGGCCCATCTCCTCGCGCACCGGAATGTTCTGCAGGTTGGGATTGGCCGACGAGAGACGCCCGGTGGCCGTGACGGCCTGGTTGAACGAGGTGTGGATGCGCCCCGTGACACGGTTGACCAGCTGGGGCAGCGCCTCGACATAGGTAGAAAGCAGTTTCTTGACACCGCGGTATTCGAGGATCAGATCGACGATGCGGTGTTTGCGCGCGAACGTCTGAAGATACTCCTCGTCGGTACAGAACTGCTTGGTGCGCGTCATCTTGGGTTTCTCGGCGATGCGCATCTTGCCGAAAAGCACCTCGCCCAGCTGCCGCGCCGAATTGATGTTGAGCGACGCTTCGCCCGCTTCGGTGCGTATCTCGTTCTCCAGCTCGGCCAGACGCCGGCTCAGCTCCACGCCGAACTCCTCCAGCGCCGGGGTGTCGATGCGCACGCCGGCCATCTCGATGTCGGCCAGCACCTCGATCATCGGCTCCTCGACCTCGAAATAGAGCTGCGTGAGCCCCATCTCTTCGATCATCGGAAAGAGCTTGTGCTTGAGCTGCAGGGTCACGTCGGCGTCCTCGGCGGCATACTCCTTGACGCGCTCGATGTTCACCAGGTCCATCGTGAGCTGCTTGGAGCCCTTGCCGATGAGCGTTTCGATCTCGATGGGCCGGTACTCCAGATAGCGCTCCGACAGGGCGTTCATGCCGTGGCGCGACTCGGGGTCGAGCAGGTAGTGGAGGATCATGGTGTCGTACTTGCGGCCCCGCACCACGATGCCCAGGCGCCGCAGCACCATCCAGTCGAACTTGATGTTCTGACCGATCTTGGCGATCTTCCCGTTCTCGAACAGCGGCTTGACGATGGCGGCGAACTCGGCCGTACACTCCTCCGTGAAGGAGACGTACCATGCTTCATGGGGTTTGACGGCAAGCGAGAGCCCCACGATGCGGTCGGTGAAGATGTCGAGACCCGTAGTCTCGGTATCGAAACAGAATTCGGGATACTTCGCCACCTCGGCCACCACCTCGCGCAGATGGTCGGCCGTCTCGACGAGCGTATAAACATGGGGCGTGTCGAGTGCCGTGCGGAACTGCGGCACTTCGGGTTCGACCGGCACGAGCATTTCGACCGTCGTCGGAGCGGGTTCCGTCGGGCCGCCGAAGAGATCGCCCTGGCCTGCCAGAGCCGCCTTTTTGGCCGCCGCCGACTTGGCGCGCGCCATTTCGGCCAGCTGCCGCTGCGCCTCCTGCCGGGGAACATCGGTGAGCGGATCGGCCGGCGCAAGGTTGGTCAGGTCGTTGAGGAAGAGTTTGAAATCGAGCTCGGCGAACAAGGCCCGCAGATCGTCGAGATGGGGTTCGCACATGGTCAGCTCCTCCTCGCGGAACTCGATGGGCACATCGAGGCAGATGGTCGTCAGCCGCTTGGCCAGGCGCAGTTTGTCGCCCCAGGCGGCGATCTTCTCGCCCTGCTTGCCGGGTATCTTGTCCGCGTTGTCGAGGATGTTTTCGACCGTGCCCCACTCCCGGACCAGCTTGCAGGCGCTCTTTTCGCCGATGCCGGGCACACCGGGGATGTTGTCCGAGGCGTCGCCCCACAGGGCGAGAATGTCGCGTACGAGCACCGGGTCGTCGATGCCGTATTTTTCGCGGATGGCCTCGCAGTCGACGATTTCGATGCCGTCGGTGCCTTTCTGCTTGTATATCTTGCAGTTGTCGCGCACGAGCTGACCGTAGTCCTTGTCGGGCGTCACCATGAAGACCTCGTAGCCGGCCGCGGCACCTTTCTGCGAGAGGGTGCCGATAACGTCGTCGGCTTCGTAGCCGGCAACCTCCAGAACGGGGATGCACATCGCCTCCAGCACCCGTTTGACGTAGGGCACCGAGAGGATGATGTCTTCGGGCGTCTCGGCCCGGTTGGCCTTGTAGTCGGTGAAGATTTCGCGCCGGAAACTGCCTCCCTTGGGGTCGAAAGCGACACCCAGCAGATCGGGGTGCTCGCGCTTGAGAATGTCGCGCAGGAACTTCACGAAACCGAACACCACGGAGGTGTTCATGCCCGTGCGGTTGCGCATGGGGCGCCCCAGAAAGGCGTAGTAGTACTTGAACATCAACGCATAGGCGTCGACCAGAAAGAGTTTTTTCATTTTTTCGGAGGTGCGGGGAAATTGCGGCAGGCTCTCTATCGGCCCGACCCGCGGTTGTCTTCGGCGAACCATTCGGCGAAGGAGGTGGCCGTCTCGTGGAGACGCAGCGACCAGAGCTCGACCCCCTGCGGCAGACGGGCGGCGATGCGCCGCGCGAAGTCGTCGAGCATGTTTTCGCACGTGGGCTGGTAGTCGACCTCCACGATGTTGGAAAACTGCCGGGCGAGAGTCTCGCGCAAGGTCCGGTTGCCCGGCGTGGCGCGCAAAACAAGGGCGTGGTCGAGCCGCGCGACGATCTCCTCGCCGACGATGCGTTTCAAAAGGCCGAAATCCATCACCATGCCGCACTTGGGGTCGGCGGGCTCGGTGGAGGGACGCCCCTTTACCGTAACGAAAAGTCGGTAGGAGTGGCCGTGTATCTCGCGGCACGGACCGTCGTAGCCGTCGAGCGCGTGGGCCGTTTCGAACGAGAATTCTTTGGTCAGTCTGATTGTTGCCATAGGGCAAAGATACGAATAAGCGAGGGCAAAAGCAAGCTTGCTTGTTTTGCCGAGCGGGAGTATCTTCGGCGAAGCCAGTGTACGAATAAGCCGAGTGGAATGCCAAATTTATTTGAGCATTCCCGAGGCGGGAGTATCTAAGACGGAGTCAAAGATACGAAAAGTCGAGAGCAGAAGCAAACCAAAGGTTTGGTTCTGCCGAGACGGAGTATCTTGGGCGAACCCAATGTACGAATAAGCGAGAGCAAAAGCAAGCTTGCTTGTTTTGCCGAGCGGGAGTATCTTGGGCGAAGCCAAAGGCAGTGCAAGGTGAGCGCAATGCCGAATCCGAATTCGTGCATTGCCGAACCGAAGCCTGCCTAAACCGGAGCAAAGCGACGGTAATGTACGAATAAGCCGGGCTCCGAACAAACATTTTGTCATTCGCTTTTTTCCGGCTTTCCGCCCAATCCGAAAACGAACGGAGCGCTCCCTCCGAAAGGAAACGCCCCGCAAATGATTCGGAATCCGGTGTCTGCCGGAGCCTACTGCAATTCGACGCAGTAGGGCGAATACATGACGATGCCCTGCCGGCCCAAAGCCTTGCGGATACGGCCGTAATCCTCGACTGCGATGCCCGCACCCGAAGCGGCGACCGCGGCCCGCACCTTGGCATCGAGTGCGGCGATGAAAGCGGCGAAACCCGTAGGCTGCCGGATCTTCTCCACGACACGGTACTCCTCGCCCAACCCGGCTTTGTCGGCAGCGACGGCAATGGCCGTCTTCAGACCGCCGTAGGTGTCGATAAGTCCGATGCCGAGGGCATCCTCGCCCGACCATACGCGGCCGCCGGCGATGTCGAGCACCTTTTCGATCGGCAGGTTGCGGCCCTTGGCGACATAGGACGTAAAGGTATCGTAGACCTTGTCGACGCCGCGCATGATACATGCGCGCTCGGCAGGAGTGAGCGGCTTGAATTCGCCCATGCCGGCCGAAGCATTGGACTGCACGCCGTCGACGGTGATGCCGAGCTTGTTCTTCAGGGCACCGCTGTAATCGAGGAACATGCCGAAGACCCCGATCGAACCGGTGAGGGTCATCCGGTCGGCGACGATAACATCGGCCGGAGCCGAGATGTAGTAGCCGCCGCTGGCCGCATAGGAACCCATCGAAACGACGACGGGCTTTTCGGCTTTCAGAAGCTCCATCTCGCGCCAGATGACGTCGGAAGCCAGGGCGCTGCCGCCGGGCGAATTGACACGCAGCACGACAGCCTCGATGGAGTCGTCCTCGCGGACCTCGGCGAGTTCGCGGGCCAGCGAATTGCCCCCGATCGAGCCGGCGGATGCCTCGCCGTCGACGATCTCGCCTTCGGCATAGACAATGGCGATCTTGGAAGCGGACGAGCTGCCGGAAGCGGAGAGCTGCGAAGCATAGTCGCCCAACGACACGAACCGGAAGTCGCCGTCCTTGCCGGCCTCGACGCCCAGCGAGGCGAACACATCGTCCATCTGATCCTCATAGAGCAGTCCGTCGACGAAATGCTTCTCCAACGCCTCCTCGGGCAACGTGACCGCGAGGTTGTCGGCGAGACGGTTCAGCTCGGCGAGCTCGATGCCGCGCGACTCGGCAACGCTGCCGGCGATGGTTTTCCACAACGAATTGACGAGCTGCTGCATCTGTTCGCGGTTGGCGGACGACATCTTGTCGAGGATGTAGGGCTCGACGGCCGATTTGTAGCGGCATGCCGTGGGGCGGAAAACCTCGGCCCGGACATCGAGCTTGTCGAACAACCCCTTGAAGAACATGACGTTGGACGAGAGACCCATCCAGTCCATTCCGCCCTGGGGCTGGAGGTAGATGCTGTCGGCGGCCGAAGCAAGATAGTAGCGGCCCTGGGAATAGACCTCGTCGTAGGCAACGACGAACTTGCCGCTCTGCTTGAAATCGACGATTCCCTCGCGCAGCTCTTCGAGCAGGGCCGAACCCTCGACTCCCCCGCCGCCGTTCATGCGCAGGTAGATGCCTTCGATGCGCTTGTCGTCTTTGGCAGCCTCGATGGCGCGCAGGGCCTTCATGAGCGGGAGCTTTCTGGTCGACTGCATGGAGAGGAAATCGAAGTCGGCCAAAGGATCGGAAGCGGGCGAATCGACGATCTGCTCGCTGAGGTCGATCTTGAGAATCGAACCGTCGCGCACGGAGACGGTGTTGGTGTCCATGGAGAGCGCCATGACGATCACCATGAAGAACCACATGAACGAAGAGATGAACGAACCCACGAAAAACGCGAGGACGCATGCGAGAAATGTTTTGAAAAAGTTCATGATACCTATTATATTAAAGCATTCGTTTGTTTCGTGCTCCGCAGCTGATCCGCAACCGCGCGAATCGGCGTAAAATCCTTTCGGTAAGACAAAGATAGTGAGATTTTACGAAAAACAAATAAAATTTATCGTTTTTCGATAAAATGATACACGATTATATACCTTGTCGTACCAACAATGCTGTAATTTCGTTTCTTTCGGATTTCCGTCAGAAGCCCCCTGCCTGAGGCGGGGGTTCGGGGGTGGGTCGGAACTTGAATACGCAGCCAAAGCCGCGAGTTGCAGCGGACGGATTCAGCATGCCGGCCAAGGACGCCGGTACATCAAAGTATATAGATGAGAAATGATATCTTCTCCGAATCCGCAGCATTCGCGCACCGAAGCGCTTACGGTTTCCGGAGCCGCAGCCTGCCAACGCCGTGGGTGCGCGAACCGCTCTGAAGTCCGGCAAGCTTTTTTCCGGCCGCGGCGGAACGGACAAAGCGGACAGAAACTCCGTCACTCTTCGATGCTGTCGAAGCGATAGGATCGGCCGGCAACGGTAGGCACGTCGTAAAACCGATCTGCCGGTCGGTGCTCCGCCGTGCAGCGGGGAGCCTCCGGGGAGATCAGCGGCAAGGCCACGGCCTGCGCCCTCAACAACGGATTGGGAGATTCGCTGTCGCCCGCTACCGGCTGCAACCGCTTGCCGCCCAGACTCAGCGGCACGGACGAGCGGATACGCAGCACACCGCCCGAAGTCGACGTCAGCACGGCACTGCGGAGACGGCCGTCGCACCAGGTCATGTTGTCCAGCACGAAACCGCCCCGGCACCGCAGCCCCCCGACCGAACCCTGCGCCCACGCATCGGGCAAGGCCGGCAAGAGGTGCACCGCTCCGGCATGGCTCTGCACCAGCATCTCGGCGATGCCGGCCGTACAACCGAAATTGCCGTCGATCTGGAACGGCGGATGGGCGTCGAAAAGGTTGGGATAGGTGCCGCCGTTCTGACCGCGCGCATCGGTGGCGGGACGCAGCTGTTCGGCAATCAACCCGGCGGCATGATTGCCGTCGAGCAGCCGGGCCCAGAGACAGACTTTCCACCCCATGGACCATCCCGTCGAGTGGTCGCCGCGGCCGTGCAGCGTAGTGCGGGCCGCTTCCATCAGCGCCGGCGAAGCATCGGTAATCTGCCGTCCGGGATAGAGACCCCACAGATGCGACGTATGACGGTGGCGGTCCTGCGGGTCGTCCCAGTCTTCGAGCCACTCCTGCAACTGGCCCCAACGCCCCACCCGCATGGGAGCCAGGCGTCCGAGTACCGACCGCAGGCTGTCGGCGAAAGCGGGCGTTTCGCCCACGACCGCGGCAGCCTCCAACGTATTGCTGAACAGATCGTGCAGCAGCATGTTGTCCATCGTAGCGCCGGCTACGATCACGAAGTCGCGCCGGCCGTCGACCCGAGGAGCGTTCTCGGGCGAGTAGGAAGGTGCCGCCACGAGATAGCCGAAGCGGGGATCGGTCACCAGAAAATCGAAATAGAACCGGCAGGCGTCACGCATCAGCGGATAGACCTGCTCCAGATACCGTTTGTCGCCGGAAAAGAGATAACGGTCCCACAGATGCTGGCAGAACCAGGCGTTGCAGGTGGGCCATATGCCGTATTTGGGTCCGTCGACGGCGCCGGTCGAACACCAGATGTCGGTATTGTGGTGGAGCGTCCAGCCCCGGCAGCCGTACATGGCCGCCGAAGCCCGGCCTTGCTCGGCGGTACGGGCGACGAGGTCGATGAACGGCTCGTGCATCTCGGCCAGGTTGGTGGTCTCGGCAGGCCAGTAGTTCATCTCCACGTTGATGTCGGTGGTGTATTTCCCGTCCCACGGGGCATGGCGCCGCTCGTTCCAGATACCTTGCAGGTTGGCCGCCTGTCCGCCCGGCTGCGAAGAACAGATGAGCAGATAACGCCCGAACTGGAAATAGAGCGCTGCCAGGTGCGGATCGGACTCGGCGGCGAACTCGCCGAGCCGCACATCGGTGGGCTTGTCGGCCTGCGGCGTACGGCCCAAGTCGAGCGAAACCCGGCGGAAATAACGCCGATAGCACGCTTCGTGACGGCGCAGCGACGCAGGGAACGAAGCCGTCGCATGGTCCAGATATGCGCGTGCCGTTGCCACGGCATCGCCCGAAACATCCTTGTAGTTGCGGAAATTGGTGCCGATCGACACACGCAGAATCACCTCGTCGGCATGGCGGACCTGCACGGAACCGTCGGCCGACGCAGCGATCTTGCCGCCCGCGGACTCGATGCGGGCGATGGCCGTGAAACGCACCTTGCCCTCGATGCCCTCGTGATCGTCGGCCCGGCCGTCGAGCCGAAGTTCGCTGCCGGCCGAAAAACGGGAGACTCCGGAGGTGAAAGGCGTATCGTAACGGGCCGAAAACGAAATGCTTCCCCGTTTCGAGGCCGTAAGCCGCACGATCAACAGCTGCTCATCGAAAGAGACGAACGCCTGGCGGAGATAGGTGACGCCCCCGGCCGAAAAACGGGTGGTGGCCACGGCTCTGTCGATATCCAACTCACGATAATAGTCGTGGCAATCGCCGATAATGTCGAAATCGAGGCACAACGACCCCACCGTCTGATAGGGCATGCCGTTGGCGCCGGTCGGCGAACAGATGGCGGGCCCGCACAGCGCCTGCGCCTCGCGGTTGCGGCCCTCGAAAATCAGGCGGCGGATCTCCGGCAGCGCCTCGCGGGCCGCGGGATTGGTGTTGTTGTAGGGCGAACCGCCCCAGACGGTCTCCTCGTTGAGCTGGAACCGCTCGTGCTGCGGATCGCCGAAGACCATGGCGCCCAACCGGCCGTTGCCCAGCGGCAAAGCCTCCTCCCATACCCGGGCCGGAGCGTCGTAATGCAGTTTCAGATCGGGTTCCGCAGCGGTGGCGGTCGTCGCGACGGTCAGACCCGTCCACAAACAACAAAAATATCGGCTGATTTTTATACGGTACATATCTATATTTGAATAAAGATACGAATAAGCCGAGTGGAATACCAAATTTATTTGAGCATTCCCGAGGCGGGAGTATCCAAGACGGAGTCAAAGATAACAATAATCGGCAACATTGCGGCGACGTGCAGCATGAAAACAGAGCCCGATCCGCCGTCCGGCACCGAATCCGACCGACAAATCGGTCCCGGCCCAAATAAATTTGGCATTGCGCCCGGCTTACGCTACCTTTGTAAAAGATAGATCGTACGACGGCGAATAAATTTGCTACTGCCTCCTACATGCGCTATCTTTGCAGAAGATAAACTTCGCCGCGGCAAAGCACGAATGCGTTCGGACTTGCCATCGGCGGGTTATCTATGCGGAAGAAGACTCTCAAATCATGGAAAACGAAATCAAACGGCTGCTCGCCGCCGTGGTCCATCCCGAAACCGGCGAAGACATCGTGACGTGCGGCTTCATCGAACACATCGCGGCGACGCCCGACAAAGCTACCGTGGTACTGCGCTTCGCGAAGACACGCGACCCCTTTGCAACGAAAATCAAAAACCAGGCGGAGGCCCTTCTTAAAGAACGCTTTCCGCAAGCTGAAATTCTTGTGACCATCAAGGAAGGCGGGCGTCCGCCGCGTCCCGAACCCAAGGAGACCACCACCACGGGCGGCATCGCCCACGTAATCGCCGTCGCTTCGGGCAAAGGCGGCGTAGGCAAGTCGACCGTGACGGCCAACCTGGCCGTCGCACTGCGAAACATGGGCTTCCGGGTAGGCATTCTCGACGCCGACATCTACGGCCCCTCGCAACCCAAGATGTTCGGTGTGGAAGATTATCTGCCGGATGCCGTGCAGGAAGAGGGTCAGGACCGCATCGTTCCGGCCGGGTCGATGGACATAGCGCTGATGTCGATCGGCTTCTTCATCAAACCGACCGACGCCCTGCTGTGGCGCGGTGCCATGGCTGTGAACGCCCTCAAGCAGATGATCCACCAGACCCGTTGGGGCACGCTCGACTTTCTGCTGGCCGACCTGCCCCCGGGCACGGGCGACATCCACCTTTCGATCATCGGCGAACTCAAAATCGATTCGGCGGTGATCGTTTCGACGCCCCAGCAGGTGGCCGTGGCCGACGTGCTGCGCGGCGTGGAGATGTTCCGCAACCCCAATGTGAACATCCCGGTGGCCGGCGTCATCGAAAACATGGCCTGGTTCACGCCCGAAGAACTGCCCGACAACCGCTACTATCTTTTCGGCAAAGGCGGAGCCCGGAAATTCGCCGAGGAAAACGGCGTGGACTTCCTGGGCGAAATACCCATCGTACGCTCCATCATGGAGGGTTCCGACGAGGGACACCCCGCCGCGGCCATCGATCCGCGGGTGGAAGCATCCTATCGCGGCATCGCCGAACGGATTGTTGAAAAAGTGATGAAAAGCAGTTGAAAAACCCGCTGCCGAACGGTCGATAACTCTTTCATAAATCTTGAAAACTTCACGCTCCGGAATTTTGTTTTCCGCTTCCGCAGAACCCGTATACAAAATTCCGCTTTTTCCAAAAATAGTTCTGCCTTTTTATCGGCAGCGGAACACCCCCGGAAACAGGTCGGAATGTGAATAATTTTGAGTTGTCGATTTGTTGAAAGCTGTTTTCAACAACTATTTATTTCTTTTTCATCCATCTGATTTTCAGATAAAAATGAACATAAGTAATAAACAATAAAAAAATAAATTGTAGATAAAGGCAAACAGCTCCGAGTTGTCAACATCATGAACAGCTATTATATATTCATTATATTTAATTAATTCATATATTAAATTAAAAAATAAAAACATGAATGCCGATAAGACGGAAGCGTTAAGTCATCGCATCGAAGAGCTGAAGCGCAAGAAAAAGGCGGTGATTCTCGCGCACTACTATACGTTGCCCGAAGTACAGCGCGCAGCCGACTTCCTCGGCGATTCGCTGGCGCTGGCGATCGAAGCGCAGTCGGTCGATGCCGAAATCATCCTTTTCGCCGGTGTCCACTTCATGGCCGAGACGGCCAAGGTGCTCTGCCCCGACAAGAAGGTGCTGATCCCGTGTCGCGAGGCGGGCTGCTCGCTGGCCGAGTCGTGCGATGCCGCCGCATTGGCCGCTTTCAAGGCGAAATATCCGGGCCACAAGGTGGTTTCCTATGTCAATACTACGGTGGAAGTCAAGGCTTTGACAGATGTCTGCTGCACTTCGTCCAACGCGCTGCAGGTCGTGCGCTCGATTCCCGAGGAGCAGCCGATCATCTTCGCTCCCGACCGGAACCTGGGTTCCTACATCCGGAAGCTGACCGGCCGGGAAAACATGGTGTTGTGGGACGGTGCCTGCCATGTTCACGAGGAGTTTTCGCTCGAACGGCTGCTGGCTCTCAAGCGGGAGCATCCCGAGGCCCGGGTGGTGGCCCATCCCGAGTGCCGGGCCTATATCGTTGAGACGGCCGATTTCGTGGGTTCCACGGCGGCTATTCTCGACTATTGCGGCAAGAGCGGCGCCCAAGAATTCATTGTGGTGACGGAAGCCGGAATCCTGGCGGAGATGCAGCGGCGCTATCCTGAAAAGCATTTCATCCCGGCGCCACCGGACGACGAGAGTTGCGGCTGCAACAATTGCCGTTATATGAAGATGGTGACATTGGAAAACATCATCGCGTGTCTGGAAAACGAATCGCCCGAAATCGTGCTCGACGAGGAGGTGCGCCGCAAGGCCGAGCGCTCCATATTGAACATGATCGCGATCCGATAATATAATAGGAAGGCCCGCTATTCCGTTGTAAGATTCGGAACCGATGGAAAGCGCGGGTTGCGGGCCGGTCTTTTCCGGATTCCGACCGGCCGTACATTCCGAGCCGGCGGTCCGCAGACGGACTTCCGGCAAGAACGGGATAACGAAAAACAAGATTCAAAAATATTTCCGAACCATGAAGAGACTCTTTATGCTTTTCGCCGCACTGTGCGTGTCGGCTTCGGCCTTGGCCGACGAGGGTATGTGGATGCTGCCCTACCTTCAGAAAATGAACATCAGAAACATGAAGGACCGCGGGTGCAAACTCTCCGCCGAGGAGATCTACAGCATCAACAAGTCGTCGTTGAAGGATGCGATCGTCATCTTCGGCGGCGGTTGCACGGGCGAGATCGTCTCGCCCGAAGGACTTCTGTTCACCAACCACCACTGCGGCTTCGGGTCGATCCAGGCTCTTTCGTCCGTCGAGCACGACTACCTGAAGAACGGTTTCTGGGCCATGTCGCAGGCCGAGGAGCTGCCGGCGCCCGGGTTGAGCGTGCGTTTCATCCGCAAGATCATGGACGTTACGTCCGAGGTCATCGGCAACGTGCCGTCGATCGCCGGACAGAAGGAGTACGAGGAAATCACGTCGGAGAACATCAAGGCGTTGGCCGACCGGCTCTCCGAGGAGAATCCCGGCATGCAGATCCAGATCGAACCTTTCTTCGAGGGCAACCAGTTTTTCGCTTTCGTGGTCGAGCAGTTCCGCGACGTGCGTCTGGTGGGAACTCCTCCCCAGTCGATCGGCAAGTTCGGCGGCGACACCGACAACTGGATGTGGCCCCGACATACGGGCGATTTCTCGATTTTCCGCGTCTATGCGGGTCCCGACAACAAACCGGCCGACTATTCGCCCGAAAACCGCCCCTATAAGGCCGACAAATATCTGAAGGTGTCGCTCGACGGCGTCGACGAGGGCGATTTCGCCATGATCATGGGCTTCCCCGGTTCTACGCAGCGCTATGCTACTTCTTACGAGATCGACAACATGCTGCGCATCTCCAATCCGCAGCGCATCTTCATCCGCGGCGAGCGCCAGGCCATCTTGTGGGAAGACATGCTGGCCAGCGACAAGGTGCGCATCCAGTATGCTTCGAAGTACGCCGGTTCGTCCAACTACTGGAAGAATTCGATCGGCATGTCGCGCGGCATCGAGAAACTCCGCGTCAAGGAGCGCAAGCAGGAGCAGGAGGCCGCTTTCCAGGCTTGGGCCCGGCAGCATACGCTGCCCGAGGAGGGATATATGGATGCCTTGTCTAAAATCCGCGGTGCCTACGAGACGCTGGAGGTTCCTTCGGCCGGCCTGCAGTACCTTTCCGAGGCTTTCCTGCGCGGTATCGAGTTGCTGACGCCCGCACTCTCCTTCACGCGGCAGTCGGCTCCCATGCCCGAAATCAAGGAGCCCGAAAATGCCCGCAAGGCGATGGCCAAGTGGTACAAGGATTACAATGCGCCGACCGACCGCAAGGTGGCCAAGCGCATGTTGCAAATCGCACGCGAGAACATGGCGAAGCTGCCGTCGTTCTATGCCGGGATCGTGGACAAGCAGTTCGGCGGCGACACCGATGCTTATGTCGATTGGCTCTACGACAATTCGATCTTCGCTTCGGAGGAGCGGGTCATGGCGTTGATCGACGATTATTCGCCCGAAAAGGTGGCGGCCGATCCGGCCGTCGTGCTGGCCAATTCGGTGCGGGAGCTCTACAAGGAGTTGTCGGATGCCCGGGGCGATGCCTACGACCGCCTCTCCGAGGGCAGCCGTAAGTATGTGGCCGGTCTGATGTTGCAGAATCCTGCCAAAGCGTGGGCTTCGGACGCCAACTTCACGCTGCGTCTGACCTACGGCCGCGTGCTGCCCTACAATCCGGCCGACGGAATCCGCTACAACCATTATACGACGCTCAAGGGCGTGATGGAGAAGGAGGACCCGAAGAACCCCGCCGAGTTCACCGTGCCTGCGAAACTCAAGGAACTCTATGCTGTGCGCGACTTCGGCCGTTATGCCAACAAGCAGGGCGAGCTGCCCGTCGCTTTCCTCGCCGACTGCGACATCACGGGCGGAAACTCCGGTTCGCCGGTGATGAATGCCCGCGGCGAGCTGATTGGCCTGGCGTTCGACGGCAACTGGGAGGCCATGTCGGGCGACGTGGCGTTCGAGCCCGAGTTGCAGCGTACCATCTCCGTCGACGTCCGTTACGTGCTCTTCATTATCGACAAGTTCGCCGGTGCCGGTTGGCTGCTCGACGAAATGACGCTTGTCGGCGGGAAGAAATAGGTATTATACGATAAGTAGAAAGCCGGGGCATCAACCCCGGCTTTTTTTCGCGGGAGGTGTCGGCAGTCGTTTTTTATTGTTAACTTTGCACTTCCCGAACAATCCTGACGCAATGGCTCTGCAAATCGACGCATCGAAACCGCGCTACGAGATTCTCGACGGACTTCGCGGTGTCGCCGCCATGATCGTGGTGGCGTTCCATCTGTTCGAGACTTATTCGGCCGGCCCCGTGTTTCAGATTCTCAACCATGGTTACCTCGCCGTGGATTTCTTTTTCGTGCTCTCCGGTTTCGTCATTGGCTATGCCTACGACGACCGTTGGCCGCAGATGAGCACGTGGAGTTTCTTCAAGCGCCGTCTGATCCGCCTGCAGCCGTTGGTGGTGCTGGGTTGTGTCATCGGAGCCCTGTTCTTCTTCTTCGGCGATGCTCCGATGTTCCCGCTCGTGGCGCAGACGTCGTGGTGGCGGGTCGTTCTGATGCTGTTGTTGGCTTGTTTGATGATTCCGGCTCCTCCGGGCGCCGACATCCGGGGCTGGCAGGAGATGAACCCGCTCAACGGGGCGACTTGGTCGCTGACGTGGGAATATGTAGCCAACATCCTCTATGCCACCGTCATAAGACGTTTTTCCAGACCGCTTCTTGTCGTGTTGGTAGCCGTTTCGGCATTTTTTACGCTCGACATCGCCTTCAACATCGACACCTTTTCGTTGCTGGAGGCCCGCAGTTATGCCCGGTATACGCTCATCGGTGGTTTCGGTCTCACGCCCGACCAGTTGTATGTCGGTTTCGGCCGTCTGTGCTATCCTTTCTTCTGCGGGTTGCTCATGTACCGGTTGGGCCGGCGCATCGACCTGCGCGGAGGTTTCTGGTGGTGTTCGGCCTTGCTTGCCGCCGTGTTGGTTCTTCCGTGTCCCGGAGTGCCCGATTCGTTGTGGATGAACGGGTTGTATAATGCCGTAGCCGTTCTGTTCGTCTTTCCTTTGTTGGTTGTCGTCGGTGCCGGCAGCAAGATGACCGACGCCAGGACGACGGCCGTATGCCGCTGGTTGGGGGCGATAAGTTATCCGCTCTACATCACGCATTATCCGTGGATTTATGTTCAGCTCAAATGGGCGGCCGAACATCCCGATGCGCCGTTGGGCACGCATGTTTTCGTCGCCGTCTCCATTTTCCTCATAAGTATCGCCGTGGCGCATGCCGCCCTCAAGCTCTATGACGAGCCCGTCCGGCGTTGGCTAAAGGAACGTTTTCTCGGCCGGTAGGCAGGAACTTCTTCCGGTTCGGGCAAAGATTGATACGGGTTCGGAACGGTTGAGGCGGTTTGTTTCGGGCGTTGGAGGTCTTGCAGTCTTTACTGCCGATAGACCGTTGCTTCACCGAAGTTGACTTTGCTGTCCCCGCCGGGGCTTCTCTTGCCGTCCGATGACAAAAAGCACGAATAAGTTTCGGATTATCGTAAAAATTCGTATTTTTGACATTGGAAAGAAGCATTCGTTACATCATGGCAAAAGAATTCAAACGCTATCTGGTGACTTCGGCACTCCCCTATGCCAACGGACCCGTGCACATCGGTCACCTGGCGGGAGTCTACATACCTTCGGACATCTACACGCGTTACCTGCGTCTGCGGGGCCGCGACGTCGTCTCGGTCTGCGGATCGGACGAGCATGGCGTGCCCATCACCATCAAAGCCCGCAAGGAGGGCGTCACGCCGCAGGAGATCGTCGATCGTTACCACAACCTTATCAAGGAGTCGTTCCGGCGGCTGGGCATGTCGTTCGACATCTATTCGCGCACTTCGTCCGCAACCCATGCCGCAACGGCGTCGGCTTTTTTCCGCAAGCTCTACGACGAGGGCAAGTTCATCGAGAAAACGTCGATGCAGTACTACGACGAGGAGGCCAAAACGTTCCTCGCTGACCGCTACATCGTCGGCACCTGCCCCAAGTGCGGCAACGACCGTGCCTACGGCGACCAGTGCGAGAAGTGCGGTTCCACCCTCTCGCCCGAGGAGCTGATCGAGCCCCACAGCGCCGTGTCGGGTTCGGTGCCCGTGATGAAGGAGACCAAACACTGGTATCTGCCTTTGGATCAGTATGAAACTTTCTTGCGCGAATGGATTCTCGACGGTCACAAGGAGTGGAAAACCAACGTCTACGGGCAGTGTAAAAGCTGGCTCGACGGCGGTTTGCAGCCGCGTGCCGTGAGCCGCGACCTCGACTGGGGCATTCCCGTTCCCGTGGAGGGGGCCGAGGGTAAGGTGCTCTACGTGTGGTTCGATGCTCCGATCGGTTATATATCTGCTACCAAGGACCTTACGCCCGATTGGGAAAAATATTGGAAGTCCGATGACACCAAAATGGTGCACTTCATCGGCAAAGACAACATCGTCTTCCATTGCATCGTTTTTCCGTCGATGCTCAAGGCGCATGGAGGTTATATTCTGCCCGAAAACGTTCCCTCCAACGAGTTTCTCAACCTCGAGGGCGACAAGATTTCCACGTCGCGCAACTGGGCCGTGTGGCTGCACGAGTACCTCGACGACTTCCCGGGCAAGGAGGACGTTCTGCGTTACGTGCTCTGCGCCAATGCGCCCGAGACCAAGGACAACGATTTTACGTGGAAGGATTTCCAGGCCCGCAACAACAACGAATTGGTGGCCGTGCTGGGCAATTTCGTCAATCGTGCTTTGGTATTGACACAGAAGTATTTCGACGGCATCGTCCCCGCTTGCGGCGAGTTGACCGACTACGACCGCGAGACCATCGCTGAGATGGCGGCCGTCAAGGAGTCGCTCGAAAACAACATCGAGCATTACCACTTCCGCGAAGCATTGAAGGATGCGATGAATATTGCCCGCATCGGAAATCGCTATCTTGCTGATACTGAGCCATGGAAGGTCATCAAGACAGATCCCGGGCGGGTCAAGACCATTCTCAGCATCGCTTTGCAGATCACGGCCAATACCGCTCTGGCCATCGAGCCTTTCATGCCTTTCTCTGCGGCCAAGATTCTTGCCATGCTTGCGGTCGACAAGTTCGATTGGGAGCGTCTCGGTGCGGTCGACCTGATCGCGGCCGGTCATCGTATCGGCGAACCGACGCTTCTCTTCGAGAAGATCGAGGACGATGTCATCCAGCGCCAGCTCGACAAGTTGCAAGCCACCAAGGCTGCCAACCTGGCGGCCGAAGCGTCGCAAAATGTCGCAAAACAGAAAGATTCGGTGACTTTCGATGCTTTTCAGAAGATGGACATCCGAGTTTCGACCATTCTGACGGCCGAAAAAGTGGCTAAAACCAAAAAATTGCTCAAATTGACGGTCGACACCGGCATCGACCAGCGCGAGATCGTGTCGGGTATCGCCGAGCATTTCACGCCCGAGGAACTGATCGGACGTCAGGTGCTGGTGCTTGTCAACCTCGAACCCCGCGAACTCAAGGGCACCCTGTCGCGCGGCATGATCCTGATGGCCGAAGATGCCGACGGAAAACTGCGCCTGCTCGGACCCGATGCCAAGACGGCCGACGGTGCGATCGTGGGATAATCCGAATAATCTTAACTCTATATCATCATGGCCAATATCGACTGGAGCTCATTGGGCTTCGACTACCATAAGACCGACTGCAACGTCCGCTATACTTTTTCCGACGGAAAGTGGAGCCCGATGGAGTTCTCCGACGACGAGTACATCCGGATGCACATGTCGTCTTTCTGTCTGCATTACGGACTCGAACTATTCGAAGGACTGAAAGCTTTCCGCGGCGCGGACGGCAAGGTCCGGATTTTCCGGGTGGCCGACAATGCCCGTCGTCTGCGTACTTCGGCCGAACGGTTGTGTCTTCCGGTTCCGACTGTAGAGATGATCGTCGAGGGTTGTAAGGAAGTCGTGCGTCGCAACGAGGCTTACATTCCGCCCTACGGAACGGGTGCCTCGCTCTATCTGCGTCCGGTTATGTTCGGCACGTCGGTCGGTCTGGGTGTGAAACCGGCCAAGGAGGCGATGCTGATTATCTACGCTTCGCCCGTCGGCGCTTATTTCAAGGAGGGGATCAAACCTATCAAGGTGGCTCTCGACCGTGAACAGGACCGCGCTGCTCCACGTGGAACAGGCGATGTGAAAGTCGGTGGCAACTATGCGGCCAGCATCTATTCCGGCCAGCATGCCCATGAGCTGGGTTATTCCAATGTGCTCTATCTTGATGCTGCAACCCATACGCACATCGAGGAATTCGGAGCAGCTAATTTCTTCGGTATCAAGGACGGTAAATATGTGACTCCGAAATCGCCCTCGATTTTGCCATCTATTACCAATATGAGTTTGCGCCAGCTTGCAGCCGACTTGGGCTTGACGGTCGAAGAGCGCGAAGTCCCCGTCGAGGAACTTTCTACATTCGAGGAAGTCGGGGCTTGCGGTACGGCTGCCGTCATCTCGCCGGTTTCTAAGATTTTCGACATGCAGACCAATCAGGTTTACGAGTATGGCGAGGAGGTCGGTCCGATGTCGATGAAACTTTTCAATCTTTTGCAGGATATTCAGTACGGTAGAGTTGAGGATAAACACGGTTGGTGTACCGAAGTTTTGTAGTTTTTACCTACTTCTGTTTTATTACCGGGCGCTTCTTTGGAGCGTCCGTTTTTTGTGAGTTATTATTAATTGTGATTTCAGCTCAATTTTAGTCGATCGGTTTTTTGATTGCTCCTTCGCTCTTATAATAGGCAAATTTTCAATAGTTTTTCCGGCTAATTTTATCCTATTATTCTCCGTTCTATTCTGTCTCTATCTTATCTCATGCTATATCCGCTTTTATTTTCTGTTTTTTTTGCACTTTCTTCTACCACCCCACCCTATTTCTCTTCCCTTTTCTCTCCTTTTTTAGTGGATGGTTGCTTTTGCAGATTGAATTGCAGCTAAACTTTTGGGAATTATAGATTTTTTTTCGTTGAAAAAACTCGCGAAATTTTTGGCGTAAAATTTATCTTGCCGTGTTGCTGTCAATACAAGCTGAGATTTTGACTGATATTTTTCTGTTGAAATTTTTGTTTTTCCTATGTTTTTGACACTGGTTTTCGCAGCAAAATCAAAATATTTTCCGGTTATGGCTGTAAACCTATCGGAGTTTCGTGGTAAGAAAATTATTTGAAGCTGTAA
This sequence comes from Bacteroidales bacterium, assembly GCA_910575495.1. Lineage (GTDB taxonomy): Bacteria > Bacteroidota > Bacteroidia > Bacteroidales > Rikenellaceae > Alistipes. Next base: position 425,559 of record CAJTFS010000001.1, on the reverse strand, counting down.
TTTGATCCGGCGGTGAGTCTTTAAACTGTTTTCGGGGATGTATTTTATTTGAATTTTTACATAAAATTCGGAGAAAGAGAGTGCGATTTTCGATGTAATCGAAGCGGCTGAATTTGTATGATTTTGAGAAGCGGACTTCTGTGTCTGATCGAATTTTGGTTGATTATTGTCGGTTTTTTGACTGACGAAATGTTATTTTGCTGAGTAGCATTGGGGCGGGTGGAAACCAAGTATTGAGCGATGTTATGAGCAGAGAATTATGAATGCGATATTTAGTTTAATGTGTTGTCATTCAATATAATATGTTGATTGCGCGCGGCGGATGCATTCTAAAATATAGGGGTTGTTCCACGTGGAACAACCCCTGTTGAGCACCGGAGTGAGTGTGCAAATACTCGCTTAATGTGTGGATTCTTTTGGATTGCGGACGGTACTACGAGAGCTATTTAGCGTCCGAATTTAACAAGCAAAACGTTTACGTCGGCGGGTGAAACTCCCGGGATGCGGGATGCCTGACCGATGGTTGCGGGACGGATTCGATCCAGTTTCTGGCGCGCTTCGATGGTGAGAGCGTTCATTCGGGCGTAATCGAAATCTTCGGGAATGGCGATGTTTTCGAGCCGATGCAACTTTTCGGCGATGAATTTTTCACGCTCGATATATCCGCGATACTTGATCTGTATCTCCGCTTCCTCGATGGCGTCGGCCGGGATTTGGTTGGAGGCGATGAACCGTTCGAGTTTCGGAAGCACCTTTCGCAACGATTCGAACGTCACGCCATTACGCATCAGCATGTCGTTGAGCTTCCGGCCTTGAGTGAGCGGGTCGGAACCGACGGAACGGAGATAATCGTTCACTTCATCGGCCTTGACACTCTGTTCTTTTGCGAAAGATACGAGGGCCTCGACAGCAGATTTTTTTCGTAGGAAAGTTTCATAATTCTTTCGTGTGACTAACCCGATTTCGTGTCCCAGCGGCGTTAGGCGCAGGTCGGCGTTGTCCTGCCGGAGCAGAATGCGATACTCGGCCCGCGAGGTGAACATCCGGTAGGGCTCGTCCACGCCCTTGGTCACCAGATCGTCGATCAGCACGCCGATGTAGGCTTCGTCGCGCTTCAACACGACGGGTTCCTCTCCTTTCATGGCCCGGTGGGCATTGATACCCGCCATCAGACCCTGCGCAGCAGCCTCCTCGTAACCGGTAGTGCCGTTGACCTGGCCGGCAAAATAAAGCCCTTTTACGAGTTTGGTTTCGAGCGAATGGTGCAGCTGCGTGGGTGGGAAATAGTCGTATTCGATGGCGTAGCCCGGGCGGAAAACGTGTACATCCTCCAGTCCGCGTATCTTATGAAGCGCTTCCAATTGGATTTCCCAGGGCAGCGAGGAGGAGAACCCGTTGAGATAATATTCGTTGGTGGTACGGCCTTCGGGTTCAAGAAAGAGCTGGTGCTGTTCCTTTTCGGCGAAAGTCCGCAACTTATCTTCGATGCTCGGGCAATAGCGCGGGCCGATGCCCCGGATGGTGCCGTTGAAGAGCGGCGACCGGTCGAAACCCCGGCGCAGGATGTCATGAACTTCGGGCGAAGTGTAGACCAGAAAGCAGGGCAATTGGTCTTCGACGGGGTGCGTGTCGTTGGAAAAAGAGAATTTTTCGGGCTTCGCGTCGCCCTCCTGGAGCTCGAGCGCTTCGAAGTCGATCGTTCGGGCATCGAGGCGTGCCGGGGTGCCAGTCTTCATGCGGCCCGTTTCGAATCCCAGGGCAGAGAGACATTGCGTGATTCCGTGCGAGGCGGCATCCCCTGCCCTACCCCCTTCGGCGTTGGAGGAGCCGCAGTGCATGACCCCGTCGAGGAAAGTGCCGGCCGTGAGCACGACAGCGCGGCAGGCGAACTCCACCCCCATGCGGGTTTTGACGCCGCGGATGCGGGGAGTCGGACCGGCCGTCGTATCGACAAGCAGCTCGGTGGCGGTGTCCTGCCAGATGTAGAGGTTGGGGGTGTTCTCCAGCGTACGGCGCCAAACCTCCGAGAAGCGCGTTTTGTCGCACTGTGCACGCGGACTCCACATGGCGGCGCCTTTCGAGCGGTTGAGCATGCGGAACTGCACGGCCGTGAGGTCGGCGATGCGGCCGGTTTGTCCTCCGAGAGCATCTATTTCTCTGACAATCTGACCTTTGGCTATTCCTCCGATGGCCGGATTGCATGACATGGATGCCATTTTGGTCATGTCCATCGTCAGCAGCAGCGTGCGGGTTCCCAGCCGGGCCGCGGCCGCGGCCGCTTCGCATCCGGCGTGTCCGCCGCCGATGACTATGAGATCGTATTCGAGCATGATGGCTTGATTGGGGTGTATGCGGCGCGAAGATAATGATTTATTTTCGTTCGGCGGTGGCGGATTGCTTTTTCGGTGAGGCCGCCTGCCGGTGCGGCAACGTGTTTCTTTTGGTCGTTTGTAGCGGTGAGGTGTCGGTTTTCAGCGGGTATGCTCCGGCCGCGGATTGCGTGGCTGCGTCTGTTCCGGAGTTCGGATGTGTGGGCCGACAGCCCGGGATACATGGTGGCAACCGTGCAGAAAATGTACCGATAACGACAACCGGCGGCGGAATCGGCTATCTTTGCATCCGAAAACAGCTGACCCGGAGTGACAAGGGTTACGGCTCTTGTCAGCGTGGTTTGTAGATTCAGCAATCCGCTGGCGGCGTAATGGCGCGGGAGGGTTAGGAATCGTTGTTTGTTTGCGGTTGTTTCGCGCCGGTTTTTCTCGTTCTGCGGTTTTTGCAATTCGTAGGCTTGCGTTGTTTGCAGTCGTTTTTTTGGAGATTGTTTTTTGCAACTTGCAGTGTTGCGCGAGCCGCAGCCTCCCGGCGCGGAAGCTCGCCGCTTCGGCTGTCGCCGGACTCGCTGCTCCGCAGGCTACGTTCGCTTCGTTCAGAAAGAGCGTACGTTGTAAGTTCGCAAGCTCTGCTTCGGTCGGCGCTGTGTTGTTTTCGTGCCGAAGTCCGCGGGGCGAGTTTTGCGAGCCTCCGCAGGGCGGGGCTTCGGCTCGCCCGGCTGAAGCCGGTGTTTAGCTCTGTAAACTGCAATTACCCGTCTAAGAGCTCCGGATTCTATGAATTCGGCTTGCATTCGACGTTGGTAGATTTGCGAACAAATCGCACATCTTTTCCTTCCACCTTTCCGCGTTGCCGCCAGTTGCATATTCCAGTCTGCGGCGGAGTTTGTGAACAATGTACAAGTAATGGGCATTTCAAGGTCTTTGGCCTTGCGCCCGGGGCCGGCTCGCGCTGAAAGCGCGACCCCCGCAGCCGGCCCGGGCGAGCACTTGAATGAGTTCCCGAAAGGAAATGATTCAATGCAAAGACAGCATTGTCATTCTGAGGAGATCGGAAGATCGACGAAGAATCTGTATAAAAGTATACGTAGACAGATTCTTGACTGCACTTCGTTTGTCTTTTTCCTCCTTGCTCGGCATAGTCCGTCCGCGGCCTTTGGTTCGCAAGGGAAAAGATTCTTGACTGCACTTCGTTTGTCTTTCTCCTCCTTGCTCGGCATAATCCGCAAGCGGTCTCTGCTCTCGCTGCGTTCGTCGATCCACTTCGTTCAGAATGACAAAGTAGGGTTGTCGAGGTGGGACGATCGCAGCCGGTCCGGGCGAACGATTTGCTGTCGCCGTCGTTCGGCTCTTCGAGCCATGCGGGCCGCAGCCTCCCGCAGCGGAGGCCCGCAAGCGTGCCCCGCAGGCTGCGCCCGACATTCCGTACGAGGTGACTGCATTAACATTCGCAGTAAAACCATTGTTCCGCACCCTCCGCTGCATTCCTCCGAGCGATTGCTTTACAGCGCCTGCTACGGGCTACCGCACCGAGTGGTCGGGAGCCTTGGACAACGTCGGCGGTCGCGGCTATGCGTGGGCTTCTTCGTCCTATGCGTCGGGGCATTCGAACGGTGCCCGGTTGCGTCTCGGTGCGGACATGGCGGATCTGTTGTCCAACTACAACCGTTCGTGCGGCTTTCCCGTGCGCTGCGTCCAAGCATCTGCAGCTGTTTTTGAGAACCGGTGAGGAAAGGTTCGTGTTTCGGGATGCCGGGGCTTCTGGAGTTATGTTGCCGCCCATAGATAGATCGGCCTGCGAAGTGCGGCGGAACATAGTTCGGCGACGGGGAAAGCATAGCTCGGTCATGATGCCGGGGAGCAGGGAGCGGGCGTCGTCCGGTGCTCGGACCGCGGCAACGGAGGTCGGCCGGGGTAACGAATCGTAACTTTGCAGCGAAAAAAGAAGCCTCCGAAAAGCCGTTTCAGCAAAATTAATCTTACCTTTGCGTAAGATCGGCGGCGCTCCGGCCAATCGGGGCGGAACGGTTGTTGCCCGGCGGCTTGTGCCGTTGTTGTAGCCGGTCGGACCTATTCCCGAGGAAAATTCATCAAAAATAACTCACATGTACGGTAAAATCAAGGAACACCTGCAGCACGAGCTGGCCGAAATCAAGGCCGCGGGTCTCTACAAGACGGAACGCGTGATCGAGTCGCCCCAGCGGGCCGAGATCGAAGTGGCAGGCCGCAAGGTGCTGAACTTCTGCGCCAACAACTACCTGGGTCTTTCGGACAATGCGCGGCTGATCGAAGCGGCGAAAAAGGCGATGGACGCCCGTGGTTACGGCATGTCGTCGGTGCGTTTCATCTGCGGCTGCCAGGACATGCACAAGGAGCTGGAAAAGGCCGTGTCGGACTATTTCGGCACGGAGGATACGATTCTGTATGCCGCCTGCTTCGATGCCAACGGCGGCGTTTTCGAACCCCTTTTCACGGAGGAGGACGCCATCATCTCCGATGCGCTGAACCATGCGTCGATCATCGATGGCGTGCGTCTGTGCAAGGCCGTGCGCTATCGTTATGCCAATGCCGACATGGCCGAACTGGAGGAGTGCCTCAAGAAAGCGCAGGCGCAGCGTTTCCGCATCATCTGCACCGACGGGGTCTTCTCGATGGACGGCAATGCCGCTCCGCTGGACAAGATCTGCGCCCTGGCTGAGAAATACGACGCTCTGGTGATGGTCGACGAGTGCCATTCGGCCGGTGTTCTGGGCAAGACGGGCCGCGGCATCACCGAACTTTACAACCTGCGCGGAGAGGTCGACATTCTGACCGGTACGCTGGGCAAGGCCTTCGGAGGTGCCGTGGGCGGTTTCACGACGGGCCGCAAGGAGATCATCGACATGCTGCGCCAGCGTTCGCGCCCCTATCTTTTCTCCAACTCGCTGCCTCCCGCCGTGGTGGGAGCCGGAATCGAGATGTTCCGCATGCTCGGCGAGAGCAACGAACTGCACGACCGTCTGGTGGCCAACGTGGAGCATTTCCGCGCCGGGATGATGGCTGCGGGCTTCGACATCAAGCCCACGCAGTCAGCCATCTGCGCCGTGATGCTCTACGATGCCAAGTTGTCGCAGGATTTCGCGGCCCGGCTGCAGGACGAAGGAGTCTTCGTAACGGGTTTCTACTACCCTGTCGTGCCCAAGGGGCAGGCCCGCATCCGCGTGCAGGTGTCGGCGGGTCACACCCCCGAACAACTCGACCGCTGCATTGCGGCTTTCGTGAAGGTGGGCAAGGAACTGAAAGTCATCGAATAACGCGTAAATCCTATGTCGAAAGTCACGTTGGACGCCATCGATCGTAAGATACTAAAGTATCTGATCAAGAACGCGCGGATGCCCTTCCTGGAGATCGCGCGCGAATGCGGCATTTCGGGCGCCGCCATCCATCAGCGCATCCGCAAGCTCCACGACCAGGGGGTGATTCTGGGCAGCCGGCTGATCGTCGATCCCAAAACCATGGGTTTCGACGTCTGCGCCTACATCAACATCACGCTCAAGGACCCGCAGCTGCTCAAGCCGACGGTGGAGAATCTGAAGGAGGTGCCCGAGATCGTGGAGTGCCACTTCGTCACCGGCAAGGGCAATATTCTGGTGAAGCTCTACTGCGTGGACAACGAACACCTCATGCAAACGATTTTCGAGGGCATTCTGCGCATCCAAGGTATCGCGACGACCGAAACCACCATCTCGCTCGAAGAATCGTTCCAGCGGCAGGTAAACGTCGATTTTATCGAGTCGTAAAGCCGGGGTCCGTCGGGTGGCCGCCCTACCCTACTCTGTTCGGCCCTGTTCGGCTGTGTTTGAATCCCCGATGCTTGCGAGCGTCGGGGATTTTGTTGGACGGACCGAACCCGGGCTGGAACCGATCGGTCGGACCGGGTTTGCGTCTTTTGCTTTTTGGGCGAATCCCTTTCCCTTGCTTTGTTCTTTGTTGGTGGTTGGGGCTTAACTTCGCTCGGGGCGTTTTTGGGGCGTTTCACGCCTTGTCTTGTCTCTTGTTCTGCCACCCCATCCCACCCGGCCCCATCCCACCCGGCCCCATCTCACCCGGCCCCATCCCACCCCGCCCCGCCGCTCCGTCTCTGCTCCAGTCATGCCCTGTCTCTCCTTACACTCGGGTTTTGGACCACTTTCTGGCGCCATCCGATTTGGCCGATTTTCCGTGTGAATAATTTTTGTTTTATCTTCGCTCCCGGCAACTTCACACCTGGAGTGGTGCGGATCATGGTTCGCATCAGCGTGGTTAGCAGATTCAGCAGTCCGCTGGCGGCGTAATGGCGCGGTGGGTTTATGTAAGAAAATAGTTGTTTCGGGTGCGCAGCGTTGCACGCGGGCCGCTGCCGGCTTGCGGTTTTGGTTCGGCAGAGATACCGGCACCGGCTTTTTGTCCGACGCGGTCGACCGGTGGCGCAAATGTTCTCGTGCCGAAGCCCGCGGGGCGAGCCCCGTTAAGAACGGGGATTTGTAAATTCTGCGAGCCTCCGCAGGGCGGGGCTTCGGCTCGCACGGCTGAAGCCGGTGTTTATCTCTGCAAACCGCGGTCGCCCCGAACATCTTTTCTCTCTATCTTCCCACTTTGCCGCCAGTTGACAACACCAGTCTGCCGCGGAGTTTGCGAACGATTTGCTGTCGTCGCCGTCGTTCGGCTCTTTGAGCCGTGCGGGCCGCAGCCTCCCGCAGCGGAGGCCCGCAAGCGTGCCCCGCAGGCTGCGCCCGACATATCCTTAAACCATTGTTCCGCATCCTCCGCTGCATTCCTCCGAGCGATTGCTTGACAGCGCCTGCTACGGGCTACCGCCGCGAGTCGTCGGGAGCCTTGACGAGCGGTGGTTCGAGCGGCAATTACCTTGCTTCGTCTCCCCGTTTCTCGGGCAGCCCCTATGCGTGCTACTTCTCTTTAGGTGCCAGCAGTGTGCAGACGCTGAATGGAGGGAGCGGGTCTCGTGCTTTCGGTCTTTCCGTGCGCTGCGTCCAAGCATCTGCACCGAAGTTGCTTTTTGTTGCCTTCAGTCGGGATGCGGCGGTCGCTACCCTACTTTTTATATCGAAAAACGATAAATATTTTTTGATATTCAAAATTTGTGTATATATTTGCCGCGACAATACCTCGCAGTGCGGACGTATGTTCTCCTCTCGCCGGGTCGTTTCCCGCTTGGTGCGTCGTCGGTTTGCTGGCCGACGCCCGAAGATGTCGGCGGGTCGCTGTCCGGATGAAACGCAGTAAAGACGCAAAAGAAGAAGCTCTTGTGCGCCGAACGTTCGAAACAAACGATAAGACCCCTAAATAGATTCCGAAAATGGATTTGCTAACAGTTGAACATGTCAGCAAGCATTACGCCCGGCACACGGCGCTGGACGATGTCTCGCTGGCCATTCCGCGCGGTTCGGTCTACGGCCTGCTCGGACCCAACGGAGCCGGCAAAACGACGCTGATCCGCATCATCAACCGCATCACGGCCCCCGATAGCGGGCGCGTGCTGTTCGGCGATCGCGAAATCGCCCCGGCCGATGTCTTGCGCATAGGTTATCTGCCCGAGGAGCGCGGTCTCTACAAAAAGATGAAGGTCGGCGAGCAGGCGCTCTTCTTCGCTCGGCTCAAGGGCCTTTCGCGGCGCGATGCCACGGCGCGGCTCAAGGTCTGGTTCGAGCGTTTCGGCATCGCCGACTGGTGGGACAAGAAGGTCGAGGAGCTCTCCAAGGGCATGGCGCAGAAGGTGCAGTTCATCGTCACGGTGCTGCACGAGCCCGAGCTGCTGATCTTCGACGAGCCGTTTTCGGGTTTCGACCCCATCAACGCCAATCTGCTGAAAGAGGAGATTCTGGCCTTGCGCGACAAGGGGGCGACGGTCATCTTCTCGACGCACAACATGTCGTCGGTGGAGGAGATCTGCGACCATATTACGTTGATCAACAAGTCGCACAACATCCTTTCGGGCCGTGTGGACGACATCCGCCGCCGGCATGGCGCCAATGTTTTCGAAGTGGCCTACCGGGGCGAGGAGGAGACCCTGCGACGGGTCGCCGGCGAACTGCAATGCCGGATTCTCGATGCCGAAGCCGAGGAGTCGGCTTATCGCACGCTCCGGCTGCAGGTTGCCGACGGAGGTGAAGTGCGGCGCGTCATCGCGGCGCTCAACGAGGCCGTCGAGCTGCGGTCGTTCCACGAAGTGATTCCCTCGATGAACGATATCTTCATCCGGGCCGTCAACGGCACGCTCTGAAAAATCCTGCAACCGTGAAAAAAGCAGAGAAGACCTTGCTGATGTTCTCCGGAGCCCTCCTTTTCGCCTGCGGTCTCGCCGGTCTGATCTGGCGCGCGACGGTCGAAAAGGCGGCCGTCTCCTTGATCTGGGTCATCATCTTCATGTCGGTCGGTGCCGTCCTGTTCGCATCGGCGCAGAATAAACAGTAAAATCACGAGTCCATGTCCAACATTTTTCTTATCGTACAGCGCGAATTCAACGAGCGCGTCCGCAAGAAATCTTTCATTGTCACTACCCTGCTGATGCCTGTGCTGATGCTCGGTCTGATGGCCGCTCCGGCGCTCATCATGCAGTTTTCGCGCGGCGACCGAAAGCGCATCGCCGTGGTCGACGAGAGCGGCCTGGTGGCCTCCCGGCTGCAGAGCGGCGACGAACTGGTGTTCGAGCCGACGGACCTTGCGGCCGACGAGGCCCGGCGCGAGCTGACCGATCGTTTCGGGGTACTCTGCATCGGCAGCGACATTCTGACCAACCCCAACAACGTACGTCTGTACGCCAATTCATCGTCGTCGCTGACGGTCGAGAGCACCATCACGGGGCAGATCGAACAGATTCTGGAAGCCGAAAAGCTCAAGGGCTACAACATCGGGAACCTCTCGCAGATACTCGACGACGTGAAGACGACGGTCGTGATGCAGACCTATCGCAACGACAAGTCGCAGGAGGAGAATTCGCAGGCGCAGTCGTCGGTGGTGGCCACGGTGCTGGGATACGTGTTGGGTTTCGTGCTCTACATGTTCCTGCTGATCTACGGTTCGATGGTCATGCAGTCGGTCATCGAGGAGAAGAACAGCCGCGTGCTGGAGGTCATGGTGTCGTCGGTGCGGCCGTTCGACCTGATGCTGGGCAAGATTCTGGGCGTGGCGATGGTCGCTGTGGTGCAGATCGTGGTGTGGGCCGTGCTGATATGCGGCGTCGGCAGCGTGCTGATTCCCTCGCTGATGCCTTCCGACGTGATGGCCGGGGCGCAGGCCATGCAGGCGGGGCTGCCCGACGCGGCCGCTGCAGGCGGCATGGACCCGACCATGCTGTCTGCCGTGGCGGCGATGACCGACATGGGTTATGTAGTGAAGATATTCGTCTGCCTGCTGCTCTTCGTATTCGGGGGCTACCTGCTCTACTCGGCGATGTTCGCCGCCGTGGGTTCGGCCGTCGACAGCGTGCAGGACGCCTCGCAGCTCCAGCTGCCCGTTACGCTGCCCGTCATTCTGGCGCTTTTCGCGATGTTCGCCGTGATCAAGGACCCCAATTCGCAGCTGGCGTTCTGGTTCTCGATGATTCCGCTCACGTCGCCCGTGGTGATGATGGCCCGCATCCCTTACGACATCCCGATGTGGGAAATCGTCCTGTCGCTGGCGCTGCTCTATGTTTCGTTCGTGGGGATGGTGTGGCTGGCGGCCAAAATCTACCGCGTCGGAATCTTCATGTACGGCAAGAAACCCACGTTCCGCGAACTGGCCAAGTGGTTGAGGTACAAGTATTGACGCTGTCGGTGTTTCGTGCCGGACAGCGGCCTTTCGGGGTCGGGCGGATCGTTAATTGTTAATTTTATAACGCAATTCTTGAATTTTTTCATTAAATTTGCGGCGCAGCGCACGTAACGTTAACGAACTACGAAATATTTAACAGTCAAACAACTATGATTTCGATCGACAACTACGATTTCAAGGGTAAGCGCGCGCTTATCCGTGTGGATTTCAACGTGCCCCTCGACGACAAGGGCCAGGTGACCGACGACACCCGCATCCGTGCGGCCGTGCCGACCATCAAGAAGGTGCTGTCGGAGGGCGGTTCGGTGATTCTGATGTCGCACATGGGACGTCCCAAGAAGAATCCCGATCCCAAGTATTCGCTCGAGCAGATCGTGCCTGCCGTCGAGAAGAACCTCGGCGTGAAGGTCGCTTTCGCCGGCGACTGCATGGGCGACAAGGCCGCCGAAATGGCCAAGGCGTTGAAGCCCGGCGAGGTGCTGCTGCTCGAAAACCTGCGTTTCTACGCCGAGGAGGAGGGCAAGCCCCGCGGTCTGGCCGAAGATGCCACCAAGGAGGAGAAGGACGCCGCCAAGAAGGCGCTGAAGGAGGGTCCGCAGAAGGAGTTCGTCAAGAAGCTCGCTTCGCTGGGCGACTGCTACATCAACGACGCGTTCGGCACGGCGCACCGCAAGCACGCATCGACCTACCTCATTGCCAAGTACTTCCCCAACGACAAGATGTTCGGCTACCTGATGGAGCGCGAGGTGAAGGCCATCGCCGCCGTCATGGAGAACCCCGCGCGCCCGTTCTGCGCCATCATCGGCGGTTCGAAGGTGTCGTCGAAGATCGGCGTCATCAAAGCCTTGATCGAGAAGTGCGATTCGATCGTCATCGGCGGCGGCATGACCTATACGTTCGCCGCAGCGCAGGGCGGCAAGGTCGGCAACTCGATCTGCGAGCCCGACATGTTCCCCGTGGCGCTCGAAATCCTGGAGCTGGCCAAGCAGAAGGGCGTGAAACTCGTCATGTCGTCCGATGCGCTCATCGCCGACGATTTCTCGCAGAACGCCAACACCAAGACCGCTCCGGCCAACGACATTCCCGACGGCTGGGAGGGTGTCGACATCGCCGACGAGGGCAAGAAGGCCTTCCGCGAGCATATCCTCGGCTGCAAGACCATCCTTTGGAACGGTCCCGTGGGCGTCTTCGAGATCGATAAGTTCGCTACGGGTTCCAAGGAGGTGGCGCTGGCCATCGCCGAGGCTACCAAGAACGGCGCCTATTCGCTCATCGGCGGCGGCGACTCGGTGGCCTGCATCAACAAGTTCGGTCTGGCCGATCAGGTCTCCTACATCTCGACGGGCGGCGGTGCGCTGCTCGAATACATCGAGTTCGGCGACCTGCCCGGTGTGGCGGCCATCCGCGAATAAACACGAAAAGGCCGCTCCCGAGGAGCGGCCTTTTCGGTTGGTAATCTTGTATGCCGCGTCGGATCCCTCCGGCGGCACATGCAGCGGAAAGTTCGTCCGGTGGCTGGCTCCGGGCGGTTTCTACGAACGTTCAAAACTCCAAACATGAAAAAAGTATTTGTCTTAGCAGCAATGGTTTGTATGGCAGGTTGTCAGAATAAGCCGAAAGCGCCGGCCATCGACATGGCCAATTTCGACCTCTCGGTCGCTCCCGCAGAGGATTTCTACCAGTACGCTACGGGCGGCTGGCAGGCGCACAACCCTCTCAAACCCGAGTTTTCGCGCTACGGGTCGTTCGACGTGCTGCGCGAGAACAACGAGAAGCGCATCAACGAACTTTTTGCCGAGATGACCGCCCGCACTTCTGAGCCGGGTTCGGTCGAACAGAAGATCTCCGATCTCTACAAGATGGGGCTCGACTCCGCGCGGCTCAACGCCGAGGGTGCGGCGCCCGTCAAGGCTGCCGTCGACTCGCTGCTGGCCATCGACGATCGCGCGCAGCTCACCGAAGCTATCGCCGGACTCCACTCGGCCGTGGCCAATCCGTTCTTCTCGGTGGGTGTGGAAGCCGATCTGATGAACAGCTCGATGAATGCGCTCTACGCTTCGCAGTCGGGGCTGATGATGGGCGACCGCGACTACTATCTCGATGCCGAGAACGAGAAGTTCCGCGATGCCTACAAGACCTATCTCTCTACCCTTTTCCGCCTCGCGGGGCTGCCCGAGGAGGAGATCGGCAAGGCGGTCGAGGGCACGATGGCGATCGAAACGCGGCTGGCCGACAAGATGTGGTCGAGCGTGGAGCTGCGCGACATTCCGGCGCAGTACAACCCCATGCCGAGAGCTCAGTTCGAGGCCACGTACGATGCTATCGACTGGCCGGCCTACTACCGTACGATGGGCATCGGCGACTTCGATACGATCATCGTGTCGACCCCTTCGTCGCTGGCCAACGCCAACAAACTGCTGAAGACGGCGTCGCTCGATGAAATCCGCTACTACCTGGCTGCGCAGTATATCGATGCGGCCGCCAACTACCTGAGCGACGATTTCCAGAACGCCTCGTTCGAGTTCTTCGGCAAGACGATGGCCGGACAGAAGGAGATGAAACCCCGCTGGAAGCGCGCCATGTCGGTTCCCAACAGCACGCTTTCGGAGGCCGTGGGCGAGATCTACGTGGCCAAATACTTCCCCGAGGAGGACAAGACCCGCATGCTCGCTCTGGTGAAGAACCTCCAGACGGCGCTGGGCCAGCATATCGACTCGCTCGACTGGATGTCGGCCGAGACCAAGGCCCGGGCCCGCGAGAAGCTGGCGTCGTTCACCGTGAAGATCGGCTACCCCGACAAGTGGAAGGACTATTCGACGCTCGAAATCGATCCCTCGAAGAGCTATTGGGAAAACATCGTCAATGCCAGCGCCTGGTATACGGCCGACAACATCGCCGACCTGGGCAAACCCGTCGACCGCAGCGAGTGGTACATGCCCCCGCAGATGGTCAATGCCTACTACAGCCCGCTGACCAACGAAATCTGCTTCCCGGCCGCCATTCTCCAGCCGCCGTTCTTCAACCCTGCGGCCGACGATGCAGTGAACTACGGTGCCATCGGCGTTGTGATCGGTCATGAAATGACCCACGGATTCGACGACCAGGGCCGCAACTTCGACAAGGACGGCAACATGAACAACTGGTGGACCGAGGCCGATTCGGAGGCGTTCAAGGCCAAGACCGACATCCTGGTCAAGCAGTTCGACTCCATCGAGGTGCTGCCCGCCAAGGAGGGCCAGCCCGCCATCTTCGCGAACGGTGCCTTGTCGCTGGGCGAGAACATCGCCGATCAGGGCGGTTTGCGCGTGGCCTGGACGGCTTATCGCAACTCGCTGGAGGGGAAGCCCGCCCCGGCGCCGATCGACGGTTTTACGGATGCTCAGCGCTTCTATCTGGGCTATGCGACCCTGTGGGCGCAGAATATCCGCGATGAGGAGATCGCACGGCTGACCAAGCTCGACGTCCATTCGCTCGGCAAGTGGCGCGTGAACGCCACGTTGCGCAACCTCCAGTCGTTCTACGATGCGTTCGGCATCACCGAGGGCGCCATGTTCCTGCCCGAGGAGCAACGCGTGATTATCTGGTAGCAGGACTTTTCAGAAACAGGAAACCCCGGAGTTTTGCTCCGGGGTTTCCTGTTTTATCGGGAAGCGAGGGCCTATGGGGTGCCGGCGGACGGCGGAGGACCGGTTCGTTCCTTTGTTCGGAACGGCAAAAACTTATCCGTAAATGCTCCCGGTCTGCCGATTCGGTATTCGGTCTGTCGGGGGAGGCGGGATTCAGGCTTGTTTTCGGACCGCAGCCCGGAATACGCCCGGCAACAGCCGGAAATTGCATGCTCCGCTGGGGGAGGTTGCAGCTTATGCGGCTTTCAGACCTGCAAAGCGGCGAGGGGTATTCTTGCGGGTAAGCATCAAGAGAATGGTCCGGCCTCTCCTTAGCCCCAAAGAGCAGCCCCGCAAATACCGGGTTGCAACATTCCCTGCCGGGGAGGTTTACTCGCTTCGGCAAAGCTCGAAACGAGTTCGGCTCCGCATCCGGCTTATGAAAACAACGGTTGCTGCTGTCCGGCCGGCGGACGATTCCCGGGTCCGACCCCGGGGCAACCGATTCCTGCTCCGACCTCCAGCGCGAACCCGCATCTGCCTGCCGCGCTGACACAAACCAAACCGAAACGGGAAACGGTGCATGAATCATGAACCGCGCCTGCATCACTCCGGGCGGGGGCTGCCTGAGATGGTGAAAAAGCAGCGGCAGACGACGCAACTCACTTGTTTGCCGTACACGATGAAACGGTCAACAGAAATCTGCCGCTGCTATCTTTTTCCGATTGCATCCGGCAGAAAAAAAAGAAGTGTGCCGTTCTACGCTTTCGAAGGCTTCCGATAGGCCCGGGTTTCGTAAAATTCGGCACACGTCCTATGAATACAGGAAGACGCTGCCGGTTTATTACTTTGAGGTTCTGGCAAACCCTTGGCTTATAAAACAACACACGCCCTCCTGAGAGGGTCGGTGTATCTTAAGCCATAAAATGTACCAGATTTCAAAGTAAAGATACAATCGCTATAACGAAATATGTAAAGAACCCTGTGCTGTAATCTTATCTTGGAGTAAGATTGTCCGAATGCAAATATAAAAAAACTTTTCGGAACATGCAAAACTCCGGCCGGCAGCTTTCGTTGAGGCGCGGAAATTCCGTTGCCGCCGTTGTTCTGTCGTTGTTCCGCAGCGGTTCGGCACGAGCGGCGCAGTTTTCCGGAAATCTGCTTCCGGATTGATTGCCAGATCAATAGAATCTTCCCTTGGGCGCGAAGATGGCGTAGCCGAAATTGAAAGTGAGGTACATGTTCCGCCAGTCGTGGAGGTCGTATTTGGTCAGTGCAAGGCTGACGGGGCCGATGGGGGTGTGATAGACCAGCGACGCCTCGGTGATGTAGTGCCACCGCTGGTCGGCGCGTCCTGTGGGCGAAAGTTCGTTGTGACGCTCGCGCAGCATGGTGTAGAATCCCGTGCGGAAGAAGAAGTTGGGCATCAGGTCGAACGTGGGCATGACACCGGCGGCGACGAAGCGTTTGGCCCGGAAATCGGGCATGTAGATCATCTTGGAGTGCTGGACGGGCGTGTAGGCAGGCATGGCCATGCGCGTGGCGCCGGCGGTGGTGAAGCGGGGCAGGTCGGTGACGACGGCGTCGAAGTTGAACCCGACGGAGAACCAGCGGCACGCGGGGATGTCGTGGTAGATGTCCCACGAGAACCGTCCTCCGAACCACCGGCGCGGGATCCGGCTGATGAAGCTGCGGGTGCTGGACGGCGAGAACTTGTCGCGGCCGGAGATGTAGATGGCCGAGACGGTGAGGTCGGAGCCGCGGCGGGGATAGAGCACCTTGTCGAGGGTGTTGCGCTCGACTTCGGCCTTGATGCCGAAGTAGGAGAAGCGGGTGTGGTCGAAGACCGAGAGGTTGTCGGAGGCGTAGTGGAAATTGGCGAAGCCGCCGTTGGTCTGGAGCGTGACGACGCTGCGCTGCGTGAGCGGCATGCCGGCGCAGAGCGAGACGAAACCCTCGCTCTCCTTGACGGACGCCGTGTTGTCGATCTTGGAGAGCCGCCCGAAAGAGCCGTGACGGTAGTTGCTGACCGAGAAGTCGGCCGAGTAGCTCAGAAAGAGCGGCCGCCACAGGAAGAAGTCGGTGCGGCCGCCCAGTGCGCCCCACGTGTAGAGAGGTCCGAGGTAGAGATCGAGACCGAACTGCTGGGCGGCGCGGCCCACGGTGCGGTAGTCGATGCCCAGGTATACCTGGTTGAATGCCGTGGAGGAGGCGTTGCCGCCCACCGTGAACTTGAAGTTGGGTTTGGCGGTGAACCGTGCGGCGAAAGTGTAGCTGCCGCGCAGGGAGTCGTAGCGTACGGTGGGGTAGTCCAGGGTGATGTCGTCGTCGGCCAGGATGCCGTAGAGGTTGTCGCGCAGTTCGGCGAATTCCATGCGGCGCTGCTGGCCGGGCATGCGGCGCTCGACCTGTGCGAAGTCGCGCAGGTAGGCCCGCTGGGCTTCGGTGGGACCCTCGAATTCGTAGTTGTCGAAGACCAGGGGCGGACATTTAGCGCGGAAAGCGCGGCGCCGGGCCTCGGACTCCTCGGGGGTGCGGCGCCGGCTCACGGCGGCCCGTATCTGCGGCATGGCCTCCATGGCGTCGGCATAGCCGGCATCCATGATGGGGTCGGGCCGGTCGAAGTCGAGCATGCCCGCCTCGACGCCGCGGCGGATCGTGACGCTGCGCCCCTCGGGCAGGGTGTAGTCGGTGTCCTGCATGGCGAGCATGAAAGCCTGGTCGAGCATGCTGCTCTCGGGAGTCGGCGGCGTGTTGCCGCTGGTGCAGATGGAACCCACGATCAGCGCAGGCCGGAACTCCCGGTCGAGGGGTTTCCACGGGAAGTTGTCGTAGATGCCGCCGTCGTAGAGCAGCATCGAGTCGCGCTGCATGGGTTTGAAGACCAGCGGAATGGACATCGACGAACGCACCGCTTCGCCCAGATCGCCGCGGCGCAGGACCACGGGCGTGCGGTGGTTGATGTCGCTGGCCACGCAGAGGAAAGGCACCATCAGCCGGTCGAAATTGCCGCCCGACGCGGCCGTTGCCGAGGCGAAGAGTTCGGCGAAGGCCATGTCGATCTGCGTGGAGGAGATCAGGTTGGAGGGCACGCGGAACTTGCGCTTGGGGGCGCTCAGGTCGAAGCGGAAACTCACCATCGCAGGGCTGTGGCTTATCTGCCGGTAGAAAGACATGTGGCGGATGGGATCGATGCGCCCCGAAACCCACTCCTTCACCACGCCCGAGGAGACGATTTCCCGCATTTCGGCGGGCGAATAACCGGCCGCGTACATGGCCGCGACGATCGAACCCATGGAGGTGCCGGCTACGAAATCGACGGGTATGCCCTCCTGTTCGAGCGCTTCGAGCACGCCGATGTGGTAGAGGCCTTTGGCGCCGCCGCCGCTCAGCACCACGCCTACGCCGCGGCGTGCCGGCAGGGAGCCGTCGTGCGGAGTTTGCGCCCGAAGCGGGCCGAAAAGCGCCAGGGCGCAGAGCGGAAGCAGGAAACGGTACATGGGGCGAAGCATACGGTTTTTGGGGATCATGCTGAACATGGGGTTGATGACGGTCGGGGTCGGAAGGTCCGCGTTCGCAGGGTTCTCCCGCGCCGAAACGGCAGGGCCTGGCGCGGACCGGGGCCCGCATCGGTCGGGGCGGTGCAAACTAAATGCGGATTGTGAATTATGAATCGTGAATTTTTTTTAACTTTGCACATTAAAGGCTTTGTGCCAAAAGTAGGTAAAAACGACAAACCGACAAAATATGACCGACAAAATCAACGAACTTCTCCGACGCGTCGAAGAATTCAAACCCAAGGCGGCGGCCGAAATCGAGGAATTCCGCATCAGAATGCTGGGTAGAAAAGGCGAACTGACGGCTCTGATGGAGGAATTCAAGACGGTGGCGCCGGAACTCAAGCGCGAGTTGGGCCAGCAGCTCAACCGGCTGAAGAACGAAGCCACGACGCGCATCAACGCCCTGCGCGAGGAGTTGCAGAACGCCGCGGCAGACGCTTCGGCGGCGGCCTCCGACGACCTGACCCGCCCGGGTTCGGCCGAGCGGCTGGGTTCGCGCCATCCCATTTCGTTGGTCCGCAACCGCATCGTCGAGGTCTTCTCGCGCCTGGGCTACACGGTGGCCGAGGGTCCCGAGATCGAGGACGACTGGCATGTTTTCTCGGCGCTGAACTTCCCGCCCGAGCATCCGGCGCGCGACATGCAGGACACGTTCTTCATCGCCAAGAACCCCGACATCCTCCTGCGCACGCACACTTCGTCGATCCAGGTGCGGACCATGGAGCACCGGAAACCGCCCATCCGCGTGATCTGCCCGGGCCGCGTCTTCCGCAACGAGGCGATCTCCTACCGAGCCCACTGCATCTTCCACCAGATCGAGGGCCTCTATATCGACGAGGGGGTTTCGTTCGCCGACATGAAACAGTCGCTGCTCTACTTCGCCAAGGAGATCTTCGGCGAGCAGACGGCCATCCGCATGCGTCCCTCCTACTTTCCCTTCACCGAGCCGTCGGCCGAGGTCGACGTCTCGTGCAACCTCTGCGGCGGCAAGGGCTGTCCGGTCTGCAAAGGCACCGGGTGGCTGGAGATCATGGGCTGCGGCATGGTGGATCCCAATGTGTTGAAAGCAAACGATATCGACCCCGACAAGTACTCCGGCTTCGCGTTCGGCATGGGTATTGAGCGCATCGCCATGCTCAAATACGGAGTCAAGGACCTGCGTCTCTACTTCGAGAACGACGTGCGCTTCCTGCACCAGTTCGACGAGGCGCTCTGACCGTCGGCCGGGCCGGCCGACGGGCTGCGGCTCCGGCTTGCGGATTTTCGGAAAGATCATGAAACGCCTTGCGGCCATATCGGTTCTTTGTGCGGCGCTCTTCGCGACGGCCCTTGCGGCCCGGGGGAGCGCCTCGCCGGCGTCGCCCAGGTCGCAGCGGAGCGGCGGTCCGGTTCCCGAGTGGGCCGATTCGCTGCGGAGCCTCTACCTCTACACCGAGGGCGTCAAGCGCTATGCCATCGAGGGCGATTCGGCCCGGGCTTGCGACCTTTTCCGCGAAGCGATCCGCGCCGATTCGACCTTCGCGCCGGCCTACTACGGGCTGGCCGTGTCGCAGATGGAGGAGGAGCCCGCCGCAGCTGCCGAGATGGCCGGCCGGGCCAGCCGGCTCGATACGGCCGATCTGTGGTACCGCTCGCTCCACGGCCAGGCGCTGGTGCGCTCGGGCCGGTACCGGCCTGCGCTCGGGGTTTTCCGCGAATTGCAGCGCGCCGAACCCAACAATCCGGACAATTACCGCATCCTGGCGGCGCTCTACGAGCTCGACGGGCAGCCCTATATGGCCATCGTTACGCTCGACACGGCCGAGGTGCGTTTCGGCCGCATCCCCATGCTCAGCGCCATGAAACGGCAGCTGCTGGTCTCCACGCGGCAGCTCGACAAGGCCGTCGCCGAAGCGCGGGCCATGGTCGATGCGGCGCCCTACGAAGCCGAGCACCATGTGGTGCTGGCCGGGCTTTATGCCCGTACGGGCAAGGATTCGCTGGCGCTGGCCGAATACGACCGTGCGCTGGAGATCGACTCCACGTCGCTCGCCACGCTCGCCGCACTCTCCGATTTCTACGGCGAACGGCGCAACTACCGGGCCATGCTGGGTGTGACCAAGCGGATGTTCGCCCTCGAGTCGATGCCGCTGGAGCGCAAGACGGCCCGTTTCGGGCAGTTCACTTCGGACATGCGCTTCTATCGCGAAAACTACGTGCAGCTCAACGACCTGGCCTCGATGCTGGCCATCCGCTATCCGCGCGACAAGCGGGTGGTGGAGCTTTATGCCCGCCATCTCATCGCGTCGGGCGAGCTGGAGCGCGCACTGGAACTCTACAAGCTCCACACGGAGGATGTGCCCCCCGTGGAGGAGTATTTCGCTTCGGTGATCGACATCGAAACCTACCTCCAGCGCACCGACTCGGTCGACCGCTATGCCGACCGGGCCTTGGCGCTCTTCCCCGACCGGCCGATGTTCCACATGGCCAAGGGCAATGCGCTGAGCTATTCGGGGCGGCATGCCGAAGCGCTGAAGGTCTACCGCAAATCGCTCGGGTATGCCGACACCGATTCGCTGCGTGCCGTGATCTGGGGGCTCACGGGCGACACCTGGCACCAGATGGCCGTGCGGATGCCGGCCCCGAAGTCCGCCGACCGCCGCCGGGCGCTCAAATCGTGTTTCGGGGCCTACGACCGCAGCCTGAAACTTGCGCCGGACAACCCGCTGGTTCTCAACAACTATGCCTATTTCCTGGCGGAGGAGGGGCTCGAACTGGAGAAAGCGCTGACGATGTCGACCCGCGCGGTGGAGCTCACGGACAACAATCCTACCTACCTGGATACCCATGCGTGGGTGCTTTTCCGCCTGGGGCGCCTGGAGGAGGCGCGCCGCACGATGCAGCAGGCCATAGCGCTCGACAGCCGCAACAGCGCGGAACTGGCGCTCCACTACGGCGACATCCTGCATGCGCTGGGCCAGCGCTTCATGGCCGAAACCTACTGGCGCAAGGCGCTCGAACGGGGCTACGATGCCGCCGCGATCGCCCGCAGGCTGGAACAGGCCGAAAAACCATGATCCGACCCATGAAACCCTTCCGACTGCTGCTGACCCTGTTGTTGTTCTTCGGTATGGCTCCGACCATGGCGCAGAACAGCCGTAAGATCGAGGACCAGAAGCGTGTCATCGCCAACCTGGAGAAGAAGATCGCGGCCGAAGAACAGCAGATCGCCAACCTCAAGAAGGGGCGCGCAGCTACGGAAGAACGGGCCCGGCGCCTGGCCCTGCAGCTCGAATCGCGCCACCGGCTGCTGGAGGAGACGGAGAAACAGGTGCGGCTCCTGCGCGAGGAGATCGCCCGCAAGGACAGCGTGGCCGGCGACCTTTCGGCGGCCTGCGCGCGACACCGGGTCCAGTATGCAGCCATGGTCCGCGAGACCTACCGCAACTACCGTCATCAGAATTATCTCACTTACATCTTCTCGTCGCATAGTTTTGCCGACATGGCGCGCCGGATCACAGTGTTGCGCGAAATGGCGGCCGTGCGCGAGCGCAAGCTGCGGGAGATCGAGACCCTTTCGGAGCAGGTGAGGACCGAAAAACGCAAGCTCGACACGCGGCATAAGTCGCTCGACGCCACAACGAAGAAACTGGCCCGCCAGAAGGTCGACCTCGAACGCGACGCGCAGCAGGCGCGGGCCGAGATGAAGCAGCTGTCCGAAAAGGAGAAAAGCGCCCTGCAGCGCAAGATGGCCCAGGAACGCCAGCTGAGCGTGGCGATCGGCCAGCTGCGCAAGCTCACCAAGGGCAACACGGCCGGCGCTTCGTTCTCGTCGAAGACCTCGGGCCTGCGTCTGCCGGTGGCCGGCGGCCGCGTGAAGCGCTACCGCGAGAACATGGCCGAGATCACGGGGCCCAAGGGTGCGGCGGTGGTTTCGATCTACGAGGGCAAGGTGGTGGAGATCAAACGCAACCGCATAACGGACAAATTCGATGTTTTCATCGCCCACGGCGAGTACATCACCTCCTATGCCAACATGGGGACCGTGAGCGTCGAAAAGGGGCAGAAAGTGGCCAAAAACCAGCATATCGGCACCGTGGGCGCATCGGTCGACGTGATGACGATGTCCACGGAGTACAAGCTGGTCTTCGGCATCTACCCGCCCGAACCGTCGCAGAAGCTCCTGGCCGAGAATTGTTTCAAGTAGGAGGGTATCGTGCCGGGGTAGGGTCGGAACGGGTTTCAGTGCCGGTTCGGAGCGATCCCCGAGGTCGGATTCCGGGGTATCCCGGGCGGTTCCGGCAGCGCGGGTCCGGATCGGGGGCAAAGCGATATTGGAGCTGGGAGCCCCGAAGCGTTCGGCCGGTGCGATGCGGAAGACGAAAGCAGGTCTTGACGGCCCTGCGTGATCGACAGACAAACAATGAAAGTAGGCTATTATAACGAAGATTGCACCTATCGGCTGCCGCAGAAGCGGCGCACGACAGCCTGGCTGCGCGAGGTGGCCGCGGCCGAAGGGTATGTGCTGGGCGATGTGAACTACATTTTCTGCTCGGCGCGCCGGCTCTTGGAGATGAACCGTCAGTTTCTGGGCCACGACTATTTCACGGACGTCATCACTTTCGACTACAGCGACCGCCGCGGTACGCGCACGGTCTCGGGCGACATCTTCATCGACGTGGAGACCGTGGCCGACAATGCGCGGATCTACGGCGCCGCGCGGCTCGTCGAGATGCGCCGCGTGGTGGTTCACGGTCTGCTGCATCTTTGCGGTCAGAAGGACAAGACCCCTGCGGCCAACCGCCGCATGCACGCCAAGGAAGACAAGTACCTGGCCCTTTGGGCGGTTGGCGACGAAGCGTGAAAATCCTTCGTGTCGCCGCGGTCCGAAGAGCCCCGCATTTCGCAGTTTTTCTCCAATAGTGGCCCATAGGCAATCTCCGCAGGTGCGGCCCGGGAGCAATACCTGCTCTTAGCTGGGCGCATGTTCCGGCCGCCCGATACTTGCCGTTGAAAGCCGTTCTTTCCGCCATTATCCCGAACTTTCGCTTTCGAGGAGGACTCCGCCTTCCGAAAAGCCGGTTTCTCCTATTTAAATCTGTGTCGATGAAGTCCCTCCCGATGGTAAAACTGTTGCTTCCGTTCGCGGCAGGAATCGTCTTGGGAGAACATTTCGCGCTGCCGTGGTGGTTCGTCGCCGCGGCTTTTTCGTTGTGCGGCGTTCTGGCGTTGCTGCTGCGTTCGGGTGCGGCCCTGGCGGCCTTGCTTGTGGTGACAGGGTGGGGCGTCTGCCAGTTCCATGCACCGGAGCGGACGGTCCCGCTGGAGACGACGTGCCTCTGGCAGGTGCAGGTCGAGGGGATGCCCGCCGGCCGCGGACGTTACAGCTCGGCCGACGGTGTGATCCGGGCGTGGCGGCTCCCCGGCCGGACGCAATGGCATACGGCGGCCGACAGGGTGGTGCTGCGGACCGATTCGACCGTGATGCTCTCGGGCGGCGACCGCATCCTTTGCTGGGGTCGGGTGGGGGCCCTGCGGGGCGGTTCGGAGAGTTACCGGCGGCTGATGGCGCGGCGGGGTTTCGTCGGGTCGCTCTACCTCTCCTCGCGCCGGGTGCTTGAGAGCGGGGCGAATGCCGATCCGGGGCTCCATCTGCGTGCGGCCGCACGGATGAAGAGGATCTGTTCGCCGGACGATGCCGGAGCCGTGTTGCGGGCCATGACGGTGGCCGACCGGAGCGGTCTGACGCCCCGGCTGCGCGCAGCCTGGTCGCGCAGCGGCATGTCGCATCTGCTGGCTGTGTCGGGTTTGCATACGGGCCTTGTTTTTCTCCTGGCCAACCTGGCGTTGCGGTGGCTGGCGTTGTTGAGGCGCGGTCATCTGGTGCGCGATGCGCTGGCCGTAGGTGCGGTGTGGCTCTATGTCGCCACGGCAGGTTTCCCGCCCAGCGCCGTGCGGGCCGCCGTGATGTGCACCTTGTTGCAGGCCGCGTTGGCCGTCGGATCGGAATACGTGGGGTTGAATGCTCTGGCTGCGGCCGCTTTCGGCATGCTGTTGTGGAATCCGGCATGGATCGGCGACATCGGTTTTCAGCTTTCGTTCGTGGCCGTGGCGGCTATTCTGCTGTGGGCGGTGCCGTTGTGCCGCAGGCTGCACGGGCGTCATCGGGTGTTGAACGCGCTGACCGACACCGTGGCAGTGGGCGCGGCGGCTACGCTGGCCACCGCACCGTTGGTGTCGCATGCTTTCGGCGTCGTGCCGGTGGCGGGTTTGCTGCTCAATCCGGCGGTCATTCCGCTGGCGGGCATCGTGGTCTTGTGCGGAGTGGCGGGACTCTTTGTGCCGGGAATCTGTCGGGCCGGCGAGGGTGCCGCCGACCTGCTCGACCTGCTGGCCCGTACGACGGCATCCGTACCGGGTGCGGCCGTCGAATATGCCCTTTCAACCCGGGCGACGGTGGCCTGCTATGTCTTCTTTGTGATTGCAACCGCAGTGCTGCGGCATGCCGCAGCGAAAAAAAGCGTACATTTGCCCTCGTGATGACCCTCGAAGAATACGAATGGCTCGTCTCCGACGAAGCGACGCGCGCCGTGGCCGAAAACCGCGGCCGCGACCCGCTGGAGGTGGCGCTCGACACCCGGGTGCCCCATGCGCGGCTGGTGGCCACGCAGGTGAAGTATCTGCACCGGGCGGTGTCGAAACTGCCCTCCTATGCGGCGGCGCAGTGCATTCTGCCGCCGCTGGCCTTCGAACAGGCGTCGAGCGAGCGCTGTGCGGCGCACAAACGCATCGGGGGCGGGCGGGTGCTCGACCTTACGTGCGGCCTCGGTGTCGATGCGCTGGCGCTGAGCCGTCGGTTCGGGCAGGTGGTGACCCTCGAACGAAACGAAGTGCTGGCCCGGGTGGCGCGCGAGAACTTCCGGCGGCTGGGTGCGGCCAATATCGAGGTGGCGGCCGCGTCGGCCGAAGAGTATCTGGCGCAGACGCACGAGCGTTTCGACTGGGTCTATGCCGATCCCGACCGCCGTTCGGCCACGGGACGCAAGCTGGTGCGGCTGGAGGATTGTTCGCCCTCGATTCCGGCGCTGTTGCCGGCGATCCGCCGGGCGGGCGGAGGGCTCTGTCTGAAGAATTCGCCGCTCTTCGACATCGACGAAGCGCTGCGCCTTTTCCCCGACAGCCGGGTGGAGGCCGTTTCGCTCGACGGCGAATGCAAGGAGGTGGTGGTCTACGACGACGGCACGGGCCCGGAGGTGACGGCCACGGCCTTGGGCGCTGCGGACCGCAGTTTCACGGCCCGGCCCGATGCCGTGGCGCCGCATCCGGGCGTTTTCGACCCGGCGCGCTATCGCTGGCTCACGGTGCCCGACGTGGCGTTGCAGAAGGCCCGCCTGGCGCGGCTGCAGCTGGCCGGGCAGGCCGACATCTGGAGCGACAACGGCTTCGGATTCTCGGCGGAGCGGCCTGCCGACGCGATCGGCAAGGTTTTCGCCGTCGAATCCGTCGAACCCTACGATCCGCGGCGCCTGCGGCGCGAACTCAAAGGCTGCGGTGCGACGATTTTCAAGCGCGACTTCCCGCTGGCCGTCGAGGAGATCATGCGCCGCACGGGGCTCCGGCCGGGCGATGACGTGCGGCTGGCGTTCACGAAAATCGACGGGGCATTTTGGACGATCCGGCTGAAATGACTATTTTTGTTGTACGGCGTACTCTTTGTTCGTGTCCGGCCGAAACGGTTTTCGGGGCGGAGCCTGCGGGCACGCAACATTTGCGGGCTTCGCCGGACGAGGCTCCGGTCCGCAGGAAGAGCGGTCGGGGACTGCCGGCTTCCGATATTTGAAAGATTATGAAGATCAAGCATATAATCGCCTACTTCACCGACACCGTCTTCCGGCGCGACGCGAGCGAGTGGCGCAGTCCGGCGGCGCGGTGGCTGGTGCGGCAGTACCGGCTGCTTTTCTATACGGCCCGCGGGCTGAAGGAGCACGGTACGCTGATCCGCTCGGCGGCCCTGACGTTCTATACCCTCATGTCGCTGGTGCCCATCGTGGCGGTGGCATTCGCCGTGGTGAAGGGCTTCGGCCTGGCCGACGGTCTGGTGCAGAACCTCTATTCGATCTTTCCGCAGAACCCCGAAATCATCGACTACATCGTGGCGTTCGCCGAAAAGGCGCTGGCCCGCACGCAGGGCGGCGTGGTGGCCGTGGTGGCGCTGGTCATGCTGTTCTGGGCCGTGATCCGCGTTTTCGGGTCGATCGAAAACGCGTTCAACAATATCTGGGAGGTGAAGGCCGAGCGCAGCATCGCCCGCCAGTGGAGCGACTACATCGCCATCGTGATGATCGTGCCCGTGCTGTGGGTCATCGCCGGCGCGGTGGGCGGTTATGCGCGCCAGCTGCTGGGCTTCGGCGACGGCTGGTTCTATTCGCTGCTTTCGCAAGTCATGTCGGTGGTGGTGGTGTGGGTGATGTTCACGGTCTTCTACGTGGTCATCCCCAACGCCCGGGTGCGCTTCCCGAGCGCCCTGATGGCCGGCATCGTCGCCGGAACGGCTTTCGCGCTCTTCCAGTGGGGCTATCTCTACGTGCAGCGGTGGATGACTTCGTACAATGCCATCTACGGCAGTTTCGCGGCCCTGCCGCTCTTCATGATCTGGATGCAGACTTCGTGGCAGATTCTGCTCTTCGGCGGCGAACTTTCGTTCGCCTATCAGAACGTTTCGCGGTTCTGCGAGGAGCGCGAGTCGCTGCGCATCAGCTACGACCAGCGCCGCAAGGTGCTGGTGGCCGTGATGCTGATCGTCGTGGAGCACCTGCGCACGCAGGGAGGCGCCACACCCGTGGAGACCATCCGCGACCGGCTCGACCTGCCCACGCGCATCGTGAACGACATACTCTACCAGCTGGTGCAGGCCGATCTCCTGCTGGCCGTGCCGGTGGACGCCGACGATCGCGAAAAGGAGTATATTCCGGCGCAGGACGTGACGTCGCTTACGGTCTACGGCGTGTTGGAGGCCGTGGAGCAGTCGGGGAACGGCGGGTTCGACCCGGCGCCGACGCCCGAGTTCTCGTGCATCGACCGCGAGCTGGAGCGCATCAAGCAGCATGCCCGCAAATCGCAGGAGAATGTGAAGATCATAGACTTGTTGGAGGGTTAAAAGTAAAATGCTTATCTGCAAAAAATGTCTCTGATTTTTATCTGGCGGCGCAGCCTGCGGGGCACGCCCGGCGTCAGCCGGATGTTGCAGGCCTCCGCCGGGCAAGGCTGCGGTCCGCGCGGCTCGGAGAGCCGCCCGAAGCAGCAAAGGGGTATTTTTGCGGACGAGTATACAAAAATAAAGCAAAGAGAGAAAGGCGCTTTGTTTCGAGCCCCTTTCGCATTCAACCGTTCAATTTTCGTTTTATGAATGACGTGGTTGTCATCGGCAGCGGCAATGTGGCCGAATCGCTGGCCCGGGCGTTGGCCGGAAGCGGGGTGCACTTCGTGCAGCTCTGGGCCCGCAACGGGGCGCGGGCGGCGGAGATCGCCGCGATGGCGGGCTGCGGCTGGGCGGACCGGCCCGAAGAGCTGGCTCCGGCGGACCTTTATCTGCTGGCCGTGAGCGATCGGGCCGTGGCCGAAGTGGCCGGGGCGCTTCCCTTTCCCGAGGGCGCCGCGGTGGCTCATACGGCGGGCAGCGTGCCGCTGGAGGCGTTGCCGGCGAAGCTCGTGCGGCGGGCCGTCTTCTACCCGTTGCAGACTTTCACACGGGGCCGGCGGGTCGACTGGTCGGAGGTGCCGATCTTCATCGAGGCGTCGACGCCCGCGTTGCAGGACGAGCTGGAGTCGTTCGCCGGGCGGCTGTCGCGCCGGGTGCTGCGGGCCGATTCGGCGTTGCGGGCCCGGCTCCATCTGGCGGCCGTCTTCGTCTGCAACTTCGTCAACGGCATGTATGCCGCGGGCGAGGGATTGATGAACGGAGCGGGGCTCGATTTCGACCTGCTCAAGCCGCTGATCGCCGAGACGGCGGCCAAGGCCCTCGATGCCGCATCGCCCGCGGCCGTGCAGACGGGACCGGCCGTGCGGGGCGATGTGCCTACGCAGGAACGCCATGCGGCGATGCTCGACGACGACCTGCTGCGAACGATCTACAACTTAATCAGTCAGAGAATATGGGAAACTTCAAGGAAGATATAGCCCGCACCGAAGCTTTCGTCTTCGATGTCGACGGCGTGATGACCGACGGGGGCATCGTCCCCACGGTCGACGGCGACTTCATCCGCCGCTACAATGCCAAGGACGGCTATGCGCTGGCCTATGCCCTGCGCATGGGCTACCGGGTCTGCGTCATCTCGGGCGGCCGGGGCCGGACGCTCGAAAACCGACTGAAAATGCTCGGAATCAAGGAATATCATCTCGACTGCATGGACAAGATCACCACGCTGCGCGACTATTTCCGCCGCGAGGGGATCGATGCGGCCAACGTGATCTATATGGGCGACGACATCCCCGACCTGGAGTGCATGCGCGAGGTGGGGATTCCGGTCTGCCCGGCCGATGCGGCCACCGAAGTGGTCGGGGCGTGCCGCTATGTCTCGCAGTTCGCGGGCGGCGCGGGGGCCGTGCGCGACATCATCGAACAGGTGTTGCGCGCCCGCGGCGACTGGGCCCGCGATTCGCAGGGCGTGACTCCGTCGACCCTCGCGGCGTCCAACTGAGGGCGCCGGTGAAAAGCGGGGGGCTTGGGGGAAGAACCGGCTGCCTTCCGCTTCGGAACGGGGGCCGTCTGTCGAACCCGGAGTGGCGGGGGCCAGGGTTTCCGCCAGTGAGGTTCCGTAGATTCAGCAGTCCGCTGGCGGCCGCGGCCGTCCAGTTTTTCATCCCAGTCTGTGCCGGGGTTTATAGGCTTGCTCCTCCGGCATATTCATTCCAGCGACTGCTGTTTGCACATGCAGCTGCGGGTTTCCGCGACTGTGCGACGGGAGCCTTGCTGGACGTCGGCGTGCAGGGCGACGCCTGGTCTTCGTCATCCTATGCTTCCGGCAATTGCGGCGCGGGCTACCTGGCTTTCAACGCGAGCCTTGTGAACCCGCTGAACGGAACGAACCGCGCCAACGGTCTTCCCGTGCGCTGCGTCCAAGCATCTGCGGACCCCTTTTCCTTTGTTCTTTCCACCTTGCCGGAGGCTGCCGCCCGGAGTGGTGCGGGCTACGGCTCGCGTCAGCGCGGCAGGCAGATTCCGCAGTCCGCTGGCGGTGCGGTGCGTGTTGCTTCGCCGGGATTCGCGACCGTCAGTTCCCTTTTGTCTGGGCCGGAGCCTTTCTCCGGTCCATTCCTTGAGCGATTGCCGTCTAATGCCTGCTGCGGGCTATCGCAGCCGTGAGACGGGACGCTTTGCGAGCGTCGGTGCGGGCAGTAATTATTGGTCCTCTTCGCCCGTCTCTGCCGTGGTTTGCGAGGGCAGCGCTTTCAATTTTACGGGCAGCGACGTGAACCCGTTCAATACGCCGGGGCGCGCCTGGGGCAATTCCGTGCGCTGCGTCCAGCATCTGCCCGACAGCCTTTGCAAGGTGGGTTTTGCAATCGAGAATGGGCCGTTCATTGCCTGCGCGGCGGTCTCCGCCGGCCGGGGCGCTCTTTTCGCCGTGACGGGCTGCCGGGAATTCGGGCTGAAGCCTGCGGGGCATGCCCGGCATCAGCCGGATGGTTGCGGGTCTCCGCCGGGGGAGGCTTCGGCCCGTCCGAGAGACAGAGGTTGTGAGAGATACGGGTCGATAGATTCTTCGTCGCTGTCCGCTCCTCAGAATGACGATTGGTATCCATTGCGATCCGTAAATTCCGCCCCGAATTCTATGCCTGTTATTTCGAGGGGATCGCCCGCCGGAGCCGGTTTTTTCTTGTGGAGGGCTGGGTTCTCCCTATGACGGCTGGCGCTCTCCCTGCGGCGGGTTGTAGCTCTTCCGGCTTTGTCATTCTGAACGCAGTGAAGAATCTGCTCTGCGCCCGGGGCCGGCTCGCGCCCATAGGCGCGACCCCCGCAGCCGGCCCGGGCGAGCACGCGAAGAATGAAAGCAGTCGATTGATTAATTCTTTCGCTGACGGCTCCGACACCGGGGCGGAGTTTTTTTTCAAGGCAAAAGGGGCTAATTGTCATTCTGGGCGGAGCGAATCGACTTCCGCAGCGAGGGTGATAAAGCAAGCACTCCGATTGTCATTCTGAGGAGATCGGAAGATCGACGAAGAATCTGTATAAAGTTATTCACACAGATTTTTGACTGCCCTTCGTTTGTCTTTCTCCTCCTTGCGTCTTCTGCGCTCGCTGCGGAAGTCGATCCGCTGTGCTCAACATGACGGTAGTAGTGGCGGGCTGTGCGGCCCGGGCGAGAACGGCCGAAAACGGGCAAAAGCGGTGAAAACGGGCGGGAGCGGACTACGAAGATTCTGCTTTGGGGACCTTGGCATGGAGCGGGTTTGCATGTTCCGAAAAGTTTCCTTATATTTGCATAGCAATGCCATTATGGGCAGATGCGATACTGCATTCGGTTTGCATTGTCTTTGTATGGCAGAGATAGTTCTTACAGCGTTCTTTACATATCTATCGTTATAAGCGATTGTATCTTTTGTTTTGAAAGTCTGGTAAATTTTCTGCTAATCTCGGATACATCACCTCACAGGGGTGGTGTTGTATTTTGGAGATTAGCGGGTTTACCAGAGCCTCAAAACAATAAAATCAATGCTGCCCCCTTTTTTTAGACTACAGAGGACAAGTGTTGATTTTATCGGTCGAAGGTTGACAAAGCCTTGAAAGCGTGAAATTTCGGCATCGTTCCCCTTTGTTTGAAGTTCTGCCGGATGCAATCGGACAAAGATAGCAGCGGCAGACTTTTTTTGCTTTCATGCGCCTTTTTTCGTCTCGGCAAAGCCGGAATAAGTGCGGCCTTGCCTTGGTTGGTCGAAAAGGGCATCGTGTGATTGTCGGATGTGAGTTGCGTCACCTGCCGCTGCTTTTTCGTCATTCAGGCAGCCCACGCCCGGAGTGACGCAGGCCAAGGCTTGCGTCAGCGCGGCAGGCAGATGCGGATTCGTGCCCGAACTCGTCTCCCGACCGGAAAACGGCACGAACAACTTAGCCCCGCATTTGCGGGGCTGCTTTTTCATGCAATATGGACTGACAGTAGCGGGCCGATGCCCTCCGCCGGCCGCGGCCGGCGAAGCGACGGTGCCGGAACCGGTTGCAGAGGGGGATAGCCTCCTTGCCGGCCGGTGCGGCGGTCGTTAATTGGCCGCCTTTTTCTTCTTGATGCGGGCCAGGTGGTCGATCAGATGCAGGCGGAACGCTTCGCGGCGGGCCTTGAGATTGCGCCGCCAGCCGTTCCACCGGGTGTAACGCTTGCGCTTTTCGTCGTAGATGTCGTTGATCGTGAGCAGGATGCCCGTCTCCTCGACGCCGCCGAAGTCGGGGTTCGAAACCGTGTCGAAGACCCGCATGGTGGGCGAAAGGTTCATATACGCGTTGATGAGCGGCGGGATGTTCTCGTTGAACTCGCGGATCTTCTGGATCAGAATGCGGTAATTCTCCTGGTAGTTCTCTCCGGTGAAAAGCTGCTCGTAGTAGGGATCGTCGAGATCGAGCTGCAACGGGCGGATGCCCTCCACGAGCCGGTCGCGGTCGGGGAAGTAACGGCGCAGGAACCAGATGAGGGCGTTGCGGGCAACGGCCTTGTAGGAGGTGTACATGGTCACCTTGCCGAACAGGTATTTGATCCCGGGATTCAGCACGATGAGCGCCCCCAGGCCGTCCCACAGGTTGTCGAGGGCGTAGAGGCTCTTGGCGTTCTGCCGCACCTGGTAGGCGGGCTGCACGAACGAACGGCCAAGCTCGATGGTGCGGGGCAGGAAGCGGCGGCGGAACTTGTCGCTGAACCGGAAGTAGTGCTCGGTGGAGAGATGGCGCGGAAAAGAGGTCGTGCAGACGATGAAGCGGTAGCCGCCGACGATCTGCTCGGCCGAAGGGTCCCAGACGATGAGCTGGTAGTAGCCGTCGCTGGCCAGGTCCTCCTCGTCGATGTCCACCTCGCGGCCCGTGCCGCCGCCGGCGCCGCGGAAAGCCTCTTCGCGCAGGCGCCCGATCTCGCGCATGAGCGCGGGGCACTCGGCGGCCGGAAAGACATAGATTTCGTTATCGGCCTTATGGGTGTCGCGGATCTTGCGTTCGGGTGTGAGTTCGGCGCGGAGCAGGGCCCGGTCGACCGGCGGAGCTATGGGTTCGATCTTTTGTTGCATGGCGCAAAAATAGGCATTTTAGCGTTGGGTAGGGTCTGCGGCGAGCGTTTTTTCAAGAAAATAGGTCTTTCTGCGTATC
This sequence comes from Bacteroidales bacterium, assembly GCA_910575495.1. Taxonomy (GTDB): domain Bacteria; phylum Bacteroidota; class Bacteroidia; order Bacteroidales; family Rikenellaceae; genus Alistipes. Next base: position 393,953 of record CAJTFS010000001.1, on the reverse strand, counting down.
TCTTCGGTCTGCTCGCGCAGCGACCCGAAGCGTTGGAGTTCGGCCACGGAAATCGGGTCGCCGAAGACCAGCCGGAAGTGTTTGCCGCCCTGCGAGAACATCTCGTCGGGGAGCCACAGCATCTCGATATTGAACTTGATGCCCACCGCCTTGCGTATGCGGTCGACGCGGTAGAAGAAGTCGGAAAGGCGCCCCTCGACGAAGACCGGCACGATGGTGCGCCCCGAAGCGGCGGCTTTCTTCAGGAAGTTGATTTTCCACTCGGTGTCGGTGACGCGGCCCCCGATGCGGCGCGAGCAGAGCCCGGCCGGGAAGGTGAGGATCGGCAGGCTGCCGGCGAAAGCGTCGTCGAAGCGCCGGGCGTAGTCGCTGCTCTGCGCTCCGTGCTTGTTGACCGGAATCCAGAGCGGCCGCAGGGGCTCGACGTGCATCAGCAGGTCGTTGACCACCACGCGGGCGTCGCCGAAGTGCTCGATCAGCTTGTCGGCCAGCATCATGCCGTCCATGCCGCCGAAAGGATGGTTGGCGACGAAGAGGTAGCGGCCGCGGGGGTCGAGCCGCTCGAGTCCCGACGCGGAATAGGTGACGTTCCATTCGCGGAAGCAGGCCCGGATGAACTCCTGCGGCGGCAGCTCCCAGTAGGAGGCGAGGATGTGGTTGATCTCGCGCTCGCGGACGGTGCGGCGGAGCCAGTCGATGACGCAGTGCGGCAGGCGGCGGGTCAGTTTGGGCGCTTTTTGGCGGAGGAGGGAGGCTATGTCGATCTGTGGCATTCGGGGGCGAGGTGAAAAGTGAAAGGTGAGAAGTGAAAAGTCGTGGATGATGAGGGGTTTGCGGACGATGCTTTATTGTTGCCGGCGGTCGGTGCAGGGCAATCGTCGGAATTGCCGGTGCGGTGCGATCCGGCGTTCTGCGGAGTGGGCCGGTCGGATCTTTTCCGACGGAGAACCGCCCAAGGCCCGGCGCACTTCCCGGAACCCGGCTTCCGGCCGGGCCTGCTCCCCGGGGCCGAGCCGCAGGTTCCGCGATTTGCGGAGCGTTCGGAGCCGCAGCGGACAAAAATATATCGGCAAAGATAGATATTCTTTTTGCAAATCTTGTTACCTTTACACCCAAATATTCTCTTATCGTTCGATCCATGTCGGCCTATCATACGCCCGTGCTGTTGGAAGAGTCGGTGGCGCTGCTCGAAGTGGCGCCGCAGGGCACCTACGTCGACCTTACGTTCGGCGGCGGGGGCCACTCGCGCCGCATCCTCGGGATGCTGGGCGGGGAGGGCCGGCTCTATGCCTTCGACCAGGACCGCGACACGCAGGCGAACCGGCCCGACGACGGGCGTTTCCACTTTGTGGAGAGCAACTTCCGCTTTCTGCGGGGTGCGCTGCGGCTGCGGGGCGTGACGGAGGTGGACGGCATACTGGCCGATCTGGGGGTCTCGTCGCACCATTTCGATGCCCTGGAGCGCGGCTTCTCGTTCCGCGGCGAGGCGCCGCTGGACATGCGCATGAACCAGCGCGGGAAACTGACGGCGGCGGCGCTGGTCAACACGTCGACGGCCGAAGAACTGACCCGCATACTGGGCGACTGGGGCGAGCTGGAGACCCCGTGGAAGGTGGCCAACTGCATCGTGCGGGCCCGGGCGGCGGCGCCCATCGCCACCACGGCGCAGCTGGTGGAGGCGGTCAAGCCCTGCACACCCAGGAAGGAGGAGGCCAAGTTTCTGACGCGCCTGTTCCAGGCGCTGCGCATCGAGGTCAACGGCGAGATGGAAGCGCTGAAGATGGCGCTCGAACAGAGCCTTAAGGTGCTGAAGCCCGGGGGGCGGCTGGCGGTCATCTCCTACCATTCGCTGGAAGACCGTCTGGTGAAGAACTTCCTGCGCAGCGGCAACTTCGCGGGCGAAATCGAAAAGGACTTTTTCGGCCGGGCGCTGGTGCCCTTCGATGCGGTGACCCGCAAGGCCGTGACCCCCGCTGCGGAGGAGCTGGAGCGCAATCCGCGCTCGCGCTCGGCCAAGCTGCGGGCAGCCATAAAACGTTGAGTAGGAGACCATGCTTCGCGACCATGAATTCGACCCTGTGAACGCCGACGAGGAGGCCCGCCGCCTCCAGGAGGAGGAGTTCGCCCGCCGCGTACGCCGCGAAGTGCTGCGCATGGAGCGGGGCGAAGCCGACGAGGAGATACGCGCCGATCTGGAGCGCGAAGCCCAAGAGCGCGCCGCGGCCGAAGAAGAGGCGCGCCGCGAACGCCGCCGCCGGGCCAATCTGGTGCGGCAGTTCTTTTCGGGAACGATTCTGGTGCGCGAGGGAGCGTCGCGCTACTATGTCTACATGCTCTACATGGCGGGGATGTTCTTTCTGAGCATCGTGGTGATGTTCTTCGGGCTGGGGCTCGACATGCGCCACTCGGAACTCGAACGCGAGGTGCAACTGCTGCGCGAACGCTCCATCCGCCTGCAGGAACAGCGCTTCCGGGCCACGACCTACTCGGCCATCGTGGCGCGTCTGCGCGAACGCGGCATTGCGCTGCGCGAACCGCCCGCTCCGGGCGAAGTGATCGACGACTGAGGCCATGAAGGAAGAACCATCGAAAATCAAGAGCGACATCCTGCTGCGCGTGCGGCTGCTCTACGTGCTCTTCATCCTGGCCGGCGCCGTGGTGCTGGGGCGGCTCGTGTGGGTGCAGCTCTTCAGTCATGAAGTGGCCTACAACGCCCGGCGGCTGGCCGGCCGCATCTTCAGCGAAGTGACGGTCCCGGCCCAGCGGGGCAGCATCGTGACGCGCGACGGCGATCCGCTGGCCGCGTCGCTCTTCCGCTACCGGGTCGCTTTCGACTTCGCGTCGCCGGGGCTCGATTCGCTCGACACCTACCGCGAGCAGAGCGATTCGCTGGCAGGACTGCTGGCCGCCTTCTTCAAGGACCGTTCGGCCGCCGAATACCGCCGCATGTTCCGCGAGGAGCATGCCCGCCATTACCGGCTCGTGAAGCCGCGCGATACGACCTACTATCGTTCGGAGGGGCGCTGGGCCCGGTTGAGGGACCGCATGCACGGCGAGGAGACCGTTACGCGCAAGATCTACGACACGATCCGCGACCATACGCCCGTCGAGATCTTCCCGCGCGACGTCGACTACGCCGAGTGGGAGGTGCTGCGGCGTTATCCGCTGCTGAACTGGAACATGGGCGTCGTCTACCGGCTGATCGAGAGCGACAGCCGCATCTATCCCCAGGGCGAACTGGCGCGCCGCACCATCGGCAAGCAGGGCGATCAGGGCAACTACGGCATCGAGCATTTCTACAGCGGCGAACTGGCCGGCCGCGACGGCAAGGCCGTGCGGCAGCGCATCGCCCGCGGATTCGCCGGCCGGGTGGCGGGAGCGGGGCAGGTGGAGCCGGAAGACGGCCTCGACGTGGTGACGACCCTCGACCTGGAGCTGCAGGACATGGCCGACCGCACCCTGCGGCGGCAGCTTGTGGAACAGAACGCCAACTGGGGCACGACCATCGTCATGGAGAGTCGCACGGGCGAGATTCTGGCGCTGGCCAACCTGGGCCGCACCTCCGACGGCACCTATGCCGAACGCGAGAACTATGCGCTGAGCCGCAGCATGGAACCCGGCTCGACCTTCAAGCTGGCGTCGATGCTGCTGCTGCTCGACGACGCCCGCATGCCTGTGACCACGACCTACGACACCCATGGCGGCGAACCCGTCGATGTGGGCCCGGCCGAAAACATCCGCGATTCGCACGAGGGCGACCGGGTCGTCGACTTCCGGCGGGCCGTGGCTTCGTCGTCGAACGTCTACTTCGCCCGCGCCGTGTGGGATCGCTACGGAATCACGGGCAAGAAACAGCAATACAGCGACTACCTCCACGACCGGCTGGGACTGGGCCGTACCGTGGGGCTCGAACGCCTGGGCGAGCGCGAACCCGAGATCACGACCGACTGGAAGGTGCCCGACCCGGGCGTCATGCTGGTGAAGATGGCCTACGGCTACCGGGTGCGGATGGCGCCCATTCAGATGATCACGTTTTACAACGCCATTGCCAACGACGGACGGATGATTTCGCCCCTGCTGGTCAAGGAGCTGCGGCGCGGCAACCGCGTGGAGAAGCGTTTCGAGGCTGCGACCCTCAAGCGTTCGATCTGTTCGGAGGAGACGCTGCACGAGGTGCGCCGCTGCCTGGTGGCGGCCGCGGCCGAAGGTACGGCGAGCGCCTTTTTCGGCGATACGACACGGCTGCGCGTGGCGGCCAAGACCGGTACGGCGCAGATTACCGATGCGCGCAGCCGCGAAGGGCAGTACTACCTGGGTTCGATGGTGGCTTTCTTCCCGGCCGAAGCCCCGCGCTACACGGTTCTTACGACCATCGAGACCGCGGCGCAGCCGGGCAAGGCCTATTATGGAGGTCCGCTGGCGGGTCCCGTGGTGAAGCGCATGGTCGACTACATCCATCGGCGCGGCAGCGGTCCGGTCCTGCAAGAGAGCACCGCCGAAGAGCGCCGCTTTCCGGTGCATGTGAAGGGGGGCGACATCGAGCAGGTGCGGCGCGTGGCCGACCGGTTTTCGCCCCATGTGTCGTACGCAGAACGGACCGGGTGGGGCCGCGTGCGGATGGATACGCTCTCCAACGTGGTGATCACGACGCTCGACGCCGACCCGACGCGCATGCCCGACGTGCGCGGCATGGGCCTCAAGGACGCGCTCTTTCTGCTCGAACGGTGCGGGCTGAGCGTCGGCATCTCGGGGCAGGGAACCGTGACGCGCCAGAGCATCGCTCCGGGCACCGGAATCAAAGGAAACGAAAAAGTGGAAATACGACTGCAATAGAGCTATGAAACATCTTTTCGAATTGTTGGAAGGCACGCAGGTGCGCAAGTTGCACGGCGACGGCGGTGTGGAAATCGGGACGCTCGTCTACGATTCGCGCGCTGTGGAGCCGGGTGCATGTTTCTTCGCCGTGCCGGGTACGCAATGCGACGGCCACGACTTCATCCCGGCCGCCGTGGAAAAGGGCGCCGCGGCCGTGGTCTGCAGCCGCCTGCCGGCGACGCTGGCCGAGGGTGTGGCCTATGCGGAGGTCGACGATCCCGCCGGTGCCATGGCCGACATGGCTGCGGCCTTCTACGACCATCCGAGCTGCGAGCTGAAGCTGGTGGGCATCACCGGCACCAACGGCAAGACGACGACCGCCACGCTGCTCTACGACCTGATGCGCGCCATGGGCCATAAGGCGGGGCTTGTCTCGACGGTGGTCTACAAGATCGACGACCGCAGCGTCGAGGCCACCCACACCACGCCCGACTCCATCCGGCTCAACGCCATGATGCGCGAGATGGTCGACGCCGGGTGCGAATACTGCTTCATGGAGTGTTCGTCGCACGCTCTCGTGCAGGAACGCACCCGGGGGCTGCACTTTGCCGGTGGTCTCTTTTCCAACATCACGCGCGACCATCTCGATTTCCACAAGACTTTCGCCGCCTACATCAAAGCCAAGCAGAGCTTCTTCGATGCGCTGCCGGCCGACGCTTTCGCGCTGACCAACATCGACGACCGCAACGGCCGCGTGATGGTGCAGAACACGGCGGCCCGGGTGGCGACCTGTTCGCTGCGGTCGATGGCCGACTTCCGGTGCAAGATCATCGAACAGCATCTCGACGGCATGCTGCTGCGCATCGACGACCGCGAAGTGTGGGTCGCGCTGCCGGGGCAGTTCAACGCCTGCAACCTGCTGATGGTCTACGGTGCCGCCCGGCTGCTGGGCTTCGGGCGCGACGAGGTGCTGCGCTGTCTGAGCTCCCTGCGCTCCGTGCCGGGACGCTTCGAGGTCGTGCGCGCGAACGACGGCACGATGGCCGTGGTCGACTATGCCCACACGCCCGATGCGCTGGAAAACGTGATCCGCACCATCGAGCAGACCCGCACGCCGGACCGGCAGCTGATCGTGGTGTGCGGCTGCGGCGGCGACCGCGACCGGACGAAACGGCCCGAAATGGCGGCCATTGCGGTGAAACACGCCACCACGGCGATCTTCACCTCCGACAACCCGCGCCATGAGTCGCCCGAAGCCATTCTCGACGAAATGACGGCCGGACTCGACCCCGCGGCCCGCTATCTGCGCATCGTCGACCGTGCCGAGGCCATCCGCACGGCCGCGATGCTGGCCAAGCCGGGCGATGTCGTGCTCGTGGCGGGCAAGGGGCACGAAGACTACCAGATCATCGGCACCGAAAAACGCCGTTTCGACGACCGCGAGGAGGTGCGCAAGGCATTTTCGACAATTCACAATTCATAATTCAAGATTCACAATCGACCCCGATGCCGGAAAATCGTGAATTGTGAATTTTTAATTTTGCATTATTATGTTCTACCATCTGTTCCGTTATCTCGATCAGGCCTACGACTTTCCCGGTTCGGGCATGTTCCAGTACATTTCGTTCCGTGCGGCGGGGGCCGTCATCCTTGCGCTGCTCATCGCCGTCATCTTCGGACGCTCGATCATCGACTTCCTGCGCCGCCAGCAGATCGGCGAGGAGATCCGCGACCTGGGGCTCGAAGGACAGCTCCAGAAGCGCGGCACCCCCACCATGGGCGGACTGATCATCCTGCTGGCCATTCTGGTGCCGACGCTGCTGTTCGGGCGCCTGGACAACATCTACATCCAGCTGCTGCTCGTGTCGACCGTGTGGCTCGGGCTGATCGGCGGTCTGGACGACTACATCAAGGTCTTCCGCCACCGCAAGGAGGGGCTCAAGGGTCGCTTCAAGATCGTGGGGCAGGTCGGACTGGGCATCATCGTCGGCGCCGCCATGTGGCTTTCGCCCGACATTGCGGTGCGCGAGAAGATCACGCAGCCCGTCGAGACCGTCTATGTCAATGCCGACGGTTCGGTCGAACAGAGCGTCCGGCAGAACCTGCTGCTCAGCTCCGAGAGCACCAAAACCACCAAGACGACCATCCCCTTCATCAAGGACAACGAGTTCGACTACGGCTGGATGACCGGCGGCCGCGACATCGCCACGTGGCTGCTCTACGTGCTGGTGGCCATTCTGGTGGTGACGGCCGTGTCGAACGGCGCCAACCTCACCGACGGTCTCGACGGTCTGGCGACGGGCGTCTCGGTGCCGATCGTCATGGTGCTGGCCGTGCTGGCCTACCTCTCGGGCCACATCGTCTATGCCGACTACCTCAATATCATGTACATCCCCCAAAGCGGCGAGCTGGTGGTCTTTGCGTTCGCCATGGTCGGCGCACTGGTGGGCTTTCTGTGGTACAACTCTTTCCCGGCGCAGATCTTCATGGGCGACACGGGTTCGCTCTCCATCGGCGGCATCATCGCCGTATTCGCCCTCTGCATCCGCAAGGAGCTGCTGCTGCCGCTGCTGTGCGGCATCTTCCTGGTCGAAAGCTGCTCGGTGATGCTGCAGGTGGCCTACTTCAAGTATACGAAGCGCAAGTACGGCGAGGGACGCCGGATTTTCCTCATGTCGCCCGTACACCACCACTATCAGAAGAAAGGCATATTCGAAACCAAGATCGTCATCCGTTTCTGGATTCTCTCGCTGCTGTTGGCGGCCTTGACGCTGGTGACGCTGAAGATACGATAGGGCAAACCGAAGGAACAATCGTCCGCATCCGCAGCAGGCCGCAGCCTCCCCCGGCGGAGGCCCGCCCTGCGGGTCTGCAGACTCTTTTCGGAACCCGGCTCTCAGCCGGGCGCGCTCCGCAGGCTCCGGCCTGCAAACGGACGGAAATAAGATTCGACGCATTATGAAAAACATTGTCGTATTGGGCGGAGGCATCAGCGGCTACGGCTCGGCAATCCTCGCCAAAAAGAAAGGTTTCGGAGTCTTCCTCTCCGACAGCGGCCGCATCGCCGACCGCTACAAGCAGAAGCTCGACGAATGGCAGGTGCCCTACGAGGAAGGGGGCCACAGCGAGGAACGCATCCTTGCCGCCACGGAGGTGGTCAAGTCGCCGGGCATACCCGAGACGGCGCCCATCGTGCGGAAAATCCGCGCGGCGGGCATTCCGGTCATCTCCGAGATCGAATTCGCAGGGCGCTACATGGGCAAGGCGCGGTGCATCTGCATCACCGGATCGAACGGCAAGACGACCACCACGTCGCTCATCTACAAGATCATGCGCGACGCCGGGCTGAACGTGGCTCTGGGCGGCAATATCGGCGAGAGCTTCGCCTACTCGGTGGCCACGGGCGACTACGACTGGTATGTGCTGGAGCTGAGTTCGTTCCAGCTCGACGGCATGTACCGTTTCCGTGCCCACATCGGGGTGCTGATGAATATCACGCCCGACCACCTCGACCGCTACGATCATTGCTTCCGGAACTACGTCGACTCGAAGATGCGCATCACGCAGAATCAGACTTCGCGCGACTGGTTCGTCTATTCGGGCGATGACGAGACGATCCGGCAGCAGCTGCCCAAGTACGACCTGCGGATGCGGCAGCTGCCTTTCGCGGCGCGCAATGCTGTGGCGAGCGGTGCGGGCGACGCCTTTCTGTGCGACGGCAAGTTTACGGCTGCAGCAGGCAAGGAGTCGGTCGAGATCGACATGTCGAAGATACGCATCGCCGGACTTCACAACGCCTACAATGCCATGGCTGCGGCGCTCGCGACGCTGGCCGCCGGCGTGGCTCCGGCGAAGATCCGCAAGTCGCTCTACGACTTCGCGCCCGTCGAACACCGGCTCGAACCGGTGGCCGAGAAGCAGGGCGTGCTGTGGATCAACGATTCGAAGGCTACCAACGTCGACTCGGTGTGGTATGCCCTCGAAAGCATGAAACGCCCGCTGGTGTGGATCGCCGGCGGTACGGACAAGGGCAACGACTACGGCCCTTTGAAGGAGTTCGCGCGGCAGAAGGTGCACACGCTGGTCTGCATGGGGCTGGACAACGCCAAGCTGGTGGGCGAGTTTTCGGGCGTCGTGCCCGATGTGGTCTCCGTCGATTCGTTCGAGGCGGCCATGACCGCGGCCAAGGCCGCCGCACGTCCCGGCGATGCGGTGCTGTTGTCGCCCGCCTGTGCTTCGTTCGACCTTTTCAAGAACTACGAGCACCGCGGCGAGATGTTCAAGAATTGGGTAAATCAGCATTGATATGAACGACGTTGCCGAGCCGCACGGTTGGCGGCCTTTCACGGGTGACCGCGTGCTGTGGGTCATCATCGCCACGCTCGCCACCATCTCCGTGCTGGTGGTCTATTCCTCCACGGCCAAGATGGCCTACGACGCCCATACGGCGCGTTCGACGGCCCATTTCCTGCGGTCGCAGTTCACCGTGCTCGGCGGCAGCCTTTTCGCCATGCTCGTGGTGCAGCGCATCAACAGCCGGGTCTACAACTTCTTCGCGCGGCCGGTCTACTTTCTCTCGGTGCTGGCCACCGTGGCGGTCTATTTCATCGGGGTGTCGATCAACGGCGCGGCACGCTGGATTCCGCTCGGCCCCATCCAGTTCCAGCCCTCCGAGGCGCTGAAGGTCGCTACGGTGCTTTTTCTGGCCCAGCAGCTCGCCGGGCGCCAGTCGAAGATCGACAAGATACGCATCGTGCCTTCGTGGAAGTTCTGGACCTGGACGACGCCCCCGCAGCAGAAGATCTGGCGCGAGGGCACGTGGCCCATTCTGATGCCCGTGCTGGTCGCCTGTCTGGTCATTTTTCCGGCCCACTTCTCGTCGGCGCTGCTCGTTTTCCTGGCGTCGTGGGTCATGATGCTCATCGGGCGCGTGCGTTTCGGCGAGCTGCTCAAGCTGCTGGCTTGGGCCGTCGCCGCAGCCGTGCTGGCCACCCAGCTCAACCTGGGGCGCGGCGGGACCGCCGGCAATAGGTTCGACACCTGGGTCCGCCTCTGGTCGGAGCCGCAGACCGAAAAGCCGATCGATTACCTCACCGACACCGAGCGTTCGATGATCGCCATCCACAACGGCGGCATCTTCGGCGAGGGGGCCGGGCAGAGCGCCATGCGCGTGGAGATGATCCACCCCGAGAGCGACTATGCCTTCGCCTTTTTCGTCGAGGAGTACGGATTGTTGCTGGCCGTCGTGCTGTTGATGCTCTACTTGTGGATATTCTTCCGCGCGATCGAGATTTTCCGGCGTTGCGGCACGGCTTTCCCCGGGCTGCTCGTGCTGGGCCTCGCCTTGCAGATCACCTGCCAGGCGCTGCTGCACATCATGGTCACGGTCAATATGTGTCCCGAGACCGGGCAGACCCTGCCGCTCATTTCGCGCGGCGGTTCGGCCGTGCTCTTCACGGCCATTGCCCTGGGCATGATCCTCAGCGTCAGCCGTCAGAACGACGAGAAGTCGCACGACACGCCCAAGGGCGAAACATTGTACGGGAATTAAAAATTCATAATTCACAATTCATAATTGCTTGGTGAACGAATTGGTCGGTTCCGATTATGAATTGTGAATTCTAAATTGTGAATTGAAATGGCAGACGCTATCCGTTTGGACAAATATTTGTGGGCCGTGCGGGTTTTCAAGACCCGCAGCGATGCGGCCGACGCCATCCGCAACAACAAGGTCACGGTCGACGGGGCCTATGCCAAGCCCTCGCGCGAGGTGAAGATCGGCGACCGCATCGAAGTGCGGCGCCAGCAGGTGACCTATTCCTATAAGGTGCTCGACCTGGTTTCGAGCCGCCAGCCCGCCAAGAACGTGCCCGATTACTGCCTCAACATCACGCCGCAGGAGGAGCTCGACAAGCTCAACGTGCCGCGCGAAACCATCTTCGTCTTCCGCGACCGCGGCACCGGGCGTCCGACCAAGAAGGAGCGCCGCGACCTCGACGAGCTGATGGACGGGATTTATTACGACGAGGAGTAGCGTTTGGCCGGGCGGGAAATATTTGCTATCTTTGCACCGAAATAGAAAGGAGTTTTGTAATCCTCATCGGAGGGTCGCATACACGGCCGGATAAGATGACTGGGTAAAACCACGACGCTTGTCCGGCCTTTTTTGTGCCCGCCGGTGAATGACAGCAATTTCGGTTTATGGAAAGAGACGCATTGGACCTCGGGACGGAACATGTCGGCCGCCTGTTCCGCAAGTTTTTCGTTCCCACGCTGCTGGGTATGCTCAGCATCTCGGCCGTCACGGTCGCCGACGGCATTTTTGTCGGCCATGGGGTCGGCAGCGACGGCATCGCCGCCATCAACATCTGCATTCCGCTGCTGATGCTCTTCACGGGCTTCGGACTGATGGTCGGAGCCGGCTGTTCGGTCGTTGCATCGATCCATCTCGCCCGGCAGCAGATCAAGGCTGCGCGCATCAACGTCACGCAGGCGCTTTTGTTCGTCACCCTTGTTACGTTGGTCTGTTCGTCCTTGATTCTTGGTTTCGTGCGCCCTGTTGCTGCGTGGCTCGGGTCGTCGGAGCATCTGTTGCCCATGGTCGTCGATTATCTGTGGGGTTTCGTTCCGGCACTGGTTCCTCAGATGTGGGTCGCCGTGGGATTGTTCGTCGTGCGTCTGGACGGCGCGCCCCGTCTGGCCATGTGGTGCAGCGTCGTTTCGGCATTGGTCAACGTCGTGCTCGACTGGTTCTTCGTCTTTCCGTTGGGGTGGGGCGTCTTCGGAGCGGCGCTCGCGTCGACCCTGGCCGTAGCCATAGGAGGCACAATCGTCGGGGTCTATCTTTTCCGTCGGGCTCGGACATTGCGGTTTTATCCTCTCAAAGCCAGCCGTAAAAGCCTGCGTCTCACCTTGCGTAACATTGGTTACCAGTGCCGCATCGGGGCGTCGGCCATGTTGGGCGAGGCGACGATGGCCGTGCTGATGTTCACCGGCAATCTGGTCTTCATGCACTACTTGGGCGACGACGGTGTGGGGGCGTTCGGCATAGCCTGCTACTATGCGCCGTTCGTTTTCATGATAGGCAATGCTGTGGCCCAGTCGGCCCAGCCGATCGTCAGCTTCAACTTCGGAGCCGCCCGTCTCGACCGGGTTGCCGCGGTACAGCGTGTCGCCCTTGCCACGGCTGTTTTTTGCGGCGGGTCGGTCGCGCTGGCTTTCGTGGGGTGTCCGCAGCTGCTGGTCGGGCTGTTTCTGCCGTTGGAAACGGCGGCGGCCCGGCTCGCCGTTGAGGGTTTTCCGCTCTTCGCTGCCGGATTCGTCTGCTTCGTCGTCAACCTCGCCGCCATCGGCTATTACCAAAGTCTCGAACGGGTGCGTCCGGCAACGTTTTTCGCTCTTTTGCGCGGATTCTTCTTCCTTGTCCCCGCTTTCGTTTTGCTACCCCGTCTGTGCGGTACGCCCGGCATCTGGTTGGCCATGCCGCTTTCCGAAACCCTCACCATGCTGGCGCTCGGGGTCTATTGGCGGCGGAGAAGTTGAGAACGGAATTTTCTTTGAGCGGTACGTATGGAAAAACCCGCAGCATGACGCAAAAATTCATGCTGCGGGTTTTGAGTGGCGGAGGATTCCGATCCGGACTTCGGCTTCCGACCGGTGCGGTATCGCAGGGGCTTGTCGCCGTTCGCCTACTTCTTGTTGAAGAAGTTCATCGTCCGTTCGATGCCCACCGTGGCGAACGACAGGATTGCGTCGCCGAAGATCTTGAGCCGTTCGGGCAGCGCCTCGCGCTCCTCGGCCGTCCATTCGCCCAGCACGTAGTCGACCTGATGGCCGCGCGGGAAGTCGCCGCCTACGCCGAAGCGCATCCGTGCGAAATCTTCGGTACCCAGCAGCTCGGCGATGTTTTTCAGCCCGTTGTGGCCGCCGGCGCTTCCCCGCTGCCGGATGCGCAGCGCGCCGAACGGCAGGGCGATGTCGTCGGATACGACCAGCAGGTTCTCGCGCGGAATCTTCTCCGCGTCGAGCCAGTAGCGCACCGCCTTGCCCGAGAGGTTCATGTAGGTCGATGGTTTGAGCAGCACCAGCGTGCGGCCTTTGTGCCGGAGTTCGGCCGTATCGCCGTAGCGGGCGGTGGTAAAAAGCGCGTTGGACGCCCCGGCCAGGGCGTCCAACACTTTGAATCCGATGTTGTGGCGGGTGTCGGCGTATTCGGCGCCGATGTTGCCCAGCCCAACGATGAGGTATTTCATGCCGCTTCAGCGATTATTTGCCTTCGGCAGCGGCGGCACCGCGCGAAGCACGGGTTACGCGCACGGCACATACGGCCGTCGTGGCGGGGGTCACGAACTTGATGTTCTCCATCTTCAGGTCGCCCACGAAGATGGTCTTGCCGACGCCCAGCGGCGTTACGTCCACTACGATCTCGTCGGGCAGGTTCTCCACCAGAGCGCTCACGGTCAGCTTGCGGGCCGAGAGGGCCAGCTTACCGCCGACCTTCACGCCTTCGGCGTTACCGGTCAGACGCACCGGAATGGCGATCGATACGGGCTTGCCCGCAGCGATGCGGTAGAAGTCGAGGTGCAGAATCTCCTCGCGCACGGGGTGGAACTGCGCTTCGCGAAGCACGGCCTTCTCGGTCTTGCCGTCGAAGTCGAACTCTACGATGTAGGAGTTGGGGGTGTAGATCAGCGATTTGATCTCGCGGGGGTCGACCGAGAACGATACGCTCTCGCCGTTGCCGCACAATACGCAGGGGATCAGCCCCTCGCGGCGTACCGCCTTGGCGGCCTTCTTGCCGAAGTCTGCGCGCTTGGTCGCTTTTACAGCAATGGTTTTCATGTTGTTTTTTGTTTTTTGTTGTTACCGTCGGCGGTTCTCAACACGGTCTCGCGGACCGTATCCCATTTCCGCCTGTTTTCGAGGGGCAAAGATAGGAAGAAATAATTCACAATTCACAATTTGCAATTCAAAATTTTCGAATTCTGCAAAAAGCAGAGCATTCGGAGCCGTTTCCCATCGCGCTGCTCTGGGGCGGAAGACGGGGCGTGGAATGATTGCGAATCACGCATCCTTGTAGAGCTCCCAGCCCCGTTCCACTTGGCGCATGTCGGCCGCCACGCCGTTTTCCACCCGCGAGATGGCCGCGGCGATGGGCACCATGGTCTTGCGGTCGCGCGTGTCGAGGGGTTCGTGGGGTCCGATGCCCGTTCGGTCCGATACGGCCCGGATGTAGGCGTCGGTGCGGTTTTCGCTCGGCGGGGCCCAGCGTGCGATCATCTCCGCGATGGTGCGCAGGCCGTGGCGCGTGCGGTAGGTGTGCAGCAGCACGAAAATCGCCCGGTAGCCCCACGCCAGCGATTCGAATTGTTTGAAGGCCGGATCGCGCGACGGGACGACTTCGCCCTTGTAACGTCCTCTCGAGCGGCGGATGTTGCCCGGATTGCAGTTTTTCAGTCCTCTTGACATGTCTTTGGATTTTGTAGTTTTGTTTCATCAAAAAACGGCGGCCTTCGATCGTCGGGGCCGCCGTCGGGGTGCCGGTGCCGGCAGGTCAGCGGCCGTCGTCCGGCAGGATGATGCCGCCCGCGATCGAGCAGCGGGCCGCCCGGTTTTCATCGGCGACGTATTCCGGATAGCGGATTTTGTTCGTCGCCAGATGGTCCGTTGCGCGTTGCAGCAGCGTGCGGGCCTCTTCCAGCAGTTGGCGGCGCAGCTGCCTGCGGGCTTCGTCGCCGGCTGCCGTGCCGTTGGCCGGTTTCGGGGCCGCGGTGCCCAAGCGGTCGGTGCGGACGTCCAGGCGCGCCTGCACCAGCGCACGGGTGTAAAGCGCCGTCGGGGCTGCCAGGCAGTCGGTGACAAGGTCGGGGTAGACGCCCGCCAGCAGCCGGTCGTGGAGTTTGCGGCCGATGACCGGTACGATCCAGCGTTGTTCGGCCGCCGCGATGTCTGCTTCGGCGATCGTTGCCGGCGGCAGGATTTCGCCGTCGCCGAACGCTGTTTTCAGCACTTGTAATGGGGTGATGAGCGTTTTCATATCGAATCGTGCGTTTTACTCGATGCTGCGGATGTTGTACTTCGTGATTTCGGACAGGAAGGCCTGCTGCCGTTCGTCTTCGGGGTCGTAGTCCAGACCGTCGGCCTTGCGCGCCTCCCACACCTTCATGTAGATCGGTTTCGAGCGCGTCGGCGGGCGGTTCACGATCTCCAGCGACGAGGCGTCTTCGCCCAGCACCGCGGCGATCGCTTCGCGGATGGGTTCCAGCAGTTCGGCCTGTTCGCCCAGAATCACCGTGTTGAGGGCCACTTCGTATTCGTGCAGGATGCGGTCGGCGTTGAATCCGCCCCCGTAGTCCAGTCCGCTCAGCGTCCGGAACCACGAGTGGGCCACCACAATGTCGCTCACGGCCTGCTGGTGCAGCGCCTGCCAGTCGCCTTCGTTCTGCGAGCTGATCGGGATGAAGCGCGAGTTGTCCTTGAGGTTCTCGTCGCCGTCGCGGATGACGAACATCACCTGGCCCGGGTTGCCGGCGAATTTCTGTTCCGCCAGCCGCATGATCTTCTCCGCTTCCGCTTCGTTGTCCACCGCCGAGTCGAGCAGCAGCACGCCCGACAGCTGAAACGAGTTGTCCAGCCGCGAGATGTTCCAGCGGTCGGTCTTGTAGGCGATGGCCGAGACGCCGAAACCCGCAATGTAGGGCGGTACGCCGTAGTGGGTGAACATCGGTTCGTAGTCCTTGTAGTGGATCATCGTGCGCAGCGTGCCGTCCGGGCGTTCTTCGAAGAGCGGGTAGAGCGGCAGGGTCTCGGCTTCGGCCGGATTGAAGGCCGTCCAGTCGTGGTGCAGCAGGATGTGGCGTTCGTCGCGGGCTACGCGGCAGCGCGACGCGTCCTGATGGTAGAGCGCCAGGAAGGAGTGCTGCGGGTCGGTTACCGCTTCGAGGAAGGCGTTGCCGAAGAGCGCCTTGTCGAAGGCCAGTTTGTTCAGCACCTGACGCAGCGTTTCGTTGCGGGGATTGGCCCGTTCGATCAGCGACTTCAGCCGGGGTCGGTTTTCGTCGCAGACCACCCCCTTGCCCGAGATGTAGTCGGCCTTGTCGTTGATGATGCGGCGGTGGGTGGTCGAGCGGCGGGCCATGAGCGCCAGCGCGCAGGGGAACAGGTTGTCGTCGCCCCAGCGCCAGAACTTGTCGTTCTGCACCTGGCCCGTGCCCACCGTCATGTAGGGGTCCGTGCGCGCCGTTATGCCCACCGTCGTTCTGTGTCTTTGTTCTTTCTGCATGTCGTTTCGTGTTTTCGGGTGGCAGGGTCGCCTGCGGGGGCATTGCGGCCTCCGCAGGCGACGGCGGTTACTCGCGATAGGCGAATGAGAGCATCGTTTCGTCGAGTATGTCGCAGCCCGCCATGAAGAGGGCGCGCTGGCGGTTCTCCATCTCGTCGGGGTTATACCACATGCGCACTTCGTTGCCCGGGAAGTCCGCCGTGTTGACCGCCAGCACCAGGTTGCGGCGGTCGGTCAGCAGACAGAACGACTGCGGCAGCGAGTTCCCCGAGAGGTAGTTGCCCAGACGCACGTCGATCACCGGGATGCCGTGGTAGGCCAACCCCTGACGGCCGTTCACCGTGTCGACGTAGGCGGCGTCCGCACCCTTCGAGTCGAGGTACTTCTCGTAGAGATAGTAGAGGTCCGACGTCACGAAGAACGCCAGCTGACCCTCGCCCTTCGCATCCTGGATGCGCGTGTCGGCGTTCTGCCACAGCGAGTCGAAAAGTCCGACCACCGATTCGGGGTCGGTCATCGTCGCCGCCGTGTAGGTCTGCTGGTGGAAGATTTCGGCCGCCGAGTAGTTCATGATCGTCTTCAGGAAGCCCGTGAAGGTGTTGTAGCCGCTCGGCGCCGACGCGTCGCCCACCCACATCGTCGCGCGGATGTTTTCGGCTACGGCCTGGCGGAAGAGCGCTGTCTCGGCCTGTTCGAGTTCCGTGCCCGTCAGGTCGTCCATGTTGACGTCGGCGCGGGCAGCGATCTTTTCGTAGACCAGCGAAAAGTAGTCGGCTGCCGAGAAGCCCATCTCGGCCTTCACGCGGCTCAGCGCGATGTTCTTCTGGTATTTGTGGGCCGAGGCGCCGCCCGTCCAGCCTTTTCCCGTGTGCTTTTGCAGGATGTTCTGCTGTCCGTCCCACAGCTGTACGGTCGTCGGTACGGGCAGGTTGTAGAGGATGCGTACGCCCAGTTCCTGGGCCGAGGGGCCCGTCAGAAAGGGTCGGAAGAAGATGGTGTCGAGTTCGGCACCCGTGTACTGCTTGGCGTTTTCCAAGAAACTCATAATGGATAAGATTAAAAGTGAAAAGTGAAAGGTGAAATGTTGGAAGCGAAAGGCTGGTTCCGCTCTCTTTCGGGACCGGTTCGTTCCCGGGGTTCAGCCCCCGCAGCGTCTTACCGGCCGGTCGGCCGAAGCGGTCGTTCTGAACGGCCGTTGCGGTATCCCGTCCTTACTTCCTGAACTGCTTCGCGTCTTCCGCATAGGCCAGTTGGTTGGCCGAGCGGAGGGTTTCGCTGTAGGAGGGGTCCTCGCACGATCGCGTGCGGGTCGGTTCCGTCCGGTCGAAGGCTTCCGCGGCCGCAATCTCCGAGCGGCGGCGCGCCACCGCGTGGTCGTCGTCGAAATGCAGGATGTTGCGGTCTTCGGACAGGGGTGCCGCCGGTTCGGCCTTGATGCCCAGAGCGTTCAGCAGCCGCTGCCAGCCGCGGACGCTGTTTTTCGGTTTTTCCGGCGCCGCTTTTTCGCCTGCGTCGATGATCGTGTCGGCCAGTCCCGCCGCTACGGTCTCTTCCGGCGAAAGCCAGCGTCCGTTGCCGTTGTTTTCGTTCATCAGCGCTTCGAATTCTGCCGTTTCGCGGCCAGCACGCGCTGCATAGAGTTCCGCCAGCCGGCGGTCGGTCTGTTGCAGCAGTTCCAGTTTGCCGCTCAGTTCCGCCGCATTGCCTTCCGTCGAGCAGTTCGACTGGTGGATCAGGTAGAGTGCATTGGCCGAGATCTCGCGGCATCCTTCGCTCGCCGCCTGGGCGATGATCGTCGCTGCCGAAGCCGTGTAGCCGTAGCAGCGGGTCGTGATGCGGCCGTCGATGCGGCGCAGGGCGTCGTGGATCAGCAGGGCGTCGTTCACGTCGCCGCCCGTCGAGCGGATGTTGACCACCACTTCCGGGGCTTCGATTTCGCCGATGCGTGCCACCGCTTCACGAAACCGGTCGTAGGTCGCGATCCGTTGTTCGGGTTCGTCGAACTGCCACGTTTCGGGTACGCCGATCGTGCCTTCGATGTCGATGTGGCAGGCTCCGGCGTTGTTTTCGATTCGGATGTTCGTTTCCAATTTTTTTTTTAGGTTTTTGGGGTTTGTGAATTGTGTATTTATTCGTCTTCCCGCCTGCGCAGGAAGACGCAGTGTGCCGAGTTCCGCTCCGGGTCGTAGGTTTCGATGGTCTCGAGCGTCGCCCGCACCGTTTCGCCGCCCGTTTCCAGCCGGAAAACCGAGCGGATGTCCGGCGCTCCCGTTCCCGGGACCAGCAGGGCCGCGAATTCGTCGGGGGCCAGCCGCAGCGACATCGTGATCTTTTCGCGCGTCGCCTCTTCTGCCGTCTGGCGGTCATGATAGCGGTGCAGCCCCGCCGCGCCGTCGCGGTCTTCGAAGCAGAGCGTGAAGGCCGGCGTCGTCTCGTCGCCTTCGTAGTGGAAGGCCGCCAGCGGGTATTCCGCCGCATTGGTCGGATAGCCCCAGCGTTCGCCCTCCGGCAGCGGGTGCATTCCGGCATAGCGTACGATGCGGGGTGTGAAGTTCGTCTCTTCTTCGGTGGCCGAGTCGCGGTCACCAACTTGCAGCAGGCGCGCCGAGGGGGCGTTGCGGTAGTGGCCCGTGCTGTCGATCGTCGGCGCGAATAGCGGGTTGCACACTCTTTCGTCGCCCATCTTCGCCGCCCGGTTCTCCGTCCGCACCGTCCAGGCGCCGAATTCCGTTTCGTGTTCGCTTTCGTAGCGTTTCACCGCGCCGTCTCCTTCCTGGTAGCACCGCGTGCGTTCTTCGTGTATCTCCAGTGCCCGGTCTTCCAGCTCCACCGGTTCCGACGGGTCGTTCTTCGTCCGCCAGTCGGCTTCGGGGCCTTTGCCGTAGAAGGCGTCCGCCGGTTCGACGTACACCTTGCGGATCGCTTCGTCGGTGTAGAAGCGCAGGTTGTACATATGGGCCAGCGCCTTGAGCAGTTCCGCCTGCCGGATGCGGTGTTGCGCCACGTCCGCGAAGGTCAGCCACGCCCCGTAGCCCGGTCCCGAACGGAAATCCACCCGCAGCGAGCACTCCTTGTGCAGCGTCAGCGACATGCCTCCCTCCGCGCCGAAAAAATGGATCGCATAGAAGTATTTCGGTTGCGTCGGCAGCACTTCTTCCGTCGCCGTCCGCATGCGCAGCTCCACCGTCGTGCGGCCCGTCTCTTCGAGGTGTCCGTCGTAGAGCGCCCAGTCGCCGGCGTAGCGTTCCCATACTCCGTTGCGCATGATCCACAGCTGCGGCTCCGTCGGATTGCCCGACGCCGGGGTCGTCACCTTCGCCGAGCGGCCCTCGAAGGTCGCCCAGGGCCATCCGGGCGCTCCGCCCCGCATGCACGTCAGACGATATTGGCTTCCCGCCGTGTGGTCGAACACGACCGCCAGGTAGGTGCGGTTCCCCTCCATCTCCGGCCGGCGGTCCGTATAGCGGTTCGCCAGCGTGAAGCGCAGTTCCGAACCGGGCCCCAGGTAGACCGAGTCGAATCCCCGCAGCCGCGTGCGGTCCAGTATCCGGTGGTCGGTCGTGTATCTCAGGTAGTATTCGAATCCGACGCTCACCCGCGTCGGAGGCGCGAAGCGGATCATGCCGTTTTCCACGCCGAACGTTCCGCCGTTGTTGTAGAGGTCCGGTATCGTCTCTCCGTCCGCATCCGGGGTCAGCGGCGTCGCCGTATCCACAATGTTGCCCACCGTGTGCGTCGTGGATTTCGGATCGGCGTAGACCATGCCTGCCGGACTCGCCGTCGCCGTTGCCGGGCTAGTCCTCCGCGCGTGGAAGCCCATCCGGGCCTGCGCGCCCGTCGTGTCGTGCGACGGATAGGCGCCGCTCATGTAGAGTTCGCGGAATTCGGGCGTCTTCATGAAGTCGCTTTCGAGCGTGTAGCCCGCTTCTTCGAAGATCTTCTCCACCAGCGTCGCCACATGCAGGAACGGGTGGTAGTCGTCCACCGTCAGCACCCGTTCGGCCGTCAGCAGGTCCTGGCCGTTGCTCTGCCGGGGATATTCGTCGCGGTGGATCGGGAAAAACTTCACCGGCGCGGCGTCCGTCCAGCTCTTGCGCACCGTGTCGGCCGTGAGTCCCGCCCGGTAGTCGATCCCCAGCGTGTTGAACATCCGCCGGGCCGCCTGCTCCGCCCAGCCGGCACCGCCTTCGCGTATCTCCAGCGTGTACCCTTCGTCCGAGGCTTTCAGCAGGCGTGCCGTTCCCGCCAGCAGCACCGTCCCGGCGGCCGATACTTCCGCCGTGTGGCGCGCATGGTTGAATCGCGTTCCCGTGTGGGGGTCGCACGGTGCGCCCAGCAGTTCCGTGTTCTGCGGTGTCGGCGGAATCCGCACCTGCATTTTCCGCCCTTCCCGGCAGGCTTCCGGGTCGCGTGTTTTTTGCGCCGCGTATCCCGGTACGGCCAGCGTCTCGTCCTCCAGGTCGCATCGGCGGCCGTCTATCTTCAGTTCCGTTTCCATAGCTCCGTTCCGATTTCCAGTTCCAGCAGGCTCATCGTGCCGTGGCGATGTACCGTCGCTTCGTTCGTTAGCACCTCCACCGGTACGTAGCCGTCCGCTTCCGCCAGCCACACCTGCGGCGCTGCGATTATCTCCGCCAGCGCTTCCAGCACCTCCCGCGTCTCGTAGGCCGACCGCAGGAGCGTCCGGCGGCGCCGTTCTTCGGTCAGCGTGCCCGTTCCCTGTGCGTTGCGTACGCGCGTCTTTTTCGTTTCCGCCACGCTTACCGCTTCCGTCGGGAAGGTGTAGTGTTCCAGCGACCCCGCACGGCTGCGCCATGCGATGCGCCGCGCGCCTTTCGGCGATGCGATCACCGTGTATTCCACCGTCTGCCCCTCTCCCGTGGTCAGCGTGATGCGCTCCGCTCCCGGAAAGTCCGCCGTGTTCAGCCGGAACACCTGCACCACCGTGTTGCGCGTCGAGTAGTTGCGTTCTTTCGTTCCGCCGGGTCCCGCCGCCCGCACCGTCATCCACGGCGTGTCGATCGTCAGCATGGTCACTTCGTCGCATTCGCCCGGTGCGATGAGTCGCTGCAGGGGCATCGTCGTCAGCAGTCCCGATGCCGTCAGCGCTTTTTCACCGGCGTGGTAGACGCAGGTGCCCGATGTCGCTGTCGCGTCCGCCGTCTCCACCTTCACCTTGACTTCGTGCCGGCGGTCTTTCGCCGGCAGAAATCCCGTAGGACCCGTCTCCGGAGCGAAATGCAGGTGCCGGTTCACGATCGGCGCCGCATCCACCGTCGCTTCCGTCACTTCCGCGTAGCGCTTGGTTCCCAGCAGGGCGTTCGTCTCCGCATCCGTTACCTTCACGTTCAGTGTCTCTTTCCGGTCCGTTTCGATGCGATATTCCGCTTCGCCCCCTCCCGCCGCGTTGAGCGTCGGTTGTTTTGTTATCGTCAGCATGTTGTTTTATGATTTGAATGGTCGATGTTTTTGCCCCGCCCGTACAGCGTTTTCGAAGAGGGTTACGCCGTGGGCTCTTTCTTCCCCAGCTGTCCCGATGAAAAAGGAATTACATTAAGACGACCCTTTGTTCTTGCAATTGTTTCTGTCATCCCGAGGAGCGCAGCGACGAAGAATTTTTTCGTATATCGGTGAGTGGTAGTTGGACGGATGTTTCGCTACGCTCAATATGACAAAAGCGTGTCATTCGGAGTGACGGTTCATTTCGTTAAGAATGACATTCGAGAGGCAATTGTTTGTTTTGTCATTCTGAGGAGTGCAACGACGAAGAATCTATGATTTCAAGTTTCTTTTGCGGATTCTTAGTTGCGTTCAAAATATCTGAGACTTCTTGTTGCCGTTTTCTTGCAGTCTTTCCGCTCGCTTTGTTGCGTATCATTTTCGGGGCGGCTGCGGGGATTGCGCTTTGCGTGAGCTGCCCGAAGAAAGTTTTGTACACAGAACCTTTCACTTTTCACCTCTCACCTTTACTTTTGCAAAGGCAACTTCACACCCGGAGTGGTGCAGGCTACGGCTTGTACCAGTGTGGTGCATGTAGATTCAGCAGTCCGCTGGCGGCGTAATGGCGCGGGAGGATTAAAAGAAATTCGTTGTTCGTTTGCGGTTGTTTGACAGCTGGTTTTATCGGTTTTGACAGAGGTACGGGAGGTGTTCTCGTGCCGAAGCCAGCGGGGCGAGTGTTTGCGAGCCTCCGCAGGGCGGGGCTTCGGCTCGCACGGCTGAAGCCGGTGTTTATCTCTGCAAGCCGCGACCGCCCCGAACATCTTTTCCCTCCATCCTTTCCGCGTTGCCGCCAGTTGCATATTCCAGTCTGCCGCGGAGTTTGCGAACAATTCAGTAGTTTGTCATTCTGAGGAGCAGAGCGACGAAGAATCTGTATAAAAGTATACGTAGACAGATTCTTGACTGCACTTCGTTTGTCGTTCTCCTCCTTGCTCGGCATAGTCCGTCCGCGGCCTTTGGTTCGCAAGGGAAAAGATTCTTCACTTCGTTCAGAATGACAAAGTAGGGTTGTCGAGGTGGGACGATCGCAGCCGGTCCGGGCGAACGATTTGCAGTCGCCGTTGTTCGGCTCTTCGAGCCGTGCGGGCCGCAGCCTCCCGCAGCGGAGGCCCGCAAGCGTGCCCCGCAGGCTGCGCCCGACATTCCGTACGAGGTGACTGCATTAACATTCGCAGTAAAAACCATTGTTCGCACCCTCCGCCGCATTCCTATTAGCGATTGCTTCACAGCGCCTGCTACGGGCTACCGCTACCGGGAGACGGGAGAGTTGGTCGGCGACGGCACAGGTGGACACAGTTGGTCGGCGTCCTCACTTACTCCCGATCATTTCCAGGTGGGTTCGCTATGGTTCGGTTCGGACTACATGGGGGCGCTGAATTCTACGCATCGCTCGCATGCTCTCTCCGTGCGCTGCGTCCAAGCATCTGCGCAGAAGTTGCCTTTTCTTCGCATGCACGCACCCGGCCCGGGAGTCTTTCCCTCTTCTCCGGAGACATTTTCATTTTCGGTGCAGCCGTCGGTCCGTCGCATGGATCGGTTGTCGATAAACCGGTCGAAAATCTGTTGATAATGGTCGATAAGATTTGCATTCGGCTGAGAGCCAGCCTTGATTTGTTGTTGATAACTTGCTTCGATGCAAGCCGTCGGTGGCGAATCGTAGGGCAAATATAGGTCTGCACGAGCCCCCTTGTCAAGTTTTCGGCGCCTTTTTCGCGCACGGCGTGTAAAAAACTACCGATTTTTGTATAACTTTGCGTCACGAACCAACTTTCAGTTTACCTCATGGACGATGGTCATAGTCCTGCCTATAGTCGCCGCGCCGTTTTCCGGTGCGGAGTGCTTCCTTAGTGCGAAGCGTGCGGCATGCTGTCCGCGCGCCGGGTCTTCCTCGTCTTCACTTCCGGTTTTTTCTTCCCGTTCCGTCCGTCGCCGCGCTGCCGACGGCTTCGTCTTCGATTGTCAGAAGCGGCAGGCTTCCCGCAAGTTTTGGAACACCGGAATCAAGGTGGCTCCCAGGGTCAATCCCGGCTGAAGAGTCCGGCGGTCGTTCCGCCCGTTCCCGCAGCCCACGGATTCTCCAATCTTTCAGCGAGTCACCCATGATTACCATCTACCTCAAGCAGTACAACAAGATCATCCGTAACGCCGACACCAAGCTCTTCGACGAGCTCGGTTACGACGACATCCTCTGGATCGACATGCTCCTCCCCACCATCAAGGAGCAGAAAGCCGTCGAGAACTTCATGGAGATTAGCCTCCAGACCAAACAGCAGGTCGAGGAGATCGAGTCCACGTCCAAATATTCCGAGAGCGAGACCGCCATCATCTCCAACTCCAATTTCTTCGTTCCTACCGGCGATTCGTTCGTCGTCGAGCCCGTTTCGTTCATCATCTCCAACGAGGGCGTCCTCGTCTCGGTCCGCGGGGCCGAGTCGCGTACGTTCCGCGAGACCGAAAAGCGGCTCCAGATGAACTACCGCAGTTATTCGACCGGTTACCACCTCTTCATCTCGTTGTTGGAGGTGCGCATCGACTTCGATGCCGATATGGTCGAGCTGGTTTCCAAGCAGGTCGCCGCGCTCTCCAAGGCCATCAACTCCGAGGATACCATCGACAAGGAGGTCCTGCACCGCATCAGCGCCTTGCAGGAGAGCACCATGTCGTTGCGCGAGAACATTTTCGACCGCCAGCGCGTCTTGTCCGGCATCCTGCGTTCCGAGCGATTCCCCAACGACATCTACCCCCGCCTCCAGTTGATGATCAAGGACGTCAATTCGCTCATCAACCACGCCGATTTCTCGTTCCAGCGTCTCGACTATATCCAGGACGCCGCTCTGGGTCTGATCAACATCGAGCAGAACGAGATCGTCAAGATTTTTTCCGTCGCCGCCGTCATCTTCCTGCCCGCCACCCTCATCGCGTCGATCTACGGCATGAATTTCAAGTACATGCCCGAGCTCGACTGGCATTTCACCTTGCCCAACGGGTGGGTCCTCCCCGTCGGTTATTTCTTCGCCATCGGGCTCATGATCTTCTGTTCGGGGCTCACCATCTGGTACTTCCGTTTCAAGAAGTGGCTCTGACCGGGGCAAGGGGCCGTTTTGTCTTTCTGAGCGGCAGCGAAGAATCTTCCGGGTGTTTTTGTTCGCTTTGCCATTCTGTGCGGCTATCCGAACTCTGGCTTGCGCCGAAGATACTCCCGCTCGGCAAAATGCAAGCAAGCAGGTTTTTGTTCTCGGCTTATTCGTATCTTTAAAGAAGATGGGCTTCGGTTCGGCATAGCTCAAATAACTTTGGCTATGCCCTCACCTTGCACAATCTTTGGCTTGCGCCGATAATACTCCCGCTCGGCAAAATGCAAGCAAGCAGGTTTTTGTTCTCGGCTTATTCGTATCTTTGGCTTCGCCCAAGATACTCCCGCTCGGCAAAATGCAAGCAAGCTTGCTTTTGCCCTCGCTTATTCGTATCTTTGTCAGGTTAACGTCGTTCCATGCTCGAAAAGTTGGCCAAACAGACCGCCGTCTACGGCATCAGCACCATCGTGGTCAGGTTCCTCAGCTACCTGCTCACGCCCTACTATACCCGTATCTTCGGGCAGGAGACCTACGGCATCGTCACCGACATCTACGCCCTTATCCCGCTGGCTCTCACGCTCCTTACGATGGGCATGGAGTCCAGCTACTTCCGTTTTTCCGCCAAGGCCGACCAGGCCGGGGGCGATGTGATCGCCGCCAAACGGCGCCTTTTCGCCACTACGTGGGGCGTCACATCGTTGGCCGCTGCATTGTTTTGCGGAGCCATCATCTTTTTCCGCATGCCCGTCGCCCGGGCCATGGGCGAGGCCTACGCCGCCCATCCCGCCTACGTCGTGTTGGTAGCTCTGATCGTCCTCTTCGACGTCTGGGCCTGCATCCCCTTCTCCCGCTTGCGCGAGCAGGGACGGTCGCTCACGTTCGTCGGGTTCAAGGCGCTCAACGTCGTTCTGAACGTCGCGCTCGCCTTTGCTTTCGGCATCGCGGGTCTTTTCGCTTCCGACTTCGGCGTCGGGTGGGTCTTCGTCGCCAACCTCATCGCCAGCGCCGTTACCTGGCTCCTTATCCTCTCCACCGTCGACCGCACCGTTCCGCACATCGACCGGGCGTTGCTCGCCGCCGTCTTCGTCTATTCCCTTCCGTTGCTCGTCGGTGGGCTTGCCGGCACAGCCAACGAGTTCATCGACCGTCAGCTCATCAAATACCTCGTTCCCGCCGGGGCCATGGCGCAGTTGGGCGTCTACGGCGCCATCACCAAGATCGCCGTCGTCATGATGCTCTTCTACCAGATGTACCGCCTCGCCGCCGAACCGTTCTTCCTCTCCAATTTCCGCAAGTCCGACTTCGTCGAGATGAACGCCGCCGCTCTGAAGTACTACGTCATGGCGTCGATGCTCATCTTCCTGGGCATCGCCCTCTTCCGCGACTTCTTCGCTCTGATCGTCGGGCGCGACTTCCGCGAGGGCATCCACATCCTCCCCGTCGTCCTCGGCGCCAACATCCTCGCCGGCGTGTGGCTCAACCTCTCGTTCTGGTACAAGCGCGAGGAGCGTACGTCGCTGGCCATCGTCGTTACGGGCGCCGGTTTGGCCGCCATGCTCGTTTCCGGATGGTGGTTCATCCCCGTGTGGGGTTACTTCGGCGCCGCCTGGGCCCGCTTGGTCAGCGAGTCCGTCATGGTCGCCGTTTCGTGGTGGCTCAACCGGCGTTTCTTTCCCACGCCCTACCCGTGGGGCCGCATCGGCGAGTTCGTCGTTCTCGCCCTCGGGGTCTTTTTCATGGCCGAATTTTTGTCCCGCTGCGTCGATAATGCGTTCGCGGGTTATGCGTTCAATATCGTGTTGTTTGCAGCCTATGCCTTCTACCTCGTCCGCCGCGAGCGGATCGACGTCGGGGCGTTGTTGCGGGCGGCACTCCGAAAAAAGTAGACAATCGTGCGTTTCGCTGACATCATAGGACAGGAGGAGTTGAAGCGGCATCTGGCGCAGTCGGTCGATACCGGCCGCATCAGCCATGCCCAGCTCTTTTCCGGCAGCGCCGGAGCCGGGGCTCTGGCGTTGGCCGTCGCTTACGTGCAGTATCTCTGCTGCCGCCACCGTCTCAACGGCGATTCGTGCGGCGAGTGCCCCGACTGCAAGCAGATCGAGGCTCTGGCCCATCCCGATTTCCATCTCGTCTTTCCCGTCAACAAGCAGGGTAAAAAGTCCGGCGAAGTGATGCTCAGCGACGAGTTCATGTCCCTTTTCCGGCAGTTGTTCGCCGAGCGCCGGGGCTACGTCTCTCCGCAGGATTGGTACGACCGCCTCGATCTGGGCAAAACCCTCAAGGGCATGATTTCCGCCCGCGAGGCCGACGAGATCATCCGCAAACTCTCCTTCAAGAGCTTCGAGGCCGATTACAAGATCATGCTCGTGTGGCTTCCCGAGGCCATGAACGAGGAGGCCGCCAACAAGATCCTCAAAATCCTCGAGGAGCCTTGGGAGCGCACCCTCTTCATCCTCGTCTCCGAGCGGCCCGACCGGCTTCTGCCCACCATCATCTCCCGTACGCAGGAGGTCGCCGTGCCGCGCATCGCTCCCGAGGTCCTCGAGCGCGTCGCCATCGACAGCGGTATCTCCGACCCCCTCCAGGCCCGCAACATGGCGCGGCTTGCCGGGGGCAGCTTCCCCGAGTTGCAGCACCTCGCCGCCGGCGAGAGCGACGCCTTGCGCCGCGAGAATTTCCAGTTTTTCTGCAACCTCATGCGGTTGAGCTACAACGACAAGCACCTCGAGCTCATCGGCTGGGCCGAGGAGGCCGCACAGCTCTCCCGCGAGCAGCAGCGTGCTTTCCTGCTCGACGCCGCCCGGCTCCTGCGCGAAAGTTACATGCTCCACGCCGGCATCCCCGAGATCGGTTACCTCTGGGGCGAGGAGCTCGCTTTCTGTTCGAAGTTCGCACCTTTCGTCGATTCGGGCAACATCGAGGCGCTCGTTGCGCAGATCGAGTCGGCCGCCGCGCAGATCGCCCAGAACGGCAATCCCACCATCGTCTTCACCCATTTCGCCCTCGCGGTGAGCAAACTCATAAAGCATCTGTAGCATGGCACGCGTCATTCTCCTCGCCGGCGGCAACCTCGGCGACGTCCGGCAAACGCTTCGCAGCGCCCAGCAGCTGATCAATTCCCGCATCGGCGCCGTCCTGCGTTGTTCGCACCGTTACGAGAGCGAGCCGTGGGGTTTCGAGGCTTCCGAGCGTTTCTCCAACCAGGCCCTCGAGGTCTCCACCGACCTCTCGCCCGAGGAGGTCCTCGACGCCATCCGCTCCATCGAGCGCGAGTTGGGGCGCAACCGCGCCGCCGAGACGCTCGAAAAAGCCTCTGCCGGCATGCGCTATGCGTCGCGTCCCATCGACATCGACATCATCTTCTACGACGACCGGGTCATCGAGAGCGAGCAGCTCACCGTGCCCCATCCCCGCCTGGCCGAGCGCGAGTTCGCCCTGGTGCCCCTCTGCGAGATCGTCCGCGAGCGGCGCCATCCCGTTTCGGGTCTCACCGTCGGCCAGTTGCTCGACGCCTTGCGCGCCACTCAATCTCAGAAGCCATGCGAAGAATAGGTCATCTCGTCTTTTCGTGCGTCGCCCTCCTTTTCGTCGTTTCTTGTTTCAAGGAGGTGGCTTTCCGCACCGTCTACGTCGTCAAGCCCCTGCGCGAGGCCACGCCCGACGACCGCGTCCCTTCCGTCGTCTCCGGTGCCGTAGCCTATGCTTTCGACGCCGATACGGCTTTGTGGACCGTCGCTTCCTACGACGACGCCTTGGCCGGCATCATCACTTCGCGCAGCAATCCCGCTCAGAAGCTCTCCGTGCCCGTCGCTTCGTCGGTACCTTACGACGACAGCGGGCAGATCCGGCTCGACCTTGCCCGCGAATGGCAGATGGTCGTCGTCGTCGACCCCGTCGACAAGCTCTACGCCTATACGCGCCAGCAGCTGCCCGTCAATTTGCCTTTGTTGTCCGTCTCGCTCGTTTTCCAGCCTTGGAAGCAGGGCAAGTCCTATAAGTACGGCAACTGGCTTTTCTTCAACGATTTCTACGTCGAGCCGTCTTGGGTCGATTGTTCCGTCGAGGTCCGTGCGCAGGCATCCCAGGGGGCCGAGCCCGGTCCGATCGAGTCGTGCAAGGTCTACGCCTATGCCGTCGACACCACCGAGTGGCGCATCGCCTCCTACGAGCACGCCGCCGAGGGCATCATCACTTCCAAGACTTCCGGCGTCACCCGCACTTCGCCCGATTTTCCCGGTTACCAGGTCGCCGACAGCGATGTCTACGGCCTGGAGATCTCGGCTACCCCCGTCATGTTGGTGGCCGTCGACCGTTCCGACCGCATCTACGCTTATACCAAAGTCGGGATCGACTTCTCCGCCCCCGATCCCGCCTTCGCCGTTCTCTTCCGTCCCTGGCAGGAGCGGTGGATCGCGCAGGAGGAGGGCTGGTGCTTCGTCGACGAGCGTTATGCGCCTGCTGCGGAGGAGAATACAACCGATACCAACGATGAATAGTTCCTGCAAGCATATCCGCGCCGTTTCGCGTCTTCTCGTCGCTCTTTTCTTCGCTTCGGCGTTTTTCTGCCGGTGCGCCAGCACCATGGTCCCCACGGGCGGTCCGCGCGATTCGCTGCCTCCCGTCATCGTCGGCATGACGCCCGACAACTTCTCCACCGACCGGCCCACGACCGGCCACGGCCGCATCTACATCGAGTTCGACGAGTTCGTCCAGCTCAAGGACCAGCAGAAGGAGTTCTTCACCTCGCCGCAGATGAAGAAGAAACCCACCCTCTCCGTCCGCGGCAGGGGGATCATGATCCAGTTGCGCGACACGCTCCTGCCCAATACTACCTATGCGCTCAACTTCGGCAGCGCCCTGCGCGACAACAACGAGGGCAACCCGCTGCACTCCATGCGCTACGTCTTCTCCACGGGCCCCGAGATCGATTCCATGATCATGTCGGGTTATACGGCCGATGCCTACAAGGCCGATTCCGTCTCCAAAAGTTTCATCTGGTTCTTCCCGGCCGATTCCGTCGGGAACGTCGCCGAGTACGATTCCACCATCTTCAAGTATAAGCCCGCCGTCATCGCGCGGGCCGAGAACAACGGTGTCTTCATCGCGCAGAACCTCAAGCCCATCCCTTACCGCGTCTACGCCGTCAAGGATGTCAACGACAATCAGATGTACGAGCCCGGCACCGACCGGGTCGGGTTCCTCGAGGGTGCGTTCAACCCCGCCAGGATGCCCGATTTCGCCATCTGGTACGATTCGCTCCGGCAGTACGTCTCCGCCGAGCCGCAACTCTACCTGCGCATGTTCACCGACCGCGCCTTCCGGCGCCAGGTCCTTTCGCAGAGCGAGCGGCCCCAGCAGCACAAGGCCATGCTCTATTTCTCCGCCGCCCGCCCGCAGATCGATTCCATCCGCTTCGAGGGTATCCCCGACGACGGGTTCATCATCGATCCGCAGACCGTCGGGCGCGATACGTTGGCCGTCTGGTTCACCGTTCCTTCCGCACAGCTGCCCGACACCATCCGCGGTTCCGTCACTTACTTCAAGCACGATTCGGTCAACGTCCTGCAGCGCGTCACCGAGCCGTTGAAGCTCCCCTGGCGCATGGTCGAGACCAAGGAGCAGCAGCGCGAGCGCGAAAAACTCGAGCGCGACCGGCGCAAGGCCGAGGAGGCGGGCGAGGAGTGGATCGAGCCCAGGAAGCCCAGCCTTTTCGGGTTCAAGCTTCCCCTTTCGGGCGAGGTCAACCCCGAAAACCACCTCGCCGTCGACTTCGATTATCCTCTGGCCCGCGTCGATTCGGCCGCTTTGCTCCTCACCGTCACGTCGCCCGACAACTCCGTCGAGGACCTGCCCGTCCGCCTCGTCCGCGATACGGCTCTCTTGCGGCGTTGGTACCTGCGCGCACCCTGGAAACCCGACGGCAAGTATACCCTCACCATTCCCGCCGGGGCCATCACCGACATCGCCGGATTCACCAACGATTCGATCGTCGGCAAGTATACCGTCCTCGCTCCCGAGAAGCATGCCACGGTCATCGTCAATGTCAAGGCGCGCGACAGCATGCGTTACATCGTCCAGCTCCTCGACGGCAGCGGTGCGCTCAAGCAGGAGCGCCGCGATGTCGGCAGCGGCAGCGTGCGTTTCAACTACGTGGCGCCCGGCGAGATCCGTTTCCGCATCATCGAGGACGCCAACCGCAACGGCAAATGGGATACCGGCGACGTGGTGCTCCGGCGTCAGCCCGAGCGCACCGAGATGTTCGTCAACGACGAGGGCGAGGAGACCTTTTCCACCAAAGCCAACTGGGATTTCGAGTTCGAGATGGACATGAACCGCATCTTCGCTCCCGTGACCATGGAGTCGCTTTCGCGCCTGCTCGACGAGCGCGAGCTCCGGCGCCTGCGGCGCGAGGAGGAGAAGCGCGCCAAGGAGGGCCCCCGGCAGAACGATTCGCGCGACCGGCAGAGTTCGTCCGGCAGTCCGGGCGGCTTCGGCGGCCGTTCGGGTTCGATGTTCAACCCTATGCGTTAATCATCATGAAAACAGTACATCTCTTCCGGTCGGCGTTCTGCCTCCTTGCCGCTTGCTTCGCTTGGCAGTCGGCCGGTGCACAGCATACGTTCGGCGCCTTGGCCGGTTACGGCATGGGCAGCGGCCGGTTCGAGCCCCGGCAGGAGAGCCGCGCCATGTGGGGCATGTACAACGCCGGTCTTTCGTGGCGTTACTACGGCCCCCAGCGCGTCGTGGGCGGCTTCGGCGTCGACCTCGAGTTCTTGCAGCTGGGATTCTCCCATGCCGTCAACGCGTCGCTGGTCGACGACAAGGCCGATTACCTCTATTACCGGCGCCGGGTCAATTCCGTGGTCCTGCCCGTCGTGTGGCAGCCACACGTCTATGTGGCCAAAAAGCACTTGCGCGTCTACCTTGAGGCTGCGGCTACCTTCTCCTACAATTTTTCCTCCACCTATGAGAACGAGCTCGCCCGCGAGCAGGGCAAGGAGGACTGGCACGGCGATTATCGGTTCCACCTCGCCCGCGACAACCGTTGGGGCTACGGCCTGGCCGGCGGCGGCGGCGTGGCGATCCTCGTCAGCCGCTTCGAGCTCAATTTCCGCGTGCGTTATTACTTCGGCTTTTCCGATCTGTTGCGCAACCGCACGCGTTATGCCGACAACCTCACCGACGGCTCCGAGAATCCGTTCCGCAACACGCCGCTGCGGTCGCCGCTCGACAACCTCAATATCGGTTTCGGTGTAAGCTACCGTTTCAACCGCACAGGTTTCGAGTCGTGGAAGCCGCGCCCCAAGCGCGAGAGGAACCGCGAAGTCTTCAAATACGAATTGTAAATCGTTCAACCATGGAAAATACCCGTCAGCAGAAAATCGCCAAGCAGATACAGAAGGACGTGGCCGAGATCTTCCAGAAGGAGGGTGCCGCCATCGTCCGCGGCATGTTGGTCACCGTCACCGCCGTGCGCGTCTCGCCCGACTTCGGCTATGCCAAGATCTACGTCAGCGTCTTTCCCTTCGAGCGCAGCGAGGAGCTCATGAAGGAGTTGGAGCATAACAACTGGTTCGTGCGCCGCGCCCTGGGCCAGCGTATCCGCAACCAGTTGAAGAGCGTGCCCGAAATCCAGTTCTTCCTCGACGATTCGCTCGAGTACATCGAGCAGATCGACCAGGCGCTCAAACGATAGTTCCCGATTCGAGGTCCGCCTTCGGAGCCGGCAACATCGGTCGCCCGTCGGTTCCTCGGAATCGCGAATCCCGAATTCCGCACCCTGCATTGAAAACCATGCTCGCTTTCTTCTTCGCCCGTCGTTACTTCTTCTCGTCCGCGTCGCGTTCGGTCATCAACCTCATCTCCGGGTTGAGCGTCGTCGCCGTCGCGGTTCCCGTCGCGGCGATGATCATCCTTCTGTCGGTTTTCAACGGGTTCGAATCCCTTGTCAAGCTCAATTGTTCCGCTTTCGACGCCGATCTCACGCTCTCGCCCGCCGAGGGTCAGACTTTCGACGTCGCAGCCCTCGATACCGCCGCCCTCGCCCGCATCCCGGGCGTCGACGCCCGGTCGTTCTTTCTCGAGCAGAGCGTCTTGTTGGAGCACAACGGGCGGCAGACTACGGCCCTCCTGCGCGGTGTCGACGACCGTTACGGCGACATCTTCCCACTCCGGCAGCATGTCGTCGCCGGCTATCCCGTCGTCCGCGTCGGCGACCTCGATCGGTTGCTCGTCGGGCGTTCGGCTTCCTATCTGTTGGGCATCCGGTCGCTGGCCGACGCCGACGTCAACCTCTACGCCCTCCGGCGCGGTTCGTTCTCTTCCTTGTTGCCCGTCGCCAACTATACCCGGCGTTCGGTGCCCGTCAGCGGTCTTTTCACGGCCGATCTCGAGAGCGAGCGCACCTATGTCCTCACGTCGCTCCGCCTGGCGCAGGAGCTCTTTTCCCATCCCGGCCGTGTCTCGGCCGTCGCTTTCAGCCTCTCTCCGGAGGCCGATCTTGAGCGCGTACGGGAGGCCGTCGGGCAGATCGCCGGCGACGGATTCCGTGTCCGTTCGCAGGCCGAAATGCGCGCTTCGTTCTATCGCATCATGACTTACGAAAAGTGGGGTATCTTCTTCATCGCTTTGTTGGTCCTCACTGTCGCGTCGTTTTCCGTCGTGGGGGCGCTGGCCATGCTCATCGTCGACAAACGCGACGATATGCGGACCCTTGCCGCCCTGGGCGCCGACCGGTCGTTCGTCCGCGCCGTCTTCCGCGCCGAGGGGTTGGTGATCTGTCTGGCCGGTGCTTCGGTCGGCCTCGTTCTCGGTGTCGGCGCCAGCCTCGCTCAGCAGCATTTCGGCTTCATCCGGATGCCGGCCGGCACTTTCCTCACCGATAGTTATCCCGTCGAGTTCCGTTTCTCCGATCTCATCGTCGTCACGGCCGCTTTCGCCCTTGTGGCGTTCCTGCTTTCCAACATCACCGTGCGCAGCATGATAAAAAAGAATTCCCGATCATGAAACCGTTCTTCCGTTTCTTCGCGTGTGTCTCGTTCGCCTTGTGTTCGTTCGCGTGCTCCCACCATACGATCATCCCCGACGACGAATTGGCCCTCATCTTCCACGATGCCTTTCTGGCCAACGCCTACCTCGGCGGCCGCAATCCCACGGCCGATTCGCTCAACGTCTACGAGCCCATCTTCGCCCGCTACGGTTACACCACGCAGGATGTGCAGTACACCATCGGCAACTTCTCCAAGCGCAAGAGCGCCCGTTTGGGCAACGTCGTCGAGCGCGCCATCACCATGCTCGACGCCGAGGGCAAAGACTATAGCCGCGAGGTCGCCATCCTCGATACCATCGACAATGTGGCGTTGCGTACCGCACGGCGCACCGTCCGCGCCGATTCGTTGATCCGCGTGCGTTCGCTCGCCGATACGTCGCAGCTTCGTTTCGCGTTCGACGTAGTCCCCGGCGCCTACGACGTGCAGCTTACCTACCTGGTCGATTCGCTCGATCGCAATACCGCCGACGCGCCCCGTTCGCGCATGTGGCTCGAGTCGGCCGACGGAACGCAGAGCCAGAACTACAACATCATCCTGCGGCGCCGCAGCGAGGGTTACATCTCCCACCGGTTCAAGGCCGATTCCGGCCACCGGCGCCTCTGCATCGAGTTCTACTCCTTCACCGGCCGGCCGCAGACTCCCTCCGTCACCGTCCGCAACTTCAAGGTCGAGCACACCCCCGAAAAGGCCGAGGCCGTCGACCTGCTCTACGAGCGGCAGCTCGATCTTCGTATCTTCGCCGATGAGTTTTTCCGTGCCGCACAGAAGGATAGCCTCTAACTTGTTCTGGTCGCCTGCGGGCATCGTCCGCCATCCCCTCGTCGAGATCGACTCCCGCGGGAGGGTGCTTTCGGTCGTGTCGTGCCCCGATCCCGACCGCCTGCCTTTCGTCGAGTTCCGCTCCGGATTGTTCGTGCCCGATTTTCCCGTCGAGTTCCGCGCGGCTTTCGCCGCATTGCCGGCCGATACGCCGCTTTCCGAGTCGCTGCCCGCCGTCATTACCCCCGGCCGCGGTATCCCGGTCCTCATCTCCGGATTGGACTATGCTGTCTTGCGGCTTCTTCCTTCGGCCCGGATCGAAAAGGTGTGAATCCGGTTCGTATGCGCGGTTTTCCGAGCGCCGGGAATTCACGGATTCACAGATTCCGCGGCAGGTGTTCTTCCACCGTGCGGCGCAGGTGGTCGTTGTCCAGGTGGGTGTAGATTTCCGTCGTCAGAATGCTCTCGTGGCCCAGCATCTCCTGCACCTGGCGGATGCTCGCGCCCCCTTCCAGCAGATGCGTCGCAAAGGAGTGGCGGAAGGTGTGGGGGCTGATCCGTTTGTCAATTCCCGCCCGGCGTACCGCTTCCTTGATGATCGTGAAGACCATCACGCGCGTGAGTTGTCCCCCGCGGTTGTTCAGAAAGACGATTTCGTTGTCGCGGCCCGTAGCGTCCATCGTGCGGCGGTCGTCCAGCCAGCATTGGATGCGGTCGCGCGCCGTCGTGCTCACCGGCACCAGCCGTTGTTTGTCGCCCTTGCCGATGACCCGTATGTAGCCTTCGCCGAAAAAGAGGTCCGACATCCGCAGCGACGTCAGTTCCGAGACGCGCAGTCCGCACGAGTAGAGCACTTCCAGCATCGCGCTGTCGCGGCGTCCCTTGGGCGTCGAGCGGTCGATGGTGCCGATGATGCGGTCGATCTCCGCGGTCGTCAGTATGTCAGGCAGGTGGCGTCCGAATTTCGGTGCGTCGATGTACTCCGCCGGCGAGGTCTCGATCTTCTCTTCCAGCAGCAGGAAGTTGTAGAAGCTCCGTATGCCGCTCAGCTGGCGGGCCTGCGAGGTCTTTTCGCGTCCTCGTTCGTAGAGCAGCCCCAGGTAGCGTTGGATCATTTCGCGTTCCACCTTGTGGGGCGCCACGTCCCATTGGCGCAGGATGAAGTGGGCGAACTGGCGCAGATCGCGCATGTACGACTCCACGGTGTTGTCCGAGAGTCGTTTTTCCAGTTTGATGTGGGTGCGGTAGCGGCGTCCCGCGTCTTCCCATTTTTTCGTGTTTTCGGCCATCGCTGCACGGTTTTTCCGGGCTTCGCCCGGTGCGTTGTCGCCGGCGAAGTTACAAAATTTTACATAATGTTTCACGCCGGGAGATTCCGCGTTGTCCCGCAAGCCGTTTTTCGGGTTCCGCAGGCGCAGGTCATGCCTCTGCTGCGCAAATTGCAGTCCGCATCTTGTCCTTAGGCGAAAAATCCCTATCTTTACCGTGCCCAATCATCGTATCCCGCAGCCATGACACCCGTTCGCTTTTTCCTTGCCGTTTGCGCGTTCTTTTTGTCTGTCGCTTCCGTGCATGCCCAGCCGGCTTCCCGGCCCCGGAAAATCATCGTCATCGACGGTCGTTTCTTCCATGAAATGCCCGTCGCGACAGACAAGATAACCAAAATGCACTTGCTGACGACTCCTTCCGGAGCGTCGGCCGTGGGTTTCGAGCTCTCCGAGCCGCTGCCCGACGCAGCCTTGCAGTATGCGGTGCCG
This sequence comes from Bacteroidales bacterium, assembly GCA_910575495.1. GTDB lineage: Bacteria > Bacteroidota > Bacteroidia > Bacteroidales > Rikenellaceae > Alistipes. The sequence goes on along the minus strand of CAJTFS010000001.1, from coordinate 357,712 downwards.
GCCGGGCAGATTCCCGAGGGTGCATCGCTTTTGGCGCAGTACGACGAGGCGAAAGCCCAGGGCAGGGGCACCTCGCTCTCTTTCGCCCGCAAACCCCTTTTGGAAGCGGGGAGCCGGTTCCCCGACTTTTCCGCCACCGACATCGACGGCCGGACCTGGACCGGTGCCGACGTCGCCGGGAAGGTCATGGTGCTCAATCTGTGGTTCACCGGCTGCGGCCCCTGCCGGGCCGAGATGCCGGAGTTGTCCCGCTGGAAGGACGAGATGCCCGACGTGATGTTCTTTTCTTCGACCTACGAGGACGCCGGGCGCGCCCGGCCTGTGCTCGAAAAGCAGGGCTTCAACTGGATTGCCCTCGTCGGCGACACGCAGTTCCGCGAGTTCGTCGGGCCGAACGGTTATCCCCTCACCGTCGTCGTCGACAAGGAGGGCATCGTCGCGCAGGTCGAGTATGGCACCTCACCGGTCCAGCGCGCCGCCTTGAAAGAGACGATCCGGTCGCTGCGTTAGCCAGATTTCCGGATCAGAAACCCATAATCCCCAACCTACTTGTCATGGATTTTGTCGCATTGAACATCCCCGTCGCCGACGAGGCGCAGGCCGAGATTCTCACCGCCGAGCTGGCCGATTTCCCGTTCGAAAGTTTCGAGACCGACTCCGGCGTTCTCAAGGCCTACGTTCCCCAGGAGCGCCTGGCCGACTGCAAGTCCGAGGTCGACGCCCTGCTGGCCCGCTACGGGGTGTCGGGGCGTTACATCTCCATCGAGTCGCAGAATTGGAACGCCCTCTGGGAGCAGCATTTTCCCGCCACCGACATCGAGGGGCGCCTGCGCATCCGCGCACCTTTCCACGAGCCCGCCCCGGCCGGTGAAACGGAGATCGTCGTCATGCCCAAAATGTCGTTCGGCACCGGTCAGCACGCCACCACCTGGCTGATGGCCCGCGCCGTGCTCGATCTCGGCGTCGCCGGGCGCCGCGGACTCGACATGGGCAGCGGCACCGGCGTCCTCTCCATCGTCGCCGTCCGCTGCGGCGCCGCGCATGTCGACGCCGTCGACATCGACGACTGGGCCGATGCCAACTGCCGCGAGAACATCGCCGCCAACGGGGTCGCCGGGTCCGTCGAGCCGATGTTGGGCGACGTCGCGCGCATCGCCGGCCGCTCCTACGACTTCATCCTCGCCAACATCAACCGCAACATCCTGCTCCGCGACATGAAGGCTTACAGCGCCGCGCTCCTGCCGGGCGGCGATCTGCTCATGAGCGGCTTCCTCGAGGCCGATGTCCCGGCCGTCGTCGCTGCGGCCGAAGCCGAGGGGCTGCACCGCGTCGCCACTGCGTCGCGCGAGGGCTGGATGATGGTCCACGTCCGCAAATGAAGTCCTACAAGGGGCGCGGAGTCGTTCTCCATACGCTCAAATACGGCGATTCATCCTTGGTCGCCTACCTCCTTACCGACGTCGGCGGACGCCGCAGCTACATGGTGCAGGGGGTCCGCAGCCGTACCGGCCGCGGTTCCAAGCTTGCGCTTTTCCAGCCCATGTTCCCTGTCGAGTTCGAGGGCCTCGAGTCGTCGAAACAGCAGATGCACCGTTTCCGCGAGGTCCGCGCCGCCTTTCCCTTGCAGGGCTTGCCGTTCGACGTCCGCAAGTCGACCATGGCCTTGTTCATGGCCGAGGTGCTCTACCGTCTCGTGCGCGAAAGCGAGCCCAACGAGCCGCTTTTCGACTTCGTGTGGGGGTGCGTCGGCGCGCTCGATGCCATGCAGGAGGGCGTCGCCAACTTCCATCTCTGGTTTCTGGCGCATCTCAGCCGCTTTCTCGGCTTCTGTCCCGGCAACGACTATGTCCCCGGCGCCTGGTTCGACATCCGCGAAGGGCTCTACACGCCCGTGCAGCCCGCCCATACGGGCGTCATGTCGCGCGAGTGTTCCGCCATCCTCCGCGACCTGATGGCCTGCGACGTCCGGCTTCTCTCCGACATCGGGCTCAACCGCAGCCAGCGCGTCGAGTTTCTCAACGCCATGCTCGTCTACTTCGGCTACCACCTCGATGCCATCAGCGCCGTGCAGTCGGTGCGCATCCTCCGGGAAGTCTTTTAGCATGGGGAAAGGCGAAAAGTGAAAGGTGAAAAGTGCACGCACGAATTATGCTTGTCCGCAAAGAAGCTCTTTGCAATAGCCGTTTGCCGTCGCAGCCTGCGGGGCACGTTTGCCGATTGCCGCCGGCAGAGTCTGCGGCCCGCACGGTTCGATGAGCCGAAGATTCATTCTGGGGCTGTTTTGCGGATAAGCGTTGAACTTTTTCCTTTCCGTTTGCTCCCTTTTTCGCGATTTTATGTATTTTCGCGAATAATCACGCATTTCGACCTTCTACCCCCAACCCCTTACACCGCATGAAGAGACTCCTCCTTGTCGCCTTTTTGTGCCTCGGCAGCTTCGCGCAGGCCCGCACCCGGGCTTCCCTTGCCGATACGGTTCCGCCCGCCGTTTCGCAGTGCGCCGTTTCGCGGATCGACTCGCTCGAAACCAAAAGTGCCGCGTGGCAGAAGATCGTCGCCCGCCTGCCCCGTTTCTCCGGTTACGTGCAGACCGGCTATCAGTATGCCGATAATTCGTCGTCCTTCTTTCTGCGGCGCGTGCGTCTTTCGATTGCCGGCGACATCGTCCCGAAACTCGACTACCGCATCCAGATCGAGTTCTGCAAGCCGCAGTTGGTCGACGCTTACGTCCAGTACCGGCCTTTCGGGCAGCTCAACGTCAAGGTCGGCCAGTACAAGGTTCCCTTTTCGATCGAAAACACCGATTATTCGCCCACCCGTCTCGAATTCACCGAGTATCCCCTCGTCTTGCAGCGGTTGATGGGCCTCAGCGACGTCTGCGGTCTCTCCGCCACAGGGCGCGACCTGGGTGCCATGATCTACGGCGGCTTCTTCGCGCGCGACGGCTACAGCATCGTCAACTACGATCTGGGTCTCTTCAACGGCGAGGGCATCAACACCCGCGACAAGAACAAGTCCAAGGATTTCGTCGCGCGTCTCACGCTCAAACCCGTCCGCGGGCTGGCCGTGTCGGGTTCCTGGTATCGGGGCGAGTATGGTGCTTCGTATCTCAAACGCGAGCGTTACGCCGCCGGTGCCTGTTACGACCGCGGTCCCGTCGTCGTCCGCGGCGAATGGATGGGCGGCATCACCGGCATGTCCGATCCCGTTCGCAACATGAAGAGCGACGGATGGTACCTCATGGCCGGATGGCGCGTCCGACCCGGTCTGATGCCGGCTGCCCGTTTCGAGCGCTTCACGCTCGATTGCGACCGCCGTTCCGCCACCCGGCAGTCCAACGTCACCGTGGGCTTGTCGTGGACTCCCGTCAAATACCTGCTGTGCCAGCTCGACTACACCTACGAGGATTACGCATCCGGGCTCGGTCCCGACCGCAACGTCGTGACGCTGATGTTCACCGGCATGTTCTGATGGGGTGAAAAGTAGAAGGTCAAAAGTGAAAGCCGGTTGGCGGCTCTTTCTCTTTTCGCAGAGCTTTTCGGGCCGCTGCGGCTACGTGAGACCGTATATTCAGGTTGAATAATTGAAAACCGTCTTTCCGAACATCGCTTTATTCCTCGGCACGATGTGCTGACTTCATCATGCCGTCCGTCAACGATACAATCGATCGATCATGAAAAACTTATTCCAAAAACTCCGGACCGAGGACTGGGTCGTCGTCTGGGTCTCCGTTCCGCTGCTCCTGCTGGCGATCTTCATCCCCAAGGAGCTGCCTTCCGTGCCGTCGACCCTCGTCGGTTCCGTCGCATGGTACAACATCGCGTTGCTCTTCGCCATCTGCCTCGTCGTGCTCTACGCCGGTTCCTGGCTGCTGCGCCGCCCCATGAAGGGACTCCTGCTCTCGTTCGTCTTCGTTTTCGCCGTCTCACTCCTCGCGCAGCTCGTCGCCAAGATTCCACAGGTCGCCTATTACGGCTTCGAGTCGGTCTTTTTCTCGGTGCTTTTCGGGTTGTTGATCCGCAATCTGTGGCACCTGCCCGATTGGTTGAAGCCCGCCGTCCAGGGCGAGTTCTACATCAAGATCGGCGTCGTCTGCCTGGGCGCCACCATTCTCTTTTCCGACGTCATGAAGTCGGGCGTTTTCGGGCTCCTGCAGGCTTGCTTCGTCGTCGCCGTCGTTTGGTTCTTCGCTTTCTGGCTCTCGCGCCGGTCCGGGGTCGACGAGCGGTCGGCCATGGTGCTTTCTTCCGGGGTCTCGATCTGCGGCGTCTCGGCGTGCATCACCGCTGCGCGCGTGGCCGGCGGCGATGACCGGAAGCTCTCCTACATCGTCTCGCTCGTGCTCATCGTCGTCGTGCCCATGATCTACCTCATGCCGTGGTTGGCCCGCACCGTGCTTCCGCTCCTCTTTTCCGATCCGCAGACCTTGCAGGAGGTCGCCGGCGCCTGGATCGGCGGCACCATCGACACCACGTCGGGTGTCGCCGCATCGAGCACCATCGTCGGCGAGGTCGCCAACCAGCATGCCGTCATCATCAAGGCTGCCCAAAACGTTCTGATCGGCGTCGTGGCTTTCTTCATCGCGCTCTACCTCTCCGCCCGCAGCGGAAAGAGCGCCGCCGGGCGCCCGTCGTTGGGCATCGTGTGGGAGAAGTTCCCCAAGTTCATCATCGGTTTCGTCGCCGCTTCGCTCCTTTTCAGCCTTTGCCAGTCGGGCGGTCTCTTCACGCTTTCGGCCAAAGGCAAGCTCGTCGAGCCCGGCGTCGCCAAGATGTTTTCCACGCTCTTTTTCTCGCTGGCTTTCGTTTGCATCGGTCTCGATACGCGCCTCAAGGAGATCGTCTCCCGGGAGAACCGCAACGTCTTGTGGGCGTTTCTCGGTGCGCAGACGTTCAACATCGTCGTCACGTTCGCGATCGCATGCCTCTTGTTCGGGGTGTTGAAGCCCATGTTCTGACAAGGTGAGAAGTGAAAGGTGAAAGGTACAAAGCCCCGCTTTTGGCGGGGCTTTGTAATTGCGCACGGGGACATAAGTCTGCGCTGCTAAGAACAGGGATTCAAAACAAGATTCTGCCAGGGAGGGGTTGCGGCCCGCGCAACCTCGAAAACCGCAAAAAACAGCAGAGGAGCATTCGGCGGACAAGTATTCCGGAACGGACTTGTTGCCTTTCACCTTCTACCTTTCACCTTGAAGAAGTAGCCTTTCTGTCTGCGTTTTTCTTCCTGCGAGCGGGCTACGTAGACTTTTTCGTGCGTGTAGGGGTTCTCTCCCGTGTAGAACATCACCGACGAGAGGGTCATCGGCGTCGGCGTCAGGTCCTGCACCTGTTCCAGCGTAAAGTGGAGCTTGCCCAGCACCTTTTCCGACAGCGCCCGCATGTCGTGTTCGGTGCAGCCCGGATGCGATGAAATGAAGTAGGGGATCAGTTGGTAGGGCAGCCGCTCCTCTCCGCAGATGCGGCGGAAGTCGGCGTTGAGCCGTTCGAACATCGCGAACGGCGGTTTGCGCATCAGTTTCAGCACCCGTTCTTCCGTGTGTTCGGGCGCCACTTTCAGCCGGCCCGACGTGTGGTGCCTGAGCACCGTCGCCAGGTAGGGCGAGTCGTCGAACAGGTCGTAGCGGATGCCGCTGCCGATGAAGGCTTTCTTGATTCCTTTCACGGCGCGGATCTTGGCATAGAGGTCCAGTACGGGCCGGTGGTCGTTGTTCAGATTGGGGCATTTGGCCGGATGCAGACACGATGCACGGCGGCATTTGCGGCATAGTTCGCGGTCGCGGCCGCCCATGCGGTACATGTTGGCCGAGGGGCCTCCTACGTCCGACAGATACCCCTTGAATCCCGGCATCTTCGTGATCCGCTCCGCTTCGGCCAGTATCGAGCGTTCGCTGCGCGAATGGACGAACTTGCCCTGATGGGCCGAGATCGTGCAGAACGCACAGCCGCCGAAGCAGCCCCGGTGGATGTTGATCGAGTGTTTGATCATCTCCCACGCCGGAATGTCGCCCTTGCCCGCGTAGCGCGGGTGGGGTGCCCGTTCGTAAGGCAGATCGTACGTATGGTCGAGTTCTTCGGTCGTCAGCGTCGCGTCGGGCGGCGTCACCACCACATAGCGGTCGCCCACCCGTTCCACCAGCGTCGCTTCGGGTTCCGGCAGGTTGCTCTGCGTCTCTTCGACCGTGAAGTTTTCGCCGAACGCCCGTTTGTCCGCACAGCATTCCTCATAACTGTGCAGGCGTATCGTCGTCGCCGGGTCGAGCCGTGCAACATAGCTTTCGTCGGAAAGGAAGGCTACCTGGCGGATTTTGCGCAGCAGCTTGGCGTTGTAGCCGTTGCGCAGCGCTTTGGCCACCCGCTGGATCACCCCCTCGCCCATGCCGTAGATCAGCAGGTCGGCGCCCGACTCCGCCAGAATCGAGGGTTTCAGCGCGTCGCTCCAGTAGTCGTAGTGGGTCAGCCGTCGCAGCGAGGCTTCGATGCCGCCCGCCACCACCGGTACGTGGGGATATAGTCGTTTGAGTATCTGTGCGTAGACCGTCACCGCATGGTCCGGCCGGAATCCCGCCTTGCCGCCCGGCGTGTAGGCGTCGTCGTGGCGCAGGCGCAGGTTGGCCGTGTAGTGGTTGACCATCGAGTCCATCGCCCCGGCCGTCACGCCGAAAAAGAGCCGCGGAGCGCCCAGTTTCGTGAAGTCGCGCAGGTCGTCGCGCCAGTTGGGCTGGGGTACGATCGCCACCCGGTATCCTTCGGCTTCCAGCAGACGGCCGATCACCGCCGCGCCGAATGCGGGGTGGTCGATGTAGGCGTCGCCCGTAAACAGAATTACGTCCGCCTGGTCCCATCCCCGGGCCCGCATCTCCTTTATGGTCGTCGGCAGAAACATTTTCTTCAATGCAAAATTCGCAATTCAGCATTCAGGATTTTTCCTGGAGGCGCATTATCGTGTCGCAGATGCGTCCCGAACCTGCATGTGTCCGATTTTTAATTGTGAATTTTGAATTCTCGATTGTGAATGACGGATTGCTATCTCTCTTCTCCCTTGGCAATCAGCCGGCACATCCGTTCGCGGGCACGGTGGATCCGGGTTTTCACCGTCCCCAGCGGCAGACCGAGTTTGGCGGCGATCTCTTCGTAGGAGTATTCGTCGAAGAAACGCATCACGATCAGCTGCCGGTAGCCGGCGGGCAGGCGGTCGAGGTAGTGTTCGATCTGCGTGCGTTGCTGCAGGTTGATGACGCTCTCTTCCGGGGTGGGGGCGCTGGAGACCGGCGTCGCATAGCGTTCGTCGATGGGCAGGTCGTCCTGCCGGCGGCGTACATAGTCTACGAACGTGTTGCGGGCGATGGTGTAGACCCATTGGCCGAAAGTGTAGTCGGGGTTGTAGCGGTGCAGGTTGATGTAGACCTTGATGAAGGTCTCCTGCAGCAGGTCGTCCGCATCGCCCGAGCCGCCCATGCGTTGGACGAACAGCCGGCGTATGGCTTCGTTGTAGCGGTCGAAAAGATATTCGAACGCCGCATCGTCGCCGTCGAGCGCCAGGGCCGCCAGGCGCCGGTCGTCGGCCACGATGTAGTCGGCTATCTCCATACGCGCTCGTCTTTGCGCAGCTGGATGCAGCTCAGCAGCAGCGCGCCGGGCATGCTCAGCAGGTCGTAGAGCCAGTAGCACCACGAAATGCCGCGTTCGCCCAGCCGGTTGGCTATGCGGCGTACCTGCAGCACCACGACAAGGTAGCGCACCAGCATCAGCACCGCCGTGACTATCCGGTATTCGGGCGGCATGACCGCCAGTGCGCAGAGGGCCGCCAGGAAGAACAGCATGCGCGAGCCGATCTCCCATTGTACATAGTTGCGGGCTCCGCGCGGGTAGTAGCGGAACGCCGAGCCGAAGTAGCGCAGCTGGCTCACTCCCCAGCCCAGGCCGCCCCAGGTCTTTTCGCGCAGCGTGGCGCGCGGCGAAAGGATGACGCTCACGTTGTCGCGCGTCATGACTTTCTGCAGGAAGAGGTCGTCTTCGCCGATGTTCATGTTCAGGTGCGTGAAGCCGTTGGCTCCGAAGTAGAGCTGCTTGGTGAATCCGAAGTTCTGCAGCATGCCGCGGTAGGGGCGGCGCCGCACGGCCCGTCCCAGCCATTCGGCCGCGTGCATCATGCGCCATGTGCGCATCAGGTAGTTGCCCGGGCCCTTTTTGTGTTCCAGGCTGCAGTATCCGATGACGATCTCGCCGCGCCGGAATCCTTTGGCCATCAGCGACAGCCACTTGTCCGTCTGCGGACAGGCGTCCGTCGAGGTGAAGATCAGGTGTTCGTAGTGCGCCGACTTGATGCCTACGTTGAGAGCCATCTTGCGCGAGATGGGGAAGCGCGGGTTGAGGTGTATCTTCGTCGTCGTGATCTGCGGGAACGATTGTTTCAGCCGCGCCAGGTCTTCGTAGAAGTCGGAGTCGGCGCCCACATATACGATCACCACTTCGAACTTGGGGTAGTTCTGGGCCAGCACGAGCGGCAGGCGTTCTTCGACGAACATGTAGTCTTCGGCAAAAAGCGGAAGAATCACCGACACCGGAGGATCGGCGTGGAGTATCTCCGGCCGGCGGTTGTTCTTGTAGCTGGGAATGCGTCCGTAGACAAAAATATAGTAGTAGAGCTGCACGCCCAGCAGCGTCAGCAGCACTCCTGCCAGCGCCGTTCCCTCCCAGCCGTAGGCGGTCAGGAAGCTATGTGCCAAAGATTCGAAGAATTCCATAGGATCGAAATATGCGCAAAGGTACAAAACAATTCAGAATTCAAAATTCATAATTCACAATTATTTTCCCTATTTTTGCACGGATTATCCGGTTCCGGTTTCCGCGGCCGGTGGCCGGGAGCGGCCATACGGAACGGCCGCCGGCGGGAAGTGCCGGCGCTCCCTGCTCCGGCGGCGCCGCCCGATGCCCGGAACCCCTACCGACAGAGAATGCTGCCATGAAATTCACGCTCGAACATAAGGACCCCGCTTCGCAGGCGCGGGCCGGATTGCTGGAAACCGACCACGGGGTCGTCCGCACGCCCATCTTCATGCCCGTGGGCACGGCCGCCACGGTCAAGGGCATCTTCCACCGCGACGTGCGCGACGAAGCCCGGGCGCAGATCATTCTGGCCAACACCTACCACCTCTACCTGCGGCCCGGCATGCGGATCATCGAGCAGGCCGGGGGCGTCCACCGTTTCTCCACCTGGGAGGGTCCGATGCTCACCGACAGCGGCGGGTTCCAGGTCTTTTCGCTCGCCGCCTGCCGCAAGCTCAAGGAGGAGGGGTGCCATTTCCGTTCGCACATCGACGGGTCGAAACATCTCTTCACGCCCGAAAGTGTCATCGACACCGAGCGCACCATCGGCGCCGACATCATGATGGCTTTCGACGAGTGCCCGCCCGGCGACGCGCCCCGCGACTATGCCGCCCGTTCGCTCGACCTCACCGAGCGGTGGCTCGACCGCTGCTTCGGCCGCTACGCGCAGACTTCGCCCAAGTACGGTCATTACCAGGCGCTTTTTCCCATCGTGCAGGGGTGTACCTACCCCGACCTTCGCGCTCGCGCGGCCGAAAATGTCTTGCAGTACAACGCCGACGGTTACGCCATCGGCGGCCTGGCCGTCGGCGAGCCCACCGAAACCATGTACGAGATGATCGAGGTCGTCAACGCCATCCTGCCGCAGGAGCGTCCCCGTTATCTCATGGGCGTCGGCACTCCCGTCAACATCCTCGAGGGCATCGCGCGCGGCGTCGACATGTTCGACTGCGTCATGCCCACGCGCAACGGCCGCAACGGCCAGCTCTTCACCGCCGAGGGCATCATCAACATCCGCAACAAGAAGTGGGAGGACGACTTTTCGCCCGTCGATCCCGAGGGTACGGCTTTTGTCGACACGCTCTATTCCAAGGCCTACCTCCACCACCTCTGCGTCTGCGGCGAGATGCTGGCCGCCGAGATCGCCTCGCTGCACAACATCGCTTTCTACCTGCGTCTGGTCGGCATGGCCCGCGAGCACATCGCGGCGGGCGACTTCGCGGCGTGGAAGGAGACGATGACGGTCAAACTCCAACGTAGACTCTGAGCCAAGCATGAAACTCCGTTTCCCGGGATTCAAGATTCTCGACCGCTACATACTGGGCAAGTTCCTCTCCACCTACTTCTTCGCCATCGCGATGATCATCGTCGTGGTCGTGCTCTTCGACTACGTGGAGAAGATCGACGACTTCACCGAGCTGCACGCTCCGCTGCGCGAGGTGATTTTCGATTATTACCTCAACTTCATCCCTTTTTTCATCAACCAGTTCAGCGGCCTGTTCACCTTCATCGCCTGCATCTTCTTCACCTCCAAGATGGCCTACCAGACCGAGATCGTGGCCATGCTCTCGGGCGGCATGTCGTTCCGGAGGCTCATGTGGCCCTATTTCCTCGGGGCGCTGATCATCGGAGGGTTGTCGCTCACGCTCAACTTGTGGCTGATTCCCATTTCGCAGCGCAAGATCGTGGCTTTCGAGTCGCAGTACATCAAGCGCAAGCAGAACACCCAGTACGACCGCCACATCTACCGGCAGATCGAGCCCGGCACCTTCGCCTACATCCGCGGCTACCGCGACGCGTCGCACCAGGCTTCGTTCTTCGTCCTCGAAGAGTACCGCGACGGGTCGCTGGTCCGTTCGCTCGAGGCTTCCGACATCCGGTTCGATCCCGAAACCAAGCGCTGGACCGCTCCGCGCTATACCCGCCGCGAGTTCGATTCGCTGGGTGTCGAGACTTTCGGGCAGTACCGCAACCTCGACACCCTCATCAACCTCGAGGTCGCCGAGCTGGGGCGCATCAACGCGCTCATCCACACCATGAACATCGCCGAGCTGAACCGCTTCCTCGCCCAGCAGCGGGCCAAGGGTTCCGATGAAATCAACCTCATCGAGGTCGAGCGTCATGCCCGTTACGCCTATCCGCTTTCCACGTTCATCCTCACCCTCATCGGCGTCTCGCTCTCGTCGCGCAAGGTGCGCGGCGGCACCGGGCTCCACATCGGCATCGGCACGGCGCTCTGTTTCTCCTACATCCTCTTCAACCGCTTCTTCGAGGAGTTCGCCAAGAGCGGTTCGCTGCCTCCGTGGCTGGCCGTGTGGCTGCCCAACATCATCTACTTGTTCATAGCGGTCTATCTCTACCGGAAGGCCCCCAAATAATCCGAAAGCAATGAAGAAAAAGAGTTCCCGGCTCGACCGGCTTCGCAGTTATCCCCTGGTCTACAACCTGCTGCTCATCGCGGCCATCATCATCGGCCTGGCCGTCGTCGCCCACGTCGTCATGCAGATCGGCACGCGCCACCACGCACGGCGCACGGTGCCCGATTTCTCGGGTGTCGCTCTGCGCGACGCACAGCGGCTGGCCCGCGAGAACGACCTCAAGCTGCAGATCAACGATTCGTTGTTCGTCCCGGCCTACCAGGGCGGCATCGTCCTCGAGCAGCTGCCCCGCGGGGGTGTCGAGGTGAAACCCGGGCGTACGGTCTACATCACCATCAATTCGTTCCGCCAGAAGATGGTCCCCGTGCCTTATGTCGCCCATCGTTCGCTCCGCCAGGCCAAGAACATGCTCGAAATCGCCGGACTCGAGATCGCCGAGCTGGTCTATCGTTCCGACATGGCCACCAACTACGTGCTCGACCAGTATGTCGGCGACCGGCAGATCACCCCTTCCACCCGCATCGAGGCCGAGATGGGCTCGGGCGTCAAGCTCTGCGTGGGTGTCCAGCCGGGTCACGGCACCACCGTCGTGCCGCAGGTCATCGGACTTTCGCTCAAGGAGGCCAAGAGCCGCCTTTGGGAATCGGGGCTCAACATCGGCAAGGTGGCTTTCGACAGCGGCATCGACCTCTTCAACCAGAAGGAGGCTTTCGTCTACATGCAGCGTCCTGCCGCCGAGCGGCGGGCCGTTCTGGGCGCCAAGGTCGACTTGCAGCTGACGCTCGATGCCAAGAAAATCGCCGCTCGCCGCACGGAGGCCGAGAAGTTGGCCGAGGAGGCGTTCCGCGAGCGCCAGTTGCAGGAGCAGGAACCCGCTGCATCCGACGGTGAGCCGTCGGCTCGCGCCGCTGAGGACAACGACCCCGGTTTCTTCGACTGATGACCGACTCCCGCCATACCGGTTTTCCCGACGAGGAGTTCGTCGACGATTCCGCCGCCTTCCCGGACGAGGAGGGCGAGCAGGGAGGGCTCTACGAGCACTTCTCCGTCGTGGCCGACAAGGGACAGACCTTGTTGCGGCTCGACAAGTTCCTCGTGGCGCGCATGGAGCATTGTTCGCGCAACCGCATCCAGGCGGCGGCCGACAGCGGCAACATTCTGGTCAACGGCGTGCCTGCCAAGTCGAGTTACAAGGTCAAGCCGCTCGACCGGGTGCAGATCGTCCTGCCTTATCCGCGCCGCGACAACGAGATCCATCCCGAGGCGATTCCCCTGGAGATTCCCTACGAGGACGACGACCTGCTGCTGGTCAACAAGCAGGCCGGCATGGTCGTCCACCCCGGCGTGGGCAACTGGTCGGGTACGCTGGTCAATGCGCTGGCCCACCATCTCCGGGGCACCGAGATCGCCGACAGCGGCGAGATGCGCGCCGGACTCGTCCACCGCATCGACAAGGACACTTCCGGGCTGCTGGTCATCGCCAAGAACGAGCAGGCCCACGCCCGGCTGGCCAAGCAGTTCTTCGACCACTCCATCTACCGGCGTTACGTGGCCTTGGTCTGGGGCGACTTCCCCGACGACGAGGGAACCATCGTCGGCAACATCGGGCGCAGCCCCCGCGAGCGGCAGAAAATGTATGTCTTCGAGGACGGCTCCGACGGCAAGCATGCCGTGACCCATTGGCGCGTGCTGAAGCGTTACGGCTACGTCACCCTCGTCGAATGCCGTCTCGAAACGGGGCGCACCCACCAGATACGCGTCCACATGGCCTGGCAGGGTCATCCGCTCTTCAACGACGCCCGCTACGGCGGCGACCGCATCCTCAAGGGCACCACGTTCGCCAAATACCGGCAGTTCGTCGAGAATTGTTTCGAGGTCATGCCGCGCCACGCGCTCCATGCCCAGTCGCTCGGCTTCGTGCATCCTTCGACCCGCGCCGAGATCCGTTTCGAAAGCAACCTGCCCGACGATTTCCGCGCGCTCCTGGCCAAGTGGGACAGCTACAAAATTGAAAGGTGAAAATCGAGAGGTATCCCGAAGGTGACGCGTCAACACCAATGTCGGAGCTGTCATTCTGAGGAGCCGGCAGGCAACGAAGAATCTGTCGGGACAAAACGTTCAAATTCTTGCACCTTTTCTCGCCTCGGTATAGCTCAAGCAAGCTTGGCTCTGCGCTCGGCTTGCCGAAAAGGTTCATCAGCATGCACCTTTTTCGCGCTTCGGCATAGCCCGAACAGGTTCGGCTCAGCGCTCAGCTTACCGAAAACGGTTATTCACTTTTAACCTTTCACTTTTCACTTCAAATAGATGGATTCGATTCTCAAATACTTTCCCGACCTCAACCCCGAGCAGCAGCGGCGCTTCGCCGCGTTGCGGGACCTCTATGCCGATTGGAACGCCAAGATCAACGTCGTTTCGCGCAAGGATTTCGACCAGCTCTACCTGCGTCATGTCCTCCATTCGCTGGCCATCGCCAAGGTGTGCAGCTTCGAGCCCGGCGCCCGTGTTCTCGATGTCGGTTGCGGCGGCGGTTTCCCTTCGGTGCCCCTCGCAATCCTCTTTCCCGAGGCGCATTTCACCTCCGTCGACTCCATCCGCAAGAAAATCACCGTCGTCGAGGGTGTCTCCGCTGGGCTCGGGCTCGACAATCTGACACCGCGCTGTGCGCGCGTCGAGACGCTCGGCGAGCGCTTCGACTATGTTGTTTCGCGCGCCGTCACTGCCATGCCCGAATTCGTCGGTTGGGTGTGGAACATGATCGAAAAAGGGCAGCGCGGTACGCTGCCCAACGGCATCCTCTATCTCAAGGGGGGCGATCTGGCCGGGGAGCTGGCCCTCACCCGCAGGCGGTGGACCCTCTACGACATCTCCCGCTTCTTCGATGAGGAGTTCTTCGAGACCAAGAAAGTGGTCTATACTTCAAGGTGAAAGGTGAAAAATAAAAAGTGAATTGTATCGCGAATCTTCCCTTGCGGTCGCCTTTCACCTTTCATTTTTCACCGTTTTAAGATTTTCCGTATGGCTGCCATGAATTCGTCGGCCGGCGTGGCGCCTTGTATGCGGCCCAGCAGTTCGCCTTTCGTGTCGAAGATCAGGTAGAGGGGTATGGCTCCGTTGCCGTAGCGGTTCATCAGTTCGCGGCCCGTCTTCTCGTCGGTGTCATATTTCGCCGCCACGAAGCGTTCGGACATGAATTGTCCCACATCCTTGCGCGAGAATACCTGGCGTTCCATCATCCGGCACGGCGGGCACCACGAGGCATAGAGGTCGATGAAGACCAGCTTGCCTTCCTTGATCGCCATTTCGCGTACGGCATCCGTCGATTTGGTCTCGAATTTCACCTGCGCTTCCGCGCCGGCGGCCGCCAGCACCATCGCCAGCATAAGCATCCATTTTTTCATAGTATCGTAAGTTTTTCGGTTTGTTCGGGTCGTTGCAATTTCCGCACCTTTCAATCTTCACCTGTTTCCGAAGTGCTCAGCAGGCCGCAGGCCGCCTGGATGTCTTCGCCGCGCGAGACACGGATCGTCGTCTGTATCCCGCGGGCCGTCAGCGCGTCGCGGAAGCGGATCATCGCCGCTTCGTCGGGCGAAAAGTAGGGCGAGCCGGGTATCTTGTGGAAGCGGATCAGATTGATCCGGCACTTGATGCCGTCCAGCAGCCGGCACAGCCCGCGTATGTGGCGCGGCGTGTCGTTCAGACCGCTCATCACGATGTATTCGAACGATACCCGCCGCTGGTGCGTGAAGTCGTATTCGCGCAGGATCGATGCTACCTCGGCAATGGGCCAGGCCCGTTCCACCGGCATGATTTCTGCCCGTTCTTCGCTGAAAGGGTTGTGCAGGCTCACGGCCAGATGCACTTTCGAGTTTTCGAGAAACCGGCGCAGCTGCGGCACCACGCCCGAGGTCGAGAGCGTCACGCGGGTCGGCGACCAGCCGAATCCCCAGGGCGCCGTGATGATCTCCAGCGCCCGCAGCACCTCGCCGGTGTTGTCCAGCGGTTCGCCCATGCCCATGAACACCACGTTCGTCAGCCGGTCGCGTTCCGGCAGCGAGACGATCTGGTTCAGTATTTCGGCCGCCGAGAGCGAGTGTTGCAGTCCCTGGCGGCCCGTCGCGCAGAAGCGGCATCCCATGCGGCATCCGGCCTGCGACGAGACGCAGAGCGTCGCCCGGTCGCTGTCGGGTATGTAGGCCGATTCGACGTAGGCTCCCCGGTGGGTGAGGAAAAGGTATTTTTTTGTCCCGTCGGCCGACTCCGACACCCGTACGGGAGCGCTCAGCGCCGGTGCGGAGCGCTCGGCCAGCTTCGTCCGGTTTGCGACGGCTATGTCGCTCATCTTCAGCGGGTCTTCTTCGTGGCGTACGTAGAGCCACCGCGCCAGTTGTTTGGCGGCGAAGCGGGGCATTCCCAGTTCGCCGCACAGGGCGGCCAGTTCGTCGGGCGTGCGGCCGTAGAGGTGTTCCTTGTTTGCCATTCGTCGGTTCGGGGAATCGCTTTTCCTCTGCAAAAGTAGGCAAAAGTTGAAGATTTTTTCCGCGCGCCGGTTTGTTTTTGAAATTTTATCCATATATTTGTGGTGTAGTGCGCCTCCCGGGCGTCTCGCCGACCGACAACGACTAAAATAATTCATAGATGGAAATCAAGAAATCGCCTAAGGCAGACCTCCAGAACAAGCGGGGTCTTTTGCTCGAAATCGGCCTTGTCATCTCCCTGGCGCTGGTCATCCTGGCTTTCGCCTATACGCCGAAGGAGCACCGCATCGACCAGATCGACGACAATACCGCCATCGTCGAGGAGCAGATCATCGAGATCACGCGTCAGGACCAGAAGCCGCCCGAGCCTCCCAAGAAGGTCGAGGTGAAGGTGATCGCCGACCTGCTGGAAGTGGTGACCAACGACACCAAGATCACCACCGACGTGAACTTCTCGGAGTTCGACGAGGATGTCGAGATTCTCCAGGAGATCGAGATCAAGGAGGAGGAGGTCATCGACGACCAGCCGTTCCTCATCGTCGAGACCATGCCCAAATTCCAGGGCGGCGACCTCAACACCTTCCGCAAGTGGGTGCAGGAGAACGTGAAGTTCCCCACCATCGCCCTCGAGAACGGCATCTCGGGTCGTGTGACCCTCACGTTCGTCATCGAGAAGGACGGCCGTCTGACCAACATCCAGGTTCTGCAGACTCCCGACCGTTCGCTCTCCGAGGAGGCCGTGCGCGTGCTCAACAAGTCGCCCAAGTGGACTCCCGGCAAGCAGCGCAACCAGGTGGTGCGCGTGAAGTATACCCTGCCGGTGGAGTTCCGCATGCAGCAGTAGGGTGTGCATCCCGATCCATGAAGGGTATCTTGCTTTCGGGCGGATACCCTTATTTATGATGGGTCTGCGGCTCTTCGTTCGTGCCGCCCGAGTTTCCCACCGTTTATATTCATTGTTTTGGAAGAGAATAAAAATACGAATCCGGAGCTCGCTCCCGCCGATTCTGTCCGTGCGGTGTTGGTAGCCGTCATCCGCGACGGGCAGGAGCCCCGCCAGACCGAGGAGTTCCTCGACGAGTTGGAGTTTCTGGCCGAAACGGCCGACATCCGCTCCGTCCGGCGCTTCACGCAGCGGTTGCCACAGCCCTCGTCGCGCATCTACGTAGGCCCCGGCAAGCTGGAGGAGATCGCGGCCTTCTGCAGCGACAACGAAATCGACGTCGCCATCTTCGACGACGAGCTCTCGCCGTCGCAGACCCGCAACATCGAAAAGGCCCTCCCGTGCCGTATTCTCGACCGCACGCGCCTGATCCTCGACATCTTCATGTCCCGGGCCCAGACCGCCTATGCCAAGACGCAGGTGCAGCTCGCCAATTACGAGTACATGCTGCCCCGCCTTTCGGGTCTCTGGACCCACCTCGAGCGGCAGCGCGGCGGCACCGGTACGCGCGGCGGCGCCGGCGAGCGCGAGATCGAGACCGACCGGCGCATCATCCGCAACCGCATCGCCAAGCTCAAGGAGGACCTGCGGAAGATCGATCGTCAGATGGCTGTCCAGCGTTCCAACCGCGGTCAGTTGGTGCGTGTCGCGCTGGTCGGCTATACCAACGTGGGCAAGTCTACGTTGATGAACCTCATCTCCAAAAGCGAGGTCTTCGCCGAAAACAAGCTCTTCGCCACGCTCGACACCACGGTCCGCAAGGTCGTCTTCGACAACCTGCCGTTCCTCTTGTCCGACACCGTCGGTTTCATCCGCAAGCTCCCCACCGAGCTCATCGAGTCGTTCAAGTCGACGCTCGACGAGGTCCGCGAGGCCGACCTGTTGTTGCACGTCGTCGACATCTCGCATCCCCGTTTCGAGGAGCAGATCGCCGTCGTGAAGCAGACGTTGCAGGAGATCGGCGCCGGCGACAAGCCCGTCTTTTTGGTCTTCAACAAGATCGACGCCTACACCTATGTCAAGAAGGACGAGGACGACCTCACGCCCGCCACGCGCGAGAACCTCTCGCTCGACGACCTGCGCCGCAGCTGGATGGCACAGACCGAGTCGCCCTGCATCTTCCTCTCGGCCCGCACCCGCACCAACATCGAGAAGTTCCGCTCCGATCTCTACGGCATGGTCCGCGAGATTCACGCCGGGCGTTACCCGTTCAACAATTTCCTTTATTGACCTGCTCCGGCTCCCGTTTCCCCGCCCTCGCGATTCGTTTCCGCAACGCCGCCCGCTCCGAACGGTCCGCCTCGGAAGCGTTCCGAAGCATACCGATTTTGAAACCTTAAACCTCCGATAGTCATGGAACTGCACATCCTCAGTCAGCAGAACACCGTTCTGAACAAGTTCATCGCCCAGATCCGCGACAAGTCCGTGCAGAGCGATTCGATGCGTTTCCGCCGCAACATGGAGCGTATCGGCGAAATCACGGCTTACGAGCTCTCCAAGGAGTTTTCCTATTCGCCCCGTACGGTCGAAACGCCCCTCGGCGAGGCTGTCGTCCAGTGCATCGACGACCGCATCGTCATCGCCACCATCCTGCGCGCCGGGCTGCCGTTCCACCAGGGTTTCCTCAATTATTTCGACGATGCGCAGAACGCTTTCGTCTCCGCCTACCGCAAAAGCACCAAGGACGGCAAGTTCACCGTCAAGGTCGAGTATATCTCCTGCGGCGACCTCGAGGGCAAAACCCTCCTGCTGGTCGACCCCATGTTGGCCACCGGTTCGTCGCTCGTTCTGGCTTACAACGCCTTGTGCGAGCGGGGCGGTACGCCGGCCCACACCCATGTCGCCGCCGTCATCGCCAGCGAGCAAGGCGTCGACTACGTCATGAAGAACATGCCGCGGCAGTCGACTTCCGTATGGGTCGCCGCCGTCGACGAGGAGCTCACGTCGCGTTCCTACATCGTGCCCGGCATCGGCGATGCCGGCGACCTGGCCTACGGAGAGAAGATTTGAGCCGAAAATCAAGGATCGGATCTTTCTCGGGCGCCCGTCATAGCAAGGGCCGCAGCCGCGCGAATCTCCCCGCTTTCGCCACCCGTCCGTCATTGCAGACGAGCGCATCCCCTCCTTGTCGTTCTGAGGAGCACAGCGACGAAGAATCTGTTTTTTGTTTGTATGGATTCTTCGCTGCGCTCAGAATGACAAGTCACATCTTTTTGTCTTGATAAAAGAAAATTCCGCCCCGATGTCTGAGCCGTTAGCGGAGGAGGGGCTAAAAGCGTCAGCGCAGGGGCGGGTTTGTTAATCAACCGGCAAACATCCGGCTGTCGCCGGGCAGGCCCCGCAGGCTCCGACCCGGATTCTCGATATTTTGTCATTGCGGGACATTGCAGGTGCGATCCCCGCAGCCGGCCCGGGCTGTAATCCGACAGCACCCTGATCGGAAAGCTCGATTTTTAATCAAACATTCCCTGTCCTCTGAAATCATTCCCCGTCTGAAATGAAGCGCAAACTCCTTTTCCTCTTCGCCGTCTTTGTCGCTACGGTCCTGTTGATGGCGTCGCTGAAGCCGTTTTTTCTGGTAAGTTACGTCTTCGGGCACGGCTTCGGCTTGCGCGACTGGGTGCTGGTCTTCCTCCATGGACTTTCGCTCGATCTCACCGTGGCGGGCTATGTCACCGTCGTGCCGTTGCTGCTCGTCTTCGCGTCGTTGTGGGTGCGGATTCCCGGGTGTGTCGCACGTCGGTTGCTGAACGGTTATTTCGCCCTCGTTTCGGTGGTCTCGGCCGCCATCTTCGCCGTCGATCTGGCGCTCTACGAGCATTGGGGATTCCGCATCGACTCCACCGTTTTGATCTATCTCGCCGATCCCGGCGAGGCCGTGGCCAGCGTCGATTTTTGGCTCGGCGTTCGGCAGACGCTCCTCTTTGTCCTCTGCGCCGCCGCCATGATCGGGTGTTACCGGCCGGTCGTACGCCTATTCGACGGTGAGCCGCTTCCGTGGCGGGCCGCCCTGCCGTGGAGTATGGGGCTGGTCCTCTTCGCCGGGGTCGATTTCCTCGCCATCCGCGGCGGCGTCCACGTCTCGGTGGCCAATGTCTCCAAGGTCTATTTCAGCACGGAGATGGTGTTGAACCATGCCGCCATCAATCCCGTATTTTCGTTCCTCTCCAGCCTCGGCAACAAGAGCGACTACGCCTCGCAGTATCCCTTTTTCGACGAGGAGACCCGGGCGCGCAACTTCGATGCCCTGCGCGGCAACCGGCCCGACGCCGTGCCGGCCGAGCGGCTTCTCGCCGTTTCGCGGCCCAATGTCGTCATCGTCATCCTCGAGAGCTTCGCCCGCACGGTCATGGATGCCGACGTCGGCGGCAGTCCCGTCATGCCCTCCATGCAGCGGCTCAAGAGCCAGGGCGTGTGGTTCGAGAACTTCTTCGCCAATTCGTTCCGCACCGACCGCGGCGAGGTGGCCATTCTGAGCGGTTTTCCCGCGCAGACCCTCGCGTCGATCATGAAACTTCCCGCCAAAAACCGCAGCCTGCCGTCCGTGGCCCGTTCGCTCGCCCGCGAGGGCTACGACACGAGGTTCGTCTACGGCGGCGATCTCAACTTCACCAACCAGTCCTCCTACATGTATGCCACCGGTTGGAAGGAGTTGTTTTGGCAGAAGGACTTTTCGTTCGACGCCCCCACTTCCAAATGGGGTTACGACGACCGCGTCATGTGCGACTGGTTCGGCGGCCGCGTCATCGAGTGGTGCGACCGGGCCCGGGAGACCGGACGGCCTTTCCTGGCCGGGTTCCTCACCTTGAGCAGTCATGCCCCGTTCGAGGTTCCCTACGACAAATTCGCCGACCGCGAGCTTAACGCCATGGCTTTCACCGACGAGTGCGTCGGGCGGATGATCGAGCGTTGGAAGGCTTCGCCCGCTTGGGACGATCTCCTCGTGGTGCTCGTCGCCGACCACGGCTTCCCCTATCCCAAATCATTGGTCTATAACGAGCCTTTGCGCCACCGGATTCCCATGATCTGGACTGGCGGGGCACTTGCGACCCCCCCCCGTGCGGTGGACGAATATGCTTCCCAGATCGATCTCTGCGCCACTTTGCTCGGACAGTTGGGCATTGCGCACGACGATTTCGAATACAGCAAGGACATCTTCGCGCCGGCGCTCCCCAAGTTCGCCTACTATGCTTTCAACGAGGGTTTCGGCGTGGTCGATGCCTCGGGTCATGTCGTCTATGACGCTGCGGCCGGCAGGGTGCTCGATGAAACGGCGCCGGGCCTGCTGGACATCGGCCGCACCATGTTGCAGACCACCTACGTCGACATCGGCCGGCGGTGACGGTCGGCGGCGCACCGGGTTCGGACGGCCGGATTGCCGTATTTCGCTCAGCGCCGGCCGCAAATCCCTTTATTTAGGTATTGTCCGTCTGCGTTTCGCCCGTTAACTTTGTCGGTCAAGAAAATTGGAGCCATGTACAATTCGCGTTTTTCTTCGGACGAGCGGATGTGCGACCTCGTGTGCGGCCGCTATTCCGTTTTGCAGGTGATGAGCCGTTTCGGCATCGCCCTGGGTTTCGGCGACAAGACCGTCGCCGAGGTGTGCGCCGAGCACAAGGTCGATACGGCCACTTTCCTGGCCGTCGTCAACCTCTCGGTCAGCCCTGTCGGCAGCGACGTTTCGGCCGCCGACGTCTCCGTCAGGTCGCTGTTGGACTACCTCCACAACTCCCACGGCTACTTTCTCGATTTCCGCCTGCCGGCCATCCGCCGCAAGCTGATCGGGGCCGTCGATTGCAGTCTCAGCGACGTGTCGTTCGCCATCATGCGTTATTTCGACGAGTATGTCGCCGAGGTCGACCGTCACATGGCCTACGAGGAGCAGTCGGTCTTTCCGTATGTCGAGTCGCTGCTCGCCGGCGAGAAGAAGGCCGATTATTCGATCGACGTTTTCCGGCGTCACCACGACCGGGTCGAGGAGCGCCTGCGCGAGTTGAAGAACATCATCATCAAATACTACCCTTCGGGCGGCACCAACGAGCTCAACGGCGTGCTCTACGACATCTTCACCTGCGAGGAGGAGCTCGCCTCGCACAACGCCGTCGAGAACGAGCTGTTCATTCCCGCCGTCGAGCGGTTGGCTGCCGACGGGTCGGCGGAGGTGCGGCAGGAGCCGTTGAGCGCCCGCGAGCGCGAAATCATCGTCTGCGTGGTCAAGGGTCTGACCAACAAGGAGATCGCCGATGAGCTCTGCATCTCTACGCATACGGTCATCACCCATCGGCGCAATATTGCATCGAAATTGCAGATCCATTCGGCGGCGGGCCTGACGATCTATGCCATCGTCAACAAGCTCGTCGAACTTTCCGAAATCAAGGATTCCATCTCCGACCCCTCCGCATGACCGCTTCCGCCCATCGTCGCCACCATCACCATCGGATCTCGTCGCTCAACCGTGCTTTCCTCATCGGCATCGCGTTGAACGTGGCGTTCGTCGTCGTGGAGTTTCTTGCCGGCATGTGGTACGGTTCCATGGGGCTGTTGTCCGATGCAGGCCATAATCTCTCCGATGTCGCAAGCCTTTTGTTGGCCATGCTGGCTTTCCGCCTGGCGCAGATGCAGCCCAGGGCGCATTATACCTATGGATACAAGAAAAGTACGGTCCTCATTTCGCTTTTCAATTCGTTGCTGCTGCTGATCGCCGTCGGGGTCATCGTCGCCGAGAGCATCCGCCGCATGGTCCATCCTGTCCCCATTCCCGGCGGCGTCATCGCCTGGACGGCCGGCATCGGCGTGTTGGTCAACGGAGCCACCGCCTGGCTCTTCATGAAGGACCGCAAGCGCGACCTCAATATCAAGGGCGCCTGCCTGCACATGGCCGCCGACGCATTGGTTTCGGTGGGCGTGCTGGTCTCGGGTCTGGTGATTTCGTGGACCGGATGCACCATCGTCGACCCCATCGTGGGTCTGGTGGTCGCCGCGGTCATCGTGGCTTCGGCATGGTCGCTGACCCGCGACAGCCTCAGGTTGTCGTTGGACGGCGTGCCCCGCGGCATCGACATCGCCGAGCTCGAGCGGCGCATGTTGGCCGTCGAGGGCGTCGAGTCGGTACACCACATCCACGTTTGGGCGCTCAGCACCACCGAAAACGCCTTGACGGCGCACGTCGTGATTTCCGATCCGTGTCTGTTGGTGTGCGTCAAGCCCCGGTTGAAGGAGTTGTTGGCCGAGGCGGAGATCGATCACGTCACCATCGAGTGCGAAACCCTTTCCGAGCATTGCAGCGGCCGCTGCGAATGACAAGTCCCGGGCTCATCGTCCGGGACGTTTCTTTCTGACATCTTCCGCTACGGCACCGGGTCGTAGCCGCTCCCGCCCCACGGGTGGCAGCGGGCGAGGCGCCGCAGGGCAAGCCAGCCGCCTTTGAGCGGACCGTATTTGCGCAGCGCTTCCAGCGCATATTGCGAGCAGGTGGGCGTAAATCGGCACGACGGGGGCGTGAAAGGCGAGATGCAGAGTTGGTAGAAGCGCACCGCCGCCACCAGCGGCAGTGCGCAGAGCTTTTTACATCTGCCCGGCAATCGTTTCCAGAATCCGGCGCACGGCATGTTCGATGCGGTTGTAGGATAGTATCTCTTTCGAGGAGTAGATCAGGGCCAGGTCAAGACCGGAAGAGCGTTTTGCGGCGGTCAGAATCGTTTTTTGCAGCCGGTAGGCTTCCTTGGTCCGTCTGCGCAGAAGATTGCGTTTGTTGGCCCTTTTGTGGAATTTCTTGGGTACGGAAAAGAGTACTTCGACGGAGCTGCCGGCGGCGGATTCCGTGTCTTGTTCTTCACGGCCTCCGCCGGGCTGTTCGGTCAGCCATACGTAGCGGAACGGAAAGACGAATCCGCTCTCCCCCTCTTCGAAAAGCCGACGCAGGGCCCCGAGCGAGCGGAGCCGCTCGGAACGGGGAAGCGAACGGTCGGACATGACGGCGGTTTATTTGTGCGTTTCGACGGTGCGGCGCGTGCGGCTCTTGGCCAGTTTGTGCTGCTGGGTGCGCAGAAACTCCTCCTTGCGCGTGTCGGTCGTGAGGGCCACCGGGTCCGGTTCTTCGCCGCGGGCCACTTTTGCCAGCAGCAGGTCGACGGCCTTGGCCATCGAGGGGGCCTCGGGCGTGGGGGCGTTGGCCAGGACCGTAAGTCCGGCGTCCAGCGCGGCGCGCAGCGTTCCCTCGCCGAAGACCGCCGCAGGGGGCAGGTCGCCGGCGCCCGTTTTCCCGATCAGCGTCTTGACGTCGGAGGGCGAGTAGAGCGCCAGCAGGTCGTAGTCGGCAAGGCGGATGTCGTCGAGGTCCGAGGCCACCGTGCGGGCCAGGATGACCGGATCGACCGCCAGCTTGAGTTTGGCCAGGGCGTCGGGCAGCTCGGGTTTGTGGGGTTCGCTCAGAGCCAGCAGGAAGCGTTCCTCCTTGTGTTTGATGATGAGTTCGACAAGCGAGGTGAACGATCCGTCGGCAAAGGAGATCTTGCGTTTGCGGTAGACGATGTACTTCTGCAGATAGAGCGCCACGGCTTCGGTCTGGCAGATGTATTTCATGGTCTCGGGTACGGTGATGCGGGCTTCTTCGCAGATGTGGAAGAAACTGTCGACGGTGGTGCGCGAAGTGAAGATGACTGCCGTGTGGTCGAGAATCTCGACCCGCTGGGCGCGGAACTCTTTCAGCGATACGCCTACGACACGGATGAAGGGGCGGTAGATGACTTCGACCTTGTGTTTGCGCGCGAGCTCGAAGAACGGCGACTTCTCGATGATGGCCGGTTTCGGCTGCGAAACCAGCAGGTTCTGAACTTTCAACTTGGGGGCCTCGTTTTACGTTTTGGTGCGGTCGGGAGCTATCTCGCCGCGATCAGCCACAGCAGACTGAAAGGGAAGATTTCCACGGTGCAAAGGTACAAAAACCAATGTAAAAACGGAATTTTTTTTGCAAGAAACAGATGCCGGGACTCTCTGAAGTATAAGAGTGCCGTTACGGCCGACGCCGCCAGCGAGGCATAGAGCCAGGCATCTCCCGTTCCGGGCGGCGTCAGTGCGAAAAGCAGGAACGGCGGCACGGCCAGCAGTACGATCAGGGCGCAATAGATGCGTTTGAGCAGCCGCAGCTGCGCCACGAAGCGTTGGGTGAGCGTGAGGAGGCCGGCCGTGCGCAGCACGAGCAGCTGGAAGGTCGCTACGGCGATCCACAGCAGTGCGAAGACCAGCATGACGCTCGGGGCGTTGGGCACGGGGAGCACCGGAAAGGTTTCGTGTGCAAGAAACATGTCGGCGAACTTCGTGGCGGCCACTCCGATGAATCCGAGACCGATGAAGTCGGCGATCTTGAGGAATCGCGTCAGGCTGTTGCTTCCGGGTTCTTCGGCAAGGCGTTCGCCGGAGACCCGGTTGTGGATCAGACGGCTCAGCAGCAGCCTCACATCGGCCATGTGACGGTAGAGCAGGATGGCATAGGCAGCGGCCAGCAGCAGGACGGTGCTCTGGAAAAAGGCGTTGCCCGTGAGCGGCAGGAAAGGCTCCTCGTGGTAGGAGGGTGCGGGCGCTACCGCAACGGTCGATGCGCCGAATACTTCCCGGGCGCTGGCCGGCCGGTACTCGGGCGCTTCGGGCGCCGGCAATCCGAACCGGGCGAAACCGGCGATGGCCAGCGAGTCGGCGAAGTGGAGCGAATCGGCAAAAAACGGGTTGTCGGGGGCTTCGGCTGCCGCGCTGAGGGTCGAATCGCTTGCGAATGCCGCCGTGTCGCACAGCGTAGCGGCCGTCGTGTCGGGCGCGGCGGTGTAATGGTCGGTGAGGTGTTCGCCGAGGCTGTCGGTTTGGGTCGCTGTGGTGATCACGCTTCGAAAATACGTTTTAGGGTGATGCGGATGGTGGTTCCCTTTCCGGGTTCCGAGTCGATGACGGCGATGCGGCCGTGGTGGTATTCTTCAACGATGCGCCTCGAAAGCGAGAGTCCGAGTCCCCAGCCGCGGGTCTTGGTGGTGAATCCCGGTTCGAAGATGCGGTTCCAGTTGCTTTTCGGAATGCCTTTGCCCGTGTCGCGTACGTCGACCATCACATGGCGTTCGTCGGAGAGGATGCGCACTTCGATGGCGCCGTGGCCCTGGAGGGCGTCCAGCGAGTTTTTCATAAGGTTCTCGACCACCCATTCGAACAGCGCTGCGTTGATGTTGGCCTGCACCGGTGCGATGGCCAGTCCGTTGTAGTCGAGCGTCACGTTGCGGGGTATGCGCTTGCGGAAGTACATGACCGATTCGCCCACCGTTTCGTTGATGTTGGCCGGCGTGAGGGGTGTCTCGGAGCCGATTTTCGAGAAGCGGTCCACGATCTTCATCAGGTGGGCCAGGTCCTTGTTCATCTCCTCCACGGCCGTCTGGTCCACGGGTTGTCCGCGCAGGAATTCGATCCACCCTAAGAGCGATGACGTGGGCGTGCCCAGCTGGTGGGCGGTCTCTTTGGCAAGGCCGATCCACACGCGGTTCTGTTCGTCGTGTTTCGACGAGCGGAAAGCGATGAATCCCAGCACGATGAATATCGTGACCACCAGAATCTGGATGTAGGGGAACCAGTAGAGCGACTTCAGCAGCTGCGACTTGCCGTAGAAGATGATCAGATAGTGGTCGTCCGACCACCAGAACCGCACCGGCAGCGGGGTGTTCTCTTCCGTGAAACGGTCGAGTTGCCTGCGCAGCAGGTCGGGGTGGTCGATGATGCGGTCGGGCACCAGGTGGAAGCTCGACACTTCGAGCCGTTCGTTGGTGATGATGAAGGGGATGTTGTTGTTGGTCGACATGATGTCGGCCACCAGCGGGTCGGCCATGGCTCCGGTGTTGGCGGGATGGGTTACGTCGCGCGTCACCCGTTCCATCACATGGGCCCACAGCGCCACGTCGTGCTGTTCCTTTTCGCGGAGCCGGCGCGCCATGTTGTTGGTGTAGAAGAGCGACAGCGCCCCCAGCAGGATGCCCGCGACGATGACGGCAACCCGGCTGCGGAACGAGAAGAAACGGCGGACGTTCATGGTCGGCGGTTATTTGCGCTGCGTGTCCTGTTCGGCAAGGATGCGCAGGTATTCCGGACGGTCGTTCAGCAGTTCCGCCGCGCGCTGCACTTCCTTGTCTTTGGGCAGCGAGCGGGCTACGACGGCTTCCGAGTAGCCGTGGCGCAGCACGATGTCGTTTTCGATCGAGGCGGTCACCTCCTTGCGGTAGGTTTCGAGGTTGGCCTGCGTGTCGTCTTTCAGCTCGGCTTCGATCGTTTCGATCTGTCTTTCGATCTCGCCGAAGCGGTCGGCCTTGGCGGCTTCCTTAAGCTGGCGGAGCGCCCGGCGCGAGTCCGATTCGTAGGGCACCTGCTTGTCCTCCATGAAGCGTTTGAAGGCTTCGTAGTCGGCATCGGTGATGGCGAAGGCCATAAGATCGGCCGGCGCTTCGGGGTTGCGGCGCATGTATTCGTCGCCGAAGTCGTCGATGAATCCCAGGGCGTAGAGCGTGGCGGCGAAGCGGCTCATGTATTCGGGTTCGGTGCGGATGTCGGGCATGATGCCGCCTCCGTCGTAGACCTTGCGGCCGGCCCGGGTGGCGAATTCGCTGACGAGCGAATCGGGCACCAGACTCACGGAGCCCTCCTGCGAGTGCGAGTAGTCGACGGCCTGGATGCAGCGTCCGGAGGGAATGTGGTATTTGGCCGTCGTGAGTTTCAGCATCGCATTGTAGCCCAGCGGGCGCGTGGCCTGAACCAGCCCCTTGCCATAGGAGCGTTGTCCCAGCAGCACGGCCCGGTCGAGGTCCTGGAGCGCTCCGGCCACGATCTCGGCCGCCGAGGCGGTCGAACCGTTGATCAGCACCGCTATCGGCAGGTCGGGGAACGCAGGTTCCGAGGCCGTACGGTAGCTGCGCTTCGATTCTTCGGTGCGGCCTTTGGTGGCCACCACTTCCGTATCCTTGGGCACGAACATCGAGAGAATCTTCACCGCCTCCTGGAGGATGCCGCCGCCGTTCGAGCGGTAATCGAGGATCAGCCCCTTGAGAGGGCCTTCGGCGCACAGGCGTTCGATCGCGGCGCGCATTTCGTCGTACGAGCCTTCGGTGAATTCGCTGTGGCGGATGTAGCCGATGCTGTCTGCGATGCGGCCGGCATAGGGAATGCTCGGGATGGCGATCCGCTGGCGGGTGATGACCGGATCGTGCCGCGAGCCGTCGAGCCGCTCGACCGTTATGCGGACTTTGGTGCCCGGGTCGCCCTTGAGCGCGGCCGAGGCCTGTTCGTTGGTGTATCCTGTGGCATCCTTGCCGTCGATGGCGATGATCTTGTCGCCGATGCGGATGCCCGCCCGGTCGGCCGGCGAGCCTTTGTAGGGCTGCGCGAAGACGATGCGGTCGCCTTTCTTGCGGATGAGCGAGCCCACGCCGCCGTATTTGCCGGTGGTCATGATCTCGAAGTCCGACATCTCCTCCGCCGGGATGAATTCGGTGTAGGGGTCCAGATCGCGGACCATGCCCCGGGCGGCGCCGAGCATGAGTTTATCGGGGTCGACCGGATCGACGTAGCCTACCGAGAGCTCGCGCATCATGTTGACGGCGATCTCCATGTTGCGGCCCAGGCCGAAATCGTTGCGGCCGCCGAAGAGACACAGGGCGGCCATGCCCAGGAGGCAGAGTGCTGAGAGTATGTATTTTCTATTCATTGCGGTTGATCGTTCGGATGTATGAGTCGAGCCGGTATGCGACCCTCGCAACGCCGCGCCGGATGCCGTCGAGCCGAATCCGTTCGCCGTGTTGCGATACGGCGATTTCGTCTTCGTAAAGAAGCAGGAGCCGGTGCAGGAAGCCGTCGGCCCGGAATCGCAGTACGCCGTCGCTTTCCGAGTGCAGCGAAAACCCTGCCGACTTGAACGCATTGACGATCTGCGTGCGGTTGAGTTCCACATCGCCTTCGATCTCGCGGCATACGAATCCGAAGCGGGGATAGAGGGCGGCCAGCACCACCAGAGCGATGAATAGACTGAGGAAACGCGTGGAGCGGAACATGACGTAGAGCGTCTCTTCCGGCGTGAGCGCCGAGGTGCCGGAGAGGAACATCAGTGCCATGAGCGCTGCGCAGAGCAGCAGCATGGCGATAAAGTATTTCAGCGAGCGAAGCATGTACATGGTCGATCCGGTTTTATAATTGGTTTTAGTCTTCTTTGTGAACAAGCCGTCGGGTTCCGTTTGCCGGGTCTGCCTTTTCGCATCCCGACAGGTTGTCGGCGCCCTCGGATGGCGGTTTTTACGGTTTATCGTTGATTCCGTTGCAGTTTTTCGGCAGGTTCCCGAAAGTTCGTGACCCGCGTTCGTGCCGGCCGCGGTCCGCACGCTTTTCGCATCGCTGTGTCGGAGGAGGCAGGCCTGTTTTTTCATTTTTTCCGGATGGCGTCGCCCACTTCCTGCATCAGCCAGCCGGGCGTCGAGGTGGCGCCGCAGATGCCTGCC
Source organism: Bacteroidales bacterium (assembly GCA_910575495.1). Classification (GTDB taxonomy): domain Bacteria; phylum Bacteroidota; class Bacteroidia; order Bacteroidales; family Rikenellaceae; genus Alistipes. The sequence continues at coordinate 328,582 of CAJTFS010000001.1, read as the reverse complement.
GACGAAGCGCCGGCAAACCATTCGGGTTGCAGTTCGGCGGCTTCTTCGATGTTGTAGGTGCGGGGATTGGCTTTCCGGCACACTTCGAAAAGCACCTTGCCGTTCGACGACTTGCGGCCGCAGACGAAAATAACGACGTCGAACCGCGCAGCGAATGCCGCCAGATGTTGTTCGCGTCCGGAGACCTGCCGGCAAATGGTGTCGTCGATGCGTACGGCGGCCGGGTCGGCGGCCCGGCGCCTCATCTCGGCTCCCAGTCGTTCGAACAGGGCGATGCTCTGCGTGGTCTGCGACAGAAAGTGGATCGGGCGTGCGAAGTCGATCTGCGACAGATCGTTTTCGTCTTCCACTACGATGGTCGGAGCGGTTACCTGGCCCGTGAGACCCACCACTTCCGCGTGGCCGCGTTTGCCGAGGATGACCACCTGCCCGCCCCGGGCGCGCATCTCTTCGTGGGCCTGCACCACGCGGGCCTGGAGACGGGCTACGACCGGGCACGTGGCGTCGATGATCCGGATGCCGAGCCGTTCCGCTGCGGCGTAGGTCGTCGGCGGTTCGCCGTGGGCCCGGATCAGCAGCCGGTGTCCCGCGGCTGCCGGTATGTCGGCGTGGGTCAGACTGCGGAGCCCCAGGCGTTCGAGCCGCTGCACTTCGATGCGGTTGTGGACGATGTCGCCCAGCGAGAAGACCGTACCGGTCTCGGCGAGCGCCTTTTCGGCTTCGCTGATCGCCCGGACAACGCCGAAGCAGAAACCCGATTTATCGTCGATCTCGATGTGCAAGGTGCAGTGATAGCTTAATTAAAAATTATAATTCACAATCAACGCGTTCAATTGTCGCTCGGAGCAGAACGTATCGTCAGGCGAAGCGAGTGCAAAGGCCGCCGGCAAGCTGTGCTTCGCAAGGAGGAGAAAACCAGCATGGTCAAGAATCTGCTCCATGCGGGCCGGAGCCTTGCCCCGGCGGAGGCCCGCAGACATCCGGCTGTCGCCGGGCGTGCTCCGCCGGCTTCCGCCCGAATTTCCGGCAGCCCGTCGTTGCGAGGGCCGCAGATCCGCGGCAATCCGTACAAGCGCAGAAACCGCCGAATGCTTATGCAAGTCCAGCGCAGCCGATCCGCCCGAAAGTCGCAATACCTCCTTTTTTCCGATATGGTCGTCCGGGGCACAGCCCCGTTCGGTTCTTTATTTTGTCCGTTCGGCGAACAGCTTCATGAACCATTCCATCTGTTCGTCGACCGTCATGCGGCTGTTGTCCAGCACCACGGCGTCGTCGGCCTGGCGCAGGGGCGAAATGGCGCGGCTCATGTCGGCCTCGTCGCGTGCGCGGACATTGCATTCGATCTCTTCCAGCGTGACCTGTTGTCCCTTGGCGGTCAGTTCGTCGTAGCGCCGCTGGGCCCGGACCTTGGGGTCGGCCGTCATGAAGAGCTTGAGTTCGGCATCGGGGAAAACCACCGTGCCGATGTCGCGGCCGTCCATCACCACGCCGCGGCGGCGTCCCATCTCCTGTTGCATGGCCACCAGTTTTTTCCGCACGGCCGGTATGGCGCTCACCCGGCTCACGCAGTTGCTCACTTCGATGGTGCGTATCTTGCCCTCGACCAGATCGCCGTTGACATAGATGTCGCTGGCGCCGCGGGCGGGGTTGAAGCGGAACGTGATGGCGATCCGGTCCAGCAGGCGGCAGACGGCTTCTTCGTCGACGATGCCCGAGACGATGGCTCCGTTTTCCAGAGCGTAGAGCGTGACGGCGCGGTACATGGCGCCGGTGTCGATGAAAATATAGCCTAAGCGGGCAGCGATGGCCTTGGCGAAGGTGCTTTTGCCGCACGACGAAAAACCGTCCACGGCGATGATGATCTTGCGGTTAGTGTCCGACATTGGGGAAGATGTCAAAAAAGGTGGATAATATGGTGTAGATGCCCAGTACTCCGATGAACAGTCCGGCCACATGGTTGATCGTCAGCATGTGGCGGGGCCGGAAGCGGCGGCGGAAAAGACTGATGAAGCAGGCCAGGAGGGTCCACCATGCCGCGGCGCCGCCGAAGAATCCCGCGATGACGAAGACGGCGCGCACGAAGCCGCCGAATCCTTCGCTCTGCACGTCGCCGCTCGAAATGTTGAATACGGCGAAGAATGCGAGGATGTAGGGGATGACCATGATGAAATTGGCGATCGTCAGCCCGAAGATCGAGGCGAAATCCTGCCACAGCGAACTCTTGCCGGCCCGGTTGCGGCGGATCTGCGGCACGGGGTTCTGCGAGAAGATGTAGACGCCCACGACGATGACCAGCAGCCCGCCGACGATGCGCAGCAGGATGTTGTACTGCTCGATTTGGCTCTGCAGCATGGAGTAGAAGAAGAACGCCGCCATGGCCATGAAGGTGTCGGCGCAGGCTACGCCGAGTCCCGATACGATGCCCGAGCGCCGGTTCTTGGAGAGCGTGCGCTGTATGCACAGCACAGCCACCGGCCCGACCGTGATCGATGCCGCTATGCCTACGCAGATGCCGCGGAACAGTTCTTCCAGGATTTCGAGTGACATGCTTTCGTTTTGGAGTACAAAGATACGGATAAGCCGAGCGGAATGCCAAATTTATTTGAGCATTGCCGAGGCGAAAGTATCTAAGACGGAGTCAAAGATACGGATAAGCGAGGGCAAAAGCAAGCTTGCTTGCATTTTGTCGAGCGGAAGTATCTTCGGCGCAAGCCAAAATTCGGATAAGCGAGGGCAAAAGCAAGCTTGCTTGCATTTTGTCGGGATAGAGCCGTGCGGTCCGCTCTTATTTTGCGGTTTCGTGCGTTTGTCGGTCGGCTTTGCCGTGTGTGCGGACGGGGCGCTCACTTCGGGTGGCGCAGATTTTGCCGGTCCGGATCGCAGACCCGGGCGAAGCCGAAGAACGGATTTGTTGATAATTTATCGAAAACTTTGATTTGGCGCAGGGATAACGGTTCCCGAAAAAAGCTACATTTGCAATTGTAATCATCGAAAATGCCTATGGCCGAAACGAATCAATCAGGACTGGACATCGAGTTGGACGAGCAGGTGGCGCAGGGCCACTATTCCAACCTGGCGATCATCTCCCACTCCACTTCGGAGTTCATCCTCGATTTCGCCGCTGTTTTGCCGGGCATGCAGAAAGCCCGCGTCAAGAGCCGCATCATCCTCACGCCCGAGCATGCCAAGCGGCTGCTCCGTTCGTTGCAGGAGAACATCGTGCGTTACGAAAGCAGCATGGGCAAAATCGAGATTCCGTCGCCCCAGCACGCTTCCGGGGCCGGCCCCAAGATGGGGGAAGCATAAATTAAAAACGAGTGACATAAAAGGTCACTCGTTTTTAATTTATGGTATTCCTTCTGAATCAGTTAAGTTTGTTTCGTAGAATGCGGTCTTTTAAATTCCCCGTAGCCGTGATTATTTAGTGAAAATCTTTTACTGGATTGGATCGATGAAGAACTTCGTTAAGTTTTTCGGGGAATGTAATCTGTTTTGCATTGGTAATGGTTTTTGTCGATCCGTTCTTGTATTGCACGACAATCGAACGGATTTTTGCATATTGCACGATGTCTGTAAACCATACATATTCGAATTTGTAAGTGGCTGTTTCTTCCGGTCCGATCGGACCGACGCACTTGCGTGTCTGCACGGTTTTCCCTCGGCTGGAGACAGGATCATCTACAGCGTTGTATCCGACAAAGTTTATGGTGATGTATTTAATAGTCTGGTCTGTCGGATTGAAGAAGCGGAATCGGATGCCCGTGCCGTCCGTATATTCGCTTTCATCATAAACTCCCCATGTTTCGATGTTCAATCCGTATTTCATATATGACTGAAAGGTGGTCAAGGCGTTTGAAAGTTCATCTGCATATATTCGTTTGAACAGATTCAGACTCTTGTGAAAGAATACTTCCTGTTCTTGTGGCGAACAACGCATCAGACTATCGAGACGCGATTTCTGTTCATTGGTTAATTTTACGTTGGAAGCATTAATAAAAAAAGCTTTGCCGTTATAGAAAGCTTTGTAATATTTTTGCCCTTTTACGTCGAGTCGACCTCCGATGCCGATCGCCTCGTCGCTCATCAGGTAAGTAGAAGAGGAGGAATAGGATTTCGAAGGGTCGATTTTCTGAGAAATCTCAGCATATGTGTTTGTTGTGCCTATGATATGTTGAAAACTGAAAGGCAGTCGAATGTCCGATTCCAACAACGTTCTATTAACGACAGAAGTGATATAACGGGGCGCAATACTTGCTATATAGCTGTTGTATTCATCGTTCGATAAAACCGTTCCTCTGCCGAAAAAACGTTCGGGTTTGTATTTGACCAGTGTGCCGTCCTGTTCTTCGAAGGCGAGTTCTATCTTCGACTGCAAGAGAGCTCCAACTCCGCTGTTTTTGATTCGTATCGCGAAAGTGCCCGATCGCAGAAAGATCGGTTTGAATGTTTTATTCGAGGCGTACTGCTCTGAGGTTTGAATGTAATAATTTTTATCAGCCAAGGCATCAATTTCTTTTTGCACCTTGAGAACTGAGATGGATAATTCGTATTTGGTCGATTTCGGAAGTATGCAATCGAGTAATTCTTGGGTTTCCAGATCGATCAGCTGGACGATAAGGTATTTGTTGTAAGCGGGGTATTTGTCGTCGCCCATTATTTTCGTGTTTGCAACAACGAATTGTTTCTTGTCGATTTCAGAAATTGGAGTATAATAGCCTGCTTCGTCTTTGACCCCTTTGTAAAAAGGGTTTAGTTCGAAATCCTTGCCCTGCTTGGGATTCCTTTTTCGCTTTTGTGTCAGCCAAACGGTATCTGGTATTGTTTTGACAAAAAAAACAATACGCTTCGGCGTAATGATGTCGAAAGTTATCGTATCTCCTTTGAATTGTTGGAGATATTCAACCTGATCTGTTGCGGAAAACGGCATCTTTTCATATTTTGACAAGGTTTTGAGCCGTGCCACGTCATTGTCGGTTTGGGCGTGTCCGATTCCGATTCCGCAAACAAAGATGGTAAGAATGGCAAATATACAGTATTTCATAGCGAAGTAATAGTTTACAATAAAGCTTCCGCCACCACATAGGTGCTGCCGCCGATGAAGATCGCATCGTCGGGTTCGGCCAGTTCGCGGGCGCGGGCCAGAGCTTCGGCTACGGTGTCTGCCGTTTCGCCCTGCAGTCCGTAGATCGCGGCTTTGGCGGCCAGTTCGGCGGCGGGCAGGGCCCGATGGGTCTGCGCCGCGGTGAAGATATAGTGCGCATCGCGCGGCAGAAGCGGCAGAATGTGCGCCAGGTCCTTGTCGCGAACGAATCCCACAACGCAGTAGAGTTTCTTGTGCGGCGTAGCTTGCAGTTGTTTCGTCACGTAGGCCATGCCGTGCGCATTGTGCCCCGTGTCGCAAAGGGTGAGGGGCGCTTCGCCGAGGCGCTGCCAGCGGCCTTGGAGCGAGGTGTTGGCCGCTGCATGGCGGGTTCCCTCCAGAAAGGCCCGGCGCGAGATCGTCAGCGGCGTCTCTTCATGAAGAAAGTCCACGGCCGCAGCTGCCGTAACAATGTTGCGGCGTTGGTAGTCGCCCGCCAGGTCGAGCTGTATTTCGTAGCTGCGGTTGTCGCGCAGACGGCGCAGACGAAACCGTTGGCCCGCTTCGGTCGGCGTCTGTTCTTCGCAGGCGAAGATCTGTTCGGCGTAGCAGAGCTTCGACTTGTTGTTCGCGGCTGCCTGTTCGAAGACAGGATCGTAGCGGTTGTCGCTCTCGCCGATCAGCACCGGGATGCTTTTCTTGATGATGCCGGCTTTCTCCGCCGCGATCTTTTGCAGCGTGTCGCCCAGCAGGTCGGTGTGTTCCAGCCCTACGTTGGTCACCACGCTGAGCACCGGCATGATGATGTTCGTGGCGTCCAGCCGGCCTCCCAGTCCGGTTTCGATCACCGCCACTTCCACGTCGCTCTGCGCAAAGAAGTCGAACGCCAGCGCCGCGGTCATTTCGAAAAACGACAGTCCCAGCTCCACCATCTTGTCGTGGTGCTTGTCCACGAAGTTCACCACCTTCTGCTTCGGGATCATCTCGCCGTCCACACGGATCCGTTCGCGGAAGTCGCGCAGGTGGGGCGAGGTGAAGAGCCCCGTGCGGTAGCCCGCCTGCTGGAGCACCGAGGCGATGATGTGCGATACGGAGCCTTTGCCGTTGGTGCCCGCCACGTGTATGGTGAAGAAGTTGCGCTGCGGGTTGCCCGTGTGGCGGCAGAATGCGGCGATGCGCTCCAGTCCCGGCTTGTAGGCCGTGGCGCCTTTGGTTTCGTAGGCGGGCAGGGCCTGGAACAGGAATTCGAGGGTCTGGGAGTAGTTCATATCAAGAGTGAGCTATTGTACGAGATGGTTCCGTTTCTTGACCCGGTAGGCTATGTAGTAGAGTACCGAGAGCAGCAGCAGATATTCGGCCATGCGGCCCACGTAGTCGCCGTAGCGCGTGTAGAAGGTCTGCCGCGTGGCGAGCGGTACGTCGGCCGTCAGCACGCCGCGCTCTGCCCATTCCAGCGTGGGCCCGATGTCGCCGCGCGCCGAGATGAACCCCGAGCGTCCCGTGTTGGCCGCGCGCGCTACGGCCCGGCGGTGTTCGATGGCCCGCAGGCGCGAGATGGTGAACAGATGGCGGTAGCCCGGCGTGTCGCCCCACCAGCCGTCGTTGGAGATGATGGCCATGAATCGGGCGCCGCGTCGTACGAATCCGCCGTAGAAGTCGCCGTAGAGTCCTTCGTAGCAGATGGCCGGCCCTGTCGTTATGCCGTCATGTTCGAACGCCGTGCCGTGTTGCCCCACGCCGATCTGTCCCAGCGTGCCTCCCAGATCGATGACCAGAAATTCGAGCCATTCGAAAAGCCACGGCATCGGGGTCTTCTCCACGCCGATCACAAGGCGGCCCTTGTGGTGTATCTGCCGCTGCGCCGCCGAATCGAGGCCCAGCGCCGTGTTGTAGATGTCGTGATAGCCTTCGCTGCCTCGCAGCGGCCGTGCCGTGCGGGTCTGCGCGCCGGCCGGATAGTAGCGAAGGGTGTTGGCGCCCGTCACGAGCAGGGCGCCCGGAAACCGGCGGCGCAGGGTATCGGTCATCTCTTCGATGAACGGGCTTTCGACGGCGGGTTCCCAGTAGTAGCCCGGCACGGCGGTCTCTGGCAGGAAGACGAACTGCGCGTCGGAGGGAACCTGCGCCAGCAGGTCGACGATGTTGCGTTCCTGGCGCCCGGCGTCGGTGTGGAACTTGTCGTAGCAGTCGACGTTGGGTTGGACGATCGTCACGCGGGCCGTTCCTTCGTCGGGTTCTTTCCACCCCAGCCACATCCCCAGCGACAGGAGCATGGGCAGAAGCAGCATGCACCCGGCAGCGGCCCAGCGGCGTACGTTGCGGCGGGCCTGCCAGGCTTCGAAAAAGAGGATGTTGCAGAGCAGCACCCACAGCGACCCTCCCAGGACTCCCGTATATTCGTACCATTGCACGGCCCATACGTCGTGCGAGAATCCGTTGCCCAGAATCAGCCAGGGCCACGAGAATTCGCCTACGGTGTACCAATATTCGGTGGCGATCCACGCCGCCGCCAGCACCGTGTAGGCCAACGCCTTGGGGGCCTTTTTCGAGACCGTATGATAGAGCATGAAAGCCAGCAGATTCAGCGTCGTGGAGGCCAGTGTCGCCGCTATGGGGCCTACGGGCGTGGCGTACCAGATCCACCACACGGTGGCTGCATTCCACAGCGCGAAGGTAAGCGCCGCCCAGCCGAATACTTTCCACCACGAGCGGCGCGAGGCGTCGTACGTCGAACCGATCCACAGCAGCGGTACCAGCGCCATGGGGAGCGTGAGTCCCGTAAGGGAGAGCCAGCCTCCGGAGAGAAGCACGACCGAGCCGATTGCTGCCGCGAGTTTGCGAGACATGAGGGGAGGGGGATTTTCTGAGCGCAAAAGTAGTCAAAGGCCGGGATATTCCCAAAATTAATGGTGAAAAATGACGGATCGGCGGCCGGCGTGCTCTTCTCTTCCCGACCGCCCGGGACGATGGGAGGATCTTCCGTCGCCGCATCGTTCTTGTTCGCGTCCGGATGTTCCGGCATCCGGTCCGGCCGGCAATGCAGCTCCGTTCCGGAAGGAGGGGAGCACCGCGGTGCGCGCCGCGAAAATTGTTTCCGGCCGCAATTCTCGTCCCGAAATTTCCGTATTCGGTAAAAAACGGCTATATTTACACGATTATTCAACCCGAACCATGAAAAACCGATCGTTGACGCCGGCCGCCTTGCGACGTTCCAACTCTGTTCGGCCCGGTGCAGTCCGGACGGCGACGATTGATCGTGCGGCGGTCCGCACGCACCTTGCCGGTTGCCGCCTCGATTCGTTTCTTTTAGACAATTAAATCGCAATCCGATATGAATATCCTGCCTGTCTCCGAAAAATTCGGCGAGCTTTACGGCCCGGGTGCCGAACTCTTCGCCTCGCCGGGGCGCATCAACCTCATCGGCGAGCATACCGACTACAACGGCGGTTTCGTCTTCCCCGGCGCCGTCGACAAGGGCATCGTGGCCGCCATCCGCCCCAACGGCACCGACCGCGTGCGCGCCCATGCGCTCGACCTGGGCGAGACGGCCGAATTCGGCCTGCGCGAGGAGGACAAGCCCGCGCAGCCGTGGGCCCGCTACATCTTCGGCGTCTGCCGCGAGATGCAGAAGCGCGGCGCCGCGCTCGGCGGTTTCGACACGGTCTTCTCGGGCGACGTTCCCTTAGGCGCCGGCATGTCGTCGTCCGCCGCGCTCGAATCGACCTATGCTTTCGCGTTGAACGAACTCTATGCCTGCGGGATCGACAAGTTCGAGCTTGCCCGCATCGGCCAGGCTACCGAGCACAACTATTGCGGCGTCAACTGCGGCATCATGGACCAGTTCGCTTCGGTCTTCGGCCGCAAGGGGTGCCTCATGCGTCTCGACTGCCGTTCGATGGAGTTCGAATATTTCCCCTTCGATCCCAAGGGTTACCGGTTGGTGCTGGTCGATTCGCGCGTCAAGCACGAGTTGGTCGGTTCGCCCTACAACGACCGCCGTGCTTCGTGCGAGCGGGTTGCCAAAGTACTGGGGCAGGAGTTCCTGCGCGGCGCCACCATGGAGCAGCTCGACGCCGTCAGGGATAGGATTTCCGACGAGGATTACCGGCGCGCCCGCTACGTCATCGGCGAGGAGCGCCGCGTGCTCGATGTCTGCGAGGCGTTGCAGCAGGGCGATTACGAGACCGTCGGCCGCCGCATGTTCGAGACCCACTGGGGCATGTCGCGCGATTACGAAGTGTCGTGCGAGGAGCTCGACTTCCTCGCCGCCGTGGCGGAGGAGTGCGGAGTCACGGGTGCGCGCATCATGGGCGGCGGGTTCGGCGGCTGCACCATCAATCTGGTCCGCGACGAGCGCTACGATAGCTTCATCGCCGAGGCAAAACGGCGTTTCAACGAGAAGTACGGCCACGAGCCGCAGGTCTACGACGTTGTGATCTCCGACGGTTCGCGCCGGCTCTGACGCTTCCCGCTATGCGGTTCCGTCGCGGCGAGCAATGGATCGGTTCCGCGATGGCCGAACCTGCATCCCGGGAAATTCGTCGCATCGGACAGTCAAGCAAAAGATTCCATTATACAAGATGAAAAAAGAGACAGTATTGATTTCGGGCGGTGCCGGCTACATCGGCACCCATACGGCCGTCGAGCTCGTCGGCGCCGGCTTCGGCGTCGTCATCATCGACGACTTCTCCAATTCGGATGCGGCGGCCGTCGAAGGCGTGCGCCGCATCACGGGTGTCGACGTTCCTTTCGAGCAGGTCGATACCTGCAACGAGGAGGCCCTGCGTGCGGTTTTCCGCAAGTACGAATTCGATTCGGTGATCCATTTCGCCGCTTTCAAGGCTGTGGGCGAGTCGGTTTCCGAGCCGTTGAAATATTATCGCAACAACCTCGCGTCGTTCATGAACATCTGCGCTTTGATGCGCGAGTTCGGGCGGCCCAACATCCTCTTTTCGTCGTCGGCCACGGTCTACGGCGAGCCCGATGCGCTGCCTGTCACCGAGCAGTCGCCGCGTCAGCCCGCCACTTCGCCCTACGGCAACACCAAGCAGATGGCCGAGGACATCCTGCGCGACTGCTGCGCCGCCTACGATGGGCTGCGGGGCATCGCTTTGCGTTATTTCAACCCCGTCGGCGCCCATCCCTCGGCGCTCATCGGCGAGTTGCCGCGCGGCGTGCCGCAGAATCTGGTGCCCTACATCACGCAGACGGCCGCCGGCATCCGCGAGTGTCTCTCGGTGTTCGGCAGCGACTACCCGACGCCCGACGGCACCTGCCTGCGCGACTACATCGACATCGTCGATCTGGCCCGCGCCCACGTGGCCGCCGTCAAGCGCATGACCGGGGGCCGCATGAAGGCCGGCTACGAGATTTTCAACGTCGGTACGGGGCGTCCCGTCTCGGTGCTGGAGCTGGTCGAGGGTTTCGAAAAGGCCAACGGGTTGAAACTCAACTATAAGATCGTCGGTCGCCGCGCCGGCGACGTGCCCGCCGTGTGGGCCGACACCGACTTGGCCAACCGCGAGCTCGGATGGAAGGCCGAGCGCTCCCTGGAGGAGACCCTCCGCTCCGCCTGGGCCTGGGAGAAGCATGTCCGAGGAATGGAATAAAAACCCGATTATAACAATGATGAAACCTACACTTTTCGTTCTGGCGGCCGGCATGGGGTCGCGCTACGGCGGGCTGAAACAGCTCGACGGTCTGGGACCCAACGGCGAGACCATCATGGACTACTCGATCTACGACGCCATCCGCGGCGGTTTCGGCAAGGTGGTGTTCGTCATCCGCAGGGATTTCGAACAGGATTTCCGCGATAAGGTGCTTTCCAAATACCGCGACCATATCCCCGTCGAGGTGGTTTTCCAGTCGACCGACGCGCTGCCCGAGGGTTTCGTTTGCCCGGCCGAACGCACCAAACCGTGGGGCACCAACCATGCCGTGCTCATGGGCAAGGAGGTCATCCGCGAGCCTTTCGCCGTCATCAACGCCGACGATTTCTACGGTCGCGACGGATTCCGCGTGCTGGGCGAGTGGCTCTCCAAGGCCGAGGGCGAGAACCGCTACTGCATGGTGGGCTACCGCGTGGGCAACACCCTCTCGGAGAGCGGCACCGTTGCGCGCGGCATTTGCCAGACCGATGCCCGGGGCTATCTGACGGGTGTGGTCGAGCGTACCGACATCGCCCGTGTCGACGGCCGGATCACCTTCACGGGCGACGACGGCCTGCCGGCGACCACCGACGACACGACCCCCGTGTCGATGAACATGTGGGGTTTTACGCCCGACTATTTCCGATATTCGGAGGAGCGGTTCAAAGCGTTTCTGACGGAAAATATCGACAAGCCCAAGTCGGAGTTCTTCATCCCGCTGGTGGTCAACGACCTCATCGTGAGCGGCAAGGCCACGGTCGAGGTGCTCGACACCACGGCCCGGTGGTTCGGCGTGACCTATGCCGAGGACCGGCAGGGCGTCGTCGACAAGATCCGCGCGTTGATCGCTGCCGGCGAGTACCCCGAAAAGCTCTGGGCATAGGCTCTTTGCAGCTTCGATATGTTGCGGCCGATCCTCCGACGGGGGACCGGCCGTTTTGTCGGACTGCCGTTCCTTCTTCCGATCCGGACTCCGGCGGCACCCTGCGCTTAGATAGGCTTCGCCTCGGGAAAATGCAAGACAACTTGCTTTTCCGCTCGGCTTGCACGATTTTGCGCTTTGCGCTTAGATAGGCTTCGCCTCGGGAAAATGCAAGACAACTTGCTTTTCCGCTCGGCTTGCACGATTTTGCGCTTCGCGCTTAGATAGGCTTCGCCTCGGGAAAATGCAAGACAACTTGCTTTTCCGCTCGGCTTGCACGATTTTGCGCTTTGCGCTTAGATAGGCTTCGCCTCGGGAAAATGCAAGACAACTTGCTTTTCCGCTCGGCTTGCACTATCTTTGTCTATCGGACCAAATTTCGAAAACCATGATGTATCCGTGCGTGATAGGGACCGGGCAGCTCGTAATCATTGTGCTGGTCGTGCTGCTGCTCTTCGGCGGCAAGCGGATTCCCGAGCTGATGCGGGGGATGGGCCGCGGCGTGAAGGAGTTCAAGGACGCCATGAACACCGACGGCAAAGAGCAGGACAAAAAAGACGACAAAGACGCAGAATGATTTGCGGTCATCGTTGTGTGCGCTTCCGTGTTGCGGCCGGCTGCGGTCTGCCGGGGGCGCGATGATCGCCGAATCCATCCTTGATTTTTAGCCGTGCAGAGCGACGAACTCGACTTCTGGGGCCACGTGGCCGCCTTGCGCCCGCACCTGGTGCGGAGTGTGCTTGCGGTCGTGCTGGTCGCGGCGGCGGCCTTTTTCAGCCGTGAGTTGTTGATCGATTGCGTGCTTTTCGGACCGCGCAGCGCCGATTTCCCGACCAACCGGCTGCTGCTGACGTTCGGCGAGGGCTTGCAGCTTCTTTGCGCGCGGATCGATGCGTGGACGGGTTGGTCGCTCGGGGTCGATGCCCGGGCGTTCGACGCCTCGAACCTCGATTTCCGCTTCATCAACACTTCGTTGGCCGGGCAGTTCAATCTCCACATGAAAATCTCCCTGCTCACGGGCCTGGCTCTGGCCATGCCCTATGTCTTGTGGGAGTTCTGGCGTTTTGTCCGGCCGGCCCTCACCCCGCGCGAGACGGCCGCTGCGCACCGTTTCGTTCTGTGGGTCTCGCTGCTCTTCTTCGCAGGGTTGTTGTTCGGCTATTTCATCATCGTGCCCCTCTCGGTCGGCTTCTTCATCAACTACGAGGCCAGCCCCTCGATCGTCAACATGATCGACGCGGGGCAGTATCTTTCGATGGTCGTTGTTACGTCGTTCGGCTCGGCTTTGGTTTTCCAGCTGCCTGTTCTGGTGCATTTTCTGGCCCGCATGGGGCTGGTGACCGCCGATCTGATGCGCCGTTACCGGCGGCACGCCTTCGTCGGACTGCTGGTGTTGGCCGCCGTCATCACCCCGCCCGACTTGTTCAGCTTGTTGCTGGTCATCGTTCCGCTCTGCTGGCTTTATGAAGCAAGCATCCGCATCGTGGCGCGCGTGGAGGCAAAGGAGCGTTCGTAAAACGGGATTCGCCATAGAAAAACCCCTTCCGGACACAAGCCGGAAGGGGTTTTCGTTTGCGGACATTCGGTCCGCCGGTCAGAACTCGCTCGCAAAAGAGAAGCGGATGTCCTTGAAGTTCTCCTGCGCCAGCGCCAGTGCGTAGCTCGTGTCGGCCAGGAAAACATCGCGGCCATGCTTGTCCACGGCCATGTTGGTGTGCTTGCGTTTCTTGAAGTCGGCCAGCTGTTCGGCGTTGTCGCTCTCGATCCAGCAGGCTTTGTAGATCGAAATCGGTTCCCAGCGGCACGAAGCATTGTATTCGTGTTCCAGGCGGTATTGGATCACTTCGAACTGGAGCGCACCCACCGTGCCGATGATCTTGCGGCCGTTGAGGGAGCTGGTGAAGAGCTGCGCCACGCCTTCGTCCATCAGCTGGTCGATGCCCTTGGCCAGCTGCTTGAACTTCATCGGGTCGGCATTCTCGATGTAGCGGAACTGCTCGGGTGCGAACGACGGAATGCCCGTGAACTTGAGCGTCTCGCCCTCGGTGAAGGTGTCGCCGATCTTGAAGTTGCCCGTGTCGTGCAGACCCACGATGTCGCCCGGCCAGGCCTGGTCGATCACCGATTTCTTTTCCGCCATGAAGGCTGTCGGCGACGAGAATTTCATCTGCTTGCCGCTCCGCACGTGGAGGTAGTTCTTGTTGCGTTCGAACATGCCGGAGCATATCTTCAGAAAGGCGATGCGGTCGCGGTGGTTGGGGTCCATGTTGGCGTGTATCTTGAAGACGAAACCCGTCATCTTGCCCTCCTGCGGTTCTACCGTGCGGCTCTCGGTGGGCGCCGGGCGCGGCGCGGGGGCGATGCGTACGAAGCACTCCAGCAGTTCGCGCACGCCGAAGTTGTTGACTGCCGAGCCGAAGAATACGGGTGCCAGCTCGCCGCGCAGGTAGGCCTCGCGGTCGAATGCGTCGTAGACGCCCTCCACCAGCTCGACGTCCTGCCGCAGTTGTTCGGCGAACTTCTCGCCGATATGTTGCGCCAGCTCGGGAGCTTGCAGGTCGCGGATTTCGACCGTCGAAGCGTCGGCCGTGAGCTTCTCGTCCGAGGTGAAGAGCGAGAGGTGTTTTTCGTAGAGGTTGTAGACTCCCTTGAAGGTCGGGCCGTTGGAGATGGGGAATGCCAGGGGCCGCACGCGGATGCGCAGCTCGCGTTCCACCTCGTCCAGCAGGTCGAAAGGCTCCTTGGAGGGGCGGTCCAGTTTGTTGATGAAGACGATGACCGGCGTCTTGCGCATGCGGCACACCTCCATCAGCTTGCGCGTCTGCGCCTCGACGCCCTTGGCGCCGTCGATGACGATGATGACCGAGTCGACGGCCGTGAGCGTGCGGTAGGTGTCTTCGGCGAAGTCTTCGTGTCCCGGGGTGTCGAGGATGTTGATCTTGCATCCGGCGTATTCGAATCCCATGACGGCCGTGGCCACCGAAATGCCGCGCTGGCGTTCGATCTCCATGAAGTCGGAGGTGGCGCCTTTCTTGATCTTGTTGCTCTTGACCGCTCCGGCCACATGGATGGCGCCGCCGAACAGGAGCAGTTTCTCCGTGAGGGTCGTTTTTCCTGCGTCGGGGTGGGCGATTACCGCAAAGGTGCGGCGCCGTGCTATTTCGTCTTGCAAAGCCATTTCTTAAAGTGAAAAGTGAAAGGTTAAAAGTGAACGGTTAAAAGTGGGAAGTGGAGGGGTGAAAAGTAAGGAGGGAAAGGCCGTAAACATGCACCGGATTCCTGAAATGCCTTTCCCTTTTCACCTTTTACTTTTCACTTTGTTTGTAGTCCATGTTGAAGTGGCAGCCCACCGATTCCTTGATTTCGCGGCCCTGCTTGATGACCAGGTAGGCCACGGCGATCATGTTGCGCAGTTCGCACAGTTCGCGGTTGGGCTTGGTCTTGCCGTAGAGCTCCTCGGTCTCTTCGTAGAGGGTCGACAGGCGCCGCATGGCGCGTTTGAGCGAGAGGTTCGAGCGTACGATGCCTACGTAGTTCGACATGATGGTCTGCATCTCGCGCTTCGACTGGATGATCATCAGCATCTCCTCGGTGTGCTGCGTGCCTTCGAAGTCCCAGTCCGGAATGCCTTCCTGGAACTCCGTCTTGTCCAGCTGCGCCGCCGCGTGGCGCGCCGCCTGGTCGCCGTAGACGACCGCTTCGATCAGCGAGTTGGAGGCCAGGCGGTTGGCTCCGTGCAATCCGGTGCAGGAGGTTTCGCCCAGCGCATAAAGACGTTTGACCGAGGTCTGCCCGTCGGTGTCGACCTTCACGCCTCCGCAGCAGTAGTGCGCCGCCGGAGTCACCGGAATCAGGTCGCGCGTGATGTCGATGCCGATCGAACGGCACTTCTCGTAGATGTTGGGGAAGTGGCTCCGTACGGCTTCGGGGTCCTTGTGGGTGACGTCCAGGTAGACGTAGTCCTCGCCCCGTTTGGTCATCTCGCTGTAGATGGCGCGGGCCACCACGTCGCGCGGGGCCAGCGACTTCATGGGGTGGTACTTGTCCATGAACTCCTCGCCCGACCGGAGCCGCAGGATGGCTCCGAATCCGCGCATCGCTTCGGTGATGAGGAAATTGGGCTTTTCGCCCGGGTTGTAGAGCGTCGTGGGGTGGAACTGGATGAATTCCATGTTCTCCGTGATGGCCTTGGCGCGGTGGCACATGGCTATGCCGTCGCCCGTCGCCACCACCGGATTGGAGGTCGTGGAGTAGATGTTGCCGCAGCCTCCCGTCGCCACGACCGTGAATTTCGAAAGCATCGTCTCGATCTCGTTGGTCGCTTCGTTCAGCACGTAGGCGCCGAAGCAGGCCAGGCCGCGGGTGTGGCGCGTGACGAATTCGCCTAAGTGGTGCTGCGTCAGCAGGTCGATGGCGAAGCGGTGTTCCAGCACCGTGATGTTGGGGTGCCGGCGCACCGATTCGACGAGCGCCCGTTCGATTTCGGCCCCCGTGAGGTCTTCGTGGTGGAGGATGCGGTGTTCGGTGTGTCCTCCTTCGCGATTGAGTTCGAAGCGCCCGTCGGGCGTCTTGTCGAAGCGCGTGCCCCAGGCGATCAGGTCGCCGATCAGTTCCGGAGCGCGCCGCACGACCAGTTCCACGGCTTTCTCGTTGCACTTGCCGGCACCGCACACCAGCGTGTCGCGGATGTGCTTCTCGAAGGTGTCGGGTTCGTAGGTCACCGAACAGATGCCGCCCTGGGCGTAGTTGGTGTTGCATTCGGTCATTTCGCCCTTGGTCACGACGGTGACATGTCCGTAGGCGGCGGCTTTCAGCGCGAACGAGAGGCCCGCAGCGCCGGAGCCGATGACCAGAAAGTCGGTTTTCATGGGAATGCGAGCTTTAAAGCGGTACAAAGTTACAAAAAATAGTAACTTTGCGGCACGATTGCAGATAAAAATGGAACGACACATAGCTATCGGCGACTACTGCTACGACCTGCCCGACGGGCGCATCGCCAAATTTCCGCTTGCCGAGCGGAGCGCATCGAAACTGCTGGTGTGGCGCGCCGGGGCCATCGGCGAGAGCCGCTTCCGCGACATTGCCGGGGAGC
This sequence comes from Bacteroidales bacterium, assembly GCA_910575495.1. GTDB lineage: Bacteria > Bacteroidota > Bacteroidia > Bacteroidales > Rikenellaceae > Alistipes. The sequence goes on along the minus strand of CAJTFS010000001.1, from coordinate 311,840 downwards.
TGCCGGCGGGCGAACTGCTCGTCTTCAACAATACCAAGGTGATCCGGGCGCGCATCATCATGCACAAGCCCTCGGGTGCACGCATCGAGGTCTTCTGCCTGGAGCCCCACGCTCCGGCCGACTACGAGCGGGCGTTCGCCGTGACGGGCTGCTGCGAGTGGTCGTGCATCGTGGGCAACGTCAAGAAGTGGAAGGAGGGCCATGTCGCGATCGATTTCGAGTACGACGGGCAGCCCGCACAGCTGCGGGCCTTGCTGGTCGGCGAGGAGGGCCGCGAGCGCATCGTGCGCTTCGAGTGGTCGGTGCCGCTGACTTTCGGGCAGCTTCTGGAGCATCTGGGGCGCATTCCGATTCCGCCCTATCTCAATCGTGAAAGCCAGGAGATCGACAATACGCGTTACCAGACCGTCTATTCCCGGTTCGAGGGTTCGGTCGCTGCGCCGACGGCCGGGCTCCACTTCACGCCGGAGCTCATCGACGCCATGAAGACCCGCGGCTTCGGCTTCGAGGAGGTGACGCTCCATGTCGGCGCCGGCACCTTTCTGCCCGTCAAGGAGGAGGACGCCGCCCGCCATCCGATGCACACCGAGCACTTCGAGGTGCGGCGCGATACGGTGGCGCGGCTTTTGGAGAAGTTGGGGCATGTCACGGCCGTGGGAACCACGTCGGTGCGTACGCTCGAATCGCTGGCGGCCCTCGCCTGGCGCATCCGCACCGCCGGAACGCCCGATGCCGGGCGCGTCGTCGGCCAATGGGAGCTCTACGACATCCCGCATGACTATTCGGGGCGCGATGCGTTGTCCGAGTTGCTTGCCTACATGGATGCCCGGGGACTCGACCGGCTGAAATCCGCCACGCAGATCATGATTACTCCGCTGGGTTACGAGTTCCGCATCGTCAGCCGCATCATCACCAATTTCCACCAGCCTTCGTCGACCTTGCTGCTGCTCGTCGCGGCTTATGTGGGCGACGACTGGCGCCGCATCTACGACTACGCCCTGGACCACGATTTCCGTTTTCTCTCCTACGGCGATTCCTCGCTGTTGATGCGTTAGACCGCTGTGCCTACATTTCGCGGAACGGCACCGGATAGTCGATACCGAGGGCGTGTTTGTACTCGGTGGTGAAATTCTTGTAGCATACGACGGCCTCCTCGGTGCGTTTCAACAGCAGCAGCGTCTTGATTTTCAGCGTGAATGCTTCGTTGTTGAGGGGGTCTATGCGGAAAATGGCGCCGGCGAAGGCCAGCGTGGCGCCGTGTTCGCTGCGCCCGAACGACTGGGCGATCTCGCGCAGCAGCAGCGGTTCGAGCCGCAGTTCCAGTTCCTTTTTGAAAGCGTCGAAAAGCGAGAGATCGAAGAATTGCAGGAACTTGCCCCGCGAGACGATGCCCACCAGTTCGTCGCGCAGCGCCGGGGTGAGTTCCTTGGCGGCTGCGATCTCGAAACTGCGCGTGTGGTCGCAGTAGAAGGGCGCCTGCTGCACGATGCGGAAGCGTCCCGATTCGTGGATCAGTTCCACACCGTCGATTTCGCGAAGGGTCTTGCGCAGATGGTTGATGGCTACGTTGCGCGAGTTCTTCACCTGAAGTTCCGATTTCTCCGGCCATACCAGACAGCTCAGCAGTTTGGACGAGATGCCTTCGTCGACGCTGTATTGCAGGATAAGGCAGAATATCTGTTTCTGCTGGGCGGAGAACATGTAGGTGATGTCGCGGTTGCGCCGGTCGCGGACATGGAAGTCGCCGAAAAGATAGACCGAGTTGGGGCGGTGTCCGGCGGCGGGTGCCGTCTCCGCCTCGGCAGCGCTTCGTTCCGCTTCCGGGCTTCTCCGGGCGATTCTTTTGCGATAGAAGAGTAGGCCGCCTGCTGCCGCAAGCAGCAGGCCTGCGATGCCTGCGGTCAGCCATCTCCCGCGCGGCCGTGCCTGCATGCGGTCGAGTTCGGCCAGTTCGGCGGCCGAAATGGCGGGGAACGCCAGCGTGTAGAGGTGCAGCCGCGACGAGATGTCGTCGTCGAACTCCTGCACGGTGGCCACCAGTTCGTTGCGCTGCTCGTTGAAATAGAGGTTGGCGTTGGTGGCGATCTTGTCGGAGCGGATGGGGATCGAGTCGCCCAGGATTTCGTACGAGCCGTCGTCCAGCGAGAAGCGGTAAAGCCGCAGGTAGGAGTCGGAGACGCTCTCGGGGTAGCAGAGGGTGTAGATCCGGCCGTCGTGCAGGATCATGTTGCGTACCGGCACCACGTTCGGCCCCTGCCACGGTATCTCCCACAGCTTCTCGATCCGCTTGGCGGCCGGGTCGTAGCGGTGCAGGTCATAATAATAGGTGCGGCCCACGGTCTGGTCGCCCGATTCGTTGCCCATGCCCCCGAAAAGGTAGAGCGCTTCTTCTTCGGGCCGGCAGCCCATGGATACGAAGTAGCGCGGAAAGGCCGATGTACTCTCGGGCAGTTCGATGCGCTCCCACGTGTCGTCCGCCAGCGTATAGCGGTAGAAATCGCTGCTGAAGCGCATCTGGCCGAATCCGCCGTAGATGGTGTAGGTGCGCCGCACCGGGTCGAAGCGGCCCGCATGGTGGTGCAGCTGGCTCGGGAGCCGCTGCCGCGACCGGGTCTCCCATGTCAGCGAGCGCAGGTCGAGCGCCGCGACCGAGGCGGCGGTGTCGGGCCCCTCCTTGTACACTTCGTAGGCGTAGAGTTTGTGTTCGGCCGGGTCGATGAAGTTCATGCCCAGGTCGATGTCGATGGGCGCCGGATGCCCGAAGAGGGTGACGGCGGCTTTGTCGCCCGTAAGATCGAAGACCGTGAGCGAATCGCGGTTGAAATAGTAGAGCAGGTTGCTTTCAGCCGAGTAGCTGGCGCCGGCCTGCTGGTGCGACGCGAATGTCGCCCGGTGCTTCCACGAATACGCGTCGTTGATCAGCCATTCGGGATGGCTCGCTTTCCCCGTCGGCCGTCCCTTGTCGTTGAATATTTCCCCCCCCGGCTTTGGTTGAGGGGGAAGCGTTGTTTGCGGCTGCCGCCCACCGTCAGGTTCTTGATGGCGAAGGCCGGTACGTCGATGACATGGTCGCTTTTGCCGAATACGATCACAGGGCGGTAGGTGTCGGGCAGTCCGGCTTGGCCCACAGCCAGGGTGCGGTCGTGGACGGTGAGGCGGACGGAGTCCTGCGCAAGGTCGAATTCGATGCGTACGCGGAACCATTGGCGGCCGAGCAGTTCTTCGGGGTCGATGCGCGTGGTGATGAGGTTCCATTTGCCTTCTTCGTTGAACTTGAAGGCGTCGATGCCGCGAACGTCGTACCACAGATTGTAGATGCTGCCGCCCGACTCTTCCTTAATGCGCAGCACGTAACCTACCTCGGCTTCGGGCTCGGGGTAGATCTGCATGTCGAATTCGATGTCGAACGACCCGTCGTAGCGCGGTGCGGCGCCGTCGAATACGTCGTACGAGGTGCGTTGGTCGATGGGGTGGGGTGCGCTCCGGAAGCGGAGCCCCTGGGCCTGCGCGTCCTGTTCCGCGACGACCGTGCAGAGCAGAAGGAGCAGCGTGTATGGAAATCGGACTCGCATGGCGGTGCAGGATAACAGGACCCGTCTCTTCCGTCCGGAAGGGTGCGGGTCCTTATTATTTCGTATACAAAAATACTGTTTTTTTTGAAATGTTGGGGCTTCCGCCGAAAAATCTGCAGCTATGCGGCGGACTTTCCGGACGTTCTGTCCGGCGCCTCTCGTCCGATCGGGGCGCCCGAACGCTGCACGGCTATTAAAAAATGTCCGGCGATATTTTGTGGTCTATCTTATTGTTTTATAGTGTTTTACCTTGTCTTGCGGGCGGGTTTGCCAAGGCGGTTAATGTTTTTCTGGCTTGCGTTAACCCGATTTTAACCCTGGTGTTAGGCGGGTCGGTCTATTTTCGATATGACAAAGCGCAGAATATGCGCGCATCGCAAACAGACAACCCAATTCTTAAAATTTCAACCAAACCTAACACTCATGAAACACTTTTTACGAATTCTGACGCTGGCGGTCCTGACGGCCGGAGCTTTGGCCGGCTGCAGCGACGACGGTCCGAAAGCCGACGCACAGCACGGTGTCGGAACCGTGACGGGTACGGTCATCGACGACTTCGGCGACGCCCTGGGCGGTGTCACGGTGAGCTGTGCCGACGGTGCCTCGACGACCTCGACCGATCTCGACGGAACCTATGCGCTCGAAGGCGTGAAGATCGGCACCGGCATCGTCACTTTCAGCAAGAGCGGTTACCAGACGGCTTCCGTCACCGTGACGGCGGCCAAATTCAACGCCGAAGGCGTGGCGACGGTCGATGCGTCGCTCGAATATGCCGCTGCCAAGATCGAGGGCCGCGTGCTCGACGCCAAGAACGGCAATGCTCCGTTGGAGGGTGCCACGGTGAGCATCAGCGAGTCGCAGAGCGTCACCACCGGTGCCGACGGCCGTTATGCCCTCGAAAACCTGCCGCTTGATACCTACGACGTGACCTTCGCCAAGGAGGGTTATGCTACGATCGTGCGCAAGATCGGTCCCGACGCGTTCGTCGACGGCGTGGCTGCGCTCGACATGACGATGGGCGGCCGCGAAATCCTGCGCGACAAGACGGCCGACGACCTGGCCCTGGCCGACAAGTGGTATTTCAACGAGTACCGCGGCGGGCGCAACGCCGAGAGCTATCCTCATTGGGACTGGTCGACCGACTACATGGCCGCGCTCGACTTCTACGGCAACTGGGAGGAGCAGAACGAGGGTACCACCCTGCGCATCCGCAACGACGAGGGCGACCGTTCGAACCCCGCCGACACGGATGTTTTCGACTCCTATGTATATGGCAGCAAGCTCATCACCGACGACAACCGCATCATGACGCTCCAGGTGCGTACGCACAACGGTTCGGACGACGAGCCGGTCTGCTTCGGCGTGCAGGTCGTCGATCTCTCGCAGGCGGAGCCCGAGGCGGTGAAGATCGGCCAGATGCAGACGCTCAATTCCGAGGCCTACAAGTCGTTCGCTTTCGACCTGAGCGCCTACAAGGGCAAGGAGGTCGTCATCGCTGTGGGTATCTACCGTGCCAGAACGGGCGACTACTGGAAGCAGCTCGTCCTGCGCCGCATCGCTTTCGCCAGCGAGCAGGTCAACGGCTGGGGATGGCTGCCCGGAACCGAGGTGACCGGCCTGGAGGGCTGGAAGATGACGCAGGAGATGGTGCGTTCGACGATGCCTCACACCAAGCAGCACTTCACCGGCATCAGCCCCGTATCGGGCGACCGCAACAACTACGTCGACGCCTACCGGGCATGGCGCGATGTCGACCACATCGCAGCCAACTGGTCGTTCATGCCGCTGCACAAGGATCCCGAGGTCTTCCCGGGCGAGGGCTATCTGATCAAGACCCGCGGCGGCGGTACGGCCGTCAACCTCAACGAGCCCGAATCCTACTTCTATGCCAAATACGCCATCGGGGCAGGCTGCAACCGTCTGGTGCTCACCACCCGCAACTTCTCCTCGACGAATGCCACCTACTTCAAGCTGGCGGCCATCGGGGAGGACGGCACGGTGACGTCGCTCGCCCCCGACACCAACACGGCTTCGTCGGCCGAAGCGGCGGGCAACGGCTGCTGGAAGTTCATCCATGAGGACGGCGGCGCCGGTTCGCCCGAGAAGTATGCCACCTTCGAATACGATCTCTCGCAGTTCGACGGCAAGTCGGTCGTCCTCGCGCTCGGTATCTTCAAGGGCGAGGAGAACGGCGACGAAAACAAACTGGTCATCTACAGCCTCGACCTGCAGTAAATAATGCTCCTGTCCGGTCTCCGGGGCGTATCGCAGCCCCGGAGCCGGTGCGGAGAAAAAACCCACACGAAATCATGAAAAAGATGCTGAATACCTTGCTTTGCACCTGCTTGTTCGTGCTTGCCGGCTGTTCCGACGACAAGGGGACCGACAAGCCCGACACCGGCGACCGCCGGCCCGCGACGTCGCAGGAACTCGCTCACCGCAACCTCGAACGTTCGATCGCCTTGATCGACACCGCCGTGGACAACTACTTCACGGGCGAGACGATGTCCATGTCGCGCTACTACAATCCCTACACCGGTTCGAAATCGGGCGAGCTGGGGAGTATCTGGATGTACACCAGCGCCATCGAGGCCGTCAACGCCGCCATGCACGGCATGTCGGCCCTCAAGAGCGAGGGCGACGCGGAGCTCTACGATGCCCACTTCGCACGTTATGCCGCGCTGCTCGGGCGTCTCTACGACAATGCGGCCTACTATCGCGGCAGCTTCACGCTGACTTCCTACACGCAGACCCGCGAGTGGAGCGTCTACGCCGTCAACCGTGCCAACGGCATGGGTTCGGCCGACGTGACCGGAATCAACAACGTCTACGACGACCAGCAGTGGCTGGTGCGCGAGCTGTTGGAGGCCTACCGCCTGACCGGCGATTCGAAATACCTGGCCGAGGCCGAATACCTGACCGCCTACGTGCTCGACGGCTGGGATTGTACGCTCGACGGTTCGGGCAACGAACACGGCGGCATCACCTGGGGGCCCGGCTACACGACTAAGCATTCGTGCAGCAACGGTCCGATGATCAGCCCGCTGGTGTGGCTCCATGAGATCTATAGCACGAGCACCAACGAGATCGACCATCGTTACATCGACGCCGACGGCCGCCGTCTGACCCGGAAGATGCCCAAGGGCGAATACTACCTGATGTTCGCGCGCAAGATCTACGACTGGCAGAAAAGCCGTCTGCTGCGTGCCGACGGCGTCTACGCCGACATGCTGGGCGGCAGCAACCGCATCGAATACGAGACCGTCGACGGCGAGCGGTACCGCAAGCACACCCAGGACGACGGTCCGGTCGGCGCGGCCATCACCTACAACAGCGGTACGATGCTTTCGGGTGCGGCCGATCTCTACCGGGCTACCGGGCGGGAGAGCTACCTGGCCGACATGCGTGCGCTGTCGAAGGACAGCTTCGCGGCTTTCGCCCGCCTGGGCGAGCACGTCGAGGGCCACTATTCGTTCGACATCTCGGGTTTCCGCGTGTGGTTCGACAACGTGCTGATGCGCGGCTACGCAGATGTGGCGCGGGCCGATGCCGAGTGCGTGGCAACGTGCATCGACGCTTTCCAGAGCAACCTCGACTACGCCTATGCGCGTCATCTCTACAAGGGCTCCCTGCCGACCAATCTGCTGGTGGGCTGGAACATGGACAAGGGCAAGAACGACACCGAGGCGATGTTCGCCTTCGCTTTCGCCGCAGAGTATGCGGCCCTGGCCCGTCATGAAGCCGAAAAGAACGACTAACCTGCAAAAAACTACGGATATGGAGAAAATCAACAGATCGATCCGGGCCTTGTCCTGCCTGCTGGCGGTGCTTCTTATGCTCTGTCCGATCGTTCGGACGTCGGCTCAGAACGCCCGCGGGGTGTCGGGCCGGGTGGTGGACGACAACAACGAGCCGATCGTGGGCGCCACCGTGCTGGTGAAGAATACGGGCTTGGGCACGGCGACCGACATCGACGGCCGCTACATGATCAAGGCGTCCGACGACGCCACGATTTCCTTCTCGTTTCTGGGCTATGTTTCCAAGGAGGAGAAGGTGGGTTCCCGCACCGAGATCAACGTGATGATGGTCGCCGACCAGACGCAGATCGAGGATGTCGTGGTCGTGGGCTACGGCGTGCAGAAGCGCGGTTCGGTGACGGGTTCGGTGGCGAGCGTCAAGGGCGACGACATGCTGCAGACCAAGAACGAGAACCCGCAGAACATGCTCACGGGCCGTGTTTCGGGCGTGCGCGTGTGGCAGAAGAGCGCCGAGCCGGGTTCCTACAAGAGCGACTTCGACGTGCGCGGCATGGGTTCGCCGCTGGTCATCATCGACGGCGTGCCCCGCGAGCTGAGCGACTTCCAGCGCATGAACCCCGGGGACATCGAGGACATCTCGGTGCTGAAGGACGCCGCGGCGACCATCTACGGTCTGCGTGCGGCCAACGGCGTGCTGCTCATCACCACCAAGAAGGGCGCCCAGGGGCGCGTGAATGTCTCCTACAACGGTTCCTATACGTTCCAGGTGCCGGCAAGCATGCCCAAGCTGGCCGATCCCTACGAGACCATGACCCTCTACAACGAGCAGGCCAAGAACAACGTCAACGGCGGTGCACCGGTCTATACCGAGGCCATGTTCGAGGAGTTCCGCAACGGCACGCGCCGTACTACCGACTGGAACAAGCTCGTCTTTGCCGACTACGCCCCGCAGACGCAGCACGACGTGAGCATCGCCGGCGGTACCGAGAAGACGCAGTACTTCGTGAGCCTGGGTTACTTCTACCAGGAGGGTTTCTTCCGCTCGGGCGACCTCAACTATGATAAGTACAACATCCGCTCGAACATCTCGACGCAGATCGTGCGCGGTCTGACGTTCGACATCAACCTCAGCGGCATGGCCGACCAGCAGAACAATCCTTATTCCACGTCGGCCGACATCATCCGCAACTACTGGCGTCAGGGCGTTCTCTTCCCGGCCTACGCCGACGAGGCGGGCACGATGCTCAACTACGAGGGTCTCGATCTGGAGGAGAACACCGTGGCCAAGATGACTTCCGACATCTCCGGCTATCGCAAGTACCGCCAGAAGCAGTTCCAGTCGTCGGCGTCGCTCAACTTCGACTTCGGAACGCTCCACGATGCGTTGGAGGGCCTGTCGGCCAAGGGTATGCTGAGTTTCGACTACCGGTTCAACGACAACGAGATCTTCCGCAAGGAGTACTATCAGTACGCCTTCGTCAACGGCGAGTACGTGCAGAAGCTCTACGCTCCCAGCTCGCCCAACAACCTGCGGCGCGAGCACTACAACCACCAGCAGACGCTGGGTCAGATCCTGCTGACCTACAACCGTACGTTCGCCCGGCACCGCGTCGGCGCCATGATCGGTTGGGAGGCGCAGAAACGCAAGGGCGACAACTTCTACGCCTTGCGCAACCTGGCGTTCGGTTCGCCCTACCTCTTCAACGGCGTCGAGGAGGGCCAGATGGGCGCCAGCAATCCCAACGACGTCTACGAATCGGCCTACGGTTCGCTCATCGGCCGCGTCAACTATGCTTTCGACGACCGTTACCTGATCGAGGCACAGTTCCGTTACGACGGTTCGTCGCAGTTCGCCAAGGGCCACCGCTGGGGTTTCTTCCCCTCGGTCTCGGTGGGTTGGCGCATCTCGGAGGAGCCTTTCTTCAAGGCGTCGGGAGCCGGGTTCGTCAACCAGCTCAAGCTGCGCGCCAGCTACGGCGAAATGGGTGACGACAGCGGCGCCGGCTACGACTGGATCGCCGGTTATACCTATCCTGCCACCAGCAGCAACTCCGAGAAGGGTTACTACGCTCAGTGGGCGCCGGGCTATCTTATCGGCGGCGAGTTCGTGACGGCCGCCAACCCCAAGGCCCTGCCCAATACGGCCATCTCGTGGTTCACGGCCAAGACGTTCAATGTCGGCGTCGATTTCGAGGCCTGGAACGGCATGCTGGGGCTGTCGGTCGAGTATTACTCGCGCAAGATGACGGGCCTCTACGAATATGCCACGTCGGTGTTCCCCACGGTGATCGGTTCCACGCCGCCGCGCGAGAACGTCAACAGCAGCAAGAACATGGGTCTCGAGGTCGAGATTTCGCACCGCAACAGGGTCGGCGAATTCGCCTACGGCATCAAGGGCATCGCTTCGATTACCCGCAAGAAGTGGCTACGCGCCGTGCAGAACGGTCCCTATGCCAACTCCTACGACCGGTGGCGCCACGACAACCTCAACAACCGCTACCAGGGCGTGCAGTTCGGCTACGAGTCGGCCGGCCGCTACGAGAGTTGGGAGGACATCTGGAACTATCCCATCTACAAGGGGCGCGACGTGCTGCCCGGCGACTACAAATACCTCGACTGGAACGGCGACGGCGAGATCAACGGTCTCGATGAGCATCCTTTCGCTTTCGACTCCACGCCCTGGCTCAACTACAGCCTCGGTTTCGACTTCTCGTGGCGCAACCTCGACGCAAGCGTGCTCTTCCAGGGTTCGGCGCTCGGTTCGATGCAGTATGTCGAGCCGCTCTACGCCATCTGGGGCGCCAACGGCGGCGGTGCGCTCGAGCAGTTCCTCGACCGCTGGCACCCGACCGACCCGTCGGCCGACCCCTACGACCCGGCCACCGAGTGGGAGGAAGGTTACTATGCCTACACGGGCCACTCGCCCAAGGGCAATTCGCAGTTCAACCGCGTGAGCACGGCCTACCTGCGTCTGAAGAGCATCGAGGTGGGGTATACGCTGCCGCGCATCCGTCAGGTCCCCGATCTGAAAATGCGCGTTTACGCCAATGCCTACAACCTCTTCACGTTCACGGGCGTCAAGTTCGTCGACCCGGAGCACCCGGAGGACGACCTGGGCCGTCTCTACCCGCTCAACCGCACCTTCACCCTGGGTCTCTCGCTTTCGTTCTGATGGCTCTGTTAAACCGAGAAGCATAAAATGACAAACATGAAAAAGATATTGATCAGTGCCCTGTTCGGGCTGACGCTGACGGTTTCGTGCGTGAACCTTGACATTCCGCCCAAGAACACCGTCACTTCCGCCGACCTGCTCTCCAACGAGGCGGGTATGGACATCTACATGGCGCGCATGTACAGCCTCATGCCTTTCGAGGACTTCAAGTATCAGTCGAAGTGGGGCGTCAACTTCAACGGCTGGCTCAATTCGTCCGGCATCGAGGGTACGGGCGAGGCCGTCGGCCGCGACGACATCGTCCGCGCCTTCACCGGCGAGGACGAGCCTTACTGGAGCCGTGCCTTCTCGCTCCTGCGCGAGGCCAACTTCCTGATCGAGAACCTCCCCGCCTACCGGAGCGCTTATCCCGAGGTGACCTACAACCATTATCTCGGCGAGGCCTACTACGTCCGCGCCACCGTTTTCTATGCCATGGCCCGTCGCTTCGGCGGCATTCCGCTCGTTACGCGCGTGATCGCCTATCCCGATGCGGCCGACCGCCTGGAGGTGCCCCGTGCTTCGGAGCGCGAAACGTGGGACCGCATCCTGGCCGATTTCGACACCGCTGCCGAGCTCATGCAGCCCAGGTCGATCAAGTCGGGTTATTCCAACCGCTATGTGGCTCTGGCCTTCAAGTCGCAGGCGATGCTCTATGCCGGTTGCGTGGCCAAGTACAACCAGGCGGTGTCGGGGCACCTCACCGGTCTGGGTCAGAAGACCGGCGTGCGCGTCATGGGCTTCGGCGACGACGAGTGGGAGGCCGCTTCGAAGAAGTATTTCACCGAGGCCTACAAGGCCGCCCGCGAAGTGATGGCCGACGGCGGTTATTCGCTCTACAAGAAGAAGTGGGAGGCCGGCAATCCCGAGGCGCAGTACCAGAACATGGTCGACATGTTCAGCGACGCAAGCAGCCCCGAGAACATCTACGTGCACGAGTACCTCTATCCCACGACCACCCACGGCTACGATGCCTACAATGTTCCTTATATCTTCCGTGCGCCGCTGTCGTCGGGCACCTGCCCCACGCTCGACTTCGTCGAGTTGTTCGACGGCTTCGACCGGTATCCCGACGGAACGATCAAGGTAACCGACGGCAATTCCAACTCGCAGGGCAACTACCTCCTGTTCGATTCGCCGATGGAGTTCTTCAAGAACGCCGAGCCGCGTTTGCGTGCCTATGTGATCTTCCCCGACGACATCTTCCGCAAGACCGCGATCGAGATCCGCGCCGGTGTCTACACGGGTCCGGTGCCCATCAAGCCGTTGATGGACGACTACTCCTATGCCGGTGCCGAGAAGAAGTACCAGGACCTCCCCGCCTTCAAGAACAAGACCCTGCACCTGGGTTCCACGCCTACGGAGAACAACTCCACCAACGAGCTTAAGGCCGCCGGCTTCAACGAGGCGCCGGCCGGTGCCAACGGTCCTTTCTACAGCTCTGCCGAGAGCGCCATCACGGGCTTCATCGGCCGCAAGTGGCTCAATCCCGACGACAAGTCGGAGATCGGCGAGGGCAAATCGGCGCAGCACTACGTGCTGATGCGCTATGGCGAAGTGCTGCTCAATGCGGCCGAGGCCGCCGTCGAACTTGCACTGGCCGGTGAGGCGGCTCCCGTCGGCGCCGACCTGCTCCAGGTGGCCACCGATGCCGTGAACGAAATCCGCGAACGGGCCGGCGCCCAATTGCTGGCAGGCCGTATCCAGGCAACCGACGCGGGCCGCAACATCGTGCGCAAGGAGCGCCGCAAGGAGCTCGGTTTCGAGCGTTCGGTCAAGTGGGACCTGCGCCGCTGGCGTGTGAACCACTACGACGGCCGCGACGGATTCTGGGGCGAAACGCGCGACAAGAACCGCTTCAGCAACAATTCGCGTTTCCGTTTCCGCGGTCTCTATCCTTTCTATTCGACCGAAGCCAAGAAGTACTTCTTCGACGCTTTCTTCACCACGTGGGTGAGCAACAGGACCTTCGAATACAACGTCATCGACTACTACTTCGCTATTCCGGGCAACGAGGTGGTCAAGAGTCCCGTGATCGACCAGCAGCCCAACAGATAGTCGGAAACCCCAAAAATTCAGAACTACGATTATGAAAAAGATATTGTTTTATGCCTTGACGGCCGCTTCGGCGCTGCTCTGCTCGTGCGAGCTGTTCGAACTGGACAACTACGATGGGCCCGGCGAGACGATCCGCGGCGCGGTGGTCGACGCGGCCACCGGCAATCCGGTGCTGACCGACCAGGGCAGCGAGGGCATCCGCGTGCGCATGACCGAGTTGAGCTGGGGCGACAACGTGGAGCACAACCCCGACTTCTTTTGCCGCCCCGACGGCACGTTCCAGAACACCAAGGTCTTCAAGGGCCGCTATAACGTGCGCGTCGACGGGCCGTTCATTCCCATCGTGCGCGAGGACGAGCGCGGGGTGCCCCTGGCCGACGAGAGCAAGACGCTCGACATCGACGGCGTAGCCGACGTGCGGTTCGAGGTGCAGCCTTTCCTCAATGTGGAGTTCGTCGGCGACCCCATGGTCAGCAACGGCCGCATCACGGCCCGCGTGCGTGTCACGCGCGGTGTCTCGGAGGCGGAGTTCCGCGAGAAGATCGAGCCCATGGGCGGCTGGGACGACAGCTTCCTCAACGTGACCGACATCCAGCTCTTCATCAGCTATTCGTCGAGCGTGGGCTACCGCGCCCGCGACGAGCGCTGGTCTTCGAAGATCGAGTACACCGGTTCCGAGTTCGGCGACCTGCTGGGCAAGCCCGTGACCATCAAGTCCAACAAGGGCCAGGCCATCCCCTCGGGCCGCAAGGTCTTCGTGCGTGCGGCGGCGCGCATCAACTACGACACGCCGCGCGGCGACGGCACCCGCCGCTGGAACTACAGCGCCCCCGTCGAAGTGCTGATCCCCTGATAGGTACATAAAACGGTTTCCGGCTGTCCGGATTCGGCGCCGGAAACCGTTTCTGCCAACCTGAAAGCGGAGTCGCAGCCCCGGGCAGCCCGCTGCCGGGCGCCGGTTCCGACATGTGAAACTCCCCAAAATTCCTACCGATGAAAAATACGGGCCTTTTCGCCCTGTTGGTTTTCGCCGCAATGCTGTCGTCGTGTTGCGGGTCCCGTCGCAGCGACGGCGTCAAGACGACTTTCCAGACTTCGCGCGAGTGGCGCCCCACGATCGACAACCGCGCCGACGCCGCCATGGTCTACGGCGTGGGCGGCAATCCGTCGGACAACTCCGACCGCATTCCTTTCGAGGAGCGCGTGCGTTCGTGGCGCGAGCGCGGCTACGAAGTCCACTTCATGACCGGCATCGCCTGGGGCGAGTACCAGGACTACTTTACCGGCGCCTGGGACGGCGTGCCCCACCTCGACGAGGGGCAGGTCCAGCGCAGCGGCGATACCATCTGGCACGGACACATGGTGCCTTACATCGTTCCCACGGACAACTACCTCGAGTACATGAAGCAGCGCCACATCAAGCGCGTCATCGATGCCGGCATCACCCACATCTTCCTCGAGGAGCCCGAGTTCTGGGCCCGCGCCGGCTACAGCGAGGCGTTCAAGCGCGAGTGGCGCAAGTTCTACGGTTTCGACTGGCGTCCCCAGCACGAGTCGCCCGAAAACACCTACCTGGCCAGCAAGCTCAAGTACCACCTCTATTATAATGCCTTGCGCGAGGTATGCAGCTTCGCCAAGGAGTACGGCCGCAGCAAGGGCCTCGACGTCCGCTGCTACGTGCCGACCCATTCGTTGGTCAACTATGCCCAGTGGCAGATCGTGAGCCCCGAGGCAAGCCTCGCGTCGCTGCCCTGCGTCGACGGTTACATCGCCCAGGTGTGGACCGGCACTTCGCGCGAGCCCAACTACTTCGACGGCGTGTGCCGCGAGCGGGTCTTCGAGACGGCTTTCCTCGAATATGGTTCGATGGCTTCGATGACGGCGCCCACGAGCCGCAAGATGTTCTTCCTGACCGATCCCATCGAGGACTGGCCCCGCGACTGGAAGGATTACAAGCGCAACTACCAGGCTACGTTCGTCGCCCAGCTCCTCTATCCCGGCATCGCCGACTACGAGGTCATGCCGTGGCCCGAGCGCATCTACGAAGGCCTCTACCGCACGTCGCCCGACAGCGATGCGAAGGAGCGCATCCCGCGCCGCTACTCGGCGCAGATGCAGGTGATGATCGGCGCCCTGCACTCCATGCCGCGCACCGGCGACCGCGTTTCCGGTTCGCACGGCATCGCCGTGGCGATGTCCAATTCGTTGATGTTCCAGCGATTCCCCCGCCACGACGGTTACGACGATCCCCAGTTGGCCAATTTCTACGGCCTGGCCCTGCCTTTCGTGAAGCGCGGCGTGCCGGTGGCTACCGTCCACCTCGAAAACCTGGCTTACCCCGAGGCGTTGGCCGATACGAAGGTGTTGCTCATGACCTATTCCAACATGAAGCCCCAGGAGGAGGCCTCGCACGAGGCGCTGGCCCGTTGGGTGCGCCGGGGCGGTACGCTCGTCTACTGCGGCCGCGACGACGATCCGTTCCAGGGCGTCGCCGAATGGTGGAACAGCGGCGACAAGGCCTTTGCGGCGCCCGCCGACCACCTTTTCGGGTTGCTCGGCATCGGCGCTGCTCCCGCTGAGGGCACCTATGCCTGCGGCAAGGGCAAGGTGTGCGTCCTGCGCCAGGACCCCAAGGAGTTCGTGCTCACGCAGGGCGGCGATGCCCGGTTGGTCGGCTCCGTGCGCGATCTCTACGAGGAGTTGTGCGGCGATGGTGCGCTGGAGTTCAAGAACCACTTCCGGCTCAGCCGCGGCATGTACGAGCTGGTGTCGGTCATGGAGGAGAGCGTCGGCACCGAACCCTGCACTGTCGAGGGTACGTTGATCGACCTTTTCGATCCGCAGCTGCCCGTGCGTGCTTCGGTCAGCGTGGCGCCCGGCGAGCAGGCCCTGCTCATCGATGCCGCCCGCGTGACCGGCGGGCGTCCGCAGGTGTTGGCCGCAGCTTACCGGGCCGAGAACGAGAAACGCACGCGCAACACCTATTCCTACGCGGCCAAGGCTCCGATCGGAACCACCGGCGTGTCTCGTGTGCGGCTGCCGCAGCGTCCGGCGCGTCTGTTCGTCGACGGGCGGGCTGAAGAAACGCCCGATTCGGCGTGGGACGAAGCGAGCCGCACCTTTCTGCTGACGCTCGAGAACAACCCCGACGGCGTGGAAGTGCGTTTCGAATGGTAATATGAACAACCGATATACAACCAGAAACAACAATACAGAACCTCGATGATGAAGAAATTCGTATCTTTTCTTGCGGCGTCGTTCCTGCTGACGGCCTGCGGAACCCCTTCCGGCGACGATGCCCGGAACTCGCTGCGCGCACCGGCCTGGCCGCTGGTGACGATCGACCCCTACACCAGCGCCTGGTCGATGTCGGACCGCCTCTACGACGAGCCGGTCAAGCATTGGACCGGCACCGAATTCCCCTTGCTGGGCGTGTTGGAGGTCGACGGCGTGAACTATCGTTTCATGGGTACCGAAGACCTCGAGCTCATGCCGCTTGCCCCCACCTCGGAGCAGGAGGTGTGGATGGGCCGCTACACGACCGACGAGCCTGCGGGCGCGTGGGAGAAGCCCGGTTACGACGACAGCGCCTGGGCGCTCGACCGCGGTGCTTTCGGCACGAAGATCAACGAGCCCACGGCCCAGACCGACTGGACCACCGAGCGCATCTGGGTGCGCCGCACCTTCACGCTCGACGAAGTGCCCGACGGCCGGCCGCTCTACCTGGAGTACTGCAACGATGACGATGCGGTCTTCTATCTCAACGGCGTGGAGATCCACAATACCGGTTCCGTGTGCCACAAGCACGCCCGCGTAAGGATCCCGGCCGAGGCCGTGGCCACGCTCAGGCAGGGCGAGAACCTGCTGGCGGCCAAGTGCATCAATCCCGTCGGCAACGGTCTGCTCGACTTCGGCATCCTCACGCCCAAGGAGCGCCGTACGCTCTTCGGACAGAGCGCCGAGCAGTTGTGGGCCGATGTGCAGGCCACGCGTACGATCTATCGTTTCGCCTGCGGCAGCGTCGATCTGCAGCTGACCTTCTCGGCTCCGCTTTTCCTCGACGATCTGGAGACGATGAGCCGTCCGGTGAACTACATGACCTACGAAATCGTCTCGAACGACGGCAAGCCCCACACGCTGCGGCTCTACGTCGAGGCGGCGCCCGGCTGGGCCGTCGACCAGCCCTACCAGGCTTCGGCCAGCGAGTGTTTCGAGCGCAACGGGCTGGTCTACCTCAAGACAGGCAGCCGTGAGCAGCGCGTACTGGCCAAGGCCGGCGACGATCTGCGCATCGACTGGGGCCACTTCTACATGGCGGCCGACGCTGCGAACGCCACGGCCGGCGTGGGCGAGAGCGCCGTGCTCCGCCGCGGTTTCGCCGAAGGCGATACGAGCGGCTGGAAAAACTCGGGCGAGCAGGCGCGCATGGCGCTGGCCCTTTCGCTCGGCGAAACCGAAACCGCCGACGGCAAGCTGATGATCGGCTACGACGACGGCTACTCGATCCAGTATTTCGGCCAGAACCTGCGTCCCTACTGGAACCGCAAGGGCGACCGCACCATTTTCGACGCTTTCGAGACGGCCGATGCCCAGTATGAAAAGCTGTTGAAGCGCTGCGAGCGTTTCGACGCCGAGCTGATGGCCGAGGCGACCGCCGCCGGCGGACGGCACTATGCCGAACTCTGCGCCCTGGCCTACCGCCAGGCCATCGCCGCTCACAAACTCGTAGAGTCGCCCGAAGGCGATCTGCTCTTCTTCTCCAAGGAGAACAACAGCAACGGTTCGATCGGCACGGTCGACATCACCTATCCGTCGATGCCTCTCTTCCTGAAGTACAACCCCGAGCTGGTCGCCGGTTTGATGAACCACATCTACCATTACAGCGAGAGCGGCCGTTGGACCAAGCCCTTCCCGGCCCACGACGTGGGCACTTATCCTCTGGCCAACGGGCAGACCTACGGCGGCGACATGCCGGTCGAGGAGGCGGGCAACATGCTCATCGCCACGGCGGCCATGTGCCATCGCATGGGCGACGCATCGTATGCACGGCGCCACTGGGCTGCGCTGACCACCTGGACCGATTATCTGGTCGAACACGGCCTCGATCCCGAGAACCAGCTCTGCACCGACGACTTCGCGGGCCATTTCGCCCACAATGTCAACCTCTCGGTCAAAGCCATCCTCGGCATCGCTTCCTACGGTCGTATGGCCTCCATGCTGGGCATGGAGGAGGTGGCCGAACGCTATACCGCCAAGGCGCGCGAGCTGGCCGCCGAGTGGGTGAAGATGGCCGACGACGGCGACCACTACCGGCTGACTTTCGACAAGCCGGGCACCTGGAGCCAGAAGTACAACCTCGTGTGGGACAAGCTCCTGGGGCTCGATATTTTCCCCGATTCCGTAGCCCGCACCGAGGTGGCATCCTACCTCGGCCGGCAGAACGAGTACGGACTGCCGCTCGACAGCCGCGAGGCCTACACCAAGAGCGACTGGATCATGTGGACGGCCACGATGGCCGACGACCGGGCCGCGTTCGAGGCCTTCATCGACCCGCTCCACCACTTCTACAACACGACCGTCGACCGGGTGCCCATGTCCGACTGGATCTGGACCGACCGGCCCAACCACCGCGGTTTCAAGACGCGTTCGGTCGTGGGCGGCTACTTCATCAAGATGCTCGACAACGAATAGCAGAACGATTCTATGAAAAAAACGCTTTCTTTCCTGCTCGCCGTTGCGGCGGCATGCCAGCTCCGGGCTGCGGAGCCGGTCGACTATGTCCGCACGACGGTGGGTACCATGTCGAAATACGAGCTTTCGACCGGCAACACCTATCCCGCCGTGGCGCGTCCCTGGGGCATGAACTTCTGGACCCCGCAGACGGGCAAGATGGGCAACGGCTGGACTTATGTCTACACGGCCGACAAGATCCGCGGCTTCAAGCAGACCCATCAGCCTTCGCCGTGGATCAACGACTACGGCCAGTTCGCCGTCATGCCCGTCACCGGCGGGGCTTGCTTCGACGAGGATGCCCGCGCCAGCTGGTTCTCGCACAAGGCCGAGACCGCCACGCCCTACTACTATTCGGTCTACCTGGCCGATCATGACGTGACGGTGGAGCTTACCCCCACCGAGCGCGCCGCGATGTTCCGGCTGAGTTATCCCGACGCCGAGCGCTCCTATCTCGTGATCGACGCCTTCGACCGCGGCTCGTGGGTGAAGATCATGCCCGGCGGCCGGCGGATCGTGGGGTATACGACCCGCAATTCGGGCGGCGTGCCCGACAATTTCCGCAACTGGTTCGTCGTCGAGTCGGACACTCCCTTCGAGTTCGTTGCTGCGGTCGCCGACGGTGCGATCCGCGAGGGCGTCGCCGAGTCGCAGGCAGACCATGCCGGCGCCGTCGTCGGTTTCCGTACCGAGCGGGGCCGTCCGGTCCACCTGCGCGTGGCGTCGTCGTTCATCGACCTGGAGCAGGCCGAACGCAACCTCGGCGAGCTGGGCGACAAGTCGTTCGACGAGGTGAAGGCCGAGGGCCGCGCCCGTTGGAACGAGGTGCTGGGCCGCATCGAGGTGAGCGATCCGAACACCGACAACCTGCGCACCTTCTATTCGTGTCTCTACCGCTCGGTGTTGTTCCCGCGCGACCTCTCCGAGATCGACGCTGCCGGACGCCGCGTCCACTACAGCCCCTACAACGGTACGGTCTGCGACGGCGAGATGTTCACCGACACGGGTTTCTGGGACACTTTCCGTTCGCTTTTCCCGCTGCTCAACCTCGTCTATCCCGAGATGGCCGGGCGCATGCAGCAGGGTTTGGTCAATACCTACCTTGAGAGCGGGTTCCTGCCCGAATGGGCTTCGCCCGGCCATCGCGGCTGCATGGTGGGCAACAACTCGGCTTCGGTGGTGGCCGACGCCTGGATGAAGGGCATCCGCGGCTACGACATCGAGAAACTGTGGGAAGCCGTGATCCACGGCACCGAACACGTCCATCCGACCGTTTCGTCGACCGGACGCCTGGGTCATGAATATTACAACACGCTGGGTTACGTTCCCTACGATTCGGGCATCCGCGAAAACGCGGCCCGCACCCTCGAATACGCCTACGACGACTGGTGCATCTATACGCTGGGCAAGGCGCTGGGCAAACCCGAGTCCGAAATCGGCATCTTCGCCGAGCGGGCCATGAACTACTGCAAGCTGTTCGATGCCGAGAGCGGTCTGATGCGCGGCCGCAACGGCGACGGCACCTTCCAGGCGCCTTTCAGCCCCTTGAAGTGGGGCGACGCCTTCACCGAGGGCAACAGCCTCCACTACACCTGGTCGGTCTTCCACGATCCCGAGGGGCTGGTGGAGCTCATGGGCGGCCGCCGCAGCTTCACCGACAAGCTCAACGGCATCTTCACGGTGCCGCCCCATTTCGACGACAGCTATTATGGCGGCACGATCCACGAAATCCGCGAGATGCAGGTGATGAACATGGGCAATTACGCCCACGGCAACCAGCCCGTGCAGCACATGATCTATCTCTACAACTGGAGCGATGAGCCCTGGCAGGCGCAGTTCTGGTGCCGCGAGGTGATGGACAAGCTCTACAGCGCGGCGCCCGACGGCTATTGCGGCGACGAGGACAACGGGCAGACTTCGGCCTGGTACGTCTTCTCGGCGATGGGCTTCTATCCCGTGTGCCCGGCGTCGGACCAGTATATCTTGGGTTCGCCCCTTTTCAACAAGGTGACGGTGCACCTGCCCGGCGGATGCCGGACGGAGATCGTCGCCGAGGGCAATTCGCCCGCCGCCCGTTATGTGCAGTCGATGACCCTCAACGGCAAGCGCTGCGGCCGCAACTACCTCACGCACGGCGATCTCACGCGCGGCGCCAAGGTGCGCTTCCGCATGAGCGCGCAGCCCGACAAGCAGCGCGGCACCGAGGCTTCGGCGCGTCCCTACTCCTTTTCGGAGGGGCGTTGAACCGGCTTCCGGGTCGTTGATAGTTTCCTGTAAACAATCGTCAAACCGAAAACCATGATGATTCGCAAAATCTGTCTGAGCCTGGCGGCGCTTCTCTGCGCTGCCGGCTCCCTCCCGGCCCGCGGGACCGCGGCGCCGCTGCCTGCCGACAAATGCAAGGTGGCCAAGGTGCGGCCCTATGCGCCGACCAACCGGCCGAAGCCCGAGGAGCGTTCGTTCGCTTCGGCGGCCGTCGATGCCGAGATCGAGCGCATCAAGGGGCTGCTGACCAACGCCAAGCTGCGCTGGATGTTCGAAAACTGCTTCCCCAACACGCTCGACACCACCGTTCGCCATCGCAAGGACGCCGACGGCAAGGACGATACGGTGGTCTACACGGGCGACATCCATGCCATGTGGCTGCGCGATTCGGGTGCGCAGGTCTGGCCCTACGTCCGCCTCGCGGCCGACGATGCGGAGCTCCGCGCCATGCTGGCCGGCGTGATCCGCCGGCAGTTCAAGTGCATCGGACTCGACCCCTATGCCAATGCCTTTCTCGATCCCTATGATCCTGCTCCCGACCACCATTGGATGAGCGACGGCACGCAGATGCGGCCCGAGCTCCACGAGCGCAAGTGGGAGATCGACTCGCTCTGCTATCCGCTGCGCCTGGCCTACGCCTACTGGCAGGCTACGGGCGACACGTCGGTCTTCGACGAGCATTGGCTGGCGGCCATGCGCAACATCCTGCAGACTTTCCGCGAGCAGCAGCGCAAGGAGGGGGTGGGGCCCTATCTCTTCACGCGCGTCACTGACCGTCAGCTCGACACCGTCTGCAACGAGGGCAAGGGCAATCCGGTGAACCCCGTGGGCCTTATCGCTTCGGTCTTCCGGCCTTCGGACGACGCCACGACTTTCCTGTTTTTGGTCCCGTCCAACTTCTTTGCGGTGACGTCGCTGCGCAAGGCGGCCGAAATCCTCACCGCCGTGAACGGCGAGCGGACAATGGCCGGCGAGTGCCTCGCCCTGGCCGACGAGGTCGAGCAGGCCCTGCGCGAATATGCCGTGGTGGAGCACCCCGAGTTCGGCGAAATCTATGCTTTCGAGGTCGACGGCTTCGGCAACCGCTTCCTGATGGACGATGCCAACGTGCCCTCGCTGCTGGCCATGGCCTACCTGGGCGACGTCGACCCCTCCGACCCGATCTACCGCAATACGCGCCGTTTCGTGTGGAGCGAGTCCAACCCCTATTTCTTCCGCGGCACGGCCGGCGAGGGAATCGGCGGTCCGCACGTAGGTTACGACATGATATGGCCCATGAGCATCATGATGAAGGCCTTCACCTCGCAGGACGACGCCGAGATCAAGCGCTGCGTCGAGATGCTGATGACCACCGACGCCGGCACGGGCTTCATGCACGAGTCGTTCCACAAGGACGACCCGGCCAACTTCACCCGCTCGTGGTTCGCCTGGCAGAACACGCTCTTCGGCGAGCTGATCCTCACGCTCATCGATGCCGGCAAGCTCGACCTGCTCAATTCGATCACCGTTGAATAGCATGAAACGACTACTCGTTCTGATCGCCTGCCTCGCGGCCGCCTGTTCGGGCGGCGGTGCCCGCGGTCCGCAGCCGCTCGACGCGTCGGCGTTCGCCGCCGAGGTCGACGGACGGCCCGTCTCGCTGCATACGCTCCGTTCGCCGGGCGGACTGACGGTGCAGATCACCGAATTCGGCGCCCGCGTGGTTGCATTGTGGGCCCCCGACCGCGAGGGCCGTTACGACGACGTGGTCGTCGGTTGCGAGAGCATCGGCCGTTATCTCGGCGAGCCCGACGCCCGTTTCTACGGGCCGGTCGTGGGGCGCTGCGCCAACCGCATCGCCGGCGGCCGCTTCGAGCTCGACGGCAGGGAGTACGCCTTGCCGCAGAACGACCACGGCCATTCGCTGCACGGCGGCTTGAAAGGGTTCGACAGCCGTGTGTGGACGGTCGAGTCCGTGACCGATCGGTCGCTCGCACTCTCCTACGCTTCGCCGGCCGGCGAGGAGGGTTATCCCGGTACGCTGAGCGTGCGGGTGACCTACACGGTGACCGACGACAACGCCCTTGAGATCGTCTATCGCGCCGAGACCGACGCGCCTACGATCGTCAACCTCTCCAACCACTCGATGTTCAACCTGCGCGGCGAGGGCAACGGCACCGTCGAGGCTCACGAACTGTGGATCGACGCGTCGCACATCACGCCGGTCGATTCGCTGCTCATCCCCACAGGCGGGTTCCGTCCGGTGGAGGATACGCCGTTCGATTTCCGCACGCCTGCAGCCATCGGTGAGCGGATCGACGCCGACGATGCGCAGCTTCGGTGCGGTTCGGGCTACGATCACAACTGGGTCTTCGACAGCGAGCCGGGGCGGGTGCGTCTCGCGGCGTCGCTCTACGAGCCCGAAAGCGGGCGCCTGATGGAGATTCTGACCGATCAGCCGGGACTCCAGTTCTACAGCGGCAATTTCTTTACCGATGCCACGACCGGCAAGTTCGGCCGCCGCATCGTTCGCCGCGGGGCCGTGGCGCTCGAAACCCAGTGTTTCCCCGACAGCCCCAACCAGCCAGGCTTCCCCTCCGTGCGGCTCGACCCCGGGGAGGTATACCGCCATACCTGCATTTACAGATTCGGCACACGATAGACAGGTTGTCCTTACACGGCGGCCGGCGGATTTTTCGCCGGCCGTTTTTCTGCCGCAGGGACAGCGCAAACCGCCTCCTTGCGCCGCCGGTACGCGGCAAGCGGTCGCTATCGTGAAAAAAATAACAGCCGACAACGACAATTCGCAAAAGTTTTGTAATTTTGCGTCGCAAACCGTAAAAGAAGTTTCGAACCAAATAATTAACTATTGCTATGCAGATTGTAGAAGTTCATGCAAGAGAGATCCTCGATTCGCGAGGAAATCCGACCGTCGAGGTCGAAGTGCGCACCGTATCGGGTGCTTTCGGTCGTGCCGCCGTGCCGAGCGGCGCATCGACGGGTGAAAACGAGGCGCTGGAGCTTCGTGACGGCGACAAGAGCCGTTACCTGGGCAAGGGCGTGCTCAACGCCGTGAAGAACGTCAACGAGGTGATCGCTCCGGCCGTCATCGGCATGAACGTAGCCGACCAGGTGGGCGTCGACAAGGCGATGATCGCCCTCGACGGCACGAAGACCAAGTCGAAGCTGGGCGCCAACGCCATCCTGGGCGTTTCGCTGGCCGTTGCACGCGCCGCTGCCGACTATTTCGGCATGCCGCTCTATCGCTATATCGGCGGTTCCAACGCCAAGACGCTGCCCGTTCCGATGATGAACATCATCAACGGCGGTTCGCACTCCGACGCTCCCATCGCTTTCCAGGAGTTCATGATCCGTCCCGTGGGCGCTCCGTCGCTCAAGGAGGGCCTACGCATGGGCGCCGAGGTGTTCCACAACCTCAAGAAGGTGCTGCACGAGCGCGGTCTGTCGACGGCCGTAGGTGACGAGGGCGGTTTCGCTCCCGCGCTGAACGGCACGGAGGACGCTCTCGATTCGATCATCAAGGCCATCGAGAAGGCCGGCTATGTTCCCGGCAAGGACGTCATGATCGGCATGGACTGCGCTTCGTCGGAGTTCTACAAGGACGGCGTCTACGACTACACCATCTTCGAGGGTGAAAAGGGCGCCAAGCGTTCGTCGAAGGAGCAGGTCGAGTACCTCAAGGGCCTGGTCGCGAAGTACCCCATCGATTCGATCGAGGACGGTATGTCGGAGAACGACTGGGAGGGCTGGCAGATGCTGACCGCCGCCATCGGCGACCGTTGCCAGCTCGTCGGCGACGACTTGTTCGTAACGAACGTCGACTTCTTGAAGAAGGGCATCGAGATGGGTTGCGGCAACTCCATCCTCATCAAGGTCAACCAGATCGGTTCGCTCACCGAGACGCTCGACGCCATCGAGATGGCGCACCGCGCAGGTTATACGTCGGTTACGTCGCACCGTTCGGGCGAGACCGAGGATTCGACCATCGCCGATATCGCCGTGGCTACCAATTCGGGCCAGATCAAGACCGGTTCCATGTCGCGTTCCGACCGTATGGCCAAGTACAACCAGCTGCTCCGCATCGAGGAGGAGTTGGGCGACGAGGCTATCTACGGTTACACCAAGGTGTATCGCAAGTAAGTCTCGTACTTCAATAACCGGTTCCGGCGACCCCGAAAGGTCGCCGGAATTTTTTTTGCGGGTGGGTCGCCGGTTTTGAAACCTCTCGCGACATCCGTAATCACGAAGGACGCTTCGGCCGAAAACAGCTTCCGCAGGAAGCATACGGCTTAGGAGAAGCGGCAGACGGGATGAGCCTGCAATTTTCCAACAAAAAAGCGTCCGGCAATAACCGGACGCTTGCTTGCTGAAAAAAACGGGGTGGAAGAAGGGGCTCGAACCCTCGACCTTCGGAACCACAATCCGACGCTCTAACCGACTGAGCTACATCCACCATTCGACGGCGCAATGCCGTATCGGGATGCAAATGTAATATACTTTTTTGCTTTTGCCAAATAAAACGGCTGAAAAATCGATTGCGGTGCCGTCTGTGTGACAAAATGGCAGTCCGGAGTGTAGCTTTGTCACGCCGCGTCTGCCAAAAACGGGTTGGCACATCTCTTGATGAATAAGGAGTTGCAAACGAGCCAACAACATCGTAAAACCAATAAACAGAACAATCATGAACGTAAAACCCTTATCGGACCGCGTGCTGATTCAGCCGAATCCCGCGGAGGAGAAGACGGCCGGCGGCCTGATCATTCCCGACACGGCCAAGGAGAAACCTCTGGCAGGCAAAGTCATCGCTGTGGGCCCCGGCACCAAGGAGGTGACCATGGAGGTGAAGGTCGGCGACCAGGTGCTCTACGGCAAGTATGCCGGGCAGGAGATCCAGATCGACGGCACCGACTACCTCATCATGAAACAGAACGATATTTTGGCAATCATCTAATCTTGTAAGTGTTATGGCAAAGGAGATCAAATATAACGTCGAGGCGCGCGAACTGCTCAAGGAGGGTGTCGACGCGTTGTCCAACGCAGTGAAGGTGACGCTCGGCCCCAAGGGCCGCAACGTGATCATCGACAAGAAGTTCGGGGCTCCGCAGGTCACCAAGGACGGCGTCAGTGTCGCCAAGGAGGTCGAGCTGGAGGATCCGTTCGCCAACATGGGCGCCCAGATGGTCAAGGAGGTCGCTTCGAAGACCAACGACGACGCCGGCGACGGTACCACGACGGCCACCGTGCTGGCTCAGGCAATTATCGGCGTGGGTCTGAAGAACGTCACGGCCGGCGCCAACCCCATGGACCTCAAGCGCGGTATCGACAAGGCCGTGGCTGCGGTGGTCGAGTCGCTGCGCAAGCAGAGCCAGGAGGTGGGTTCCGACTTCGCCAAGATCGAGCAGGTGGCGACCATCTCGGCCAACAACGACGAGAACATCGGCAAACTCATCGCCGAGGCCATGTCCAAGGTCAACAAGGAGGGTGTCATCACCGTTGAGGAGGCCAAGGGCACCGAGACCCACGTCGAGGTGGTCGAGGGCATGCAGTTCGACCGCGGTTATATCTCGGCTTACTTCATCACCGATCCCGAGAAGATGGAGGCCCAGCTCGAGAAGCCCTATATCTTGATTACCGACAAGAAGATTTCGACCATGAAGGAGCTCATGGGCGTGCTGGAGCCCGTGGCTCAGAGCGGTCGTTCGCTCCTCATCATCGCCGAGGATGTCGACGGCGAGGCGCTGTCCGCTTTGGTTGTCAACAAGCTGCGCGGTACGTTGAAGATCGCCGCCTGCAAGGCTCCGGGCTTCGGCGACCGTCGCAAGGAGATGCTGGAGGACATCGCCGTGCTGACCGGTGCTACGGTCATCTCGACTGACAAGGGCATGAAGATCGAGGATGCAACGCTCGAAATGCTCGGTACGGCCGACAAGGTGACGCTCAACAAGGAGAACACCACCATCGTCGACGGTGCAGGCAAGAAGGAGGAGATCGCCGCCCGTGTGGCGCAGATCCGCGCATCGATCGAGAAGGCTACGTCGGACTACGACAAGGAGAAGCTCCACGAGCGTCTGGCCAAACTGGCCGGCGGCGTGGCCGTGCTCTATGTCGGTGCCGCTACCGAGGTCGAGATGAAAGAGAAAAAGGACCGTGTCGACGACGCGTTGGCTGCTACGCGTGCCGCCGTCGAGGAAGGCATCGTGCCGGGTGGCGGTGTAGCCTACATCCGTGCTACGGCCTCTCTGGAGGGCATGAAGGGTGCCAACGACGACCAGACGACCGGTATCCAGATCGTCAGGCGCGCCATCGAGGAGCCGCTGCGTCAGATCGTCGCCAACGCCGGCGGCGAGGGTTCGGTCGTGGTCAACAAGGTGCGCGAGGGCAAGGATGCTTTCGGTTACAACGCCCGCGACGACAAGTACGAGGACATGCTCAAGGCCGGTATCATCGACCCCACCAAGGTGTCGCGCGTGGCTTTGGAGAACGCCGCGTCTATCGCGTCGATGTTCCTTACCACGGAGTGCGTGCTGGCCGAGAAGAAGTCCGAGCAGCCCGCCATGCCTCCGATGCCCGCAGGCGGTATGGGCGGCATGATGTAACGAGCGCCCGAGCGATGAAAACCCCGGTCCGTAAGAACACGGACCGGGGTTTTTGCGTCTTGGGCGGTTCGGGTCAGAGACCGCCGTCGACCAGCCAGCACTTTTCGGGGTTGTCGTTGCGCAGAGCCAGCATCAGCTTTTCGGTTCGGCCGTCCGCCAGCAGGATTTCGCAGGGGATGAAGACTCCGGGGTATTCTCCCGAGCGCAGAGCCTTGCCTGCGGATATGATTGCAAGCCCTCCGTAGTGCGCTTCGAGTTGTTCGCGGACGCCGGTGCCATAGTAACGGAGTGCTTCGTCGAGCAATCTTTTGTCCCACGGACCCATTGCCCGCAGAATGCGGGCCGCCGCTTCTTCGGCCGTCATGTCGGCCAGCTGTGCGCCGGAGACCGGCTCTGCAAGGTCGATCCACTCGATGCCTTCGGGTACTTCCCATATGGCCCGGTCGATGGGTTCGTCATAGGCGATGCCGGTGCTTTCCAGCAATACGGAGCGGCCGCCGTCTGGCAGAACGGCCGAGATGCACAGGTCGAGCAGCCTGCCGCTCTCCTTGTCGAAGCGGTACTCGCGCAGGGTGTTCGATTCGGCGATGGAGCTGTTGAGCAGATAGTCGCTTTGGCTGAAATCGCCCCGGGCCGGCATTGCGACGGTAAGCCGGACGGTGGCGGCATCCTCTGTGATTTCATATTGCGCTCCTTTCGTGCGGAATGCCTGCGCCTGTTCGGCAAGCAGCAGCCGTTGCAGGTCGAGCAGCAGGGCGAACTCTTCCTCCGGGCGATAGCCTTCGGCCTTGCGGCGCCATCCTTCGCCGAACTCCGGAAGCCAGGTGCGGACCGATTCGCCGTCGCAAAGGGCTATGCGGCCCGCTTTTTCGATGCGCCAGCGTGTCGTGCCGCCGTATTCGGCCGTTACGGTGCAGGGTATGGGCGGCAGCGAAGGGTCGGTATAGGCGAAGTTCTCGTGGGGGGCTGTCCGGATGAGGAGACCGATGCGGAGCGTTTTGAGGTCGTTCATCGCAGCGACGGCACTCCCGAAGTGTTTGCGGGCGGCAAGAGCCGGCGTGCGGACGGAGAGCAGGAGCACGCCGGCAAAGATTGCGGCTGCGGCTGCCATGGTGCCGAACAGGCGGTAGATGCGGTTCCGGCGGGGATGTCCGGCCGATGCGGCGGCCGTCAGGATGCGGTCGCGCAAGTTGTCGGAAGCGCGGGGGGTGCTGCGGGGCGTGACAGCATCGAGGGCTGCGGCTGCGGCCCGGAATTCGGCAGCGCAGGTGGGGCATTGTTCCAGATGGCGGCGTTCTTCGTCGGTGAAGTTGCGGCCGTCGAGCAAGTCGATGATGCGATTTTGGAATTCGTGACAATTCATGGTTGTGGATTTTACAGATTCGACATTTTTCTTAGTTTTTCGATGCCGCCGGCGAAACGGGACTTGACGGTCGAGACCGGGCATCGGAGCACCTCGGCGATCTCTGTGAAGCGGAGCGACGCATAGGTGTGCAGGCGGATTGCTTCGGCCTGCTCGGGCGGGAGCCGGTCGAGAAGCGTTTCGATCCGTCGGGCCTCTTCGCGGGCTTCGTGCTCTTCGAGGGGCTCGTCGGGCAGCGGCTGATGTCCGTCGAGCGGCACCAGCGTTGTCCGGCGCCGGATTCGGTCGCAGCAGTCGTTGTTCACCATTCGGAAAAGGTAGGCTTGCGGGTTGCGGATGCATCGTTCGGGTCCGGATGCCCATTTCAGAAAAGCGTCCTGCACGGCATCCTCGGCGTCCATGCGCGACCTCAGACGGAAAAAGGCGAAGCGGAACAGCGGCTGCCGATACCGGTCGACGAGTTTTTCCAGCTCCTTGCGGTATTCGGTGGAAGAGTGTTTCATGTTTTTTTGTTTTTAACGCGCGTTTGCAGATAAGACGCGGAAAAAGAAAAAAAGACGAAACAATGCGGAATTTTTTTTCGGTGTTGCCGATGGGAATTTCGTTTGTTGAGGGTTGCGGGCCGTGCTGGCGAAAGTTCCGGCCGGCCCGGATTCGGGACAAGAAAGCAGCTTGCAGATGCTGGACGCAGCGCACGGAAAGACTGAGAACCCGCCACTCGTTATTGATGGGGTTGACTCCGCTTGCGTTGAGATTCAGTCGAGTACCAGAGATCGAGCCGGAGTCGAAGGTGGACGACGACCAGTAGTACCCGTTCGTGCCGACACCCGTCAAGGCTGCCTCGCCGTTACGGTTGCGGTAGCCCGCAGCAGGCGCTCGGTGCAATCGCTGGATTGAATCGCCCGAAGACGTGCCGGGGCTTCGGGCAAGACTGGGATGCAAAGCTGGCGTTTCCCGGTCGGGGATGCCGCCAGCGGATTGCTGAATCTGCCGCCGCGCTGGCAGGGGCCGTGACCCGCACCACTCCGGGCGACTGCTTCCGTTCGATTTCGTTAGCGGCCCAGCAGAATTTTCGCCTGCCGCAGAGCGGCATCGGTCACGGTGCTGCCCGAGAGCATCTTGGCGATCTCGCCTATGCGTTCTTCGTCCGTCAGCCGGGCGATCGAGGTGCGGCCCTCCTGTTTCGAGACCACAAAATGGGCCCCTCCCTTCGAGGCTACCTGCGGCAGGTGGGTGATGTCGATCACCTGCATCGTCGCCGAGAGCTGCGCGATGATTTCGCCCATGGCGTCGGCTATGCGGCCCGAGACTCCCGTGTCGATTTCGTCGAAAACGATCGTCGGCAGCTGCATCCGGCTGGCAAGCAGGGCCTTGATGGCAAGCATCACGCGCGAGAGTTCACCGCCCGATGCGATCTTCTCGATGGGTTGGGGCTGGGCTCCGCGGTTGGCCGTGAAGAGGTACTCCACCGTGTCGGCTCCCGTACGCCCGAGTGTTGTAGGCGTCAGGGTTATCTCGAATATGGTTTCGGGCATGCCCAGGCCGGTCAGCGTCGTGCGGATGGTTTCGGCGAACCGGGGCGCCGCCTTGGCGCGGGCCTTGCGGAGTTTTTCGGCCAGTTTTTCCGTTTTTTCCTGCGCCTTTTGCAGGGCGTTCTCCGCTTCGGCGATCGCTTCGCTGCCGTGGTCGATGGCGGCCAGTTGCAGCAGGCAGCGGTCGCGCACGGCGATCAGTTCGGCTTCGTCGGCCGTGCGGTGTTTCTGTTGCAGAGCCAGCAGGGTGTCCAGTCGGCCTGAAAGTTTGGCCAGCCGTGCCGGGTCGGCGTCGATGCGTTCGCTGTCGGCCGTGGCCGAGCTGCCGATGTCCTTGAGTTCTTCGAGCACTGAGCGGATGCGGGCGGCATATTCTCCGGCAGCCGGATAATGGGACTGGACGTGCGTCAGCGCTGTTTCGGCGTTCTTAAGCTGCGAGAGGATACCCGTTTCATCGGTCTCCAGCGCGTTGCACAGCCCGCCGAGCGCTTCACCGATGCGGTCGGCGTTTTCCAGCACGGCCAGTTCTTCTTCGATCTCCGCCTGTTCGCCCGCCCGCAGATCGGCGGCCGTGAGTTCTTCGGCCTGGAAGCGGAGCCATTCTTCGTTGCGGCGGCCTTCTTCGGCTGCTTCGCGCAGGGCGGCCAGGCGGCGCGCAAGTTCCGTAAGTTGCTTGTATTGGGCCCCATATTGCGACAGCAGTTCGCCGTTGCCGGCTATGGTGTCGAGCGCCGAGATGCGGAAATCTTCCGACGAAAGGATCAGATTCCGGTGTTGCGAATGGATGTCGATCAGGCGTGTGCCCAGTTCGCGCAGGGCGGCCAGCTGTACGGGTATGTCGTTGACGAACGAGCGGCTTTTGCCCGCCGGGGTGACTATGCGCGTGAGGGTGGTCTGCGGGGCGTAGTCGAGGTCGTTTTCTTCGAAGAAATCTTCGAGCCCGCGCCCCTCAAGGTCGAACGTTCCTTCCACCACGCAGTTGCGCGACGTGTCCTTGATGGCCGAAACGTCGCTCCGTGCGCCCAGCAGCAGCCCGAGCGCCCCCAGAAGGATCGATTTTCCGGCTCCCGTCTCGCCCGTAATGATGTTCAGATGCGGGTCGGGCTCCAGCGACAGCGAGTCGATCAGTGCGTAGTTTTCAACCGTGAGACGACGTAACATTTCGGGAAGGTGAAAGGTGGGAAGTGAAAGGTGAAGCGTGTCTGAATTCGCTTTTCGAAATTGTTGTATCGGGTTTCCGGCTCCTTTGAACAACGGTTTTTCGGAAGCCTGCGTGGACTTCGGTGCGGTTCTACCGGCCGGCCGGTCAGCGTCCTGCGAGCAGGGTTTCGATTTTGTCGACGATGCGGACGGCCACGTCGTTCTTGCTCATCAGCGGCAGTTCCTCGCGGTTTGTACGGTCGATGAGGGTCACTTTGTTGGTATCGCCGCGGAATCCGGCTCCAGCGTCGCGCAGCGAGTTGAGCACCACGAAATCGAAATTTTTCTTGACCAGTTTGGCTTCGGCGTTGGCCTCTTCATGGTCGGTCTCTAAGGCGAAACCCACCAGCACGCGGCTGCCTTTCCGGGCACCCAGGTGGGCGGCAATGTCGCGCGTGCGGCGCAGGGCCAGGCACAGGTCGCCTTCGCCTTTCTTGAGCTTGGTTTCGGATACTTCGACCGGCGTATAGTCGGCTACGGCGGCGCACATGACCGCTCCGTCGGCGTTGTCGAACGCTGTGGCGGCAGCTTCGAACATCTCGTCGGCCGAAAGCACGTCGCGCCGCGTCACGCCCGCTGGGGTCGGCAGGGCGGTGCGTCCGCTGACAAGCTCCACTTCGGCGCCGCGGCGGGCCAGTTCGCCGGCAATGGCATAGCCCATTTTGCCGGTCGAGTGGTTGGTGATGTAGCGCACCGGGTCGATGGCTTCGATGGTGGCGCCCGCCGTCACGACGAAGCGTTTGCCTTGAAGCGTCCCTTTTTTCCCGGTGCGGGAGAATAGGGCGTCGAGAAAAGCGACGATCTCCTCGGGTTCGGCCATGCGGCCCTTGCCCACCAGGCCGCTCGCCAGCTCGCCGTCGGCCGGTTCGACGATCTCGACTCCGCGGCCGGCCAGCGTGCGCAGGTTCTCCTGCGTGGCGGCGTGGGCATACATGTCGAGGTCCATGGCCGGAGCCACGACCACCGGACAGCGGGCCGAAAGGTAGGTGGTCAGCAGCAGGTTGTCGGCCGCACCGCCGCGCATCTTGGCCAGCGTGTTGGCCGTGGCGGGGGCGATCAGCAGGCAGTCGGCCCACTCGCCCAGGGAGATATGGGAGTTCCAGGCGCCGTTTTCGGGGTCGAAGAACTCCACCAGTATGGGGTTCTTCGAAAGCGTGGCCATCGTCAGCGGCGTGATGAACTGTTTGGCCAGCGGGGTCATGACCACGCGCACCTCGGCGCCTGCCGTTTTCAGCAGACGGCAGAGCACAGCCGCTTTGTAGGCCGCTATGCTGCCCGTGATGCCCAACAGAATGCGGCGTCCCTCCAGTGCGGGGCGCGCTGCTCGCCCGGATTCCATCTTCGTTCTCCTTTCGTTGTCTCGTCTTCCGTTCTTGGCCCGGTGTCCGTTCGTCCGTCGCCCGATCGGGTCCTGTTCGTCCGTTTTTCGTGTTCCGGCCGTCCTGTTCCCGTCGGCCGGGGTCCTCAGGCTTCGGCCTCGGGTTTGGCTTCCTTGTAGAAAAGTTCGTCGTCGAGGAACTCTTCCGTGGCGATGATCACCGGCTTGGGCAGGCGTTCGTAGTAGCGCGAGATTTCGATCTGCTCGCGGTTCTCGAAGGTCTCCTCCATGGTGTCCGTGGGCGACGAGAAGTCGGCCAGCTTGCGGTTGAGCTCGCTCTTGAGTTCGGTCGAAATCTGGTTGGCGCGGCGGGCGATGATGTTGACGGTCTCGTAGATGTTGCCCGTCTCCTTGTCCAGGTCGACCAGCTTGCGCGTCACGGTGTTGTTGGGAATGTTCTTCTTGATTTCCATCGTTATATGCTGTTGTCTTTGTTGTTGCGGTCCAGGTAGTCGCGGGCGTGCTGGGCCATGCGCTCCACCTCTTTGGCGTGTTTCGATTCGGGGTAGGCTTCCTTGAACGAGAGGGCCGAGTCGAGCATGTCCAGATAGCGGTCGGTCTGCTTCGAGGCGATCGAGTTGCTGGCGAAGCGGTAGCCCGAGTCGACGATCAGATACATGATCTCCTCGCGGTGCTTGCTGTCGGGATACTCCTTCAAGGCGTTTTTCAGCGCCGTGATGGCCGATTTGTAGCGGCCGATCTTGTAGTAGGTGTAGGCGTTGAGGTAGGCTTTTTCGTGCAGACGTTCGTTGAGCTCTTCGTTGATCTTCAGAAAGTTGTCGACCTGCTTGCTGTCGGGGTAGCGCGAGACGAATTCGTTGATGGCCAGCAGCGCCTGGCTCGTGAGGGTCTGGTCGCGCGAGGGGCCCGGCGAGAGGTAGTAGAAGCACATGGCGTACATCCCTTCGGCATCTTCGATGAAAGCGCTGCGGCCGAACTTGCGGCGGAAGTCGTCGAACAGCTGCGCGGCGGTGTCGTAGTCGCGGTTCTTGAACTTGCAGCGGGCGTTGTAGAACGAGATGGAGTCTTCGCGCGGCGTGCCGATGTAGAAGTGCTGCGCTCCTTCGAAAAGCGTCGAGGCGCGCTGCCACTTCTCGTTGCCGTAGTATTCCAGCGCCTTGGCGTAGATCTGTTCGGGCTGTCCGCTCTTGAGCAGGGCGTTCATGCCGCTGCAGCCGCTGAGAATGACCGCAAGGAGGGCGGCGCAGAGGAGGTGTGCGAATCGTTGCTTCATGATGAATCGTTTACGGCGCTTTATCGCGCAAAATTACGCATAAAATCGGCGAAAAGCAAAAAATTGTTTTTTCGGGCCGGCGGCTCGTCTCCGAACGGCTTGCGGCTCCGCCGTTTGCCGGTCGGAACGGCCCCTTTTTCCGGGCAGCGTCCGGTTCCGGAGAGCCGCAGTACAGGATCCGGTCCGACAGCCGCTGCGGACTTTTCCATAGGCCGCGTGCAGAGCCGGGCAAGCTATGCCGGGGCAAGAAAGGAACGTTGAAATTCTTGATTTATTGCGCTTACAGCATGGGGGCCGCAAGCCGCAGCAGGTCGCCTGCTGTGCGGCGGAGCAGCGAAGGGTGCCAGTTGCGGCGGTCGATGCGTGCGCAGGCCGCCAGGTCGCGATCGAAGGTGGCGGCCATGCGGCGGACCGTCTCGCGGTCGCGGAGGATGACCGTCACTTCAAGGTTGGCCGTCAGGCTGCGGTAGTCCATGTTGGCCGTGCCGACCGATGCCGCCTGATCGTCGATGAGCAGCACCTTGGCATGGAGGAAGCCCGCTTCGTAGCGGTAGAGGTCCGCTCCGGCGTCGAGCAGGTCTTCGACATAGGAGTCCGACACCAGATCGGTCAGGCGCGAGTCGCTGGCGGCCGGCACCATCACCTCGACCTTCACGCCGCTCTTCACGGCCAGCCGCAGGGCGTCGAGCAGGAGCGTCGGCGGCAGGAAGTAGGGCGAGCAGATGCGCACCCGGCGGCGGGCCCGCACGATCAGTGCGGCGAAGGCTTCGGCGATGGCCGTGCGCGAGGGACCCTCCTCCGACCACACGACCTGCAATGAA
Organism: Bacteroidales bacterium; assembly: GCA_910575495.1. Classification (GTDB taxonomy): domain Bacteria; phylum Bacteroidota; class Bacteroidia; order Bacteroidales; family Rikenellaceae; genus Alistipes. Next base: position 277,122 of record CAJTFS010000001.1, on the reverse strand, counting down.
AGCTGTTCGTCGATGTCGTGGCGGGCGATGCAGGAGGCCGGGTCGGTAAGTTCGCCGGTCGCGGCGGTCCAGTCGGCCAGAAAGAGGCACTGGAGATCGGCCACGACGTCGCCTTCCATGCGCAGATGTTCGTCGCGCCACTTGCCCGAGTGGTCGCCGTCGAGGTAGTATTTGGCAATGTTGATGCCGCCCAGAAAGGCCGTGCGGCCGTCGGTGATGGCTATCTTGCGGTGGTTGCGGCGCGTGGAGCAGGGCCGGAACCACGGAAAGCGGACCGGCGCATAGGCGGCCGTGCGGATGCCGGCGGCGTGCATGCGGTGCAGCAGTTTGCGTTTGAGGCCGCACGAGCCTACGGCGTCGTAGATGACCCGCACTTCTACCCCCGCCCGGGCCTTGCGGATCAGGATGTCGGCGATGGTGCGGCCCACGCGGTCGTCGCGGAAGATGTAGTATTCCATGTGGATCGTGCGCGTGGCCCGTTGCAGCGCGGCGATGAGTGCGGAGAAGGCGTTGTTGCCGTTGTGCAGGACCTTCACCCGGTTGCGGAGCGTGGGACGGGTGCCGCAGCCGCTGCGGATGAGCCGGCTCAGGGCGTCGCCCCGGCTTCCCGGCCGGCGCACGGCGTGCGGACGCTGCGGCAGGCCGAAAGCCAGGTAGATCAGCGTGCCGACAACGGGCAGCAGCAGAATAACGGCGGCCCAGGCCGCGGCCGAGGCGGGTATACGGTGCCGGCGCGTTGTCCAGACCAGCGCGCAGAGGCTCCACAGCAGATGGATCGCCAGAAGGGTAAGCATACCCGCTTCGGGAGGCACACTTCGTGCCAAGTAAGTGAAAGGCGGAAAGTGAAAGATGCGGACGTCTTTTCCTGGCGGAATGCGCTGCGGAGTGGAACAGGCTGCGGGTTGCCCGTATGCGGTACGAAAAAGCGCCGCGGAACTCTCCGCGGCGCAATCTGTGCTACGGGGCGGACGGCCCGCGTCAGAAATTGAGCTTCACGCCGACATACCAGCTGCGCGGCAGCGACGGTCCGTAGACATAGCCCGAATCGCGGTCGGCTCCCTGGTCGAAATCTTTCTGATAGGCGTTGAAAAGGTTCTGTACGCCGCCGTAGAGCTGGAGTCCGATCTCCTTGTAGACGCGCAGTTCGTAGCTCAGCCGGGCGTTCATGTCGAAGAAGCGCGGCGTCGTCACGGCCACGTCGCGGTCGGTGCCCGAGCCGGCCATGTGCTGGACCAGCATTTCGCCCGTGCAGTTGCCCGTCAGATCGAGCATCAGCGAGCGCCACGGTTTCAGCTGGGCGGTGAAGTAGCCGTAGAGGTCGGGCGTGCGGAACATGCGCCGCACGGGGGCCACCGTCTCGTCCTCGCTCCAGTATTCGGCCTCCTTGTAGCGGCTTTGCTGCCAGGTCATGCCGGCCTGCAGTTCGAACCAGCGGGTGAAGATGGCGCGGCCCTCCACGTTGATGCCGGCCACCGTGGCGCCCGAGCCGTTGTAGCGTTCGCGGATCGTGCTGCCGTCGGGGGCGGGTTCGGGCAGATCGCGCAGGGCGAAGACGTCGTTGAGCGTGGTGTAGAATCCTTCGACCAGCAGGTTGGTCCGCACGCTGCCGAAGTTGCGGTAGAGATCGGCCGAGAGGCTGACGCTGTGCGAGCGCTCCTCTTTCAGATCGTCGGCCAGGCGGATGCGCACGCGTTCGCCGCCCACCACGGCTATGTGCATGTCTTCGTCGAAGGCTTGCGGAGCGCGGTAGCCGCCGGCGTAGCTCGCGCGCAGGTTGACCGATTCGGTGGGGTTGTAGCGCACATTGACGCGCGGACTGAAGATCGCATGGCTCACCATGCTGTGCTTGTCGAGACGGCCGCCCACGAGCAGCGACCATTTCTTGGTTTTCCATTCGTTCTGGAAGTAGGCGCCGGCGATGTGCACCGTCTGGTCGGTCGTCATGTCGTAGCCCAGCGAGCGGTCCGAAAGGTCGTCGTAGTTGTATTCGGCGCCGACGGTGAGTTCCGCGGGCATGAACCACAGCTTTTCGAAGGCATGGATATACTGCGCTCCGGCCGCCACCGTCAGGTCGTGCGTGCGGCCGTAGGCGTCGGGGTCCTGCTTCGAGCCGTAGTAGCTCTTGCGCGCCGTGTTCTGGAACGAGGCGTAGGCGTTCACCCGGTCGCTGCGGTCGGGCGTCGAGAAGTCGAACGAGAGGCTGCCGCCGTCGATCGCGTGGTCGGTCTGCTCGGCCACCAGTGCTTCGTGGGGCGGCAGGCCGAGCCGGTCGCCGCCGCGGCGGTATTCGCTCAGGTGGTGGTATTGCGCCGTGATGCGGGAGTAGGCTCCCGTGCGCAGGTAGGTGCGCATGCCTGCCGACTGCGATCGGATGACGGGCAGCTCGGTGAATCCGTCGCCGTCGTGGTCGTAGCCCGAGCGGAGGCGGTTCTGACCGAAGACGCAGAGTCCGGCGCGGTGGTTGTCGGTCACGTAGGAGGCGTTGAGCATCGTGTTGTTTTCGTAGGTGCCGCCGCAGCCGACGGAGGTGAGCGTGTGCGAAAGCTGCGCCGAGCTGCGCGAGGGTTCGCGCGTGATGATGTTGATCGTGCCGCCGATGGCCGACGAGCCGTAGAGCGCCGAACCGCCGCCGCGCAGCACCTCCACGCGCTCGACCATGTTGGCCGGAATCTGTTCCAGCCCGTAGACGCCCGTGAGGGCCGAGAAGACCGGGTGCGAATCGACCAGTATCTGCGAATAGTGGCCGTCGAGTCCGTTGATGCGCACCTGCGTGAATCCGCAGTTCTGGCAGTCGTCCTCCACGCGTACGCCCGGCTGGAAGGGGAGCGCGCCGGCCAAGGACGACGCGTTGGTCTTCTCGAAGAGATCGGCGTTGAGCACGCTCACCAGCGAGGGCGCTTCGCGGCGCAGGGTGGCGGTGCGGCTGGCCGAGACGACCACTTCGTCCATCGCAATGCCGGCGGGCTCCGCCTTGAAGTTGACTTCCTGGGTCTCGTGCGCCCGCAGCACGATCCGTTTCTGCTGCGTGGTATAGCCCAGGGCGCGCATCTCGATCGTGCATTCGCCCTCGGGCAGGTTTTTCAGAAAGTAGTGGCCCGATGCGTCGGTCGTCGTGCCGTAGACGGTGCCTTGGATGGCCACCGTGGCGAACGCAATATGTTCGTGGGTTTCGCTGTCGACGACATGGCCCACAAGATTGGCATCGGTGTGTTTTTTGGGTGCTTCATCTTCCGTCGCACGGCACGCCAGCGCCGGCACGACGAACAACACCGTCAGGAAAAATTTTTTCATGGGTGCAGTAAGGGTTGATAGGTAAAACGTGTGTCGGTTCGCCGCCGTCGGGCGGCGGCCTGTCAACCCTTGGCGGGAGGAGCCCGCAGCGAAAGCGTTCCGCATGTGCGTGCGCACCGGCATCGGGTGGCGCGGGGCGTCACCACGGCCAGCAGCGTGCAGGAGAACGCGTGGTAGAGAGGGGTTTGCCCGAAGCAGGAAAAAAGGCAGTAGTCGTCGACCATGCAGCGGTCGGCGATCCGTTCCGCAGCGCCGTTGTCGGGCAGCAGATCGCCCGCAAAAGCCGGGAAGTGGGCATGGTCCTCGGTGTAGATGTGCACCTTCTGTCCCGTCTGGGCCGCGATCAGGATCGACAGCAGCAGGCAGGCGTAGAGTCTGGCGAGTATGGTGCGCTTCTTCATTCGGGGGACAAAAGTACATATAAAAAAAAGGCTGCGCAACCGCAGCCCTGCAAAATACCCGCAAAAGGGGATGGATGTGGCCGGCAGCATCCCGGCTTTTTATTGCATGTTGTTTCTGAAGAATGCTTCCAGCTTGTCGAACGGAATGACGGCCAAGTTGTCGTAGAGGTCCGTATGGCTTGCGCCGGGGATAATCATCAGTTCCTTGTTGTCGCCTTTCAGTTTCTTGAACGCATCTTCGCCGAAGTAGCGGGAGTGCGCCTTTTCGCCATGAATGACAAGCACGGCATTCTCGATTTCGTCCGCACGGCTCATCAGCGGGAAGTTGACGAACGGGATGGCTTCCGTTGCATTCCGTCCCTGGTTGGAGTTGAGCGAACGTTCGTGATAGCCGCGCGGTGTCTTGTAATAGGCGTGGTAGTCCTTGAAGAACTGCGGAGCGTCGGCAGGCAATACATCCGGAACGCCGCCGCCCGGTTTCGGGAAGCCGTTGCGGAAATCCTCGGTGCGTTGTGCTGCCAATGCCTTGCGCAGCGCATTGCGGGCTTCGGCATTGTTGTCGGCATCAAAATAACCGTTGGCACTGACGCGGCTCATGTCGTACATCGTCGAAGCGACGGTCGCCTTGATGCGCGGGTCGGCTGCTGCGGCGTTGATGGCCAGTCCGCCCCAGCCGCAAATGCCGATGATGCCGATTTGTTCGGGATCTACCTTGTCGTTGGTCGCAAGGAAATCGACGGCCGCCGAAAAATCTTCGGTGTTGATGTCGGGCGACACCACGTAGCGGGGTTCGCCGCCGCTCTCTCCGGTGTAGGAGGGGTCGAAAGCTACGGTCAGGAAACCGCGTTCCGCCATTGTCTGGGCATAAAGCCCGGCGGCCTGCTCCTTGACTGCCCCGAACGGCCCGCAGACAGCGATGGCAGGCAGTTTGCCGGCAGCATCTTTCGGCACATACATGTCGGCCGCCAGCGTGATGCCGTAACGGTTGACGAACGTTACTTTGCTGTGGTCCACTTTCTCGCTCCGGGGAAACGTCTTGTCCCAGGTTTCGGTCAATCGCAATTTTTCCATAAGGCGCTCGGGTCGGATTTCGGTTTGTGCATGCGCCGCCGCAATGGCAGCAGCCGCAAAAAGCACGAGGGTATGTTTACGCATGACGATAATTTCTGTCGCTGCAAAAATAGGCGTTTCCGGCGGTCCGGCGACTACCTGTTTTACGGGAAGATGTACCCCGATTACCTGCATTGGCCGCTGCCGGCAGTCGGCCGGCCGGAGACTCCGCAAAAAGGCAGGGCTGCATTGCGCAGCCCTGCCGGAAATCCCGGAACGGGAGTGTATGTGCGTTCGCCGCGGCCGGACCGGCCGGACGTCAGATGTTGATGTCGAGAATCTCGAAGCGGATCGTGCCCGCCGGCACTTCCACCTCCACGCTGTCGCCTTTCTTGTGGCCCAGCAGCGCTTTGGCGATGGGGGTGCCGATGGCAAGCTTGCCCTCGCGCAGGTTGGCTTCGTGCTCCGCCACGATGGTGTAGACCATCTCTTTGCCGGTGTTGTGGTTCAGCAGGGTCACTTTGCTGAGAATCTGCACCTTGCTTTTGTCGATCTTCGATTCATCGATCACGCGGGCGTTCGAGAGCGTGTCTTCCATCTTGGCGATGCGCATCTCCAGCAGCCCCTGCGCTTCACGCGCAGCGTCGTACTCCGCATTCTCCGAAAGGTCGCCCTTGTCGCGCGCTTCGGCGATGGCCGCCGAAATGGCAGGGCGCTCGACGGAGCGCATGTGGTCGAGTTCGTCTTTCAGCTTCTTGTATCCTTCCGCTGTCAGATAAATAATCTCTTTTGCCATGGTCGTATAACGTAAGTTTCTGATTTCAAGTCTTTGTTTCCGGTTTTTCCCTGCCGTTCCACTTAGAGCCTGCGCTCTTCGCTGCTGTTTTTCCGGGCAGGGTTTCCGGCCTCCGTGTAAACGTAAAAAAAACAAGAATCCTGGCCCGGAAGGCCAGAACCCTGTCGTTGCACTATGCACAAAGGTAGAAAGTATAATCCGAATTTCCAAATCTTTTTCTTCCCCTGCGCAGGGAGCTGCGCGCGGGTCCGGGTGTGTCTCGGCGTTTTTCGCCGCAACGTCGGCTCCTTCCGCCGGCTCCTTCCGTGTAGATGCTTGGACGCAGCGCACGGAGCGTCCTACGGCACGAATGCCGGAATTCAGCGGGTTCATGAAGCCCGCGCCGAATTCCAGGAAACCTGCTTTGACATCCGTCGACGACGTAGGCGACGACGAACGATAGCCGCCGTTTGCGCCGACGTTCCCCAAGTCTCCCGTCGTCTCGGTGCGGTAGCCCGCAGCAGGCGTTGTAAGCAGTCGCTCGGATGAATGCGGCAGAGGATGCGGAACAAGGGCCTCTGCAAAAAAAGTCGATGCGTCGTTGCGGCTCTTTTGAGCCGTGCGGGCCGCAGCCTTGGCCGGCGGAGGCCCGCAAACATCCGGCTGTCGCCGGGCGTGCCCCACAGGCTGCACCCGAATCCCCGACAACCCTACTTTGTCATTCTGAACGAAGTGAAGAATCTTTTCCCTTGCGAACCAAAGGCCGCGGACGGACTATGCCGAGCAAGGAGGAGAACGACAAACGAAGTGCAGTCAAACATCTGTATCGTCAGCATACAGATTCTTCGTCGCTCTGCTCCTCAGAATGACAAATTACTGAATTGTTCGCAAACTCCGCAGCAGACTGGAATATGCAACTGGCGGCAACGCGGAAAGGTAGAGGGAAAAGATGTGCGATTTGTTCGCAAATCTACCAACGTCGAATGCAAGCCGAATTCATAGAATCCGGAGCTCTTAGACGGGTAATTGCAGTTTACAGAGCTAAACATCGGCTTTAGCCGTGCGAGCCGAAGCCCCGCCCGGCGGAGGCTCGCAAAACTCGCCCCGCGGACTTCGGCACGAGAACATTTGCGCCACCTCTATCAAAACCAGGCGACTGCGAATTGCAAAACCGCCAAAAACCAGCGATCGAAGAACCGTCCGCAAACAACTATTTCCTTACATAACCCTCCCGCGCTATTACGCTGCCAGCGGACTGCTGAATCTACTGACCACGCTGACAAGAGCCTTAACCCTTGTCACTCCGGGCGGAGTTGCCGATCGGCCGGATGCCCCGGGACATCTCCGGGGCTCGAAACGAAAACCGCTGCCGGAAATCGACCGGGCAGCGGTTTTCGGATTCTGTCTGCGACCGAATTCTCAGAGCGCCTTGATCTCGTGCAGTACGTTGTTAGTCTTGCGTACGGCGTCGGCCGAAGCGGCGAACTTGGCAGCCTCGTCCTTCGTCAGGTCGATCTTCACGATCTTTTCGATACCCTTGCGGCCGATGATCGCCGGCACGCCGATGCAGATGTCTTCCTGGCCGTATTCGCCTTCCAGGTAGCACGAGCAGGGGATCAGCTTCTTCTGGTCGTGGAGGATCGCTTCGACCATCATCGAGGCCGCAGCGCCCGGAGCGTACCAGGCCGAGGTGCCGATGAGCTTGGTCAGCGTGGCGCCGCCCACCATCGTGGACTGCACGGCTTCTTCGAGCTTCTTTTTCGAGGCGAACTGCGCTACGGGTACGCCGTTGACCGTCGCTTTCGAGAGCAGCGGAATCATCGTCGTGTCGCCGTGGCCGCCGATCACCATGCCGTCGACGTTGTTGATGTTGGCGCCGGTGGCTTTGGCCAGGTAGCATTTGAAGCGCGACGAGTCGAGAGCGCCGCCCATGCCGATGATGCGGTTCTTGGGCAGGCCCGAGGCTTTGAGCGCCAGGTAGGTAAGCGTGTCCATCGGGTTGGCCACCACGATGATGATCGCCCGCGGCGAGTATTTCACGATCTGCTCGATCACGCCTTTCATGATGTTGGCGTTGGTGCCGATCAGTTCTTCGCGCGTCATGCCCGGTTTGCGGGGGATGCCCGAGGTGATCACCACCACGTCCGAATTGGCGGTCTTCTTGTAGTCGTTGGTGACACCGACAAGTTTGGTGTCGAAATCCATCAGCGTCGAGGTCTGGTACATGTCAAGCATCTTGCCTTCCGACAGACCTTCCTTGATGTCGATGAGGACCACTTCGCTCGCCACTTCGCGGCAAGCCATCACGTTCGCGCAGGTCGCGCCCACGGCGCCGGCACCTACAACGGTAACTTTAGACATAGGTATTTATTTAAGTTCGGTTATACGCGTTTTTCCGTTATGCCGGAGTCTGAACGAATCCGGCTTCGCCCGGCCGATCGGAACCGGCCGATCGGAAAGGGTCGTTCGCTTGCGCCTTTTCCCGCTCGGCACAGCGGGCCGAAACGGACCCGCCTCCGGTTTCTTTGTGAAAGGCCGCCCTTTCGCCTGCTCCTCTTATCCGATCAGTTCGGCGTACTTTTCCGGAGTGAGCAGAGCGTCGTAGTCGGCCGGGTCCGAAATCTTGACTTTCACCAGCCAGCCTTCGCCGTAGGCGTCCTTGTTGACGACCGACGGATCGGCATCGACCGCCGGATTGAATTCCACGATTTCGCCGCCCACAGGCAGGAATGCGTCGCTCACGGTTTTCACGGCTTCGATCGAGCCGAAAACATCGCCTGCGGCGAGCGTCTCGCCCACGGTCGGCACGTCGACGAAGACGATGTCGCCCAGCTGGCTCTGTGCGAAGTCGGTGATGCCCACCACCGCCGTGTCGCCTTCGATGCGGCACCATTCGTGGTCGCTGGAGTATTTCAGTTCGGCAGGTACGTTCATAACGCTACTTGTTTTTAGGATTTTCCGATGCAAATATAGCTGTTATTTCCGTAACAGCAAGGATTTCTGTTATTTTTTTCACACGAGGCCGGCCGGCGGGGAGTTTCCGGCTCCGGGCGTTTGGATATTCCGGATAATTTCGCTATATCGCTGGTGACATCCCTTAAAATATCCAGCCTATGAAAACAACGATGATTCTTGCATTCGGTGCGGTTCTTCTGTGCGGCTGCACCGAGGTGGCGGACAGAGCGGCGGATGCCGCCGGTTCGTCGTGCGTGTCGTTCCCGGTGGCGGAAGCGCGCGGTATCTTCGAGGAGGCGTTTGCGCCGCGTGTGCGTTCGCGTGCGGAGAGCGGACCGGAAGACGCCGGATTTTTTGCTCCCGGAGAGGTCGCTCCCGCTTGGAGCGAAGCCCGGGAGGTGCCGGCCGGGGAGTTCGCACGGGTCGACGTTCCGGTCGATGCGACTCCTGGTTTTTACCGGTTCGTGTCCCGCGAGGAGTCCGACACTTTGGACGTGGTTGCCATCCCCCGTACGCTCGTGGTGATGAAAGACCCTGCCAGCGGGATGGAGTCGGTCTATTTCTGTCTTTATGTTGCCGATGCCGAGTTCGCTGTCTGGTGCGCCGGTCGCCCCCGGTCGGAGTGGATCGACGGCAAGGCGAAAAACGGCTTTACGGGCATCGTGCTCTACACCACGCTTTCGGGGCGTATCGCCGCGGCCGGCACTTCGTCGGACCCCGACAAACCGGTCGACTCGTTGCTTCCCGAGGGCGATGGGCGGCAGTGAACGAGCAGTTGCGATGGATTCGGGGAGGGCGTGCCGGATCAGTCGTTGCGCCGGTCGATGACGAACTCCGCTTCCTTGAACAGATAGGCTCCCAACGTGCCGTCGGCGTGGCGCAGGAGCAGTTCGCCGGTGGGGCGCACGCCTTCGATCGCCGCTTCGACTTCGCCGCGGTCGACGGTGCGGTAGCGGTGCCGCCGGCCGAGCCGGTACATGCGGCGGCGGTACTCCTCCTGCAGGTTTTCCCGCTCGCCTGCCCGCAGTTGTTCATAGCGGTTGTCGCAGTGGCGGAGGAACGAGCCGAGCACTTCGGCGCGATCGAACGTACGGCCTGCGAGCAAGGCCATCGACACAGGATTGGGCAGCGACGGGTCGAAAACCGTCTGGTTGACGTTGATGCCGATGCCTGCGATCGACCGCGCCAGTAGGGGGCCCGAACAGTTGTTTTCGATGAGCATGCCCACTATTTTGCGGTCGCCCGCATAGATGTCGTTCGTCCACTTGATGCGGGTGTCGATGCCGTAGTCCGCGAAAGTGTCGGTCAGCGCCAGAGCAACGGCCATGGAGAGCATGAATTGTTCGCCCACGGGCAGGAATCGCGGTTCGAGCACCAGCGAAAAGGTGAGGTTCTCGCCCTCGGGGCTGTGCCACGTATGGCCGCGCTGGCCGCGTCCGGCCGTCTGCCGTTCGGCCCATACGACGTCGCCGTGGCGGTATCGCGCATCGCGGGCCTCGTCGTTGGTCGAGGTGGTTGTGGCGAGCCTGTAAATCACTTGGTTGCGGGTGAGAAGCCGGAAGTCGTAGGTGAAAAGTCGCGGATGCGAAACCTTTCACTTTCGACTTTTCGCTTATTTGAAAATACCGGTGTAGGTCTTCGGCGATAGGGCGCGCAGCTCGGCCTTGACGTTTTCGGCCACGTCGAGCGTTGCGATGAAGCCGGCGATCGCTTCGGCCGTGATGCGGGCGTTGGTGCGCGTCAGCGCCTTGAGCGCTTCGTAGGGCTTGGGATAGCCTTCGCGGCGCAGGATGGTCTGGATGCCTTCGGCCACGACGGCCCAGTTCTGGTCCAGGTCCCGGTCGAGCGCCTCGGTGTTGAGGATCAGTTTGTTCAGACCCTTCATCAGCGATTGCAGAGCGATCAGCGCATGGGCCACCGGCACGCCGATGTTGCGCAGGACGGTCGAGTCGGTCAGGTCGCGCTGCAACCGCGACACGGGCAGTTTGGCGGAGAGATGTTCGAAGATGGCGTTGGCGATGCCCAGGTTGCCTTCGGCGTTCTCGAAGTCGATGGGGTTGACCTTGTGGGGCATGGCGCTGGAGCCCACTTCGCCCGCCTTGATCTGCTGTTTGAAATACTCCTCGGAGATGTACATCCACATGTCGCGCGCCAGATCGACGAGGATGGTGTCGATGCGCTTGAGGTTGTCGAAGATGGCCGCCAGGTTGTCGTAATGCTCGATCTGCGTGGTGTACTGCGAGCGGCTCAGCCCCAGTTTCCCGTCGACGAAGCGGTTGGCGAACGCCGCCCAGTCGATCTCCGGATAGGCCGCACGGTGGGCGTTGAAGTTGCCCGTGGCACCGCCGAATTTGGCCGGTACGGGTATTGCGCGCAGCATGGCAAGCTGTTTGTCGAGCCGCTCGACGAAGACCGCGATCTCCTTGCCCAGCATGGTCGGCGATGCGGGCTGTCCGTGGGTGCGGGCCAGCATCGGCACCGGGCGCCACTCCTCGGCCAGGGCGGCGAGTTTTGCGCGCAGCTGTTCGACGGCTGGGTAGTAGACCTCCGCGAGCGCTTCCTTGAGCGAGAGGGGAATGGCCGTGTTGTTGATGTCCTGCGACGTAAGGCCGAAGTGGACGAATTCCTGGTAGCCGGCCAGCCCGAGGGCCTCCATCTTCTCCTTGATGATGTATTCGATCGCCTTCACGTCGTGGTTCGTGACCGATTCGATCTCCTTGACACGTTGGGCGTCGGCCGCCGAAAAGTCGAGGTAGAGGCTGCGCAGCGCGGCGAACTTCGAGCGGTCTATGCCCGCGAGCTGCGGCAGCGGCAGTTCGCACAGGGCGATGAAATATTCGACTTCGACGCGGATGCGGTAGCGGATGAGCGCCTGCTCGGAGAAGTAGCCGGCGAGTTTTTCCGTTTTGCTGCGGTAGCGCCCGTCGACGGGCGAGATGGCGGTCAGGGCGGTTGACATGTTTGACATGGAATTTGTTCTTTCGGGCATCAAATTTACGACAAATATTGACAATTGCCTAATTTTCCCTACCTTTGCTCTTCGTAAACACCGACCTTACGCTTCTTTTCCCGTCATGAGATTTCTTGCCGCCATAGTCGATTCCCTCGTCGCTTTCGTGCAGCGCAATCCGCTGTTCGTCCTGCTTGTCGTCGTGCTGGCATTGTTCGCTCCGTCGCTGTTGAGGGGCATGGCCGCATTCGTATTATATCTGTTTATGGGTCTCTTTCTGATTGTCTGCATATTGGCGCTGCTGTTCCGCTGGCGGCTTCTCCGTGTCCGGCGCGACATGGAGAAGGAGTTCGGCCGCGGTTTCGGTTCGCGCGACGCCGATCCTTTCGCGCGACGCCGGCCCGGCCGCGAGGGCGAGGTGCAGGTCCGCAAGACCGCCGAGGCTCCCGAGAAACGGGTGTCGAGCGACGTGGGCGACTACGTCGAGTTCGAGGAGACCAAGGAAGAAAACAAGCCATGATCCGACTTTTCGCCTCGATAGGCCGCTATTTCCTCTTGATGGCCAAGGTCTTCTCCCGGCCGGAGAAGAGCGCCATCTACCGTCGCCGCATCGTCTATGAGATGGAGGCGCTCGGTGTCGATTCGATCGGTCTGACGGCCATCATTTCGGTCTTCATCGGCGCGGTCATCACACTGCAGATGTGCATCAACCTCGAATCGCCCTTCATTCCGCGCTCGCTCGTCGGCTACGCTACGCGCGAAACCATGATCCTGGAGTTCTCTTCCACGGTCGTGGCGCTGATTCTGGCCGGCAAGGTCGGGTCGAGCATCGCTTCGGAGATCGGCACCATGCGCATCACCGAGCAGATCGACGCGCTGGAGATCATGGGCGTCAATTCGGCCTCGTACCTCATCCTGCCCAAGATCGTCGCCACGGTCATCTTCTTTCCGTTTCTCACGGTGCTCTCCATTCTGATCGGCATCCTGGGCGGCTGGGCCATCTCCTACCTGACGGGCATCATGCTCCCGGCCGACTATGTCGACGGCCTGCTGATGGACTTCAAGCCCTATTCGATCACCTATTCGCTCATCAAGATGGCGGTCTTCGCCTACCTCATCACCTCCATTTCGGCTTATTTCGGCTACTATGCCAAGGGCAATTCGCTGGAGGTGGGCGCCGCTTCGACGCGCGCCGTGGTGGCGGGCTCGGTGGTCATCATGATCTTCAACCTCATGCTCACCCAGATCCTTCTGATATGATACGCGCCGAACACATCGTCAAGTCGTTCGACGACCGCACGGTGCTCAACGACATCTCCGTCGAGTTCGAGACCGGCAAGACCAACCTCATCATCGGCAAGAGCGGTTCGGGCAAGACCGTCCTGCTCAAAAGCCTGGTCGGGCTCCACGAAATCGATTCGGGCGATGTGTGGTACGACGACGTCAACTTCACGCGGCTGGGATTCCGCGACCGCAAGGCCATCCGCAAGGATATCGGCATGATCTTCCAGGGCGGCGCCCTGCTCGATTCGTCGTCGGTCGAGGAGAACGTCAAGCTGCCGCTCGACCTCTTCACCGCGCAGTCCGAGGCCGAGAAGCTCGAACGGGTGAACTTCTGCCTCCAGCGCGTGCGGCTCGAGAACGCCGGCCATCTCTACCCGGCCGAACTCTCGGGCGGTATGATCAAGCGTGTGGCCATCGCACGGGCTATCGTGCTGAATCCTAAGTACCTTTTTTGCGACGAACCCAACTCGGGCCTCGATCCGCAGACCTCGATCGTCATCGACAACCTCATCCACGAGATTACCTGCGAGTACAACATCACCACCATCATCAACACCCACGACATGAACTCCGTGATGGAGATCGGCGAGAAGATCATCTACATCCACGAAGGGCACAAATGGTGGGAGGGAACCAAGGATGATATTCTCCACGCCGACAATCCCGAGCTGAACGCCTTCGTTTTTGCTTCGGCCATGGCCAAGCGGGCCAAAGCTGCGGCCCGATAGGGCCGCACCGGGTTTTCGCATGAACTCTTGATCTCTGCCAACTGCAACTTCCCGCAACCCGGAGTGACGGCGGCTACGGCTTCCGCCAGCGCGGCATGCAGATTCAGCAATCCGCTGCCCCGTTAAGAACGGGAATTCAAACCGATGCTGCCAGGGGCAGCTATACAGCCCAGTCTCGCCCGGAGCCTGCGCGGAAAAACTCTTCGGGCGATTCAATTCAGCGATTGCACCGTGCACCTGCTGCGGGCTTCCGCAATGCTTCGTCGGGAGCCTTGTTGAGCGTCGGCGAGCGCGGTTACGCGTGGTCTTCGTCGACCTACGGAGCCGATGACCCCTCCGCGGCCCGCTTGCGTTTCATTGCCGACTTTGTCGGTCCGGTGCACACCGACAACCGGTCTTACGGTTTTTCCGTGCGCTGCGTCCAGCATCTGCAAGGTTGCTTGACGGGAAGGAGTGGAAGGAGCTGCGGCGGGAGGCGTGCGCGAAAACGACCGCTTCTTTACGGAACGGAGCCCGGGACCGGAAAAGGGCATTCTGTTGCTGCGGGGCAGGCTTGCCGACCGTTCGTTTTTGAGAGCCGGTGTTCTGTTTTTCGCTTTCGGGAATGTCTTCGGGAACGATTTTTGGCGGGGTCGGCGGGGTTGCTTCCCTGTGCTTCGGCAGTGTGTCGCGCACCGTCGTCAGCGGCGTCCGAAAGCGCCGCAGCGTGGTGGGAAGCGGTTTATTAAAAAAACTTAATTTTTTATTTGCGTAAAATATATAAAGTGTATACTTTTGCACTGTGAAAAAAATAACGGACGCCGGAATGATCGCGGAATGCGGCTTTTCCCGGGTTCGGAGAGAGCGGCGGAACGGGGCCGGTCCCCTTGCCGTCCGCCGCGCGGAGCGAGCGAGTTTTTACTAACAAATAATTCAAAACAATTATGGCAACTATCAAAATCGGTATCAACGGCTTCGGCCGTATCGGCCGTCTGGTGTTCCGTGCCGCCTGCACGAACAACAACATCGAGGTCGTGGGTATCAACGACCTGGTCCCCGTAGACTACATGGCTTACATGCTCAAGTACGACACGATGCACGGTCGTTTCCAGGGCACGGTGGACTTCGACGCCGAGAAGAACCAGCTGATCGTCAACGGCAAGGCCATCCGCGTGACCGCCGAGAAGGACCCCGCCAACCTCAAGTGGAACGAGGTGGGCGCCGAGTACGTCGTTGAGTCGACCGGTCTGTTCCTCACCAAGGAGAAGGCCGAGGCCCACATCGCTGCCGGTGCCAAGTACGTCGTCATGTCGGCTCCCTCGAAGGACGATACGCCGATGTTCGTATGCGGTGTCAACACCGACACCTACGCCGGTCAGAAGATCGTGTCGAATGCTTCGTGCACCACGAACTGCCTGGCTCCCATCGCCAAGGTGCTCCACGACAAGTTCGGCATCACCGACGGTCTGATGACCACCGTTCACTCGACCACCGCAACGCAGAAGACCGTCGACGGTCCCTCGATGAAGGACTGGCGCGGCGGCCGTGCCGCTTCGGGCAACATCATCCCCTCGTCGACCGGTGCCGCCAAGGCCGTAGGCAAGGTGATCCCCGAGCTCAACGGTAAGCTGACGGGTATGTCGATGCGCGTTCCGACCCTCGACGTATCGGTTGTCGACCTGACGGTCAACCTCGCCAAGCCCGCCAAGTACGACGAGATCTGCGCTGCCATGAAGGCTGCTTCGGAAGGCGAACTGAAGGGCATCCTGGGTTACACCGAGGAAGCTGTCGTTTCGTCCGACTTCCTGGGCGACGCCCGCACCTCGATCTTCGACAAGGCCGCAGGTATCGCGCTGACCGACACCTTCGTGAAGGTCGTTTCGTGGTACGACAACGAGTGGGGCTACTCGAACAAGGTCCTCATGCTCATCGAGAAGATGGCCGCTTACAACAACAAGTAGTCGTCCGTCGATCTATATGCAAGGTCCGGCACTCGTGCGAGTGCCGGACCTTTTGTTTCTTTGGCGGAGGTGTCCGGAATTCGGAGTGCCCGCCGGAATACGGTCGGTTTTATTTTTTTTGATGTCGACCCGCGAGAATGTCCCGTCGATTCTGCATTCGGCTTGTTGGGGGATGCTTGTTTTCGGGTCGAAACTTGTGGGGCACGCCCTGCGCCGGCTGGATAGCTGAGGGGCTCTGCCGGGGGAGGTTGTGGCTTGCGCGGTTCTCGAGGCCGCCCAAAAACGACGGAAGGGGTATTGTGGCGCCGACCGAACAAAGTAGAGTTCAGTCGATCTTATGCGCGACTCAAGCAAAGGATCGGGGAGGATTATTTTGTGTTTTCTTGCTCGAATGGAGATTTTGCAAAAAACGCAGCGGCAGGCGACGCAACTCATTGTTTGTCTTCACACGGTGAAGCCAAAAAAACTGCCGTTGCACTCTTTTCGATTGCATCCGGCAGGATATGAACGGGGAAGACGCCGTTGACTCTACATTCTCAAGGCTCTGGTAAACCTTTGACCAATAAAACCAACATCAGCGCCTTCCTTGGCGCGACGTTGTACCTTGATCAATAATTTTACCAGAATTTTGAGAATAGATACAATACGCTTATGAGCGATAATATGTTAAGAACCTGTTACGAATTGCTGTTGCGAAGATAGCGAAACTTTTCAGAATACGCAAAAAACGAATCGTATAATTGTTGGGGCTCGGCTTCGGGATTATGACGCTGGTTCTTCGTGTCGTGGAGGTTGCCCGGAGGCCGGTGCCCTCCCGATCACTCTGTCGGTGAACTCCGCAAACCCGTGAGCCGATCGGGAGCCTTTGTGCGCCGATTACAGGCAGGCAGAGAATCGGTTAATGCCGTATGCAGACCGTTGAGGCGCTGCGTTCAGTACTGGATTTCCCGAATCCCAGCCCGGTTCAGCGCGTGCCTTCCTGCCCGACTTTCAACTCGATCGAGGCTCCCGACCATTGGTTGATCCGATGGCGCGATTTCGTGACCTTGCGCCCGGCATAGGCGATGGTCACGTCGATTTCGAACGGTTCCGTCTCGTCGATGTCGTTGCCGGCAGGCAAGGTGTGCGGGACAACATAGATGTAGAGCAGGAGATGGTCGCAGGGCTCCGTTTCCAGCACGACCGTCCGCCCGGAATCCGTGTCCGCGGGCCGATCCGGCAGGTTGGCACCCACGTCGGCAATGTGCGAGGCGACCGATTCGAATCCCGTCCGGCGCTCCTCCGCGTCGAAACAGCCGCACATCAGTGCAACATTGTAGCGCCACCATCCCTCGTAGCGGCTGCTTACTTCCACCGTGAATCCTTTGTTCATAGTTCGATGCAGGTTTTCCGCCTCGGCAGCCTATAGTAGGCCCGGTTCAAGAAGCGGTTATTGCCATACGGCAAAGATAGGCAAACCGGGCGAAAAATCGAAAAACAGTCCGTTCTGCTTCTTGTTTCGGTATGGCCCGGGCAAATTCGGTTCCGGGTTGTCCGCAAGGTTCCGCTTCCCGCTTCCCGCTCCTCTGTCGTGAAACATCCTGCCCGATTTCTTTGCAATTCTTTTATTTTTTCATAACTTTGCGCACTATTTATGCTCAGATGGATATAACGAAAGGATATTCCATTGCCTATAAAGGGCTGAAAAACGGCACCCACGACTTCGCTTTCAAGGTCGGCGGCGCCTTGTTCGAGGCCTACGGCAGTGCGGAGATCATGGGCGGCGACTGCGACGTCGAGGTGAAGCTCGACAAGTCCGAAACGCAGCTCGTGGCCGACGTTACGATCCGGGGCGGCGTGGTCGTGGCCTGCGACCGCTGCCTGGAGGAGTGCCGCGTGCCCGTCGACTTCGAGGGGCGTCTGCTGGTGAAGTTCTCCGACGAGGTCCGCGAGTACGACGGCGAAATCCTGTGGCTCCTGCCCGGTGAGGACGAGGTCGACCTGGCGCAGTATATCTACGAGAGCATCGTGTTGTCGCTTCCCTACCAGCGGGTGCATCCCGAGGGCGGGTGCGACCCCGAAATGCTCCGGCGTTTCCGCATCGTCTCGGACGAGGAGTTCGCCGAGATCGAGGATCGCGCCGGCGCAGAGCCCGGCAACACGGCCTGGGGCAAGCTCGCCGAGCTCAAGGAACGCATGGAGGCCGGCCCGCAGGACGACGAAAAGTAAATATGTTGAACTAAATATCATTTTGCAACATGGCACATCCTAAACACAAAGTCTCGTCGACGCGACGCGACAAGAGAAGAACCAACTACAAGGCGGTGGTTCCCACGGTGGTCACCTGCTCGAACTGCGGTGCCGCCACGCTCTACCACCGGGTATGCCCCGAGTGCGGTTTCTACCGCGGCAAGCTGGCCATCGAGAAGAAGGCTGCCGAATAGGTCGGCCGAGGGAGAGCGCACCCCGCAGGCGCCCTCTTTTTGTTTTCGTATTCCGCCCGCCGCGGAACGGACGGTTGTTTCCCGCCGGGCCGTTCGGCGTTTCGCCAAGCGGAGTTTGTTGAACCTAACTCATTCAAGTTATGCTAAAGATAGGTGTTGATGCCATGGGCGGCGACTTCGCTCCCGAGGCTGCGGTCAAGGGTGCCGTCATGGCGCTCGATGCCGTCGGCGCCGAGAGCCGTGTCGTCCTTTTCGGCGACGAGGCGCGCATCCGCGCCGTGCTCGAGGCCGAGGGTTGCCCGGCCGACAAGTTCGATATCGTCGCCACCACCGAGGTCATCGAGATGGGCGATCATCCTGCCAAGGCGTTCCAGGCCAAGGCCGATTCGTCGATCACCGTCGGATTCGGCTACCTGGCCAAGGGTGCCGTCCACGGTTTCGCCAGCGCCGGATCGACTGGCGCCATGATGGTGGGTTCGATGTACGCCGTCAAGCCCATCGAGGGGGTCATCCGTCCCACCATTTCGTCGCTCGTTCCCACGGCGTCGGGCCGTCCCGCCTTGTTGCTGGACGTGGGTCTGAACGTCGACTGCAAGCCCGAGGTGCTGGCTCAGTACGGCCTGATCGGTTCGATCTTCGCCGAGAGCGTTCTGGGCATTCGGTCGCCGCGCGTCGCCGTGCTCAACATCGGCGAGGAAGAGACCAAGGGCAATGCCCAGGTTAAGGCCGCGCACGACCTTCTGCGCGAGGAGAAACGCATCAATTTCGTCGGCAACGTCGAGGGTTCGCACATCTTCTCCGGCAAGGTCGCCGACGTGATCGTCTGCGACGGTTTCGTGGGTAACACGGTGCTGAAGATGGCCGAGGGTCTCTACCGCATCAACAAGGCGCTCGGCGGCGGCAACGCTTTCTGGGATGCCATGAACTACGAGAACGTCGGCGGTACGCCCGTGCTGGGTGTCAACGCACCCGTGGTCATCGGCCACGGCTGTTCGTCGCCCCTGGCCATCAAGAACATGATCCTCACCACCGAGCGGTGCATCCAGGCCGGATTTACGGCCCGGCTGCAGCAGGCATTCACCGAATAATCCAAATTTCCAACCACACAATGGCTAAAATTACAGCTGCGATAACGGGTGTCGGCCAGTATCTGCCCGACTACCTGCTTACCAACGACGAACTGAGCCGGATGGTCGATACCAACGACGAGTGGATCGTCTCCCATACCGGTATCCGTACGCGCCATATCCTCAAGGGCGAGGGCATCGGCACCTCCTACATGGGCGCCCGGGCCGTGATGAACCTGCTGGACAAGACCGGCATCGATCCCATGGAGGTCGACGTCGTCATCTGCGCCACCATCACGCCCGACATGTTCTTCCCCTCGACGGGCAACCTCATCGCCGACCAGGCCGGATGCAAGAACGCTTTCGCCTACGACGTTTCGGCCGCCTGCTCGGGCTTCCTCTTCGCGCTTACGACCGGCGCCAAGTTCATCGAGGCCGGCACTTCCAAGAAGGTCATCGTCGTCGGCGCCGACAAGATGTCGTCGATCATCGACTACGCCGACCGTTCCACCTGCCCGCTCTTCGGCGACGGTGCCGCTGCCGTGTTGCTGGAGCCCAATACCGAGGGTCTGGGCGTCATCGATTCGATGCTGCGTTCCGACGGTTCCGGCGAGCTGCAGCTCTACATGAAGGCCGGCGGTTCGCGTTACCCCGCTTCGGCCGAGACCCTGGCCAACAACTGGCACACCATCATGTGGGACGGCCAGGCCGTCTTCAAGGCCGCCGTTTCGAAGATGGCCGACGTCTCGGTGGAGATGATGGAGCGCCACAACCTCACGGGCGACGATGTCCGTTATCTCGTGCCGCACCAGGCCAACCTGCGTATCATCGACGCCACGGCGCGCCGCATGGGCATCACGCAGGACAAGTGCATGATCAATATCGACCGCAATGGCAACACCACGGCCGCAACCATCCCGACGTGTCTTTACGACTACGAAAAGGAGCTTCGCCCCGGCGACAACCTCATTCTGTCGGCATTCGGCGGCGGTTACACCTGGGGTGCCATCTATGTCAAGTGGGCGTACGACGGTTCGAAGGTCTGCCAGATCGACGCCTCCAACAAGTAGGCCCTGTCATTGCTTCTGTCTTGCGCGGGTTCCTTTCGGGGGCCCGCGTTTTTGCGGATTCCGTTGGTGCCGTCCATTCGGACGATGCGTCGGGGGCCTCGGCGCCCCTCCTCTTCGCAGTTGTCCGGATGAATTTTTCGTATTGATTATTTTTTATTTTATCTTTGCTTCCGGCAATTTCGCACCCGGAGTGACAGGGGTCACGGCTCTTTGTCAGAGTGGTTTGTGTAGATTCAGCAGTCCGCTGGCGGCGTAATGGCGCGGGAGGATTGATAAGGAATAGTTGTTTGCGTGTGGTTGTTTGACAGCTGGTTTTTGGCGGTTTTGCAATTCGCAGGCAATTATCGGTTTTGATAGCGGTATGGGAGTTGTTCTCGTGCCGAAGTCCGCGGAGCGAGTGTTGCGAGCCTCCGCAGGGCGGGGCTTCGGCTCGCACGGCTGAAGCCGGTGTTTAGCTCTGCAAACTGCGGCCGCCCCGAACATCTTTTCTCTTGACCATCCCTCGTTGCCGCCAGTTGCACATTCCAGTCTGCCGCGGAGTTTGCGAACAATGAAATAGTACGGTCCCAACGCGTCGTGCGGATCTCAGTTCTTCCCGTTTTGTCATTCTGAGGAGCAGAGCGACGAAGAATCTGTATCGTCAGCATACAGATATTTGACTGCACTTCGTTTGTCGTTCACTTCTTTACGAAGAGCCGCTGCAACCGTCATGTTGAGCGCAGCGAAACATCTGTAACCTTGCCCAGAATAGATTCTTCGCTCCGCTCAGAATGACAAAGTAGGGCTTGAGATTCGGACGCAGCCTGCGGGGCACGCCCGGCGACAACCGGATGTTTGCGGGCCTGCGCCGGCCAAGGCTGCGGCCCGCACGGCTCAAAAGAGCCGCACGATGCACCGGCAATTGTAGCAAAAACCATTGTTCCGCATCCTCCGCCGCATTCCTATTAGCGATTGCTATTCGCGCCTGCTGCGGACCACCGCGACCATGCGACGGGAGACTTGTTGTGCGACGACGGCGGATGGTGGTGGACCTCCTCTTCGCAGCCTTCGGGCGATGGCAATTCGGGGTCTTTCCATTTCCGCACGCGGCTCGTCTATTCGTTGCACCGCGACAACCGTTCGATGGGTCTCTCCGTGCGCTGCGTCCAAGCATCTACGCGGAAGTTGCCGGGGCGGCCGGATAGTCGGACCGGATTTTGCATGGAAGCTTACGATAACCTTAATTTGATAGTTTATGAAAAAGTTTTTGTCCCTTTTCGTTGCCGGTCTGTTGTTGACGGGCACTCTTTTCGCCGAGGCTTTCGCCGATCGTCCTACTACCGTCGACAAGCTCCCCGCGGCGGCGCAGAAGTTCATCAAAACGCATTTCGCTTCGTCGGAACTGCTCTATGCCAAGGTCGACGACGACCTTTTTGGCAACGATTACAAGGTCGTTTTCGCCGACGGTGTTTCGATCGAGTTTGCCGGTGACGGCGAGTGGAAAGAGGTGGAGACCAGGCGCGGCGAGGTGCCCGCGGCCATCGTTCCGAAGATGATCCGCGACCAGGTCGCTTCGCAGTTTCCTGCCGCCCGGATCGAGAGCATCGATCGCGACCGGCGCGGTTACGACGTGGGGTTGAGCAACGGGCTCGAACTCAAGTTCGACCGGCAGTACAACCTGGTGGAGATCGACGACTGAGCCCTTTCCTGGGTTTTTGTTGCTTCCGGATGGGGCTTGCTTTGGTTGCTGCCCGTCCTGCCAGCATTCCCGCCGACAGCGCCCGCCTTCCATCGAAAGGCGGGCGCTGTCCATAGGAAGAAGTTATGCAGGCATCAATTAATATGATGGATTCCCGATACATCGTGACGATAAGAATCGTATCTTTGTCTCTGGAAAACAAGCAAACACAATAAATCCCACAACTATGTTAAGCAAGAAACTCCACGAAGCGCTCAACGCGCAGATCAATGCCGAACTTTGGTCGGCCTACCTCTACCTTTCGATGTCGCTCGACGCCGAGAGCAAGGGACTCAAGGGTGTGGCCAACTGGTTCCATATCCAGTTCCGCGAGGAGCAGGACCATGCCCGCATCTTCATGAATTACGTGCTTTCGCGCGATGCCGAAGTCAAGCTGGCTCCCATCGCCGAGGTGCGCACCGAGTGGTCGTCGCCGCTGGAGATGTTCCGCGATACGCTTGCCCACGAGAAGAAGGTGACCGCCATGATCGAGAATCTGGCCGCCATTGCTGCTGAAGACAAGGATTTCGCGTCGTCGAACAAGCTGGTGTGGTTCATCGACGAGCAGATCGAGGAGGAGGAGAACGCCCGCGGTATGATCCAGTCGTTCGAGGCGGTCGAGGGCAACAAATTCGGCCTTTACATGCTCGACAAGGAGTTGGCCGCACGCACCTATTCGGTGCCGTCTCCGCTGGCGTCGGGCGAATAGGAAGCCGGCGAAAACCGAAAACGAAAGGCGGGAGACATGCACATGTCTCCCGCCTTTCGTTTGAACCGGGATCAGTATTTGTCTACCTTGTAGTCGATGACGGCCTGCCGGGCCTGCGCATGCTGATAGGCGCGGGGAATGCGGTAGAGATGCCCGTCTTTCAGCAGGCGTGCTCCGGTCTGATGGTAGCGGAAGGGCATGTCGGCTTCGACGCATTGCCGGCGGATCGAGAGCACCCATTCGTAGTCGCACGTGCGGGCCTCGGGCCCCGATTCGCCGCCTACGGAGACTTCCTCTACGGCCGGCGTCAGGTAGGGCGTCAGTTCCAGCGGCCCCAGCAGCGGTGCGCATACGATTACTCGGTGGCGGATCGGCGCTTCAAGGAAGCAGGGCAGACGCCGGTCGGCCATCTCCTGGTTTTCCACCGTGCAGCCGATCGTCACGTTGTCGTAGCCAGCGCCCCAGTCCGGCGGCACTGCGTCGCGGAGGCGCTCGATGCGTTTGGTGAAGAACATGAACGAGAGATCGTGGCGCAGGCGCATCATCTCCCACGCCGCAGGGCGCCAGCCATCCGCTTCGTCCAGCAGGAAGTCCGACGTGAAACAGGTGTAGACCATTTCGCCCGCCGGAATCCGGAAGCGGCCGTCGCGCCGCCGCCGTACCGGCAGATCGAACGCCGCCGTCTTGCGCGCTTCGCTGCTGTCTACGTCATGCCGGCCGTCCTGGCGGTAGACATAGCAGTGGCGGCAGCCTTCGCTGATCTTGCGGCACCCGTGCCACGGATTCCAGTTCAGGGACATGGCTTACAGTTCCATTCGGAGCCGCACCAGGTCGCGGCACTCCCGACCTGCTTCGATGATGGGGGCGGGGTAGTATTTCGGGAAGTAGTCGCGGTCGATCTCTACCGGTTCGAAGCCGAACGAGCGGTAGAGCGCCAGCGGCCCCGGTTCGACGTCGGCCGTGGCGATTTCGACCCGGCGGCAGCCTTCTTCGCGCGCTTTGCGCAGCGCATGGAAGAGCAGTTCGGTGCCGATGCCGCGTCGCTGGAAAGCCGGATCGACCGCCAGATTGACGATCTCCACCGTGAAGGGGTGGGTGCGGATTACCATGCAGACGCCGACGGTGCGGTCTTCTGCCACGGCTGCGTAGCTTTGGCCGCGGTCGATGTAGTCGGCCACCGAGTCGGGCGATTCGTCGCCCAGGAGCAGCAGTTCCCAGGGCGGAGTGTCGGTTGTCAGAATGCGGATTTCCATAGGGGTCAGAATAGCGAGACGATGCCTTCGTAGGAGAGCAGGATCACGGCATAGCGCAGGGCTTTGCCTGCCAGCATCGAGCCGGCCGTCAGCCACGGGTTGGCGCGCAGCAGTCCCAGCATCACGGCGATCGCTTCGCCGATGACGGGCAGGAAGCCGAAGAAACCCATCATGGCGCCGCGCCCGGCCACGAACTTGCGGGCCCGGGCCAGCCTGCGCGGGCCGATGCCGATCTTGGCGATCCACTCCATGCGGCCCAGTTTGCCCAGCCAGTAGCAGGTCATGCCGCCCAGGGTGTTACCCGCCGAGGCTGCCGCCAGACACCACAGCGGGTGGGCGCCCATGCCCAGCAGAACCACCAGCACCGCTTCCGAACTGAAAGGCAGGATGCTTCCCGCCACGGCCGCCGAAAGGAAAAGCCCCCAGTAGCCCCAGTCGACAAATATCTGTGCAAGAGTCTCCATTTGCTTCTTTACAGGACAAAGATAGTGCAAAGGAACGAAAAATATCGTTACCCTTTTGGCCTTCTCCGGCATTGCGGGACAATCTTGCGGCAAAATGCTTCTTCAGGGCGCTGTTGGGTGCCGGAACAAGAACACCATCGATTTCGTCCGGGAGGCTCTCTGCCGCCTCGTCGTGCAGATTGCGGCAGAGAGTCCGTGCAGATCGGAACCTGTTTCCGGTGAGGGGGGGGTAAAAGAAAAACGACTTGCGCACGCAAGTCGTTAGTATCTCGGTGGGAGAGCATGCGGATTTGAAGTGCGAAGCACTCGCGGGGCGACCGCTGAAGATCAAACATCTTTTCGCCCCGCAACCCCTATATGAAAAATCCGCGTTGGCACACGATAAACGACCGGCAAGCGAAGTGAGCCGGAAACCGTTGCAAGCGAGCTTGCAAATAGGCTGAGACACAAAAAAAGCGACGGACAGAGTCCGCCGCGGTCGTTATCATTTTGGTGGGAACATGCGGATTTGAACCGCAGACCTCCTGCTTGTCGAGCAGGCGCTCTAAACCAACTGAGCTATGCTCCCTTCAAGGCGGATCTTCATAACAGGGCCGTCGTTGTCGGACAGAGGGATTTACTTCGTGCAACTCCGCTTTGTTACGCTGCGCTTGCCCCCCCCCTCGGCTCCCCGATGAAGTGAAACATCCGCGACCATTCCGTACATGCGTCCGGTTTCTTTTTGTTGTATCGGCATATCCCTGCGAACAAGTTCCCGCCCATGCCGACACAACAAAAGCCACTCTTTCGCGTGGCTTTGTCCGGATGTTTCGTTTCGCTTGTGGGAGCTGAGGGATTCGAACCCCCGACCCTCTGCTTGTAAGGCAGACGCTCTGAACCAGCTGAGCTAAGCTCCCCTAAAAATGGCTCGGGACTGCAAAGGTAATTCAATTTTCACGAACTCCAAATTTTCTCGCAAAAATTTCGTTCGCCGTTCTCCCGCTATGCGTCTTCGTCCGGTAGCCGGTCTTCGGCGTTTCGCGGCGGAACTCCTTCCCCTTGTCGTTTGAAAGAACCTTGTGCAACCCTCGCACATCTGCGCCTGAACAAGGACTTGAACCTAGGACCCCATGATTAACAGTCATGTGCTCTAACCAACTGAGCTATTCAGGCATCGAGACGGTTCTGGAACCGTTTCGGAGTGCAAATATATAGCAAATTTTGATTCCCGCAAAATTATTGTGCTAATTTTTCGCAAAAAATGTACCTTTGCATGTCAGCTTATGCCGCGATGATGATCTCGAAAAAACATATCTTTTTTATTTTCACGGTTTTGTGCCTGCCCCTCTGCGTGTCGGCGCAGCTCGTCTTCACGCCGGATGCGTGGGACTTCGGGCGCATCGAGGAGAGCGGAGGGCGTGTGAGCCATACCTTTACGGGCGTCAATCGCGGCGAGCGGCCCGTGGTGATCCTCGACGTGGTCACTTCGTGCGGGTGCACCGTCCCCGAGTTTTCGCGCAAGCCCGTGTTGCCCGGCGACTCCACGCGCGTCACTGTGACGTTCGACCCCATGAACCGGCCCGGCATCTTCTCCAAGGAGCTGGGCGTCTATTCCTCCGAGCGGCGGCGGATCGCCTCGCTCTCCGTATCCGGCAGCGTCATCCCGCGTGAGAAGTCCGTTGAGGAGCTCTACCCGTTCGAGGCGGGCGGCGGGGTGCGGCTCGACGCGACGCTGTGTGCCTTCACCTATGTATATCAGGGTGCCCAGAAGCAGATGAGCATCGGTTGTCTCAATACCTCCGACCGCACCGTGCAGTTCGAGTTGCTGCCCGGGGAGTCCAGCGGTGCGCTCCGGGCCGTCTGCCCCCGCAGCTTGGCGCCCGGCGAGCGCGGCGAGATCAATTTTATCTATACTCTTCCCGCCGCAAAACCCCGTTACGGTACGTTGCGCGATGTGTTCGCTCTCCGCATCGACGGGCGGGAGAGCGATCTGGCGCTGGTCGTCCACGGCATCGGCGTCGACAACCCTGCGGGCATCAAGAAAACGGCCGCACCGAAAGCCGATCTGAGCGAACTCACCGTCAAGTTCGGTTCCGTCAAGCACGGGGCTCCCTGCCAGCGCAGGAGCGTCACGCTCTCCAATACGGGTGCCGGCGAATTGATCGTCCGTGCCGTCGAAAGCCGCGGCCGTGTCGGCGTCTCGCTCGCTGAAGGGCAGCGCATCGCGCCCGGCGGCAGCTGCCGCGTCGGGTTGACGCTCGATCCCTCCCGCCAGGAGTACGGTTTGCTGACCGACCACATCCTGCTTGTCACCAACGACCCCGCGCGACCCATGCGGCGCCTGCGCGTGACCGCCATCATCGAAGACTAATCCCGAACGATATGTTTCCCATTCTCGAAAAACGGTGCCTGGCTCCGGGCATCTGGCTTATGAAAGTCGGGGCGCCCCGCGTCGCCCGGGCGGCCTTGCCCGGACAGTTCGTCATCGTACGCGCCGACGAGTGCGGCGAGCGCGTGCCCCTCACGATCGCCGACTTCGACGCTGAGGCCGGCAGCGTGACCATCGTCACGCAGACCATCGGCGTTTCGACGCGCAAGATCTGCGCCCTGGAGGTCGGCGATGCCCTCGCCGATTTCGCCGGACCGCTCGGCCATCCGTCGGAGTTCGTGCGGATGTCGCCCGAGGAGCTGCGCGGCCGCCGCTATCTTTTCATCGGAGGAGGCGTCGGCACGGCTCCCGTCTATCCTCAGGTCAAATGGCTGCACGAGCACGGTGTCGGGGCCGATGTCATCATCGGTGCCAAGAACAAGGAGATGTTGATCTACACCGACGAGATGCGGGCCGTGGCCGAGCACCTCTACATTGCCACCGACGACGGTTCCGAGGGTTTCAAGGGGCTGGTCACCCAGCTGTTCGAGCAGTTGATCGCCCAGGGCTGCCGCTACGACGAGTGCGTGGCCATCGGCCCCATGATCATGATGAAGTTCGTGGCGCTGACGACCGCGAAATACGCACTCAAGACCACCGTGTCGCTCAATGCCCTGATGGTCGACGGCACGGGCATGTGCGGCGCCTGCCGCGTGAGCGTGGGCGGACGCACGCGCTTCACCTGCGTCGACGGACCCGAGTTCGACGCCCACCAGGTCGACTTCGACGAGGCGATGCGCCGTCAGGGTATGTATCGTACGCAGGAGCAGCGCGCCGCGGCCATCGCCGCCGAGCGTGCGGCGGGTCACCAATGTAGAATCGGATTGGACAAGTAAGCTATGGCAAACAAAATTCCGCGCGTTCCCGTGCGCGAGCAGGATCCTGCTCGCCGGGCCACCAATTTCGAGGAGGTGTGCTTCGGCTACAATCTCGACGAGGCGACCCTCGAGGCGTCGCGTTGTCTCAACTGCAAGAATCCGCGTTGCGTGGCGGCCTGTCCCGTCGGTGTCCGGATTCCCGAGTTCATCGCCGCCCTGCACCGGGGCGATCCGGCCGGTGCTGCCGCCGTCATCGCGCGCGACAGTTCGCTGCCTTCGGTCTGCGGTCGCGTCTGCCCGCAGGAGACCCAGTGCGAGGGTGCTTGCATCCTCGGCATCAAGGGCGAGCCGGTGGCTATCGGCAAGCTGGAGCGCTTCGTCGGCGACTGGAAACTGGCGCACTCCTCTGCCGCCGCCGAGCCTGTGGCGCGCAACGGCCGCCGGGTAGCCGTCATCGGCAGCGGCCCCGCAGGTCTGGCCTGCGCCAGCGACCTGGCCAAGATGGGCTACGGCGTGAAGATTTTCGAGGCGCTGCACAAGGTCGGCGGGGTGCTTGTCTACGGCATTCCCGAGTTCCGCCTGCCCAAGGAGACGATCGTGGCGCGCGAGATCGACGAGGTGCGCCGCCTGGGTGTCGAGATCGAGACCGACGTCATCGTGGGACGTACCGTGACCATCGATTCGTTGCTCGACGAGGAGGGCTACGACGCCGTCTTCATCGGTTCGGGTGCCGGTCTGCCCCGTTTCATGGGCATTCCCGGCGAGAATCTCAACGGCGTGGTCTCGGCCAACGAGTTCCTCACGCGCGCCAATCTGATGCGGGCCTACGACGAGGAGTCCGACACGCCCATCTACGTGGGCCGTAGCGTGGTGGTGGTCGGCGGCGGCAACGTGGCCATGGATGCCGTGCGCACGGCCCGCCGACTGGGTGCCGAGGCGACGATCGTCTACCGCCGCGGCGAAGCCGAGCTTCCCGCGCGCGCCGAGGAGGTGCATCACGCCAAGGAGGAGGGCATCCGCTTTCGGATGCTGACCAATCCCGTGGAGGTGCTGGGCACCGACGACGGTTGGGTGCGCGGCGTGCGTTGCGTGGAGATGGAGTTGGGCGAGCCCGATGCCAGCGGCCGCCGTTCGCCGGTGGTCAAGGCCGGGTCGGAGTTCGAGATCGGGTGCGACGTGGTCATCATGGCTTTGGGTACTTCGCCCAATCCGCTGCTGGCCGCTACGACGGCCGGACTGGAGACCGACCGCCGCGGGTGCATCACGGCCGATGCCGCGGGCGTCACGTCGCGCGAGGGCGTCTTCGCCGGCGGCGATGCCGTGACGGGTGCCGCCACCGTTATCCTTGCCATGGGCGCCGGGCGTACCGCCGCCAAGGCGATCGACGAATATGTTCGGAGGAAATTCGCCGAATAGCTTCCTCTTTCTTCAAAATGGCGGGCATTGCAAAATTGCAATGCCCGCCATTTTTATGTTCGGTGGCTGCCGGTGTTTTTGCCGCGATATGGTCATTTTCAAGGAATGGCCGCGTCCGGGGCAACGAAGATGCCCGGTTCGGCGTAGATGCGCAATTGTCTGCGCGCCCCTTGGTCTTATGAGCCGGGCGTTGCCAGCACTTCCTCCACCTTGTCGGCGATCATCTGCGGAGTGACCGCGCGCAGACAACGGTAGTCGCCGTAGCGGCACGGTTTGGCCCCGAAGACCGAGCAGGGGCGGCACGGCATGTCGGCCTGCAGAACGAGTTTCGGATCGCTGCCCCAGCCCAAAAATCCCAGTCCGGGGTGCGTGGCGCCCCATACCGACACGGCGGGCGTGGCCGTCAGCGCCGCCAGGTGCATGACCAGCGAATCCATCGAGACCACGCAGTCGAGATGGGCGATCAGGTCGGTCTCTTCGGCCAGCCCCGCTCGGCCGCAGAGGGCCGTCACGTTGGGGTAGGTCTGTTCCATCTCGCGGGCGAAGTCGGCTTCGGATCCTCCTCCGCCATGAACGAAAAGCCGCTCGCAGCGCTTCGCGAGCAACCTTACGGCTTCGCGCGCCAGATCTTCCGGATAGGTCTTGCCCCGCTGGGCCGAGAAAGGCGCGAAACCCACCCAGCGGCCGTTTTTGGGGCTGTCGCCCATCGGATTGGGGCGCTCGGTGCGAAGGGCCGGCATCGGGTCGTCGAATTCGAATCCGAGGCGGCGGAAGACGTCGCAGTAGCGCAGCACCGTGTGGCGCAGAGGGGCCGCGCAGGACCCGCCCTGGCGGATGAAGCGCCGTTTGCGGGTGTGTTCCTTGTCGATGTGGGCCGTCGGGATGCCGTAGAGGCGCATCCGGTGGCGGAATATTGCGGAGCGCATCACACCGTGGACGTCGGCCACGGCGTCGACCCCCGTCCGGCGGGCTTCGCCGGCCAGCCGCAGCATGCCGGCCAGCGAATGGTGGCGTCCCCTGATGTCGACTTCCAGGAAATCGACGCCCAGCTCTTCGAACAGAGGCCGGAAGATCCGCTGCGTCGCCACCGTGATCCGCAGGTCGGGATATGCCGTGCGCAGGGCGCGCAGGGCATGCGGCAGCATGGCCACATCGCCCATGGCCGAGGTGCGGAACACCAGCAGGTGCCGGGGCAGCGTCTTATTTTTTGCCATAGAGCACCGGATTGAGCGCCGGGTCGTTGTACATCTTCATCTGTTTGTAGGTCTTCATGTACTTGCGGCCCGCTTCGATGTCTTCGAGCAGCTCCTCGATCGCCTGCGACAGGTCGGCCTGCTGGGTTTCGAGCACCTCCAGCTTCGCCCGGCAGGCGGCGCGGTGGGCGTCGCCGACGTCGGTGCGGAGGGTCTCCTGCTTCATGTGGTAGATCTTCAGGGCCAGGATCGAGAGCCTGTCGATGGCCCAGGCCGGCGTCTCGGTGTTGAGGCGGGCGTCGGGAGCCACGGCCGTGTCCTTGTATTTCTCCAGCAGCCACGAGTCGATGTATTCCACCATGTCGGTGCGCTCCTGGTTCGAGCGGTCGATGCGCCGCTTGATCGCCAATGCCTCTGCGGGATCGATCTCCGGATTGCGGATGATGTCCTCGAGGTGCCACTGGACCGTGTCGATCCAGTTCTTCAGATAGAGCAGGTGGTCGAGCGACTCCGCCGGATAGGGATTTTCGACGGGACGGTCCACGTCGTCCGTGCGGTGGTAGTCGTCGATCGAACGGTTGAAAACAGCGTTGGCGTTTGGGGTGAACATATTTCGGTCGGTTTGGATATGGTTATTTCGTCGGATTGTTATACCTTTGTTGGGCCTAACTTAAAACAAAGATAATGATTTTTTCAAGAAAAGCAATACTTGCGGGCGCGATCGCCCTGGCGGGTATCTGTTCGGCCGCTGCGCAGACGCGCATCTCGCGCGAGGAGTATATCGAGCGTTACAAGTCCATCGCCGTGGCCCAGATGGAGCGCTACGGCATTCCGGCCAGCATCACCATGGCGCAGGGCATCCTCGAGTCGGACAGCGGCAACAGCCGTCTTTCGCTCGAGTCGAACAACCATTTCGGCATCAAGTGCAAGAAGAACTGGACCGGCCCCAGGGTCTATCACGACGACGACGAGAAGGACGAGTGTTTCCGCGCCTACGAATCGGTCGAGGCGTCGTATCATGACCATGCCGTATTTCTCGACACGCAGCCCCGCTACGACTCGCTTTTCGCCTATCCGTCGACCGACTACAAGAGCTGGGCGCGCGGTCTGAAGGCTGCCGGCTACGCCACGGCGCCCGACTATGCGCAGCGTCTGATCCGCATCATCGAGTACTACAACCTCCACCTGCTCGATTCGCCCACCGACGGCGAGCGGCTTTACGCCGCCAGCAAGGGCAAGACCCTGGAGGAGAGTTCGCGGAGTTCCTCGCAGAGCAGCCTGGCCATCGGCGGCTATCTGATCGACCCCGACAACTACCGGGTGACGATCAATTCGCACGAGGGTTACAACGTCTACACGACCAACGGCGTGCACTACGTGCTGGCCAAGGAGGACGACTCCTACGAGAACATCGGCAGCAAGTTCCGGCTTTCGGCGGGCAACCTGCGCAAGTTCAACGACGTGAAGGGCCGCCGCACGCGTCCGGCCCACGGCGAAGTGGTCTTCATCGAGCGTAAGAAGAAGGCCTGGGACGGCAATGCCCGCCACCACCTCTGCCGCCAGGGCGAAACCGCGGCTTCCGTGGCCCAGTCCTACGGCATCCGCACCCGCTCGCTGGAGAAGCTCAACGGCTTGAAGTCGGGCGCTGTGCTCGCGGCCGGCCAGGAGCTGCGGATCAAATAACGCTTTTTCAGGTCGCAGTCCGTATCGGGAATGCGCGGTCGTTCCGCTTCCGCAATCCTTCCGGACCCGCCGCAAGTTTATGAATGTCTAATTCCGAATTCATGGAAACCCCTCCGCTCCGTGCGCGGATTCTCGAAACCGTGGTCCGCAAGTCGAGCCTCAAACAGCAGGTCTTCGACAACACTTTCGCCGCCTTCAACCTGTTGAAGGAGGTGCTTTTCGAAATGGCGTCGGAATTCGACGACGCCCTCGACGGCAAGCTCGACCGCCGCGTGCGGATCGAGTACCGCGACCGCGGCAAGTTCGAGACCCAGCTGCAGGTGGCCAGCGACATCCTCATCTTCCAGATGCACACCGATGTCTTCGACTTCGACGGGCAGCACCCCGTGCGGCGGACGCCCTACGTTGCCGCCGATGCCCAGAACGCCTATTGCGGCATGGTCAACATCTATAACTTCCTCTCCGATTCGTTCAAGTTCAACCGCAATGCCGACGAGGGCTACCTCATCGGGCGCTTGTTCATCAACCGCGAGCGTCGTTATTTCGTCGAGGGCAAGGGCTTGATTTCGGTCCGGGCCGCCGATTTCGGCACCGCCGAAATCGACCGTCGCGCGCTGGTCTCCATCCTGGAGGAATCCATCGCCCACGCGCTCGATTTCGACCTCCTCACGCCGCCCTACGAGACCTTCGCCCGCGTCACGGTCGACCAGTTCAACACCAAGATGGACAATTCGAAGTTCGTGACCGGCAAACGGCTGGGCTACGACTTCGACACAACCGACATGCAGCCTTGAAAAAGTTCTTTCTTCTCCTTTGGGCCGTGGCCTGCGCCGCTCCGGCCGCCGCACAGAACGAATATGCCGAAATCGCCCGCCTGCGCGCCATGAATGCGCGCGTCGCCGGCATCCGTTCGATGAACGACGGCGAACATTATACGGTCCTGGAGGACAACAACATCGTTTGCTACGCCTACGCAGGCGAGGCCCCCGGACGGAAGCTGCTTCCCGCTGCTGCGGCCGGTCTGAAAATCACCGACTACGCCTTTTCGCCCGACGAGCGGCGCATCCTCGTCGCATCGGGTCGCAAACCCATCTACCGCCACTCCTACACTACCGGCTACCGGCTGGTCGAGGGCAGCGCCTGCCGCCCCGTTCTTTCCGAGGCCCGGGCTCCGCGCGACGCCTCCTTTTCGCCCGACGGTTCGTCGATCCTCTATTCCGACCATAACGACCTCTATCTTTTTGACATAGCATCGGGCCGTACGCGGCGTCTCACGTCCGACGGCGAGTGGAATGCCGTCATCAACGGCACCACCGACTGGGTCTACGAGGAGGAGTTCGGCATCACGCGGGCCTACGCCTTTTCGCCCGACAGCCGCCGCATCGCCTACCTGCGTTTCGACGAGCGCAACGTGCCCATGATGCAGATGATGCGTTTCGACGGCCAGCTTTACAACGAGGCCTTTTCGTTCAAGTATCCCAAAGCCGGCGATCCCAATTCCGTCGTGCAGCTCTTCGTCGTCGACCTCGATTCGGGCCGGACCGAGCGCATCGACACCGGCGCCGAGACCGATCAGTACCTTCCCCGCATCGGCTTCACGCCCGACGGGCGCCTGTGGTACCACCGCATCAACCGCCGGCAGAACACCTTCGAAGTGATCCTCTGCGAGCCTCACGGCGCCCAGCGCACCATCTACGAGGAGCGTTCGCAGCAGTATGTCGAGCGCGTCGACGACAGCACCGTCACCTTCATCGACAAGGACCGGTTCCTGGTCCGCCAGGAGAGCCTCACCGGGTTCATGCACCTCTATCTCTACAGCATCCGCAGCGGTCCGCTGGCCCAGGTCACCAAAGGCGACTGGGAAGTCACCGAGGTCGTCGGCGTCACTCCCAAGCGCGTGTGGTTCCTCTCCACCGAGACGTCGCCCCTGCGGCGCAACCTCTACAGCGTGGCGCTCAACGGCAAGGACAAGCGCCGCCTCACTGCGGGCGAGGGCTACTACACCATCGTTCCCGGCAAGGGGATGAAATATTACATCGCCACCTTTTCGTCGGCCGCCGCGCCCAACCGCGTCGAGATATGTACCGGCGAGGGGCGCCCCGTGCGTACGCTGGCCGTCAGCACCGAACTCGAGCGCGAGCTGGCGGCTTCGGGCCGTCCGGTCAAGGAGTTCTTCACGTTCGTCACCGAGCGCGGCGACACGCTCAATGCCTACATGGTGCGTCCGCGCGACTTCGACCCCTCGAAGCGCTACCCTGTGCTCCTCACCCAGTATTCCGGCCCCGGTTCGCAGACCGTCGCCGACCGCTGGTCGCTCGACTGGGAGGATGCGCTGGTCGACAAGGGCTACATCGTTGCGGCGACCGACGGCCGCGGCACCGGATTCCGCGGCGAGAAGTTCAAGAAACAGACCTACGGCCGGCTGGGAGCCCTGGAGGTCGAGGACCAGTTGTCGTTCGCCCGCCACATGGCCGCGCAGCCGTGGGTCGACGCCGGGCGCATCGGCATCTACGGGTGGTCGTTCGGCGGGTTCATGGCCGCGAGCTGTGCTCTGAAGGGGCTCGGGCTTTTCAAGATGGCCATTGCCGTGGCCCCCGTCACGTCGTGGCGCTACTACGATACCATCTACACCGAGATCTACAACAACCTGCCGCAGTACAACGCTGCCGGCTACGATGACAATGCGCCGATCCGCTTCGCGCGGCTGCTCGACGACCGGCGCACCCGGCTGCTGCTGATCCACGGCATGGCCGACGACAACGTCCATTTCCAGCATACGGCCGAGTTCGCCCGGGCGCTCAACCGGGCCGGCAAACGCTACGACATGATGGTCTATCCCGATCAGAACCACTCCATGCTGCCCGACGACACGCGCAACGTGCGGCAGAAGATGATCGACTACACGCTCGAACACCTGTAGGATGGAGCACGTCTGCTGGTTTCGTTCTCCGGTCGGAGCTCTCTCGGTCACGGTCTGCGACAACGCCGTGACCGCTCTCCGTTTCGGCAGTTTCGGCGTTCCGTTCGATTCTGCGGAGACGTGGCCGCCCGTGCTTCGGCAGGCGGTGGCGGAGCTGCGCGAGTATTTCGACGGCCGCCGGCGCGAGTTCACCTTGCCGCTCGCTCCGCAAGGCACCCCTTTTCAGCAGGAGGTGTGGGCTGCTCTGCGCGAGATTCCTTACGGTCGGACTTGTACCTATGGGGAGATCGCCGCACGCATCGGCCGTCCCCGGGCATCGCGGGCCGTCGGCATGGCCAACAACCGCAATCCTATCGGCATAGTCGTCCCTTGTCACCGTGTCGTCGGTGCATCCGGCGCTTTGGTCGGTTACGCTGCCGGACTGCCGGTCAAGGAGGCGCTTCTGAGGCTTGAAGCCGAACATAAATAACAGCGGTGACGGACTCTCCGTTGCCGTTTCTTCTGTACGGGATCGAAGAATCCGGGTCCTAAGTTCTTAATGGCGTTTTGCTCGGTTTTTTCTCCCGGACGAGGGCCCGTTCACAAGCTGTCGATGCCCGGAACGGTGCAGGTCATGATTTGCACCGGTGCGGCAAGGCGGATTCAGCAGTCCGCTGGCGGCGTAATGGCGCAGGAGGGTTATGTAAGGAAATAGTTGTTTAGGGTGCGTAGCGTTGCACGCGAGCCGCAGTCGGCTTACGGTTTTTGTTCGGCAGAGATACCGGCACCGGCTTTTTGTCCGACGCGGTCGACCGGTAGCACAAATGTTCTCGTGCCGAAGTCCGCGGAGCGAGTGTTGCGAGCCTCCGCAGGGCGGGGCTTCGGCTCGCACGGCTAAAGCCGGTATTTATCTCTGCAAGCTGCGGTCGCCCCGAACATCTTTTCCCTCCATCCTTTCCGCGTTGCCGCCAGTTGCATATTCCAGTCTGCCGCGGAGCCGAGAACAATTCAGAATGCAAAATTCACAATGCACAATTAATCCCTCTTCGAGGGTTTGATTCCGCTTTTGCCGAGCAAGGAGGAGAACAACAAACGCAGTGCAGTCAAACATCTGTATCGTCAGCATACAGATTCTTCGTCGCTATGCTCCTCAGAATGACAAATTATTTCTTAATTGTGCATTGTGAATTTTAAATTGTGAATTCTGTTTTGTTCTCTCTCCGCCGCATTCCCCATAGCGATTGCTTAACAGCGCCTGCTGCGGGCTACCGCGTCAAAACGACGGGAGCCTTGGCATGTATCGGAGACGAGAGCCTGCTGTGGTCGTCATCTTCCAATCTGCCGACTTCGCACAACGCGGCAGGTTTCCACTTCCATGGTGTCGACGTACTCCCCTTGTCGGGGAATAATCGCAGCTACGCTTTCTCCGTGCGCTGCGTCCAGCATCCGCCCGACAGCTTGTTTAAGGTGAAAGGTGAAAAGTGAAAAGGGAGCGGCGGGCGAAAGGTGACGGAGACAAGCGGGACGAAAAAACAAAAGCGAAAGGCTGCGGACTCCGCAAAGCACCTTTCGCTTTTCACTTCGCAGCTTTCAACTTCGGACTTACGCCGAGACACCGAATTCGCGCAGGGCGTCGTTGAGCGACGTTTTCTTGTCGGTCGATTCCTTGCGCTGGCCGATAATCAAGGCGCACGAAACGCTGTATTCGCCGGCAGGGAACTGCTTGCGGTAGCTGCCCGGTACAACCACCGAGCGCGGCGGCACATAGCCTTTGTAGGTCACCGGCTCGGGGCCTGTCACGTCGATGATGTGCGTCGAGCCCGTGATGACGGTGTTCGAGCCCAGGACCGCTTCGCGGCATACGTGCGCCCCCTCCACCACGATCGAGCGCGACCCCACGAAGCAGTTGTCCTCGATGATGACCGGGGCCGCCTGCACGGGTTCCAGCACTCCGCCGATGCCCACGCCGCCCGAGAGGTGGACGTGTTCGCCGATCTGGGCGCACGAGCCCACCGTGGCCCAGGTGTCGACCATCGTACCGGCGCCAACGTAGGCGCCGATGTTGACGTACGAGGGCATCAGAATGGCTCCCGGAGCTATGTAGGCGCCGTAGCGCGCCACGGCATGGGGCACGGCCCGTACGCCCAGCGCTTCGTAGCCGTGCTTCAGCTCCATTTTGTCGAACCACTCCAGTTCGCCCGCCTCCATCTTGCGCATGGGCTGGATCGGGAAGTAGAGGATCACGGCTTTCTTGACCCATTCGTTCACCCGCCACTCGCTTTTTTCCGCATCGACGGGTTCGGCGCAGCGCAGCGCTCCCTTGTCGACCAGTTCTACCGTGCGGCGTACCGCTTCCTGTGCTTCGGTGCCGGCGAGCAGCGCGCGGTCGTCCCACGTGCGTTCGACGACGGTTTTCAGTTCTTCGTACATATTGTTGTTTTTTTATGATTCCGTCTCGTTCGTTGTTCGAGTGCCGGCGGCTCGCATCGGGGCAGCCTCTTTTGCAGCCATCGATGGTCCGGTCCGGCCGCGGGCCGGAGTGCCGCCGTGCGTTTCGCACGGGGAGTCGCCGGTTTGCTGACCAAAGTTACGCAATTTTTCCTAACTTTGCCCCAACTAACGCAAATACCCTTTCCCGACATGATCAAACCGGTACGTGCGGCCGTGCTCCTGGTGGGCGTCGTCGCGATGATTGCAACAAGTTGCACGCAGATGAAACAGATCAAGCATCAGCCCTATCCCGACACCGCGCGCGGCGAGGTGGTCGACGACTACTTCGGCACGAAGGTGGCCGACCCCTACCGCTGGCTCGAGGACGACAACTCGGAGGCTACGGCCGCCTGGGTCGCCGCCGAGAACGCCGTGACGGACGACTACCTCTCGCAGATTCCGTTCCGCGGGGCCATCCGCCAGCGCCTCGCCGAGCTCTGGAACTACCCCAAGCAGGGCATTCCCTCCCGGCACGGCGATGCCTGGTACTGGTTTTACAACAACGGGCTTCAGAACCAGTCGGTGCTCTACTGCGCCGATACGCCCGACGCCAAGGGCCGCGTCTTCCTCGATCCCAACGCCTTGTCGGCCGACGGGACGGTGGCGCTGTCCGACGTGTCGTTCTCCGAGGACGGCAATTATTGCGCCTATTCCGTGGCCGAGTCGGGTTCCGACTGGGTGGAGATCCGCGTGATCGACGTGGCGTCGGGCAAGCTGACCGACGACCACATCGAGTGGGTGAAGTTCTCGGGCGCCACGTGGGCTCCCGACTCCAAGGGCTTCTACTACAGCGCCTACGATGCTCCCAAAGCGGGCGTCTACTCGTCGCAGAACCAGTTCCAGAAGGTTTACTACCACGCGCTCGGTACGCCGCAGTCGGAAGACGTGCTGGTCTACGACGACCCGGCCCATCCGCTGCGTTACTTCTCGGCCTGGCCGAGCGACGACGGCGAATGGCTTTTCGTTGTCGGGTCGGAGGGTACGTCGGGTTCCGAAATCCTCTGCCGCCGCGTGAACGACAGCCGCTTCCGCACGCTGCTGAAAGGTTTCGACCACGACTACGGCATCGTCGACTGCAAGAACGACGAACTCTACTATACGACCAACGAGGGTGCTTCGAACTATGCCCTCCGCAAGATTTCGCTGACGACCCCCGGCAAGCCCGTGACGGTCATTCCGGAGAAGGAGTGCCTGCTGGAGGGCGTTTCGACCGCCGGCGGTTCGCTGTTCGCCATCTATCTGCAGGACGCGCAGCACAAGGTGGCCCAGTATGCCTACGACGGTTCGCTTGTCCGCGAGGTCGGGTTGCCGGCCATCGGCACGGTCGGCGGCTTCGGCGGCAAGAAGGAGCAGACCTCCCTTTACTATTCGCTGTCGAACTACCTCTCGCCTGCGACCATCTACCGCTACGACATCGCTACGGGCGAGTCGGTTCTTTTCAAGGCTCCCGAAATCGGCTTCGATCCCGAACTCTTCGTCACCGACCAGGTCTTCTATGCTTCGAAGGACGGTACGCGCGTGCCGATGTTCGTCACCCACCGCAAGGACATGGAGCTCGACGGCTCGAATCCCTGCCTGCTCTACGCATACGGCGGTTTCCAGATCAACCTCACGCCCGGATTCAACCCCTCGGCGCTGATGTTCGTCGAGCAGGGCGGCATCTACTGCGTGGCCAATCTGCGCGGCGGTTCGGAGTACGGCGAAGAGTGGCACAAGGCCGGCATGCTGGCCAACAAGCAGAACGTCTTCGACGACTTCATCGCGGCGGCCGAATATCTTGTCGCTCAGAAATATACGTCGTCCGACCGGCTCGCTATCCACGGCGGTTCCAACGGCGGTCTGCTGGTCGGCGCCTGCGAGGTGCAGCGTCCCGATCTCTATGCCGTCTGCCTGCCGTCGGTGGGCGTGATGGACATGCTGCGCTACCATAAGTTCACCATCGGCTGGGGCTGGGCCGTCGAGTACGGTTCGTCGGACAACGAGGAGCAGTTCGGCTATATCTACAAGTATTCGCCGCTGCATAATATCAAGCAGGGTGTCACCTATCCTGCTACGCTGGTCATGACGGCCGACCACGACGACCGCGTCGTGCCGGCCCACTCGTTCAAGTTCGCTGCCGAGCTCCAGCACTGCCAGGCCGGCGATGCTCCCGTGCTGATCCGCATCGAGTCCAATGCCGGTCACGGCGCAGGCAAACCCACCTCGAAACGCATCGACGAGGCTGCGGACATGTACGCTTTCCTGTTCCAGAACATCGGCGTGCCCTACCGACCCGTCAAAAAGTAAGCTGCCGATGAAGGTCTACAAATTCGGAGGAGCTTCGGTGCGCAATGCCGACGGCGTGCGCAACCTGCTGAAGATCATAGGCGACGAACGCGATCTGTTCATCGTCGTCTCGGCCATGGGCAAGACGACCAACGCTTTGGAGCGCGTTTTCGCCGGCTTGCAGCGCGGCGATCGCACCGGGGCGCTGGAGGAGGTCGCCGCCCTGCGTGCCTGCCATGCCGCGATCGTCGACGATCTGTGGCACGGTCCCACGCAGCTCGAGCGCGTCGAAGCGTTCTTTGCCGAGCTCGAACGGACGGCCGCCGAGGGTGTCTGCCGCGAGGAGGATGCCGAGCTGTGGTACGACCGCATCGTGGCTTTCGGCGAGCTGATCTCCACGAGCATCATCTCCGAATACCTGGCCTATGCGGGGGTCCCCAACCGCTGGGTCGACATGCGCCGGGCGCTGGTCACCGAGCAGCGGCACAAGGACGCTGAGGTCGACTTGGCCGCTTCTGCTCCGCGCCTGCGGGCCGAGGTGGAGGGGCGCCCGGAGCGTGTTTTCGTGGGACAGGGCTTCATCGGCGGAGCTCCCGACGGCACGACCACGACCCTCGGACGCGAGGGCTCCGACTATTCGGCGGCCGTGGCGGCCAACATCCTCGGGGCCGAGTCGATGGCGGTGTGGAAGGATGTCGACGGCGTGCTCAACGCCGATCCCAAGATTTTCCCCGACGCCGTGCAGATCGCCGAGCTCAACTATCTGGACACCATCGAACTGGCTTACAGCGGGGCGCAGATCATCCATCCGCGCACCATCAAGCCCTTGCAGAACAGCAACATCCCGCTCTACGTGCGGCCGTTCGGCGACAAGCGCAAGCCCGGCACCGTCATCCGCGGCGTGTCGGCGCCCGTCGAGGTTCCGATCCTGATTCTCAAAAAGGATCAGGTTCTGCTCACGATCCGTTCGCGCGACTTTTCGTTCGTCCTGGAGGAGAAGTTCGCCGCCATCTTCTCGT
Organism: Bacteroidales bacterium; assembly: GCA_910575495.1. Classification (GTDB taxonomy): domain Bacteria; phylum Bacteroidota; class Bacteroidia; order Bacteroidales; family Rikenellaceae; genus Alistipes. The sequence goes on along the minus strand of CAJTFS010000001.1, from coordinate 236,855 downwards.
TGTTGGAGCGCTATCGCATCAAGACCAACCTGATCCACAACTCGGCCGTCAATCTGAGTCTCTGCATCGACGATTCGTGGCATGTCGACCAGGCCGTCGCCGCGCTGCGCGAGGAGGGTTTCGACGTCATGAAGATCGAGCGGATGGAGCTGCTGACCGTCCGCGGTTATACCGACGAGCTGTGGCAGCACTACGCCTCCGGCCCCCGCGTCTTCATCCGCCAGGCCACCCAGTCGACGGTTCGCGTCGTGCGGAAAGCCGAGGCGCCCGAGCAGAGTAAATAAAGGCGGGGTCCGTATCCGATCTGCACCGGAATCGTTTCGTTCGTCATGCTGACCGAAGCGAAGGAGCCGTTGGGTGAGTCCGGATCATGGGGATTTTTCGCTTTGCCCGACCATTCATGCCGGGAATCTGCCGGAAATGAAGAAGCGCCGCTTTGCGGGCGGCAGCCAAAATGAAGAATCGAAAGCCGCAGAAAACATGGATCGCATTGTTTTCTGCGGCTTCTTTTTGCAGGCGGCTTGTCTCTGTGCGCGGGGGTCATTCCGGGCTTTTCATTTTCGAGATGATGTTCCAGTAGGAGTCGTCGCGGATTTCGCCGCTGCGTTTCATGCCGACGATGGTGCGGACGATGTATTTCTGGATGTCGCGCTGCAGCCGTTTGTAGAGCGGACAGCGCGTGTAGTTCTCGTTGTCGAGCAGCACGTCGCGGATCGAGCGCAGCGAGTTGGTGTAGTTGGCCATTTCGTTGCGCAGGGCCACGCCCTGTTTCTTCGACGCGTTGATCTTGGCGATGGAGAGCTGCCGCAGTTTCTCGCACACCGAGTTGAGCAGCACCATCACCACGTTGTCCATGAGCGTGTGGCCGTGCATGAAAAGATAGGTCGTCTCGGGGGTCACGCCGCGCTCGCGGAGCAGCAGTTCGAACGCTTTCATCGGTTCGATCATCTTCGGATTGCGCTGGCACAGCAGCCGGTGGCGCTTCTCCACGTTGCGGGCGAGCCATTCGAGCGTGCGGGCGCCGTTGTCCTCGATGTCCAGATAGCCCAGCCGCACCGCCGACTTGAAGTCGATGAGCGGGAACACGTGTTCCGTGGAGAGCTGGGCCGAGTAGGCGTACCACACGAACAGCGGGTAGATCGTGCACGAGTAGTCGCGCATGAAAGCCACGAAGTCGAAGATGCGCGTGTCGTTCTTCGTGGCCTTGACGCAGACGTTGTGCAGCGAGGGTGCGTAGCAGAGGTAGTTTTCCGTCGCGTAGGCGTAGGTGTGGAACATGTGGCGCGCGCCCGCCACCTCGGCCGACTGCGCCGTGCGCCCGGCGAACAGGTAGTCGAAGTCGGAGTCGACGCACAGCAGCAGGTTCTCGCACGACTCGGGTATCATGTTCAGCAGCACCTTCTTGCCTTTGGGCAGGTCGTCGCGCACGGGCACCGAGATCTCGAAGCGCAGGTAGGGGTTGCGGAAATGGTCGAAGATGCCGCGCCAGAAGGCCACGTCTTCGTATCCCTCGACGAAGACCCGCACCAGCCGCTGCCCCGGCTCGGCCGGCAGCGGGCGCGGCAGCCGGTCGGATTCCGGCGTGCGGCGGGAAAGATTTATTTCGTGCTTCTTGGCTTTCATCGTATGCGAAGATAAATATTTTCGTATTTTTGCGCAAAATACAGGTGACGTTTCGGTGTTTAATTTCTGCTTTTCGGAGAGAAAACGGCGGTCGGCAACATCGGAAGTTTCTCCGGCGGTCCCGGGACCGGGCGAACGGGTCGCGGCCGGTGGCATCGTTGCGGCGCGGGCTGTTGCTTCGCTTTTCCGCCCTCCCTTGCAGGGCCGGGTTTGTCCAAGGCGGAAGTACCCCTCCTCTCCGGACCGTTACTTTTCACTTTTCACCTTGAATAAGATGGCTGACAACGACTGGAAATCGCGGCTCGGAATGGTCTATTCGACCGATCCCGACTTCGCATATACGACCCGGCACGACGAGGAGCCCGAGACGCTCGCTCCCGAGCGGCAGGAGCTGCGCGTGTGGCTCGACCGCAAGCAGCGGGGCGGCAAGGTCGTCACGCTCGTGCGCGGTTTCGTGGGCCGCGACGACGACCTGCAGGCTCTGGCGCGTTTGTTGAAGACCCGGTGCGGCGTCGGCGGGGCTGCCAAGGAGGGTGAAATCATCATCCAGGGCGATCACCGCGACCGGGTCGTCGATCTTCTGACCCGCAGCGGTTACCGCTGCAAGAAAGCCGGCAGCTGACCTTGGAAAGAACGCTCCGCATACTCTTCGTGCTCGCCGCCCTGCTGGCAGCGAGGTCCCTGCGTGCGCAGTACTATACTTGGGGTTCCGATCCCGCGAATCTGCGTTGGTCGACCGTCCGCACTCCCGACGTGCGGATCATCTATCCCGACACGGTCTCCGACCTGGCGGACCGCACGCTTTTCTACATCCGCAGCGTCCGGCCCGACATCGGCTTCGGGTTCCGCCACGGCCCCATGCGCATTCCGTTCGTCATGCACCCCGAGAACTTCCGTTCCAACGGGTTGGTCATGTATCTGCCCAAGCGCGTCGAGTTTCTCACGGCGCCCGCCGTCGACAGCTACTCCATGCCGTGGTGCAAGCAGCTGGTGGCCCACGAGTACCGGCACGCCGTGCAGTACAACAACCTCGACCGGGGCCTCATCCGGGTGCTGAGCTACATCCTCGGGCAGCAGGGTTCCACCATCGGACTGCTGTGCATGCCCCTTTGGGCCCTGGAGGGCGACGCCGTCATGACCGAGACCGCCATGTCCTCCTACGGCCGCGGATTGCAGCCATCGTTCTCCATGGCCTACCGCGCCATGGGCAACATCGGCCGCGAGCGTCGCAACCTCGACAAGTGGTTCTGCGGTTCCTACCTCTCGCATGTCCCCGACCACTACGAGCTCGGCTACCAGCTCTGTTCCTATGCTTACGACAAGTACGGCGAGAACGTGTGGGACAAGGTTGCCTGGTACGGTTCGCGCAATCCCTACGTCATTGCCGTCACCGCCGTGTCTCTGCGCAAGTTCTACAAGACGAGCGTTTCGCAGCTCTTCCGCGAGACTTTCGACAACCTGCATGCCTGTTGGGATTCGCTGCCGAAGACCGGCGACAGCGCCTTGCCGCTCCGCGAGCTTCCCGATGACAACTATACCGTCTACCGCTGGCCTCTCCCGCTGCCCGACGGGCGGGTTCTGGTTCTCAAGAATGACTTCGACAGGCCCGAACGCTTCGTCGAGATCGACCGGGAGAGCGGTGCCGAGCGCTTCGTGGCTTATGTCGGTTCGCTCTCCACGCGCCCGGCGCTGGATGCGGAGGGCCGGGTGTGGTGGACCGAATACCGGCGTTCGAAGCTCTTCGAGCAGCGCGTCAATTCGCAGCTTTGCAGGATGGACCTCGCCGAGCGCCGGCCCCGCGCCGTGAGCGGTGAGCGCCGGGTGCTCTATCCCACGCCCGGCGACGGCGGAACCGGCTGGGTGGAGTACAACTACGACGGTTCCTATGCCGTTGTCGTCTCGAAATCCGACGGCTCGCGCCGGCGTTTCGCCGCACCGCGCCGGGCCGAAATCCACGGGCTGGCCTGGGACGACACCACGGTGGCGTGGTACGTGCTTGTGACCGACGACAGCGGCATGTGGATCGGCCGCATCGACTGCGAGGGGGTGCATGCGGTCACGCAGGGCGCCTACGTCACCCTCTCCGACCTGAGGGCCGGGAACGGACGTCTCTACTACGGCTCGATCGCGTCGGGCAAGGACGAGGTGCATTGCTTCGATCTGCTCGGCCGCCGCGAATACCGCATCACGACTTCGGATTACGGTTCTTTCGATCCGGCCCCTGCCGACGGCAGCGTGCTGGTCACGACCTACGACAGGCGCGGTTACCGGCCTGCCGTGCAGCCGTTGGCCGACAGTGCGCTCATTCCCGTGAGCCATGCCCGGCTTCCCGACAATGCGGTCAACCCGCCGCGCAGGTCGTGGCCGGTCGTCAACCTCGATACGGTGGTTTTCACGTCGGCCGATTCGACCCTCCAGCGCCGCCAGTTCCGCACGCGGCGTTACCGCAAGGCACCCAATCTGATCAACATCCATAGCTGGATGCCCGTGGCGTTCGATCCGTTCGCTGCCGTCGACGAGCATGTCATCGAACTCAATCTGGGCGCCACGCTCCTTTCCCAGAACCTCCTGTCGAACACCGAGGCCTACGCTTCCTACGGCTGGAACCGCCGCGAGGGTTCCATCTGGCGGCTCGGGGCGCGCTACTTCGGCCTGGGCGTCCATTTCGATCTGAGCGCGGCCTACGGCGGCGACCAGATCTTCTATGCGCCTTTCCGCCGGGACGAGGCGAGGATGCTGCCGGCCTACGATGCAAAGACCGGATTCTTCGTGACGCCCGAGCGCCTTTCGCCCGACAAATACTACTCCGTGGGTCTTTCGGCCACCTTGCCGCTCTATTTCCAGTGCGGCTACCATTCGCGCCAGCTCACCCTCTCGACCGGCTGGAACTACTCCAACGGCATGGTCGCCAACCTGGGACGCATCGAGTGGACCGACGGCAACATCACCAACCTGGAGCGGATCGGCTTCCACGAAGGACTCCACAAGCTGGCTTTCAGCATCGGTTTCTCCGACTACGTGCGGCAGGCCTACCGCGATTTCGCGCCGCGCTGGGGTTATTCGCTCTCGGCGGGCTACACCTTCAACCCCTCGGACAAGAATTTCAGCGATCTGGTCTCGACTTACGCACGTTTCTACCTGCCGGGTTTCGTGCGGCACCATTCGTTCCAGGTCGCGGCCAGCTACCAGACTTCGGTCGGCGGCTACAAGTTCCCGTCGGGCTATGCGCCGCTGAGCTACCGTTCTTCGCGGTTGATTCCCCGCGGCTTCGGTTCGGGCGATATCCTTTCGAACAACTACCTGGCCGCCCGGGCCGACTACCAGCTTCCCGTATGGTATCCCGAGGGCGGCATCGCCTCGGTGCTCTACTTCAAGCGCATCCGGGTCAACGTCGGCGGCGACTACGCCCAGTTCCGCGATTACCGGCCCGCGCGCGATGTCGCGGACGGCAGCATGGTGCGGCGGCGCATCTGGTCGGTCGGCGGCGATCTGATCTTCGATGTCAACTTCTTCGGGCAGCCCGCTTCGGCCACTTCGACGTTCAAGATTTCATGCTACCGTCCTTCCAGCGGCAAGGTGTGGGTCTCGGCATCGGTGGGCCTGCCGTTCTGACCGGGCGGCCGGAGGTGAAAACCGAGTTTATACGCGAAATTTCCTTGCTGCCGTTTTCAGCGGCTCTCGGAGCCGCGCGGGCCGCAGCCTCCCCCGGCGGAGGCCCGCAGAATCCGGCTGTCGCCGGGCGTGCTCCGCAGGCCGCGGTCCGCAAACATGCGTGAATCCTCCTCTCTACCGACAGACCGAATACCGAATCGGCAATGGAGGGCCGCCCTTGCGAATAAGCGCATTGAAAATCCTATTGTACTGCGGAAAGTGCCGGCTCGAAGGGTGCGGCAGCGCTGCCGCCGGGGCGTGCGATGCGGCAAAACAATTTTCCGGGTGTGCGGAGCGTTTTGTTCTCCTCGGGCGTGGCTGCGGGGCACGCTTGCAGACTTTTGCCGGTTGAGGTTGCAGCCCGTACGGTTCGGAAAGCCGCTGCACCGCCGCCGAACCGTACGATTGGGATTTTTAATTTTCAATTCTTAGTTTTTCACTCGATTTTCCGTATCTTCGCACCAAATTAGCTGCTATGGCAAAAAAGAAACAGACGGGCATCGACCCCAAAACCATACGATGGATCTGGATCGCGGCTTTCGCGCCTTTCGCTCTGGTTGCCGTCATGCTCACGCTCACGGCGTTGGGCGTATTCGGGCGCATGCCTTCGTTCGAGGAGCTGGAGAATCCCCGCAGCAACCTCGCCACGGAGATCTTCTCCGAGGACGGCAAGGTCATCGGGTCGTTCTTCGTACAGAATCGTTCCTACGTCCAGTACGACGATCTCTTTCCGCGCGACTCCGCTCAGTTCATCCGTCTGGGCGGGCACGACGTGCCGCCCGTCGTCGCGGCCCTCATCTCCACGGAGGACGTGCGTTTCCGCAGCCACTCGGGCATCGACATCCCGTCGCTCGCCCGCGTCGCCGTGAAGACCGTGGGTATGTTCAACCTTTCGCAGGGCGGCGGTTCGACCATCACCCAGCAGCTGGCCAAAAACCTCTTCCCGCGCGACACGGTGCGCAACCGCGGCAAGATCGTCCGCACGGCCAAACTCATCTCCTCGAAGTTCAAGGAGTGGATCACGGCCGTCAAGCTCGAATACAACTACACCAAGGAGGAGATCGCCGCCATGTACCTCAATACCGTCGAGTACGGGTCCAATGCTTTCGGCATCAAGTCGGCGGCCCACACCTTCTTCAACAAGGAGCCCCACGAGCTCAACGTCCAGGAGGCCGCCGTGCTCGTCGGCGTGGTCAACGCCCCGACGTTCTATTCGCCCGTGCGCAACCCCCAGCGGGCGCTCGCCCGCCGCAACCTCGTGCTCTCGCGCATGCGGGCGGCCGGCGCGCTCACCCGCAAGCAGTACGACTCCATCGCGGCGCTGCCCATCCAGCTCAACTACAAGCCCATCTCCCACAACGAGGGTACGGCCACCTATTTCCGCGAGATGCTGCGCCTGGTGATGAATGCCGAGCGGCCGCGCCGCAACCAGTTCTACAACGAGTGGGACTACGAGCAGGCCGTCAGGGAATACGATGAGAATCCGCTCTACGGCTGGTGCCACAAGAACCGCAAGGCCGACGGCACGCCCTACAACGTCTACCGCGACGGTCTGAAGATCTACACCACCATCAACTCCGCCATGCAGCGCTACGCCGAGCAGGCCGTGCAGAAACAGCTGGCCGAGGTTATCCAGCCGCAGATGGACGATCAGTACAGACGCACCAAGCAGCTCTTTTTCGAGACCACGCGTGCCGAGCGCGAGCAGATCATGAAGCATGCCGTCCGCTATTCGGACCGCTACCGCGAGATGAAGCAGGCAGGCTATCGCGAGAAGGAGATCGAGGAGTCGTTCGACCGCCCCTGTTCCATGAAGGTCTTCACTTTCCGGGGCGAGCGCGACACCGTCATGACGCCGCGCGATTCGATCCGCCACCACAAGCGCATCATGCGCGCTTCGTTCATGGCGCTCGATCCCCGCACGGGTTTTGTCAAGGCCTACGTCGGAGGGCCCAATTTCCGCTACTTCAAGTATGACATGGCCAAACAGGGCAAGCGTCAGATCGGCTCCACCATCAAGCCGTTCATCTACACCTTCGCCATCGCCCACCTGGGTCTTTCGCCCTGCACGCCCGTGCCCAACCTGCCCGTGACCATCGAAACGGCCAACGGCACCGCCTGGTCGCCCAAGGAGGCCGGCAAGGTGGCGCAGGAGGGCGAGCTGCATCCGTTGTCGTGGGGTCTCGCTCTGAGCCGCAACAACTACTCGGCCTGGATCATGAAGCAGGCCAAGGAGCCCGCCGCCGTGGCCGATTTCATCCACAACATGGGCATCCGCAGCTACATCGACCCCGTTCCGGCACTCTGTCTCGGCACCTCCGAGTCGAACGTTTTCGAGTTGGTGAGCGCCTTCTCGACTTTCGCCAACCAGGGCGTGCACACCGACGCCATCTTCGTCACCCGCATCGAGGACCGCCAGGGCAACGTCATCGCTTCGTTCATTCCCCAGTCGCAGGACGCCATCGGCGAGCAGACGGCCTACACCATGCTCTCCATGTTGCAGGGCGTCGTCTCGGGCGGTACGGCCAGCCGGCTCAAGTGGCAGTTCGGGCTCGACGGCGTGGAGATCGGCGGCAAGACCGGCACTTCCAACAAGAACCGCGACGCGTGGTTCGTCGGCGTGGCTCCGCGCATCGTCGCCGGTGCCTGGGTCGGCGGCGAGGACCAGGCCGTGCACCTCATCTCGCGCGGCGAGGGCAGCGTCGTGGCCCTGCCCATCGTGGGCGAATTCCTCAAGTCGGTCTACGACAACGGCACGCTCGGCGTTTCGCGCTTCGACAAGTTCGAACGTCCGGCTTCCATGCCGCGCTACGACTGCGGGTGGGTGAAGCAGGCGGCCGAGGGCGAAGAACTCTTCCCCGAGGACGACACCGTGGACGAAGACGAACTCTTTTTCGATTGACGGCCCGCACGGTCGTTTCATTTCAAAATAGGTTGACGCTATGAAAATCGCAATCGTAGGGGCCAGCGGGGCCGTGGGACAGGAGTTCCTCCGCATTCTCGAAGAGCGGCCGCTGCCGATCGACGAACTGCTTCTTTTCGGCTCGGAGCGCAGCGCGGGCCGTACCTACCGCTTCCGCGGCAAGGATGTAACGGTCAGACTGTTGCAGCATAACGACGACTTCCGGGGCGTCGACTTCGCTCTGGTATCGGCCGGAGGCGGCACCTCGCGCGAGTTTGCGGAGACCATCACGCGCCACGGCACGGTCATGATCGACAACTCCAGCGCGTTCCGCATGGATGCCGACGTGCCGCTGGTCGTTCCCGAGGTCAATCCCGACGATGCCCGGCAGGCGCCGCGCCGCATCATCGCCAATCCCAACTGCACGACGATCCAGATGGTGGTGGCCTTGCAGGCCATCGAGCGGCTGTCGCACATCCGCCGCGTGCACGTCTCCACCTACCAGTCGGCCAGCGGCGCCGGTGCCGCCGCAATGGCCGAACTTGAGAAGCAGCATGCCGAGTTGACGGCCGGGCAGGAACCGACCGTCGAAAAGTTCGCTTTCCAGCTGGCTTACAACGTCATTCCGCATATCGACGTCTTCACCGACAACGACTACACCAAGGAGGAGATGAAGATGTTCAACGAAACACGCAAGATCATGCACTCCGACGTGCGGGTGTCGGCCACCTGCGTGCGCGTGCCCGTCATGCGCGCCCATTCCGAGAGCGTGTGGGTCGAGACCGGGCGTCCCGTGTCGGTGGAGGAGGCCCGTGCGGCTTTCGCCGCAGCGCCGGGCGTGGTGTTGATGGACGAGCCCGCCGCCAAGGTCTATCCCATGCCGCTTTTCGTCGCCGGCAAGGACCCCGTCTACGTGGGTCGCATCCGCAAGGATCTGGCCTGCGAAAACGGCTTGACATTCTGGTGCGTCAGCGACCAGATCCGCAAAGGCGCGGCGCTCAACGCCGTGCAGATCATGGAGACGCTGATCCGGTAGGGCCGGCTTCCGGGCGGATGATGCGTGCTCGTTCCGGCTTTCGGGTCGGGTAGTGCTGTTTCCCGACCCGCGCCCGGCTTGTTGTTCAGCATCGTTCGGATTATAGCGGCAACGTTTCGTTTTAACACTGAGATCGGTGCATTCAGCTTATTTTTGAGCCATGTGGCAGGCCGCGTCCTTTCGGGATGCGGCTTTTTGTCGGTTGCGGCACTCTATTTGCGGATGGTGCAGGCGAACCTTAAACTTTTTTTGCCATGAAAAAATATCGTTGCACCGTCTGCGAATACATCTACGATCCCGAGGTCGGCGATCCCGACAACGGCATCGCTCCCGGTACGCCTTTCGAGGAACTGCCCGAGGGTTGGATCTGTCCCGTCTGCGGCGAGCCCAAGGATGTCTTCGTTCCCGTCGACTGAGCCCGGGCGAGCGCCGCTCCGCAACACCGCCGGTGCCCGAAGGGCCCGGCTTCGCTTTTCACCGACCGTTTTTTAGCTTGTAACCAATGCAGTTGCTTGTTCTGTCACTCTTAATTTTCCCGTTTATGCAGACCGATACCGCCGCCGCTTCGCGCTTCGTTTCCAAGGAGCTTCCCTATGCCTACGATGCGCTGGCACCGCAGCTCTCCGAGGAGACGTTGCACTACCACCACGACAAACATTATGTCGGCTATGTCAACAAACTCAACGAGTTGATCGTCGATACGCCCTATGCCGACCAGCCGCTGGAAGACATCATCATGTCGGCCGACGGCGCCATCTACAACAACGCCGCGCAGGCCTGGAACCATGAGTTCTACTTCGATCAGCTCTCGCCCAAGCCGCAGAGCGAGCCGCAGGGAGCGCTTCTGGAGGCCATCAACCGCAGCTTCGGTTCGTTCGACCGGTTCAAGATCCAGATGAACGCGGCCGCCGCCGGTCTGTTCGGTTCGGGGTGGGCATGGCTCGCCGCCAAGCCGTCGGGCGAATTGGTCATCGTCGCCGAATCCAACGCCGGCAATCCCATGCGCAGCGGATTGAAGCCCCTGCTGGCCATCGACGTCTGGGAGCATGCCTATTATGTCGACTATCGCAACCGTCGCCCCGATGCCGTCAAGGCGTTGTGGGAGCGCATCGACTGGAAGACCGTCGGCGAGCGTTACGACCGCAAGTAGTATTCCGCTTTTTTTGTATTTTCCCTCTTTTTCTGCTTCTTTCTCTTCTCCTGCGTCCGGATCGTTCTTATGGCGGTCCGGACGTTGTCGTTGTGTTTTCGCAGCGGTCGGTTTCGGGCTGGATGCTTCCGGTTTTCGAAGGCGGGTTTGTGTTTCCGCCTTTTGTTTCGGCGTCAGCTTTGTTCGCGTGGTCGGGCGGTTTCCAAGGTTCCCGGCAACGGCTCATTCTTTATCCTTGCCGCGGTTCGCCTTTTCGGTTCCGGGTCTTCGGGTGTTCGGGCCGGCGGTTTTCCCGTTTCCGGTCCGATCGATGTTCCGGACGGCTCATTTCTCTTCTTCCGCCTTTGCAGTCCGTTGTTTGGCACGCGCTTTGCAATTCCATAGTCAACTGCGGATCAGCAACCGCAGTGAGGTTTCTTCATTTATTTAAGTTTGGGTTAGTAGTTTTAGGAGGGCAACCTCCGGAGGCAGCAGGCAATCGTGAGATTCCCTGCTGTTTTTGTTTGGTCCGTTCGCAGGCGCGCCGAACCTTCTTTCGGCAGGTTGTAAAAACTTTTATCCGGGATTCCCGTTCAGCGCCGAGTGGCTGCAATATTCCGCCGCCGGCGCTTCGATTTGCTCCGGCCGCCGCTTCCTGTCGCGCAAGCCAAAAGAAAAACCGCGCCCGACTTTCGTCAGACGCGGTTTGCTGTGCCCAGGACAAGACTCGAACTTGCACGAACTAAACGTTCACTACCCCCTCAAAGTAGCGTGTCTACCAATTTCACCACCTGGGCGACACATGACCGAAACTTGCATTTCGGGAGCACAAATATAGGGCATTATTTTCAAACTGCCAAATTTTTTTGTGCGATTGTATGTTTTGCCTCTCCCGCCGGGCCGGAGCTCGGGTAAACAAGGTGCTGTTACTGTTCTTTTCGGGGCGGGCTTGTGCCGGCTTGTGATCCGTTCCGACTTCGCCCCGCTTGCCCGGCCGGTTGGGCTATAAACGGACCGGCTCTTTTATGGCCGGCCCGTTTGCGAAGCCGGGGATTATCGGAGCGTCATTTCGTCGATCAGGTAGCCGGCACCGCCGATGCGATCGATAACCATCAGTACATAGCGGATGTCGACGGCGATGTTGCGGCAGATCGTGGGGTCGAACTCGATGTCGCTCATCGTCGAGCGCCACGTGCGGTCGAAGTTGATGCCCACCAGCTCGCCGCGTCCGTTCAGAATCGGCGAGCCCGAGTTGCCGCCCGTGGTGTGGTTGGTTGCCAGGAAGCAGACCGGCACCGTGCGGCGTCCGCCGACCTCGATGCCCCAGCGGCCGTAGTCTTTCGAGGCGTGGAGATCGCGCAGCGCCTGGGGGATGTCGTAATCGTAGATCGCCGGATTGTCCTTGGCGATGATGCCGTCGAGAGTGGTCAGGGGCGTGTGGTATTCGCCGTCGGCATATTCGTAGCCGGCCACTTTGCCGTAGGCTACGCGCAGCGTGAGGTTGGCATCGGGGAACATGGCGCCCTCGCGTTTCTCGGCTGCTGCCCAGCGGCGCAGCCCCTCCACGTAGCGGGCGTAGAGCGCGTTCATGCGGGCGCTGTTGAAGTTGCGCAGCGACCGGGTGCCGAGTTCGTCGACGATTTCGGCGCTGAGCCCTTTGATGGCTTCTTTCAGTGCAATGAGTTCGGGGTTCTGCGGGTCGTCGGCCGCCAGTGCGAAGATATGGTCGGCATAGGCCGCGGGCGTGCCGTGCTGCTTGATTCCGGCTTCGAATTCAGCAATCGGAGCGAGCATCGTGCTGCGGCCGGCATACTCCTCGAATGCCAGGCGGTACAGTGCTTGTTCGACAGGGCGGCGCTTGGCGAAGAGCGGATCGGCCTTTTCCTCGTCGGTGAAGCCGTAGCGGAGCGTGAGCAGCGTTTCGCCCAGCAGTTCGCGCGTATAGTAGTAGGGAAGCGCCCGTGCGAACTCGTTTTTCAGTTCCTGCAGCACTTCGCCGTCGCCCGTGGCTTCGACGAACCGTTGTTCGGTGCGCAGTTTCTTTTCATAGGTGCCCAGGCGCTTGATTCCCAGCACTTCGCCCTGCCATTTCTTCCAGGCGTTGGCGATCGAGGCGTGTTTGGCCGCATAGTGGATGCGCAGCGCCGGATCGCTCTCCTGAGCCCGGGAGATGAGGTCGAGCCGTCCGGTGCGGATGGCGATCTTCATCGGGTCGGAAGTCTCGGCGATGTATTTCACTACGTCCGACAGAATATATTGTTGCGTGTTGCCCGGGAAGCCGTAGATCATCGTGAAGTCGCCTTCTGCGACACCGCGTGTCGAGACCGTGAAATGGCGGCGCGGGCGGAAGGGTACGTTGTCGGGCGAGTAGGCGGCGGGCTTGTTGTCGGGACCGGCGTAGATGCGGAAGACCGAGAAGTCGCCGGTGTGGCGAGGCCAGATCCAGTTGTCGGTGTCGCCGCCGAACTTGCCGATCGACGAGGGCGGGGCGGCCACCAGACGCACGTCGTCGAACTGCTCGTAGAGGAACAGGAACTGCTGGTTGCCGTAGTACATCTGTTCGACCGCTGCCTTGTAGCCTTTGCCCTCGGCTTCGGCCTTGCGGACGATCTCGTCGGCCGTTTCTCCGGCCGCCATACGGTCTGTGACGTCCTCCATGCGGACCAGGAATTTGACGTTGAGTTCCTTGTTGGGCAGCTCCTCGGCCCGCGATCGGGCCCAGAAACCGTGGGTCAGGTAGTCGTGCTCGACGGCCGAATGGCTCTGGATGGCGTCGTAGCCGCAGTGGTGGTTGGTCAGGAGCAGTCCTTCGGCCGAGACCAGTTCGCCCGTGCAGCCCCCGTCGAAAAGCACCACGGCGTCTTTCATCGAAGCCTTGTTGATCGAGTAGATGTCGTCGGCCGTGAGGCGGAAGCCTTTGGCGCGCATGTCGCGGATGCGGTGCGAGATGAGGCTCGGGAGCCACATGCCTTCGTCGGCCATGGCCGGGGCGAGCAGGAGCAGCGCAAAGAAGGTCAGGAGGATACGTTTCATGGTTTCAGGGTTGAGCGATGAATTTTTCGAGTTCGGTGTATACGCGTTGGATCGGCAGTCCCATGACGTTGTAGAACGAGCCGTCGATGCGTTCGATGGCTGCGTAGCCGATCCATTCCTGGATGCCGTAGGAACCGGCTTTGTCGTAGGGGCGGTGGCTGTCGAGGTAGTAGGCGATCTCCTCGTCGGTGAGCGTGCGGAACCACACGTCGGAGCGGGACGAGAAGGTGCGGCGGTGTGCGGCGGTGCGGAACGTCACGCCCGAGACCACCGTGTGGCGGTGGCCCGAAAGGCGGCGCAGCATGGCGAAAGCATCGTTGCGGTCGCGGGGCTTGCCCAGCACACGGCCGTCGAACACCACGACCGTGTCGGCCGTCATCAGAATATCGTTGGGTTCGAGCTGCCAGGGGTAGGCGTCGCTTTTGAGCTGCGAGAGATAGCCGGGGACTTCCTCTGCGTCGAGTTTGTCGGGAAATACCTCTTCGCACGGGTATGTCGGGGCCAGCGCGTAGGGCAGTCCGCAGCCTCGCAGCAGTTCGCGGCGCCGCGGCGACTGCGACGCCAGCAAAAGGCGGTAGGAACGAAGTTTTTCGTGAAGCAACATTTTGCGGAATTGAGGTTTCGGATTGTTCGCCCGGGCCGGCTGCGGGGGGCGCATCTTCGATGCGAGCCGGCCCTGGGCGGCAAGGCTTTCAGCCTTGCGGAATTCTTGTTTTTTGTATGTAGATTATGCTTTGTGGTCTTTCACCTTGCTATCTGATGTCGAAATTCAGCAGTTCGCGGCCTTCGAGCGTGGCGGTGAGGCAGTCGCCGGGAGCTACGGGGCCCACGCCGGCCGGGGTGCCGGTGTAGATCAGGTCGCCCATGCGCAGGGTGATGTATTGCGATACGGCCGCGATGATGCGGTCGACCGTGAAAAGCATTTCGGCCGTGGAGCCCTGCTGGCGCACCTCCCCGTTGACGGCAAGTTCGAAGTGCAGGTTCTGCACGTCGCCGCCCAGGTCGGCCAGCGGCACGAATTCGGGCGAGAGGGCCGCCGAGCGGTCGAACGCCTTGGCCGGTTCCCACGGCAGGCCGCGGGCGATCGCTTCGCGCTGGAGGTCGCGGGCCGTGAAGTCGATGCCGAGGCCCACTTCGCTGTAGTAGCGGTGGGCGAACTTCTCCGCGATCGAACGTCCTACGCGGTCGATGCGCACCATCAGTTCGCATTCGTAGTGCACCTCTTGCGAGAAGGCCGGGATGTAGAACGGGTCGTTGTTGCGCAGCAGCGCCGTGTCGGGTTTCAGAAACCAGACCGGTTCGGCCGCCGTTTCCGCCGCCAGCCCGGTGCCGCGGTGCAGTTCTTCGGCGTGGGCCCGGTAGTTGCGGCCTATGCAGATGATTTTCATGGTTTTTCTTGTTTTTCTTGGCGCAGCAGCTCCACCATCCGGCGGGCGAAGCGTTCGCTGGCACCGGGGCCGCCGATGACAGCGCGCAGTTCCTCGAAGTCGGCCAACATCCGCTCGCGTTTTGCGCCGCCTGCGACGATGGCCCGCAGTTCGCGCTCGGCCCGGTCGACGGAGAGGTCGGACTGGATGATTTCGGCGACGGCTTCGCGTCCGAGGTTGAGGTTGACGAGCGACACCCACGGAATTTTGAGCACGTAGGGCTGCAGCTTCACCTGGAACCACAGCGTGCGGTAGACCACCACCTCGGGTATGCCCAGCAGGGCGGTTTCGAGGGTCGCCGTGCCGGAGGTCACGACGGCCGCTTCGGCCGCATGGAGCGTTTCGTAGGTTTCGTCGCAAACGTAGTGCAGGCTGCTGCCGGCCATGTATTGTTCGTAGAGCGGGCGGTCGAGCCACGGCACGGCCGTGACAACGAACTGGTGTCCGGGAAAACGCTCGGAGAGCCGTGCCATGAGCGGCAGGTTGTCGCGGATCTCGCCCCGGCGGCTGCCGGCCACCAGCGCGACGATGGGGCGTTCGTCCAGCCCGTGCCGGCGGCGGAACTCCTCGGGCGAGGGGAGCGTTGCGCGCCGGGCTTCGAGCGCGTCGACCAGCGGGTTGCCCTCGAAAATGGGGCGGATGCCCTTGCGGGGAAAGTAGTCGCGCTCGAACGGAAAGATGATGAAAAGCCGGTCGACATACTTGCGGATCGCCTTGACCCGCCATTCGCGCCAGGCCCACACCTTGGGCGCTATGTAGTAGTAGGTGCGGATGCCGTGTTCCTTGGCCCAGCGCGCCATCTTCATGTTGAAGCCGGGGTAGTCGACCAGGATCAGCACGTCGGGGGCGAACGCCGCGACGTCGGCCTGGCATTCGCGCATCTGACGTCGGATGGTGCCGAGGTTGCGGAGCACCTGCACGATCCCGAAGAACGAGGTCTCGCGGTAGTGTTTCCGCAGGTTGTCCCGTCCGCCCGCTTCGGCCATCCGGTCGCCGCCCCAGAAGCGGAACCCGGCTTCGGGGTCGGCTTTCTTCAGCCCTTCGATCAGGTTGGCCCCGTGCAGGTCGCCCGAGGGTTCGCCGGCTATGAGGTAATATTTCATGTCGAAGTGAAAAGTTAAAGGTTAAAGGTGAAAAGTGGCTTTTGCGATGCTGTCCGGTGGTGCAGGCGATGATCGGTCATTATCTCGTGCGATCAGGCCTTTCACTTTCCGCTTTTCATTTTTCACCTTCCCGCAAAAGGTCCGGCCGCAGCTGTTTCGTGCGTTGGTAGGCCTGTTCGTCCTGCCAGCGGGCGATTTCGGCGAAGTTGCCCGACAGCAGCACGTCGGGCACCCGCCAGCCGCGGAACTCGGCCGGGCGCGTGTAGACCGGCGGGGCCAGCAGGTTGTCCTGAAACGAGTCGGTCAGCGCCGAGGCTTCGTCGCCGATGGCCCCCGGGATGATCCGCACCACCGAATCGGCAATGATGCAGGCTGCCAGCTCGCCTCCCGTGAGCACGTAGTCGCCGATCGAGATTTCGCGCGTCACGAGGTGTTCGCGGATGCGGTGGTCGATGCCTTTGTAGTGGCCGCAGAGGATGATGAGGTTCTCCAGGGTCGACAGCCGGTTGGCTTCGTGCTGGTCGTAGCGGATGCCGTCGGGCGAAGTGTAGATGATTTCGTCGTAGCGCCGTTCGGATTGCAGCTTCTCCACCAGTTCGAAGACTGGTTCGCACTTCATGACCATGCCCGCTTCGCCGCCGAAGGGGTAGTCGTCGGTGGTTTTGCGTTTGTCATGGGCGTAGTCGTGGAGGTTGTGCACGACGATCTCCACGAGCCCTTTGGTCTGGGCCCGCTTGAGGATCGATTCGTTGAGCGGCGAGGCGAGCAGTTCGGGAACTACCGTAAGGATGTCGATGCGCATGGAAGCGTGCAAATGAAAGGTTGAAAATCGGACGGGCAACGCCCGCTTTATCGGGGGCGGAAGATGATGTCCTTTTCCGGCGTCGCGAGGCCGAGCGGCACTTCGCGGCCGCCGTCGAGCGTGAAGCCGGCATAGCCCATCGCGGTGAAAAGCCCGATGACCGCCTGCCGGTTGGCGCCGCCCGTTTCGATCAGCACCGTAGGGCGGAACCGTTCCAGAAGCGGCTGCATCTCGCGCATGACGATCCGTTCGTAGCCCTCGATGTCGCACTTGATGAAGTCGAGCCGCGGCAGGCCGCCGAACAGCTCGCTGCCCCGCCGCATGTCGGCCCGGAACTCCACGGCGACGGCATCGCCGCTGTCGTTCACGAAGTTTTGCCCCGTGCCCAGGTAGCCCGTCTTGCGCACCGAGTCGTTGCCCATGCTGACGGGCTTGTTCTCCGTGCCGAGTGCAAAGGGGTGGACCGTTACGTTGGAGCACCGGCGCAGATTGCGGTTCAGCACCTTGCGGATCGGTTCCACCGGCTCCACGGCGTGGACGCACCCCGCGGGACCGACCAATCGCGCGAGGGTCCGGGCATAATAGCCCAGATTGGCCCCGATGTCGATGCAGATGTCGCCCTTGCGCACCAGCTGCGGCAGGTGGCGGACATATTCCATTGCGGGGGTGCGGCGCCCGATCCCCAGCCGCTGGAAAACGAAGAACAGACGGCTGACGACCCGAAGGTATCCTTCGAGCGGGAGCAGTGCGTAGAGTATCCGGTGTATCGATTCGTTCATGGTTTACGGTCGTTTCGCAGGAGTGGGTCAGCCCTTGTAGTTCACTTCGTTGTTCAGCACCTCGACGACGAAGGGGTTGTAGAGCGTTTCGTGGCCGATGGTGGTCTCCGGGCCGTGGCCGGGGCAGACGCGGGTGGCGTCGCCCAGGGGCAGGAGCTTGTCGAGTATCGAACGCATGATCCACGAATAGTCGCCGCCGGGCAGGTCGGTGCGGCCGATGCTTTCGCGGAAGAGCGTGTCGCCCGTGAAGACCACGCCGCTCTGCGGTTCGTAGAGCGCCACGTGGCCCGGCGTATGGCCCGGTGTGGGAATGACCTGCAGCGTCGTGTTGCCGAAGCGGATTTCGGGGGTTTCGTCCAGGTCGATGTCGATGGCGGGCATCGGCCCGATGCGCACGCCGAAAATCGAGCCGCTCGTGCGGGCGTTCTCCAGCAGGAAGGCGTCCTTCGACGAGAGGGCGAACGGAATGCCGTAGCGCTCCTTGAGGTGGCAGACGCCCAGCGTGTGGTCGAAGTGGCCGTGGGTGTTGACCGCCAGCACGGGCCGCAGGCCGTGCTCCGCGATGAAATTGTCCAGTGCGGCGTTTTCGCGGTCGCTGCTGTTGCCGGCGTCGATGACGACGGCTTCGCCGCTCTCGTCCCAGACAACGTAGGTGTTCTCTTCGATGGGGTTGAAGGCAAGGGTGGCTGTTTTCATGGAAAAACGTGGCTTTTGGTCTTGACAAAGATACGTTTTTTTGTCGGATTATGCCTATCTTTATCGCCGCAAACCGAACGATGTGTCCATGAAACGTCTCCTGTGTCTGCTTTTCGCCGCGATGAGCCTGTCGGGCTGCTCGCTGTTGAAGGTGTCGGTATCGACGGGCGATCCGCTGCCGCGGCGCGATGCCGAAACGCGCCTGATGACCCGCGGGTTCTACTACGACCTCTCGTCCGAGGTCTCCCGCACGGCCGATTCGATCGTGGCCGTATCGCCCGATCTCTCCGTGCGTCTGGCCGCCATCAAGTGGAAGATCCGCGTCACGCGCGTCGCGGTCTCGGCCGCCATGCAGAGCATTCCCGAGGTGGCGTTGGCCGACATGTGGATTCTTTGCCGGCGCATGGACGACGCTTTCACCGCGACGCCCGATTCGTTGTTGTTCGGTCCGCAGAGCGGATTGGCCCGCCGTACGGCTGCGCAGCTCGAACGGCGCATCGACAAGCTGGCGCGCGAAACGCTCGCCGGCGAGCGCTACGGGTGGATGACGGAGTTCGTCGACCGGTTCGTCAAGGAACATCCCGTCACGGAGCAGGGCGTGGAGCCGGTCAATACCACGCTGGCCTGGATCGAATTTCTGCGCGGCAAGGGCGTCGAGCCCGATTTCGCCACCGGTTCGATCGCCGAGGTGCTGGCCGATGTCAACGACCGCGTGAGCGGTCAGACCCAGCAGTTGGCCAACACCGTGGGGTGGTCGAAGGAGATGCTCGAAATGGAGTGGCGCCAGGAGAGCCTGCGCGCCGAAGTCGGTGCCCGGCTCGATTCGCTCGAACGCGACCTCAACCGCATGGTGCTGGTGGCCGAACACCTGCCGGAGATGTCGGACCGCATGATGGCGGGGCTCAACGGCGAGGTGGCGCAGTTGGTCGACACGATGAATTCGCTGGTCGACAATGCGTTCTACGACTTCGAGCGGCAGCGCCGCGAGTTGCAGTCCTACGTCTCGCAGGAGCGCGAGGCGCTGGTGGGACAGCTGCGGCGTTCGGCCGAGGAGCTGATCGCTTCGGTGCTGGATGCTGTGCCCGGCCTGGTCGGCAAGATTCTGTTCTATGTGGTTCTGGCGCTCGTCGTGTTGATCGGAGGACCCTTTGCCCTGGGTTTCTGGCTGGGCGGCGTAAGGCAGAGACTGAAACAGAAGGATCGGGAATGACCCGGAAGATTTCGTAGCCGGCCGGACGTCGGGGGCGAGAAGCCGCGGGTTGCCCTGCAATAACGTCCGACTTTTCATATTCGACTTTTCACCTTTCACCTTAAATAAATGGCACGCAAAAAAGCGAACTATCCTCTGATCGAGGGACTCGAAATAACCACCCTGGCCGCCGAAGGCAAGGCCATGGGGCGCTGGAACGAACAGGTGGTCTTCGTCCCGATGACCGTTCCGGGCGACGTGGTCGACGTGCAGATACGGCTCAAGCGCCGCCGCTTCATGGAGGGTTACGTGGTGCGTTACGTGAAGCGTTCGCCGCTGCGGGCCGAGCCCTTCTGCGAGCACTTCGGGGTCTGCGGCGGCTGCAAGTGGCAGAATCTGCCCTACGAGGAGCAGCTGCGCTTCAAGACCGACCAGGTGCGCGACCAGCTGACGCGCATCGGCAAGGTCGCTCTGCCCGAGATCGCCCCGTGCATGGGTTCGGCGCAGACGCAGTTCTACCGCAACAAGCTCGAATTCACCTTCACCGACCGGCGGTGGCTCACGCACGAGGAAGTGGCGGCCGGCGGCGACATCGAGGCCGGACCTGCCGCCGGATTCCACATTCCGGGCATGTTCGACAAGGTGCTCGACATCCGCAAATGCTGGCTCCAGCCCGATCCGTCGAACGACATCCGGCTGGAAACCAAACGTTTCTGTCTCGAGCACGGCTACACGTTCCACAATGCACGTACGCACGAGGGGCTGATGCGCAACATGGTCGTGCGCACCGCTTCGACGGGCGAGATCATGGTTGTCGTGGTCTTCGGCGCCGACGACCGGCCGAAAATCGAAGCGCTGCTCGACCATCTGGCGGCCCGCTTCTCCGAGATCGTGTCGCTCTTTTATGTCGTCAATACCAAGTTCAACGACTCGACGGGCGACCTCGATGCCGTGTGCTACCGCGGCAAGGACCACATCGTCGAAGAGATGGAGGGTCTGCGTTTCAAGGTGGGGCCCAAGTCGTTCTACCAGACCAATTCGGCGCAGGCCTGCGAGCTCTACAAGGTGGCGCGCGGCTTCGCCGACCTCGGGCCCGACGATGTGCTCTACGATCTCTACACCGGCACGGGCACCATCGCCAATTTCTGCGCGCGCCATTGCCGCCGCGTGGTGGGCATCGAATACGTGCCCGAGGCGATCGAGGATGCGAAGGCCAATTCGCTCGCAAACGGCATCGGCAATACGGCCTTTTATGCGGGCGACATGAAGGAGGTGCTCGACGATGCGTTCGTCGAGGCCAACGGACGGCCCAACGCTGTGATCCTCGACCCGCCGCGCGCGGGAGTCGACGCTCCGGTGATCGACGTCATCCTGCGCGCCGCGCCCGAGCGGATCGTCTACGTGAGCTGCAATCCCGCCACGCAGGCCCGCGACCTGGCGCTGCTCGACGACGCCTACCGGGTGGAGGCGGTGCAGCCGGTGGACATGTTCCCCCACACGCACCATGTGGAAAATGTGGTGAAGCTCGTCCGAAGACAATAAGCACCGCCGGTGCGGCGTTATATTTGCAGTTACCTTGCACAAAACGGAATAATCATGAGAAAACTCGTATTTTTGGCCGCGGCGCTCGCGATGATGCTGACCGCGGCGGCACAGACGCAGGAAGCCTATCCGAGCTACATTCAGGTCAACGGCCGGGCCGAGAAAGAGATCGTGCCCGACGAATTTTACCTCTCGATCGTCATCGACGAGCGCGATTCGAAAGGCAAGATTTCGGTCGAGAGCCAGCAGCGCGAGATGATCGCTGCGCTCCGCCGCCAGGGCGTCGACGTCGAAAAACAACTCAAGGTGGCCAACCTTTCGAGCGAATTCTTCAAGAAGAACACCTCCGTCGCAACGGCCAAATACCAGCTCAAGCTGGGTTCGGCGGCCGAAGCGGCCAACGTGTGGCAGGCGCTCGACAAGCTGGGCATCTCCGACGTCTCGATCCTGCGCGTCTCGCACAGCAACATCGACGCCCTCAAGGAGGAGGTGCGCGTAGAGGCGATCCGCAACGCGCAGCAGAGCGCCCGCACGCTGGCCCAAGCCATCGGCCAGACGGTGGGCAAGTGCTTCTATATCTGGGATTCGAACAACGACATCATGCCCGCCTACTACAACAATACGATGGCCGTGCGCAGCATGAAATCCATGGATGCCGGTTCGGGCGAAAGCGCCGGCGAGGAGCCGCTCGACTTCAAGACCATCAAGCTGCAGTACAGCGTGCAGACCAAGTTCGTGCTCGAATAGGGCCGCCCGCCGACGGGCATCCGCCCTTTCGCAACCCAAGAGGACGGCCCCGGCTGTCCTCTTCGTCGTCTTGAAAGGTGCCGTTCCGGTCTGTCGGGAACGAAGTTCCGGCGGATCGCTTCGACAGAAGCAGACTGGCAGGGTAGGGACGGACCGTTCGGCGCAGCCCGACCGGAATTCCGCCCGTCCCGCCTCGGGCAGCGGCCGAATCCGACGCACCGACCTTATTCGGGACTGCCGCCATCGGTCGGGAATATAGGACCGGGATTCACAATTTCGGATTTCCGATTTTGAATTTCCCAAATTTGTTTTACCTTTGTTTACTTAGGTTTTGTGCCATGAATACACAGTATCGTATCGATTACGAGCACTACGATTCGCTCGACGCCCTCTCCGAGGCCGACCGCACGCTGGTCGCCGAAGCCGGGCGCGCCACGGCGAATGCGCATGCTCCCTATTCGCGCTTCCGTGTGGGCGCCGCCGCACGGCTGCGCAGCGGACGCATCATCTGCGGCAGCAACATCGAGAGCGAGGTCTACCCGGCGGGTCTCTGCGCCGAGCGGACGCTGCTCTTCTATGCCCAGGCCAACTATGCCGACGATCCCGTCGAGACGCTGGCCATCGCTTCGGTGCCTTCCGAGCGCGAGTGCTACCCCTGCGGCCAGTGCCGCCAGGTGATGGTCGACGTCGAGCGGCGCCAGGGCTCGCCCATGCGGGTCATCATGAGCGGCAACGGCACGGCAAGCATCGTCGCTTCGGCGGCGGACCTGCTGCCTTTCACTTTCATCCTGTAGACGCATGTTTTCGCCCGACGACATTCTCTATGAAGACAACCATCTGCTGATCGTCAACAAGCATTGCGGCGACCTCGTGCAGCCCGACCCTTCGGGCGAGAGTGCGCTGGAGGATCAGATCAAGGCTTTCATCAAGGCGCGCGACGCCAAGCCCGGCGAAGTCTTCCTCGGTGTGGTGCACCGCATCGACCGTCCCGTGAGCGGCGCCGTGCTCTTCGCCAAGACTTCCAAGGCCCTCGTGCGGCTCAACGAGATGATCCGCGAGGGCCGCATCCGCAAGGTCTACTGGGCCCTGACGGAGAACCGCCCCGAAGCCGAGAGCGGCGAACTGCGCCACTACATTCTGCGCGACGGCCGCACCAACCGTTCGAAAGCCTTCGACGCTCCGCGTCCCGAAGCCAAGGAGGCGCGGCTGAAATACCGCATGGTCGGCGCCGGGACCCGCTATACCCTCGTCGAGGTCGAGCTGCTGACCGGCCGCCACCATCAGATCCGGGCCCAGCTTTCGCGCATCGGCTGTCCGATTCGCGGCGATCTGAAGTACGGAGCCCGGCGTTCGCTGCCCGGCGGCGGCATCTCGCTGCACTCCAGGCGCGTGGCGTTCGAACACCCCGTGCGGCGCGAACCCGTGGAGGTGACCGCTCCGGTGCCTGCGGGCGATAATCTGTGGGCCTGCTTCGAGGGCGGGCGCCACGACGAAGCATAACGTGAACCCCCGATAACCCAGGAAACCCATGCGACTTCTCGTTCAGCGCGTACGCCGGGCCTCGGTCGACATCGACGGCAGGCGTTTCTCCGAAATCGGGGCCGGATTGCTGGTTTTCGTCGGCGTCGGGCCGGACGATACGCAGGAGGATGTCGAATACCTCGCCGGCAAGCTCGTGCGGCTGCGGATCTTCGACGACGAGGCCGGCGTCATGAATCTCGACGTGCGGCAGGCCGGCGGCGAAGTGTTGGCCGTGAGCCAGTTCACGTTGATGGCTTCCACGCGCAAGGGCAACCGTCCCTCCTACATCGGGGCGGCGCCCGAGGCGGTTTCGAGACCTCTTTACGAGGCTTTCGTGCGGCGGGCGGGCGAGCTGCTCGACCGCCCGGTGGCCACCGGGCGTTTCGGTGCCGACATGCAGGTGTCGCTTGTCAACGACGGTCCCGTGACCATCTGGATCGACTCGAAAAACAAGGAATGACCCTTTTCTCGAGCCGAGGGCAGAGCCGACTTGTTCGGGCTATGCCGAGGCGTGAAAACCTGCTTGAAAAGAACGTTTTCTTGAGCCGAGGGCAGAGCCGTGCTTGCAGGGCTGCCGAGATAAGAAAAGGTGCTCCATAAGAACCTATAATACTATCTATGTATATGAAAAACTTTTTCGCCTTTCTTTTGTATTGCGCTTCGCTGGCGGTCGTCGCCTGCGACAACGATACGGTCGATACGCCCGACGAGTGGTTCCGCGATCCGGTCGTGACGGTGAGCGGCACGACGGTCGAGGTCAAGTGCCTCACGCTATTCGGCCACGGCGTGCTGGCGTCGGCTTCGTCGTGCGGCTTCGTCTGCACGCCGGTTTCGGGCGACGACGCGACCCCCCCCCTCGTTGTCACCGATCCCGAAATCGAGGACAGCATGCTCAAAGCGCGCCTGTCGGCACTTGCTCCCGAAGCCGAATACGACATTTATGCCTATGTCTCGTTCGGTTCCGACCGCATGACCAGCCGCACCGTCACGTTCACTACCGGCCCGGCCGATCCGACTCCCGACCCCGGGCCCGATCCCGACCCGGATCCCACGCCTGATCCCGATCCGACGCCCCAGCCGGGCAGCTATCCCGGGTGGCCCGAACTGCCTGTCAAGGCCTCCGGTGCCGATCTTTATTATGCGACCCACATCTGCCCCGACTATACTTATAAGGGAGTTCCTGTGACCGGCCTGCGCAACTACACCGTGTGCTACAACTCCGACACGCGCACGGCCATGTGGTCGGCCTACCCGCTCCATGAGTGTTATAGGGATACGGTGTCGCGCTCCAAATCGTGGTTTTACGACCCGGATATTTCGCAGTCGGTGCAGCCGGTAATTACGGGCGGCAACTATAAGATACCGGGAGTGACGCCTCCTATCTCCTATTCGCGAGGTCATTTTATTGCTTCGAACGACCGTACGGCCACCGAAGCGATGAACCGGCAGACGTTCTATGTCACCAATGTGGCACCCCAGTGGCAGAACCGTTTCAACGATGGGGTGTGGCAGTCACTCGAAAAGGCCTGCTGGAACAACATCTGCGCCGATACGCTTTTCGTTGTGACGGGCGTCCATTTTGCCAATAACAATACGACCGTGGTGGACAATGCCAAGCCGACGCCTAATACGGTCGTTGTGCCGACGAACTTCTACAAGGTGATGATCCGCTCCAAGTCCGGCAACACGGGCAAGCCGCTCTACCAGCTCAAGGCCGACGAGTTGCAGTGCATCGCCTTCTGGTTCGAGAACAAGTCGTATTCGGGCGCTGCGCTGTCGACTTTTCGTACGACGGTAGCCGACGTCGAGCAGAAGACCGGCATGACCTTTTTCCCCAACGTGCCCAACGCAACAGCGGCGGTCAAGGCCTCCAGTGCGGGCACCTGGTCGTTCTGACGGAAGCAGCGATCGGGTCATCCTGAACGAAGCGAAGGATCTGTTCGTCCGTCCGGCTCGAATACGGATCTTTCGCTTCGCTCAAGATGACAGAAACGAAACCTATGTACTCCTGGGGCGATACGCGACGCTATAACTCCTACGCCGGCCATTTCCGCCGGCTTTTCGGCGGCCGGGTGCAGAAACTCTCGGTGGACGCCGGCTTCACCTGCCCCAACCGCGACGGAACGATCGCCGAGGGCGGGTGTACGTTCTGTGTCAACGGAGCTTTCACCCCCTCTTACTGTTCCTCGACGAAGAGCATCGCGCAGCAGATCGACGAGGGGATCGAATTCCACGCCCGCCGTTACCGCAGGGCGTCGCGCTACCTGGCTTATTTCCAGTCGTTTTCCAATACCCATGCGCCGCTTGAGCGGCTGAAGGAGCTCTACGGCGAGGCGCTGGCCCATCCTGCCGTGGCCGGCATCGTCGTGAGCACGCGCCCCGACTGCATCGACGACCGCAAGCTCGATTACTTCGCCCGGCTGGCGCGCACGCATTATGTCGCCATCGAATACGGCATCGAGTCGACATCCGACGCCACGCTGCGGGCCATCAACCGCGGCCACGACTTCGCCGCGGCCGAGCGGGCCGTGCGCATGACCGCCGAACGGGGCATTCCGGTCGGCGGCCATTTCATTCTGGGGCTTCCGGGCGAAAGCGACGAAATGCTCGTCGGCCAGACCGCCCGCATCAACGCCCTGCCTCTCACCTCCGTCAAGTTCCACCAGCTGCAGCTGTTCCGCGGTACGGCCATGGCCGCGCAGTACGAGGCCGACCCCGCGAAGTTCCGTTTCTGGACGCTGGAGCAGTACATCGACCTTTTCGTCGGCATCTTGCGGCGCCTGCGTCCCGACCTGGTCGTCGAACGGTTCGCTTCCGAGGCGCCGCCCCGTTACCGCTGCGGTCCGGACTGGGGCGCGGTCCGCAATGAGAAGCTGTGGGGCCTGCTCGAAAAAAGATTGGAGGAAATCGATGCGTACCAAGGCGAATTTTTTATACATTTGTAGGAATCAAATGCAATGAACTTATGAACGCTTTGTCCACCGACCGGTTGCTGACCCTCGTCAAGGAGTATTTCCTGATGACCGTCGGCATGTTCGTCTACTCTTTCGGCTGGATCGGCTGCATCATGCCCGCCAAGGGCATGGGCGGCGGAGCGGCGGGTCTTTCGCTCGTGCTGTCGATGGCCGTACGGCAGTTGTTCGGCGTGGAGATCACCGTCGGCAACATGGTCTTCATCATCAATGCCGCGCTGCTTTTGGTCGCCGGATTCATCGTGGGCTGGAAGTTCGGCATCAAGACCATCTTCTCGATCGTGATGATCACCCTCTCGATGAACTTCTGGGAGAGCATTCTCCCGCCCGAAGGCCTCTTCTCGGGCATGGAGAACATCCTGCAGGTCATCATGGGCGGTATTCTGGCCGGTACCGGCGTGGCCATCTGCTTCAAGCAGGGCGGCTCGACGGGCGGCGTGGACATCGTGGCCATGATCATCAACAAGTACCGCACGGTGCGCTACGGCAACATCGTCATGTGTTCCGACTTTCTGATCATCGGTTCGTCGCTGCTCGTGGGTTCGACGCTCAATACGGTGGTCTACGGTTACATCCTCACGGCCGTCTTCGGCTACACCGTCGATATGATCATGTCGGGCAACCAGCAGTCGAGCCAGGTGTTCATCATGAGCCGCCGCTACGAGGAGATCACGCGGGCGATCCTGCAGGACGCCCACCGCGGCGTGACGCTGCTCGACGGCATGGGCGGCTATACGCGCGAGGAGATGAAGGTGGTGGTGGTCGTATGCCGCAAGCGCGAGACCGACAAGGTCCTCAAGCTCGTGCGTTCGATCGACCCGGCGGCCTTCATGTCCATCGGTTCCGTGGCCGGCGTCTACGGCCAGGGATTCCAGGCCATTCCCAAATTGTAGATGGAGCGTTACGCCGACATCGTGCTGCCTCTGGCGCAGCCCGTCTATACCTTTTCCGTGCCCGAGGAGCTGGGAGAGGTCGCGCCGGGCAGGGCCGTGGCGGTGCAGTTCGGTGCCCGCAAGTTCTATACCGGCATCGTCTGGCGCGTACACGAGCGCCGGCCCGATTTCAAGCGGATCAAGCCCTTGCAACGGCTGCTCTACGACCGACCGCTTCTCACAGCCGAGCAGATGGCCCTGTGGGAGTGGGTCGCTTCCTATTATATGTGTTCGCTCGGCGAGGTGATGCGCGCCGCGCTGCCGTCGCTCATGAAACCGTCGGCCGACAGCTTCGAGGGTTTCGCCGACGAGGAGTTCCGGCCCCGCACGGAGACCTATTTCACCCTCGCTCCCGGGCTGTACGACCCCGACCGGCTCCACGAAGTCTTCGAGAAGTTGCAACGCCGGGCCCCCAAGCAGTACGAGGCGCTGTTGGAGCTGGCGTCGGCAGGTCCCGACGGCGGACTTCCTCCGGGCGAGGTGCCCCGGCGCCTTTTGCAGGCCGACCGCACTGTGCTCCATGCTCTGGAGCGCAAGGGGTTCATGGCGGCCGCCGAGCATGAACGCACCGTCGAGCGCGGTGCGGCGCTTTTCAGACTGCCGGTGCTCTCCGACCACCAGCGGCAGGCCCTCGAAACGCTGCGCGGGCAGTTCGCCGGCGGCAAGTCCACGGCGTTGCTGCACGGCGTCACTTCGTCGGGCAAGACCGAACTCTATATCCATCTGATTGCCGAGGTGCTGGCGCAGGGCGGCGACGTGCTGCTTCTCGTCCCCGAAATCGCTCTCACGGCGCAGCTTATCGAGCGCATGGAGCGCATCTTCGGCAGCCGTGTGACGCCCTACCATTCGCGTCTCACGGACCGCCAGCGTTCCGAAACCTATTTCCGGCTCAACCGTTCGCAGGGCGGCGAGTTCGTAGTGGGGGTGCGGTCGTCCATCTTCTTGCCGATGAGGCGCTTGCAGCTTGTCATCGTCGACGAGGAGCACGACGCCAGCTACAAGCAGAGCGACCCGGCGCCCCGCTATCACGCCCGTGACTGCGCCGTGGTCATGGCGCGCATTTTCGGCGGCCGCACGCTGCTCGGGAGCGCTACTCCCTCGCTCGAAACGTGGGTCAACGCGGAGGGCGGCAAGTATGGCCGGGCGGCGCTCGCCGAGCGTTACGGCGACGCCCGGATGCCCGAAATCATCGTCTCCGACACCCTGCGTGCGGCGCGCCGCGGCGAGCGCCATGCCCACTTCAACAAACTGCTGCTCGACAAGCTCGGCGAGACCCTTGCGCGGGGCGAGCAGGCCATGCTTTTTCAGAACCGCCGCGGCTTTTCGCCCTATGTGGAGTGCACCGAGTGCGGCTGGACGGCCCGCTGCCCCGACTGCAACGTGACGCTCACCTACCACAAGGCGGGCGGACGGCTGGTGTGCCACTATTGCGGCCATGCCGAGCCGGTGCCGGCCAAATGCCCGTCGTGCAAGATCACCGACGTGGTGCCCATGGGCTTCGGCACCGAGAAGATCGAGGAGGAGATCGCCCGCATCTTCCCCGAAGCCCGCGTCGCACGGCTCGACCGCGATACGGTCACTTCCGAACGCGCCTTCAACGCCATCGTGGCGGGTTTTGCGCGCCGCGAGACCGACATCCTCGTCGGCACGCAGATGATTACCAAGGGTTTCGACTTCGAGGGGGTGGCGCTGGTCGGCATTCTCAACGCCGACAACATGCTCAACAACCCCGATTTCCGGGCCGGCGAGCGGGCTTTCCAGCTGATGATGCAGGTTGCCGGCCGCGCAGGGCGCAGGGCGCAGGGGGGCGAGGTGGTCATCCAGACCTCCGAGCCCGGCAATCCGGTCGTCCGGCAGGTCGTGGCCGGCGATTTCGAGGCCATGGCCCGCACCCAGCTGGCCGACCGCCAAGCTTTTTTCTATCCGCCCTACGCCCGGTTGATCTCCCTCTTGCTGCGTCATCGCGACCCGCAGCTGCTGCACGCCGCCGCCGCCGAACTGGCTGCGCGCCTGCGCCGCCGCTTCGGCCGCCGGCTCCTGGGGCCGCTGGTGCCGCCCGTCGACCGCATCCGCGGCGAATACCTCGCCGGCCTGCTGCTCAAGATCGAATCGGGCGCTTCGTCGTCCCGCGCCCGCGAACTGCTTGCGGCCGAGCTGCAGGACTTTGCGCAGACACCCCGTTTCAAGTCCGTTGCCGTTGTTGTCAATGTCGATCCTCAGTGACTTGTTGCACGACGCGGCTGCGCTGCTCTTTCCGCCCGTCTGTCCCGCCTGCGGCCGCCCCTTGGTGCAGGGCGAACGCTCCGTCTGCACCTGCTGCCGGCTCACGGCGCCGCTGACCGGTTACTGGGACCGCCCCGACAACCCCGTGTGGCAGAAGTTCGGCGGGCTTGTGCCCGTCGTGCAGGCTTCGGCGTTCCTGTTCTATGTCCGCGGCAGCGGCTGGCGGCGGCTGATCCACGGCTTCAAGTACCGCGGTGCCTGGCATTCGGCCCGCGACATGGGCGGCTGGTACGGCCGTTATCTCTGCGAAAGCGGATTGTATGCTTCTGTCGACGCGGTCGTGCCGCTTCCGCTCCACCCTTTCAAGCGGATGCTGCGCGGTTACAACCAGGCCGAATACATCGCCGAGGGCATCGCTGCGCAGCTGGGTGTCGGGGTCGACCGTTCGAGCGTGTACCGGTGCCGCAACACCGCTTCGCAGGCGCTCCGGCCCCGGCGCGAACGAGCTGAAAATGTGGCGGGCGCTTTCGCCGTCCGCCATCCCGAGCGGCTGGCGGGCAAACACATCTTGCTGGTCGACGATGTCATGACTACGGGTTCCACGCTGGTGGCCTGCATCGAGGCGGTGCTCGGCGCCGTGCCCGACTGCCGGGTCAGCGTGGCTGCTCTGGCCGTTTCGCGCCGCGAACTGGGCGTGAAGGAGTAGCAGGCGATTCACAATTCGCAATTTCGGGCTTACTACTTCGTAATGTCTTGATTTTTCGTGTTCCTCTGCCGGGAATCAGGTATCCGGCCGGGCGGGCACTCCGCCTCTGGCAGGTCGCGGACGTCGGGGCCGGCCGGCCCCGGCTCGGGTGATGCTGGTTTTTTCGTTGCAAAAACTTCATTATTTGGCCCCCGCCTTTGATATGTCCGCCCGAATCGCTAATTTTGAACCCTTAAAGCAACCCATTACGAAATGGCCAAGGATTTCACCCCCTCGCGGCGCAACAGCGAAGCCTACGACGCGCTGACCGACACGGCCGGCAACGTGCCCCCGCAGGCGGTCGAGTTGGAAGAGGCGGTCCTGGGCGCTCTGATGCTCGAAAAGGACAGCATCATCGCCGTGCAGGAGTTCGTCACGACCGAGTCGTTCTACACCGAGGAGCACCGTTTGATCTACAAGGCGATCGAGGAGTTGTCGATGGAGCTCAAGCCCATCGACCTCTACACTGTGACCGAACGGCTCAAGGTCAAGAAGGAGCTCAAGAAGATAGGCGGCGCGGCCTACCTGGCCCAGCTCACGCAGAAGGTGGGTTCGGCGGCCAACGTCGAGTTCCATGCCAAGATCATCGCCCAGAAATACGTGCAGCGTGAGCTGATCCGCTCCGCCACGGAGATCCAGCGCCGTTCGTACGACGAGTCGACCGACGTCACGGAACTGATCGGATACGCCGAGGGCGAGATTTTCAAGGTTTCCGAGGGCCACGTCAAGCGTTCGGTCCAGTCGTCCAAGGACATTCTGGCCCGTGCGCTGATGCAGATCGAGGAGGCGTCGAAGAACACCAGCGCCTACAACGGCGTGCCGTCGGGCTTCGTGGCCATCGACCGCGTGACGCTCGGCTGGCAGCTCTCGGACCTGATCATCATCGCGGCCCGTCCTTCGATGGGTAAGACGGCTTTCGTGCTCTCCATGGCCCGCAACATGGCCGTCGATCACGAGGCCGGCGTGGCTTTCTTCTCGCTCGAAATGTCGTCCGTGCAGTTGATGATGCGTCTGATCATCGCCGAGACGGGACTGAGCGGCAACGACGTCAAGTCGGGCCGTCTCTCGCCCGAGCAGTGGCGCCATCTCGAGTCGGCCACCAAGCCGCTGGGCGCCGCACCGCTGTTCATCGACGATACGCCGGCCCTTTCGGTCTTCGAGTTCCGCTCCAAGGCGCGGCGTCTGAAGATCCATAACGACATCAAGATCATCGTTATCGACTACCTCCAGCTCATGACCGGCAACCAGGATTCGAAGGGCAACCGCGAGCAGGAGGTGGCTTTCATATCGCGTACGCTCAAGGCCATCGCCAAGGAGCTCAACGTGCCGATCATCGCCCTGTCGCAGCTGAGCCGCGCCACCGAGATGCGCGGCGGTTCGAAGCGGCCCCAGCTTTCGGACCTGCGCGAGTCGGGCGCCATCGAGCAGGACGCCGACATCGTGGCTTTCATCCACCGTCCGGAGTATTACGGCATCAATCAGGACGAGAACGGCATGCCCACGGCCGGCATGGCCGAGATCATCATCGCCAAGCACCGCAACGGCGCCGTGTGCGACGTCAACCTGCGTTTCCTCAAGGAGCAGGCGCGCTTCGCCGACATGGACGATTCGATGATGCCGCCCTCGCAGGCGCTCGACAGCCAGCAGGCCTACGACGACTACGCCAGCGGCGCCAATGCCGCACCGTCGTTTGCCGGCGGTCTGGGTTCGGCGGCCGGCGGCAGCGAATTCGACATCAAGCCTCCGTCGCTCGGCGACGAGGCGCCTTTCTAAATCCGGGGTCGCTCCATGTTCGTGCGCACTTATGCCGGGGCAGTCGTCGGGATCGACGCCGTGACGGTGACCGTCGAGGTCAACATCGCCGGGGGAGGCATGGGCCTTTCGCTGGTCGGGCTGCCCGACAACGCTGTCAAGGAGAGCGAGGAGCGCATACGTGCCGCTTTCGAGAATTCGGGCGAGCGGATGGCATGCCGCAAGACGGTCGTCAACCTCGCACCGGCCGATCTGCGCAAGGAGGGAGCCGCTTTCGATCTCCCTATTGCCGTGGGCATTCTCGCCGCTACGGAGCGCGTCGCGCCGGCGAGCGTGGCCGACACCCTTTTCGTCGGCGAGCTGTCGCTCGACGGTTCGGTCAAACCCGTGCGGGGCATTCTGCCTGTCGCTGTCGGGGCGCGCCGCGAGGGCATCCCCCGCCTGGTCGTTCCGCAGGCCAATGCCGCCGAAGCGGCCGTCGTGGAGGGGGTGCAGGTTTACGGAGTGGGGAGCCTGCGCGAAGTGATCGCCCTGCTCAACGGTGAAACGGATGCGGCTCCGGCCGAAGCGCCCGTTTTCGAAGCCTTGCCGCACCGGCCGGGACGCTACGATGAGGATTTCGCCGATGTCAAGGGCCAGCCGCATGTCAAACGTGCGCTGGAGATCGCTGCGGCGGGCGGGCACAACGTGCTGATGATCGGTTCGCCCGGTTCGGGCAAGACGATGCTTGCGCGCCGCATGCCCTCCATCCTGCCGCCGCTCTCGGCCGACGAGGCGTTGGAGACCACCAAGATACACTCCGTGGCCGGGTTGGCCGGCAGCGGGGGACTTTTGTCGCAGCGGCCGTTCCGGGCCCCGCACCACACGGTTTCGCAGGTGGCGCTGATCGGCGGAGGGCAGTCGCCCCATCCGGGCGAAGTGTCGTTGGCGCACAACGGCATCCTCTTTCTCGACGAGCTGCCCGAGTTCGGGCGCAGCGCGCTGGAGGTGCTGCGGCAGCCGCTGGAAGAGAAACGCATTACGGTGGCCCGGGCGCGTTACAGGGTGCAGTATCCGGCTAACTTCACGCTGGTCGCCGCCATGAATCCGTGCCCGTGCGGCTACTACAACCATCCCGCCAAGGAGTGCACCTGCTCGGCGGGCGCCGTGCACCGCTACATGGGCCGCATTTCGGGGCCGCTGCTCGACCGCATCGACATGCACATCGAGGTGACGCCCGTGCCGCCTTCCGAGCTGGCCGATGCCGCGCCGGGCGAATCGAGCGCCGCAGTGCGCGAACGGGTCTGCCGGGCCCGCGAGGTGCAGCGCCGGCGTTTCGAGGGGTGCGGCGGGGTGCACACCAACGCCATGATGAATGCCGCCATGTTGCGCGAGCATTGCCGGCTCGACGCCGCGTCGGCCGCGCTGCTGGAGCAGGCCATGCAGCGGTTGTCGCTCTCGGCCCGTGCCTACGACCGCATTCTGAAAGTCGCGCGCACGATCGCCGACCTGGCGGGCCGCGAACGGATCGAACCGCTCGATGTGGCCGAAGCGATCAACTACCGGTCGCTCGACCGCGAGAACTGGGGAAAATAGAACATGAAACCGAACCGACATAATCTTTTCCGGCGCGGGTGAAGATCTTCCTCGACCTCGCGTTGGGCAAGAAACCCCGATTTTCAGGAGAACCAATCGAAATAGCATTGTGATCATGCAACCGAAACATATCATTCTCTCGGGCGGCGGTACGGGCGGCCACATCTACCCGGCCGTAGCGGTCGCCGAAGCGCTCGAACGCCGTCTGGGCGACGGGGTCGAACTCCTTTTCGTGGGAGCCGAGGGCAAGATGGAGATGGAGAAGGTCCCCGCCTTGGGTTACCGCATCGTCGGGCTCCCCATCGCGGGCTTGCAGCGCCGTCTGGAGTGGCGCAACCTGCTGGTGCCCTTCAAGGTGTGGCGCAGCATCCGCCGGGCCCGCAAGACCATCCGCGACTTCCGCGCCGATGCCGTCGTGGGATTCGGCGGCTATGCCAGCGCGCCCGTGCTGTGGGCCGCCCAGCGCATGGGCGTGCCGACGCTCATCCAGGAGCAGAATTCCTATGCCGGCGTGACAAACAAGATTCTGGCTCGCCGCGCGTGCTGCATCTGCACCGCCTACGAGGGCATGGAACGTTTCTTCCCGGCCGACCGCATCGTGCTGACAGGCAATCCCCTGCGGGGGCGTTTTTCCAAGGAGGGCGCCGGCCGGGCCGAGGCGCTGGCCCACTACGGGTTCGGTCCCGACAAGCCGGTGATTCTGGTGGTCGGAGGGTCGCTCGGAACGCGTTCGCTCAACGAGATGATGAAGGCGTGGATCCTTTCGCTCGAGGGTGCGCCGGCTCCCGTGCAGGTCATCTGGCAGACGGGCAAATACTACGAGCGCGAGATGCGCGAGTTCCTTGTCGCCCATCCTGTGCCCGGCATCTGGCAGGGCGCTTTCATCGAGCGCATGGACCTGGCCTATGCCGCGGCCGACCTCGTCGTGTCGCGGTCCGGCGCCGGTACGGTGTCGGAGCTCTGTCTGGTCGCCAAGCCTGTGTTGTTCGTGCCTTCGCCCAACGTCGCTGAGGACCACCAGACCAAGAATGCCCAGGCGCTCGTGTCGGAGGGGGCCGCCGTGCTCGTGCCCGATGCCGAATGCCGAACCGAAGCGATGCCGCGGGCGCTGGAACTGCTGTCCGACCCCGGGGCGCTGCGCCGCATGAGCGCCAACCTCGAACGGCTGGCCCGGCCCCGGGCGGCGGAAGAGATTGTCGACGAAATAGTCAAATTGTTGTAGCATGGAGTTTTCGAAAGTCTATTTTCTGGGCATCGGGGGCATCGGCATGAGCGCCCTGGCCCGCTATTTTCTGCACGTGGGCAAACGTGTGGCCGGCTACGACCGCACCCCCTCGCGTCTGACCGCCGAACTGGAGGCCGAAGGGGCCTCGGTGCATTATGATGACGACATACGGGCCGTTCCCGAAGAATTTCTCGATCCGCACGACACGATCGTGGTCTACACTCCGGCTGTCCCGCAGGAGCACAGCGAGCTGCGTTACTTCCGCGAACACGGCTTCACCGTCGAGAAGCGTTCGCAGATGCTGGGTCACCTGGCCGAGGGCAAGTACGTGATGGCCGTCGCCGGCACCCATGGCAAAACCACCACCTCTACGCTCGTGGCATGGCTCAACCGTGGAGTCACGGGCGGCGGATCGGCCTTTCTGGGCGGTATTTCCAAGAATTTCGGCGGCAACCTTGTGCTCGGCTCCGGC
The DNA here is from genome assembly GCA_910575495.1 of Bacteroidales bacterium. Classification (GTDB taxonomy): domain Bacteria; phylum Bacteroidota; class Bacteroidia; order Bacteroidales; family Rikenellaceae; genus Alistipes. The sequence continues at coordinate 201,779 of CAJTFS010000001.1, read as the reverse complement.
AACCGGCTTGCTGTCGAGGCCGACGAGTTCGACCGTTCGTTCCTGCGTCTCTTTCCCGACGTGGCCGTGATTACCTCGGCCGATGCCGACCACCTCGACATCTACGGCACGCACGAAGCCGTCAAGGAGGCTTTTTCGCAGTTCGTGCGGCAGATCCGGCCCGGCGGTGCGCTCGTCATCAAGCAGGGAGTCGACCTGCGGCTCGACAACCCCTCCATCCGCATCTACCGCTATGCCTACGATACGCCCTGCGACTTCTATGCCCGCAATATCCGGTTGCTGGAGGGCGGCTACTACCGTTTCGATCTCGTGACGCCCGGCGGGGCGGTCGAGGGATGCACGCTGGGCATCCCCGGGTGGGTCAACATCGAGAATGCCGTGGCTGCCTGTGCCGCCGTGTGGTGCGCCGCGCAGGCCGACAAAGGCGGCTTCGACGCCGACAGGCTCCGCGAGGCGCTGGCGTCGTTCTCGGGCGTCAAGCGGCGCTTCGAGTTCTACGTCAACACGCCGCGCCAGGTCTACATGGACGACTATGCCCATCATCCGCGCGAGCTGGCCGCCACGCTCGCGTCGGTGCGCAAGATGTTCCCCGGACGCAAGGTCACGGCGCTCTTCCAACCCCACCTCTACACCCGCACGCGCGACTTCTACGCAGAGTTCGCCGAGGCGCTGTCGCTGGCCGACGAGGCGGTGCTGCTGCCCATCTACCCGGCGCGCGAGGAGCCCATTCCGGGCGTCGTGTCGGAGATCATCGCCGAGCGGGTGACGGTTCCCTGCCGCATCGTCGGGCGCGACCGGCTGGCCGACGAGGTCGCCGCCATGGCGACCGACGTCGTCGTGAGCTTCGGCGCCGGCAACATCGACGCCTGCTGCGATGCGCTGGCCGAAAAACTGAAAGCCAAAAGCTGAAGCGGGCGCCGCAAGCCGCAACATAACAACCCAGACATTCATGCTGAACTGATTCCGAACGATCCATGTCCCGTACGCTCCGATACACGCTGCTGACCCTTTTGTGGGTGCTCGTCGGCGGTTATCTGCTTTTCGCTGCCCTTTCGGCGCGCCGCGCCCGGTCGGGCCGGCTGGTCGAACGGCTCGAAATAGAGGTGGCCGACAGCTCGTCGCGCGGCTGTCTGGTGTCGTCGGCCCGGGTGCGCGAGTGGATCGGGCGCAGCGGCACGGCCACGATCGGCACGGCTGTTGATGCTGTCGATCTGCCGGCGCTCGAAGGGTTGATCGCCCGCAACGGCTTCGTGAGCAGTGCGGTCGCCTACGTCGACTATGCGGGCACCCTGCGTATCACGATCAAGCAGCGCCAGCCCCTGCTGCGGCTGCGGACCGACGGCGTCGATTCGTATGTCACGGCCGAAGGCTACGTGTTTCCGGCTCCGAAGGGCTCGTCGCTCTACGTGCCCGTTGTCACGGGCAGCTACGCACCGCCGTTTCCCAAGGGGCATACGGGCAGCGTGAGGGAGTGCGTCGACGCCGAGATCGCCCGCATTGCGGAGCGCATCGCCGCGCTGGAGAAGGAGAAGTATCCTCTCTACCAGCGCGAGATCGAGAACGACCGCCGCATCGCCCAGCTTCGCAGGCGCCGCATCAAGCGGCAGTGGTGGCGTTTCGAGTCGGCGGGCGATTTCGAACGGCGCGTGGCCGAACTGCGGCGCGAGAAAGCGATCCTGCGGCGCAGCTACCGCTACGAAGCCCGCCTTATCGGGCAGGAGATCGATGCGCTGGCCCGCCGGCAGGAACAGGAACGCCTGCGGCAAAAAAAGTTGGAGAAAAGCTACGAAGATTTCGCGAAACTCCTTACCTTTGTGGAGAGTGTCGAAAGCGATGCGTTCTGGAGGTCGGAAGTGGTGCAGATCGTGGCCCGCACGACCCCTGCCGGGGCCCTCGAAATAGATCTCGTGCCGCGCAGCGGCCGCCATACCGTCCGCTTCGGCCGGCTGGAGGATGCGGAGCGCAAGTTCGACAAGCTCATGCGCTTCTACCGGGGCGGCCTTTCGCGCATCGGGTGGGAGGAGTTCCGCACGATAGATTTGAGATACAACGACCAGGTGGTTTGCAGGAAATAACAGATTCAAGCGTGGAAAGAAAAAACTATATCGTAGCCGTCGATCTGGGTTCGTCGTCCGTGGTCGTCGCCGTCGGCGAGACGTGCGACGGGGGCCCGCTCCGTGTCGCGGCCATCGTCTCGAAGCCCGTGGAGGGAGTCAATGCCGGGCGCATCGACAACATCGAGCTGGTCAGCCGGGCCATCCGCGATGCGGTCTCCGAGGTCGAGGCGCAGCTGGGCATCCGGATCACCGAGGCCTATGCCGGCATCTCGGGCGATTTCGTGCGGTGCGCGCGCCATACCGACCATGTCTTCGTCTCCGATCATCAGACGGGCGTCAACCAGAAGGATGTCGAGTCGCTGTTCGACCGCATGCGCAACGTCCAGGCTCCCGACGACGAGACCATCATGGAGCGCATCCCGCAGAACTATGTGGTCGACGACAATCAGGAGGTCAAGAACCCTGTCGGCTCGTTCGGCAAGAAGCTCTCTTCCACCTTCAACTTCATCCTCTGCCACAAGACGCCTGTGCAGCGTCTTGATATGGCGCTCAAGCGTCTGAGCATCAGGATGCTCGGCGTCTTCGCCGATGCGCTGGCCACCCCTGCCGCCATCCTGCAGCCCGAGGAGATGGAGGAGGGCGTCGCTGTCGTCGACCTCGGCGCCGGCGTCACCGACGTCACGGTCTACTACCGCAACGTCGTCCGCTATACCGTCTCCATCCCCATGGGCGCTTCGGCCATCAACCGCGACATCCGCGCCATGGGCGTGCCCGAGAAGCACATCGAGAACCTCAAGCGCAAGTACGGTTCGGCCGTCTCCGAGCTTGCGCCCGAGGACAAACTTATCCGTGTCAACGGCCGCACCACGCGCGACGCCAAGGATATTCTGCTGAAAAACCTCGCCACCGTCATCGAGGCGCGCGCCACCGACATCGCCGAGTTCGTGATGCAGGAGATCAAGGATTCGGGCTATGCCTCCAAACTCTCCTACGGAATCGTCCTCACCGGCGGTTCCGCTGCGCTGAAAGACCTCGACGAGCTGTTCCGCCGCGTCACCCAGATGGAAGTGCGCGTCGCGCTGCCCGACGTCGGGATCGACGATGCCTCGATCGACTTCGTGGCCGATCCTGCTTTCGCTACGGCCGTCGGCATTCTGATCAAGGGTGCCGAGCAGGGTGCCTGCGCCGTTGTCGAGCATGCCTCGACGCCCGCCCAGACCGCTGCGTCGGGACGGGCGCACGTCCCCGTTTCCGATCCCCGTTCCGCCGCTGCCGTTCCGCCGCGGGGCCCCGTTCCGCCGGTTCCGCAGCCTCAGCCGCAACCCCGGCAGCCCCGGACCGCACAGCCGCAGGCAGTGCCGGGTGTCCGGACCGCACCCGTGCGGCCCGTGCAACCTTCACCGGCTCAGCAGTCCCAGGCCGCCGCACCCGTTCCGCCCTCGCGGCCGTCGGTGCAGCCCGTACGTCCTCAGGCGCCCGCGCAACCCGAGCCCATGCCCCGGCAGGGCTTCGTGCCGCCCGAACCCGAGGAGGAGGAACCCGTGGTGATCGGGCCGCGCCGCAAGCGCGACTGGAGCTCGATCTTCAAGAAGGTGGTGGGCAGCGTGGCCGGTTTCGACGGCGAAGGGGCCGACGACGAGGAGATCTGATGCCCGGGAGCCCGGCCGCCACCGATGCGAATGCGCGATCAACAAGTGTGTGCGATCAACAAGTTTAAACAAGTTCGGCGGAAACGCGTTTTCCGTCTTTCGATAGCCTTATGACAGACGAATTTATGTCGGAGATCAGAGCGCCGCGCGACGAGCGGTCGATTATCACCGTGGTGGGTGTCGGCGGTGCCGGCGGCAATGCCGTCAACCACATGTGGAGCCTCGGCATCCGCGGCGTGTCGTTCATGGTCTGCAACACCGACCAGCAGGCTTTGGACAAGAGCCCCGTGGAGACCAAAATACGTCTCGGCGCCGAGGGTCTCGGAGCCGGCAATGATCCCGAGAACGGCCGGCGGGCTGCCGTCGAAACCCTGCCCGACGTGCGGCAGCACTTCGAGGCGGCCGGCACACGCATGGTCTTCATCACGGCCGGAATGGGCGGCGGCACCGGTACGGGCGCTTCGCCCGTCATCGCCAAGCTGGCCCGCGAGATGGGAATCCTCGTCGTCGCCATCGTCACCTCGCCGTTGGCCGTCGAGGGCAAGATCCGCTACGAGCAGGCTTTCCGTGGTATCGAGGAGCTGCGGGAGAACGTCGATTCGCTGCTCATCATCAACAACGAAAGCATCCTCGAAATCTACGGCCGCCTGTCGCTCAAACAGGCGTTCGGCAAGGCCGACGACATTCTGGCCTCCGCGGCCAAAGGCATCGCCGAGATCATCACCGTGCCCAGCGACATCGTCAACGTCGACTTCGCCGATGTCTCCAAGGTCATGCGCAACTCCGGCCGCGCCCACATGGCCGTCGCCACGGCCGAGGGCGAGGACCGCGCCGAGGCGGTGGCCAAGGCATCGCTTCAGTCGCCGCTCCTGGATCACAACCTTATCTCCGGAGCCAAGAACATCCTTCTCCATATCTCGGTGTCGGGTTCCGACGAGCTCATGTCCGACGAGCTCAACACCATCCTGCATTACATCCAGGCCCATGCCAGCGTGAAGGACGACGCCGGCGTCGTTCACGATGCCAACATCATCTGGGGTACGGGTGTCAAACCCCAGCTGGGCAATGCCATCGAGCTGGTCATCATCGCTACCGGTTTCGAGGAGAGTTCCCGCGAAGGTCTCACGCAGGTCATTCCCCCGGCCCGGACCGTGCAGCCTGTCGGCGCGGCCGACCCCGCAGCGCCCGTGCTGGAGCCCATCAAGCCCCTGGCACCCGCCAAACCGGCGGTGCGCACTCCCGAGCAGGTCGTGCTCGGTGCCAGGTCCACGCGCTACAGCAACATCGAGGAGCTGCTTTCCCGGCCCGCCTACCAGGCCCGCAACTCCAAGTTCGTCGTCCACCATGCCGGCGGCCGCAAGAAGGTGTTGAGCGAGGAGAAGGCCGCCGCCAAGGAGGAGCCCGAAAACGGCTCGCTTTTCTAACCTAAATTCCCCGGTTTTGGAACACGTTCCCTGGATTATCTTCAACGGTTTTCCCGCCCATATCCTTTTTTTCGGCATCCTTGCTTTCGTCTTGCTCTGCATCTCCGCGCTTGTGTCGGGTGCCGAGACTTCGTTTTTTTCGCTCTCGCACAACGATGTCCAGCGCTTCAAGCAGCACCCTTCGGCTTCGGGCGACGCCGTGCTGAGGTTGTTGGGCAACGTCGACTTTCTGTTGGCTACCATCCTCGTCGTCAACAATCTGGTCAATATCTGCATCACCATCCTTATGGCCAACATCGTCGACGCCCTCTTTACCTTCACCCGGTTCGAGTTTCTCTTCAAGACCGTCGTCGTCACGTTCTTGCTGCTACTTTTCGGCGAGGTGCTGCCCAAGGTGCTGGCGCAGACGCTGCCCGCGCGTTTCGCGCAGTTCGTCGCGCGCCCGCTTTCGGTGCTGCGCTGGATTTTCTACCCGTTGTCGTTCATCCTCGTGCGCACCAGCAGCCGCATCAGCGAGAAGGCCGCCCATAAGAGCGAGATTTCGCTCGACGACCTGGCCGATGCCGTCGACATGACCCAGACGGCCAATCCCGAGGAGCACGTCATGCTCTCGGGCATCGTCAACTTCGTCAATACCGAGGTCCAGGAGATCATGAAGCCCCGCGTCGACATCACGGCGCTCGACTTCACCGATTCCTACGAAAAGGTCAAGCAGACCATCATCGCATCGGGCTTTTCGCGCATCCCCGTCTTCGAGGAGGACATCGACAACATCCGCGGCACGCTCTATGTCAAGGATTTGCTGCCCTATATCAACCACGGCGACGAGTTCGACTGGCAGCAGCTCATCCGCAAGCCCTACTTCGTGCCCGAGCACAAGAAGATCAACGACCTGCTGGGCGACTTCCAGACCAACAAGGTCCACATGGCCATCGTCGTCGACGAGTACGGCTCCACGCTGGGCCTCGTCTCGCTGGAGGACATCATCGAGGAGATCGTAGGCGAGATCTCCGACGAATCCGATGTCGACGAGAGTTTCTATACGCGGCTCAACGCCAAGAGCTACCTTTTCGAGGGCAAAACCCACATCGGCGACTTCGAACGCATCTTGTCGCTCGACGAGGAGACTTTCTCCGACGTCCGCGGCGAGGCCGAGACGCTCGCCGGGTTGATGCTCGAACTCAAACGCGACTTCCCCGCCAAGGGCGACATCTTCACCTCGCACGACATCCGTTTCACCGTCAAGGAGATGGATGCTCACCGCATCGACAAGATACGCGTCGATCTGAAATAGTCCCCGTTGCCGGGGCGGCGGTTCTTCGTGAAGTTCCGTTGTCGCTTCATTGTCCGCACTCTTTCCGTCTGCCTATGTTCCGACTCCTTCTCTCGCGTCCGCTTTCCGAGCCCGAAATCGATGCCTGGACTACGCTTTCCGAGCGTGAGCAGGCATCCGGATTCGAGCCTGCGCGCCGGTCGGAGTGGCTTTCATGGCGGGGGATCGTGCGGCACGAACTGGGGGCTCCGCAGCTCCGTTTCGCCTACTCCGATTGCGGCGCCCCGTCGATCGAGGGATCGGCGCTCCATCTTTCGGTCTCCCATTGCGAGGGCACTATCGCCGTCGCGCTCTCCGAAGCCCCTTGTGCCGTCGATGTCGAGCCGCTCGCACGCGATTTCGGCCGGGCTGCGGCACGTTATCTTTCGGCCGGCGAGCGCATCCTTTCCGACGATCCGCTGTGGCCTGCCGTCGTGTGGTGCGCCAAGGAGACGCTTTACAAGTTTGCCGGGCGCCGCGGGGTGGATTGGCTGCGCGATCTGAGGATCGAGCAGGTCGATTTTCCGGCCGGCCGGCTCGTCGGTCGGATCGGCAGCGGCAAGGCATTGACGCTTCGTTTCGTGTTGTTCGCCGGACGTGTGGTCGTTTTTCTGTCGTAGCCTATGGAGATCGCCCCGCCCCGTCTGCCTGCGGATTCCGCTCCCGATGCCGATCCTGCGCTCCTCGTCGATGCCGAGGAGGTCTGCGACGCCGTTTTTCGCGGTGCCGGTTTCTCCGGAGTCGTCCGCGAGCACCTTATCGTCGATCAATGTATCTTTTCAGGATGTCGTTTCTCGGGGGCCGTGTTGGAGCAGACGCGGTTTTCTGATGTCTTGTTCCGCAACTGCGACTTTTCCAATGCCTACTTGCGCGGCTGCTCGTTTCAGCGTGTGCGGTTTCTCGATTGCAAACTCACCGGGGCCGAATTCGCCGGGTCGGTTTTCGGTTTTGTCCTCTTCTCGCGTTGCCGCGGGGAGTTCGCCGGATTCGCCTCCGGCAGATTCCGCCGTGTCATGTTCGGCGATTGTGTCCTGCGAAGTGCCGTTCTGAGCGATTGTCGTTTCGAGCAGTGCGGGTTTTCCGGCTGCGACCTCTCGGAGGCCGAGTTCTTCGGCACCCGGTTGCTGGGCATCTCGCTCGCCGATTGCGAAATACGGGGGATTCGTCTGAGCGAATGCCTTTCGTTCGAGCTCCGCGGGGCCCGTATCTCGCAGGGGCAGGCGCTCGACCTGGTAAGGCTTCTCGGCGTCGAGTTCGAGGAGTAGATAAAAAGCGTCCGGAACCTATTGGTTCCGGACGCTTTCTTCGAGTGGAAATGCGAAACGGGCGCTCCTCGCTTTTCACTTTGCCCCTTTAAGCCAAGAGGGCTTGACTTTGACTGAGTCTTGAATGGGCGGCTCCTCGGCTAAGTCAGAACAAGTTCGACATAGCTCTCGGCTTGCGCCATCGTCGCTCCCGCTCGGCAAAGTTCGCCTTTCACCTTATTTGAGACCCAGTTTCTTGGCGATCTCTTTGGGCAGGGCGTTCTTGTTGACCATGATGTCGGTGGTCTTGTAGGCCACGAAGGGACGCGAGAAGTACCAGTGACCGCCGTAGGGAGGCAGGTCGTCCCACGAGTTGAGCACCTTGTAGTAGGGGGTGCCCGCCTGGTCGCGGGCCGTGCCTACGATCACCATGCCGTGGTCGTCGGTCGTCTCGTAGTTGTCGAACGCCTCCTGGCGCATCTCCTGCGTGATGGTGCGTTCCTTGCCCGGCTTGTCGAACTTGTAGAGCGCTGCTTCCTTCTCGCGCTCGGTCAGCTTGCCCCAGCGCTCGGCTTCCGTGCCGCTCATGCCGTCGAGATCGGCTTCCGGCACGATGCCGAGGGCCTTCGTGCGGCTGAATCCCTTTTCGCTCACGTCGGTGCCCCAAGCCACCGGATAGCCGTTGGCCAGCGCGTGGTCGATGACGGCCATCATTTCGTCCAGCGGCAGGTTGTAGACCTTGCCCCACATCCAGTTGTCGGGCACTTCGAGCACGAACTGCGTGTAGAAAGGATGGTGGGTGAACGACGTGATGTCGATGTAGTTGTCCATCGAGACGGGCAGCGACGCAGCGAACGACTGCGGCGTGTACTCCTTGCCCTCGTAGACGAAGGTGTCGGGCATGTGTCCGAAGTATTCGTCGAGCATGGCGTTGAAGGCGCGTTTCCAGGCCGTCGACAGGGGTTTGCCCGAACGGTCGGCCGTGGCGATCACGGAGTCGAGGAAAGCCTTCAGCGCGGCCGTCAGCTCGTGGAAGTCGGGTTTGTCGGTGCCGTAGTTCAGGCCCGGATAGGCTTCGAACGGTACGATGCCGTATTTCTTGATACCCTCCGTCACGTCGTGGGCTGCTCCGCCCTCGGCGAAGTTCAGTTCGCCGTGCATGCGCACGTACTTCTCGGCTTTCTCCATGAAGCTGTGGCGCACGATCCACATCTCGGAGAGGTGCACCGGTTTGCCGCCGGCGCGCAGGATTTCGCCCTCCAGGAACGACATCGTCGAGAAGCACCAGCAGGTGCCGCTGCGATGCTGGTTCTTCACGGGAGTCATCTCCAGCACCTTGGCGTCGGTGAAGCGGTAGCCTTCGGGTTCGGGTTCGGTCTGCGGGGTCTGGGCCGTTGCCGCCAGCGTTGCCGCCGCGGCCAGCAGGGTAATCAGCAGGTTTTTCATCTAAGACTGGGTTTTAAGGTTTTTTTTGCTTGTTCTGTCATTTCTTCGAGCCCGCCACGATCTTCAGACATTCGTCCAGCGTCAGTTGTGCGGGGTCCGCGCCTTTGGGTATGCGGTAGTTCTTCCCCTTGTAGGCGATGTAGGCGCCGTAGCGGCCGTTCTTGACCTGCATGTCGGGGTCTTCGGCGAATTCTTTCAGCGGCTTGTGGGCCGTTGCCGCCGCTTCCTTGTGCGCGCGGACCACTTCCACGGCCCGGTCGTAGGTCACCGTGTAGGGGTCGTCGGTCTTGGCCAGCGAAGCGAACGACTTGCCGTAGCGGACGTAGGCGCCGTATTTGCCGATGCCCACGGCCAGCTCCTCGCCGTCGAGCTCGCCCAGCGTGCGCGGCAGCGCGAAGAGTTCCAGCGCCTCTTCCAGCGTGATCGATTCGATCAGCTGGCCTTTCTTGAGCGAGGCGAACCGGCTCTTCTCGCCTTCGGGCGCTTCGATCTCGGCCATGGGGCCGTAGCGGCCGATGCGCGCCTTGACCGTGCGGCCCGTCTTGGGGTCGGTGCCCAGGATGCGGGCCTGGCCCTTCTTGTCGTTCTGCTGTTCGATGGCTGTGTCGACCATCTTGTGGAACGGTGCGTAGAAGTCGCCGATCATGCGGTCCCACGTGATGTCGCCCTCGGCGATGCGGTCGAACTCCTTCTCGACGTTGGCCGTGAAGTTGTAGTCGATGATCGAACCGAACTGCGCCTCCAGGTAGTCGTTCACCACCATGCCGATATCCGTCGGCGAAAGGCGGCTCTTCTCTTTGCCGTACTTTTCCGATACGGTCTTCGCGGTCAGCTTGTCGCCCGTGAGCGTCAGCTGCGTGTAGTCGCGTTTCTGCCCCTCCTTGTTCTGTTTCACCACATAGCCGCGGTTGATGATCGTCGAGATCGTCGGTGCGTAGGTCGACGGGCGTCCGATGCCCAGCTCCTCCAGCCGCTTGACCAGCGAGGCTTCGTTGTAGCGCGCCGGAGCCTGGGTGAAACGTTCGGTCGCCGTGATGTTGGCCGCCGTCAGGGCGTCGCCCTGCGCCAGCTTGGGAAGCCGGCCTTCGCCGCTCTCCTGCGCCTGGTCGTCGTCGGTCGATTCGGAGTAGAGGCGCAGGAATCCGTCGAAACGGATCACCTCGCCCGTCGCCACGAACTGCAGCGGCGAGCCTGCGATGTCGATCGTCACCGTCGTGCGGTCGAGCTCCGCGCAGACCATCTGCGAGGCCACGGTGCGTTTCCAGATCAGGTCGTAGAGCCGTTTCTCGGCCGGCGTGCCCTCGATCGTCTGGCGGTCGATGTACGACGGGCGGATGGCTTCGTGCGCTTCCTGCGCACCCTTGGTTTTGGTCTTGTAGTTGAACCAGCGCGAGTATTCTGCGCCGTAGAGCTTCGTGATCTCCTCCTTGCACTGGGCCAGCGCTTGTTGCGAGAGGTTCACCGAGTCGGTACGCATGTAGGTGATCAGACCTTGTTCATAGAGGTGCTGCGCCACCGACATGGTCTGCGAGACCGACATGCCCAGCTTGCGTCCGGCTTCCTGTTGCAGAGTCGAGGTCGTGAAAGGCGGTGCAGGGTAGCGCTGGGCCGGTTTTTCTTCGGCTTTGGCCACCGTGAACGCGGCGCCGATCGTGCCGTGCAGGAACGTTTCGGCTTCCTCGCGCGTCTCGAAGCGCGAGGTGAGTTCCGCCTTGAAAAGCGTCTTGTCGGGATCGCCGGCCGCATGGAACTGCGCCACAACCCGGAAGTAGGGGGTCGACCGGAATGCGATGATCTCGCGTTCGCGCTCCACGATCAGCCGCACGGCCACCGACTGCACGCGTCCTGCCGAGAGCGACGGCCGCACCTTTTTCCACAGCACCGGCGAGAGCTCGAAGCCCACCAGACGGTCGAGGATGCGGCGCGCCTGCTGGGCGTTGACCAGATTCATGTCCACCGTGCGCGGGTTCTCGATGGCTTCGAGGATGGCGCGTTTGGTGATTTCGTGGAAGACGATGCGTTTCGTCTTGTCGACCGGGAGACCCAACACTTCGGTCAGGTGCCATGCGATGGCCTCTCCTTCGCGGTCTTCATCGGAAGCCAGCCAGACGGTCTTGCTTTTGGCCAGGCGGCTCAGTTCGTCCACCACTTTCTTTTTGTCGCCCGGTATTTCGTATACGGGGCTGAATCCGCGGTCGATGTGGATTCCGAGGTCTTTTTTCGAGAGGTCGCGGATGTGGCCGAAGCTCGATTTGACCATGAAGTCCTTGCCCAGGAATTTTTCGATGGTCTTGGCCTTGGCCGGCGACTCTACGATGACTAAGTTTTCGTGCATGGGTTTTGCTCTGTATTGCTTTATCTTCAAATGCGAAAACCTAAGTTCCTCACTTAGGTTCGCATCCGACGTTCGTTCGTTTCATGCTGTCGTTTCCGCTTCGGCAGCTTCCAGGCGATCCCGGCGCTGCCCCTCGGTTCAGGAAAAGTTTCATTGCTCGCAACTTTTCCCGCCCCGGCATCATCCGGACAGGTTGGTCCTTGTCTCGGGAATTTATTTGACGAGGTTGTACAGCAGTTCGAAACGGATCGGCGCATCGTTCAGCGCGTCGTCCATTCCCTGCAGCACGCAGAAGTCGGACGTGTAGAGTCCGTAGGCTTCGGGTGCCGCGTAGATCGTGCGGTTTTTCACCTTTTCGAGGTCTATTTCGCGGTTTTCAGCCTTGGCCGCGTCGCGTTCGGCCGCATAGGCGTTCCACAGCATCTGGACATAGCCCGTGATGTCCATCGTGTAGCAGCCGCGGCTGCGGTTGACGTTGCCGCCGTAGGCCAGTTGTGCGTCGTAGTTCTTCTCGTAGGTGTAGTTGTAGTCGATGATCGGCGTCAGCTTCTTGTAGTCGGTGTAGAGACCGATGCGCTCGGGGGCCGTGTCCATCTCCGCCATCAGCTTGTCGGGATTCTTCAACATGGTCTGCTGCCAGTCGTGGTCGGCGTCGGCGAAGTATATCATCATGCGCACCCGGCTGAATGCAAGCGTCTTGTAGTCTTCTCCGCCCGCATTGTTGCGGTCGATTTCGGACTGCAGTTCGGCGAAGAACTCCGGGGCGAAAGTGATCTCCGTCGCCACGCCGCCCATGCCTTCCACCATCACCCGGTGGTTCTTCTCCGGGCGGGTGTCGGGCTGTCCCGGGGCGGGTTCGCGGATTTCGTCGTTCGTGTTGAAGAAAGAGCCTTTCGTGTAGTCGCGTTCCAGCGTGTTTATCGAAACGTTGCCGAACTTCGTAGCGGTCGAGGAATCGTAGAAGAGGTATTCCAGCAGCAGCGTGTCCTTGACCAGCGAGGGATCCTCCTTCATGCGGTTGCGGCCGTAGACCACCAGCCCCGACTTCGTGAGGTCCATGCCGTAGATGCCGCCCTTGCCCGTCTGCGTCTGTTCTTCGTTTCTGGCAGGCCGGATGTAGAGCCCCTTGAATTCATCCATCCAGTGCTCCATGCTGTCGACGCTGTAGATCGAGTAGTTGTCCTTGTAGGTTCCCTCCTGCAGCAGCAGGCGACGCAGCAGTTGTTCTCCCGCCTGCTCGATTTTCAGCGTTACGGTGGAAGATTTCAGATTCTTGATCCGCTCGTTGGGGAAAGAGAAGCTGAAAAGCGGGGCGTTGCCGATATACTTCTCCGCTTTGAAGTCGAAGTAGAAGGTCGTGTCGGCCCTCTCTTTCAGAAAGGCGTTGTCCGTCACTTCGTAGATCTCGTAGCGCTGGGGCGTCAGCGTGTCGCGGCCGAAGCGGTCGATCGTCATCAGCAGCTGCACCGAATCTACGAACGGTCTGTAGCCGAACATGCCCGGCTCGAAGTTGCTGATGCCGTCGAGATACTGCGTCAGGAATCCCGCCGTGCGCACTCCCAGCGTGTCGTTGAGCTGCGAACCGATGTATCCGTAGCCTGTTTTCGACGAAACGATCGAGTCGGTCTGCACCAGGCGCGTTCTAACCAGGGTCCGACGGATCGGTTGGCCGTTTCCGTCCTTGCGCGGGAACTCGACGTAGCCCGTCTTCATCTGTTGGTTGTCGGGCACGATGTTCGCTCCCAGCGAGTCGTCCACCGTCGTGCAGCCCGTCAGCACGGCCAGTACGGCCGCGGCCCCTGCGAGCAGATACCTATCGAATCTCTTCATAGAATCGGTTGTAAGTGTCGAAAAATCCTTCTTCCTCCGGCGCCCGGTATTCGAGCATCGGTTTGCCGCTCGTACGGGCCAGCTCCAGCACGCGGGCGTCCACGTCGGGCGAGGCGGCGATGATACCGTCGGCATATTCCATAACGAAACGGCAGAGGTTTTCGTATGACGGAGTCTCCAGGATCGACAGATTTTTATCCTTGACCCCTTCTCCGGCGATCTTCGCGCCGAATCCGGCGTCGAGCTGGCCCGGGAAACCGTCGTCGTAGAGCGAGACCACCACCTTCACATCGCGGAAGATCGGGTCGTCGGCGAACACCTTTTTCAGATAGACCGGCGTCACGCCCGCAAACCAGCCGTGGCAGTGCACCACGGTGGGCGCCCAGCGCAGTTTCTTCACCGTCTCCAGCACACCGCGTGCAAAGAAGATCGCCCGTTCGTCGTTGTCGGCGAATTCGTGCCCTTCGGCATCGTGCAGGATGGCCTTGCGCGAGAAGTAGTCGTCGTTGTCGATGAAGTAGATCTGTACGCGGGCCGCCGGAATCGACGCCACCTTGATGATGAGCTGGTGGTCGTTGTCGTCGATGATGAGGTTCATGCCCGACAGCCGGATCACTTCGTGGAGCTGGTGGCGGCGTTCGTTGATGCAGCCGTAGCGGGGCATGAACGTGCGGATTTCGTTTCCGCGTTCCTGCATCGCTTGCACCAGCGTCCGGCAGAGTACCGAGGCCTCCGTTTCGGGTAGATAGGGTGCTATCTGTTGACAGACGTACAGAATCTTGTTGGCCATGATCCGTGGTTTTTATTGGGTGGACTTCCGTTTCGCCGCGGGGTGCTCCCGTTGCAAAGATAGTGATTTTTATGTTAGCTGAAAAGCGGAGGGGCGCAGGCGAAAGGCTCGTTGCTGCCGGGTGTTTCGCATGGGCGCCGGTATGAAGGAGCGGGCCGTATCCGGGCGTTTGCCGCCGGCGGGGTTCCTTGCGTGTTTTTCCGCCGCTCCTTGCTTTTCGTCTTCCGCTTTCGGTTCCGCCCCGCTACAAAATCAGCATCGCGTCGCCGTAGGTGCCGAAGCGGTAGCCTTCCGCCTTGGCCGTCTTGTAGGCGTTCATGATCGTTTCGTAGCCGCCGAACGCCGCCACCATCATCAGCTGCGTCGAGAGGGGCAGGTGGAAGTTCGTGACCATCGCATCCGCCACCGAGAAGTCGTAGGGCGCGAAGATGAACTTGTTGGTCCAGCCCTCCATCGGCTTGATCATGCCGCCCGTCGAGACGGCCGTCTCCAGCGTCCGCATCACCGTCGTGCCGATGGCCACCACCTTGCGGCCGTCGCGTTTCGCGGCGTTCACCGTCTGCGCCGCTTCGTCCGTCACGAAGAACTGCTCCGAGTCCATCTTGTGTTTCGAGAGGTCCTCGACATCCACCGTGCGGAAGTTGCCCAGGCCCACGTGCAGCGTGATGAACGCCCGGTCGATGCCTCTGATCTCCATGCGCTTGAGCAGGTGTTTCGAGAAGTGCATGCCTGCCGTCGGAGCCGCTACGGCGCCCTCCTTCTCCGCGAAGATCGTCTGGTAGCGCTCCGCGTCTGCGGGTTCCACCTTTTCGCGGACCCACTTCGGCAGGGGCGTTTCGCCCAGCGCGAAAAGCGCGGTCTTGAATTCGTCGTAGTCGCCGTCGAACAGGAAGCGAAGGGTCCGTCCGCGCGACGTCGTGTTGTCGATCACTTCGGCCACCAGCGCATCGTCGTCGCCGAAGTAGAGTTTGTTGCCTATGCGGATTTTGCGGGCCGGGTCCACCAGCACGTCCCACAGCCGCAGGTCGCGGTTGAGTTCGCGCAGCAGGAAGATCTCGATCTCGGCGCCGGTCTTCTCCTTGTTGCCGTAGAGACGCGCCGGGAAGACTTTCGTGTTGTTGAACACGAAAAGGTCCTTTTCGTCGAAGTAGTCGAGTATGTCCCTGAACGTGCGGTGTTCGATGCTGCCGTCGGCGCGGTTCACCACCATCAGGCGCGATTCGTCGCGGTTGTCGGCCGGGTAGCGGGCCAGCATCGTTGCGGGATCGTAGTCGTAGCCGTATTGCGATAGTTTCATGGCTTGAGTCGGGTTGCTGCGTTTCGTGGAACGCGATAAATTATTTTCTATACGCAGAAAAGTTTATTTTGTTTCACTTTGCTGTAGCTTTTTCAGAAATTCGTCCAGTTGCCACGCCTGGCCGGCCGTGAATCCGCCGCTTCGCGTGCGGCGCAGCGAGGTCAGATGGGCGCCGCTGCCGAGCGCTTCGCCTATCTCGCGCGCCAGCGAGCGGATGTAGGTGCCCTTGCTGCATCGCACCCGGATGCGGATGCGCGGCAGATCGTACTCCTGCAATTCGGATTCGTAGATGGTTATCAGTGCCTTGCGCAGCTCCACCGTCTCGGTCGTCTCGCCCGCCCGGGCCAGTTCGTAGGCCCGCATCCCGGCGATTTTCTTGGCCGAGTAGAGCGGCGGTTCCTGCAGCCGCTCGCCTTCCAGGCAGCGCAGCGCTTCTTCGGCCGCCTCGCGCGTGATATGTTCGTAAGGATAGGTGCGGTCGACCGGGTGTTCCAGGTCGTAGCTCGGCGTCGTCGCGCCCAGCATCACATCGGCTTCATACTCTTTTTCTTCGGCTTGCAGCGCATCCACCATTTTCGTCGCACGGCCGATGCACACCAGCAGAACTCCCGTCGCCAGCGGGTCGAGCGTTCCGGCATGGCCTACCTTGATGCGGCGGTAGCCCAGGTTGCGGAGCGCATACTTGATCTTGCGCACCACGTCGGTCGAGGTCCATTCCAGCGGTTTGTCGATGACCGCTATGTAGCCCTCTTCGAAGTTGAGGCCCCGCAGGTCGCGTTCTTCCGGCGTCATAGTGCGTAGCTGATGATGGATACCGCGCCGGCGGCGGCACAATAGAGGGCGAACCAGATCAGCTTGCCGCGTTTCACCGCTTCGATCATGAAGCGGCAGGCGGCGCATCCCGTTGCATAGGCGGCCACGAAGCCTGCCGCCAGCGGACCCGCCGCCACGCCTGCCGTCAGTTCGCCCGAAACGATCTCCAGGAGCATCTCGCCCAGGATCGGCGCCAGCACCATCAGAAACGAGAACTGCGCCACGGCGTCCTTCCGGTTGCCCAGGAGCAGGCCCGTCGCGATGGTCGTTCCCGAGCGCGAGAGTCCCGGCATCGCCGCCGCGGCCTGCGCCAGACCGATGATGAAGGCGTCGCGGTAGCTTATCTCTTCTTTCTGGCGCGGCTTCGCATAGTAGGCGAATGCCAGCAGCAGGGCCGTCACCAGCAGCATGGCGCCCACCACGGCCAGAATCCACGGTGCGTTGAGCATCGCGTTGAGCCGATCCTTGAAGGCGAAGCCCACGATGCCGATCGGGATCATCGAAACGACGATTTTCAGCACGTAGGCTTGTTGCGGTGTGAAGCGGCGCGAGAAAAGCCCCTTCAGCAGGCCGCCTATTTCGCGGCGCAGCACCGTCATCGTGCTGAGCACCGTGGCGGCGTGGAGCGTCACGTCGAACGTGAGGTTTTCTTCGAGTTCCACGCCCAGCAGTTCCTTGGCTATCTGGAGGTGGCCGCTGCTCGACACCGGAAGGAATTCGGTGATTCCCTGCACGATGCCCAGCAGGATGGCTTGCAGCGTATCCATCGGCGGGTTATTCGTAGCGTTTGAGTATGGCGTAGATTTCCATGGCGAAGCCGCCCACGACCAGGATGGGCGCCAGCGTGATGCGCCGCCACGAGAACATGGCGTAGTTGAATTCGTCGGGCGAGTCGCTTCCTCCGCCGGCCATCAGCACGAAGCCCAGGATGACGACGGCGAAGCCCGCGGCCAGCAGGATGTAGTTGCGGCGCGACAGCGGCATGCGCGGATTTTCCGGAGTGCGGTTGTTGTGTTCCATAGGTCAATAAAGATAGATCTTGTTCGATTTCATGTTCACGAATTTGTTGAGCGCCGCCCACGTGAAGAGGCCCGAAATGACGACGCCTCCGCCGATCATCGCCCCGAAGATGCCGATTCCCGTGCGGCTCGCTTCGGCCAGCGCCTGCAGTTCGGGCACCGCTTCGTCGAGTCCGTAGGCCGCCAGTGCGAAGAGCGCCGAGGCTGCCGTGCCGGCCAGCATGCCCTGCGTGATGCTGCTGGCCAGGAAAGGTTTCATGATGAACCACTTGGTCGCGCCGACCAGTTTCATGGTGTTGATCAGGTAGCGCTTCGAGAAGATGGCCAGGCGGAGGGTGTTGTTGAGCAAGATCAGCGAGATGAAAAGCAGTGCGCCGCCGAACAGCAGCAGTATGAAGCGTATCTTGTTCACCGTGGCGTGGAGGCGCGCGGCCATCAGGGCCGGGTAGCTCACGTGCGCTACGCCGCGCAGCTGGTCGATCTCAGCAATGAAGGCTTCGACCCGTTCGCGGTCGGACGACTGTGCCGTGAGGGTGAGTTCGAAGGAGTCGAGCAGCGGGTTTTCATCGAGGATGTCGTCCAGTCCGCTGCCGAACATCCGGCGGAACTCTTCGTCTTCGAGCTTCTCCGACTTCGACACGAAGACTACGCCGCCCACCAGCTCGTGGCCGGCCAGACGTTGTTCGAGGGCGGTGCGTTGTTTGTCGGAGATCCCGTTTTTGAGTTCCACCGACACCTGGATGCTCGACTGGAGCGTGTGCGCCACCTTCATGGCCGCCAGCAGCAGGTAGCCCATCGAGCCCAGCAGAAAGAGCACGAGGGTCAGGCTCACGGTCGAAACGATGTAGGAGTTTCGGACCTTGCGTTTCAGACGTTTGTCATCCTTCATTTTCTCTCAGGTATTTGCGGAGCAAATGGGCAAGGGCGGCCAGGGCGCCGAGCAGGATCAGCAGCGAGGCCGCCAGCGTGATGCCTTCGGTCCAATTCCAGCCCGGAGCGCGGAAGCGCCATTCGATGGTGTGTTCGCCCGCCGGCAGCACCATGCCGCGCAGCACGTAGTCGACACGCCGGTAGGGGGCTTCTTCGCCGTCGATGTAGGCTTTCCAGCCTTTGTCGTAGTATATCTCGGAGAAGACCGCGAAGGCTTCGCCCTCGGTTTTGGCTGTGTATTTCAGATAGTTGGGCTTGTACTCGACGAGTTCGATCTCTCCCGTCGCATAGGGGCCGGCCGGCGCGGAGTTGAGCGACATGCTGCCGCTCTTGAGCGGCGAGGCAACGGCCGTCGTCCGCAGATCGACCGTGCCCAGGGCTTCGATTTCGGCCCGTGCGTCGGGCAGGCAGCGCAGCGTGTCGACCAGCCAGGCTGCGCCGTATTCCGTTCCGCGGCGTACGGGCACGGGCGCTCCGTCGGCTCCCGCTACGATGGCATAGCGCGTGTTGAGCATGTCGAGCACATTGTCGTCGAGTTCCGAAAGATAGCGGTCGATGAGGTCTTGGTAGCGGACCAGCTTGGCTCCGTGGTAGCCGCCCACGGAGCGGTGGAAATAGGAGGTCGTGGCATCGTTGAAGGGGCTCACCGTCAGGTTGATGACCCGGTATCCCAATGTTTCGTCGGCACGGATCGCCCGGTCGGCGGCCGTCATCGTCACTTGCTGGCGGCGCGGCGACACGAAGTTGTCGTGGGAGAGGAAGCGCAGATCGACGGGCACCAGGTCCAGCAGCACCGTCGCGGCCAGCAGCAGGGCGGCTGTCTTTCTGCCGATCTTGCGCAGTGCGAAGAGCACCACGCTTCCGGCCGCCAGCAGCACCATCAGCAGCGAGCGCCAGGCGTCGGCCTGCATGAATGCGGCGCGGTCCGCCGCCATGGCGGCCGCCGTGCGGTCGGCCCATTCGAAGTGGATGCCGCGGTCGATGTAGTTCTGCAGGTCGTTGGCTTCCAGAATGCGGCGGTACGATTCGGTCATCATGGCGGCCGCGTCGCGCTCGCCGAAGTCGAACAGTACGCCGCCCGCCACGGCGAAAAGCAGGCACAGCCCGCCCGTGATTCCTGCGGCCCAGGCTATGGAGCGCAGGAGGCGCTGCCGGTCGACATCGTCGTTCCAGAGCCGCACCAGAGCGAAAGCGCCCAGCAGCGGTGCGGCCCATTGCACCACCACCAGCGTCATCGACACCGTGCGGAATTTGTTGTATCCGGGCAGCAGGCGGAACGCCAGTTCCGTGAAATCCATGAAGTTGCGGCCCCAGGAGAGCAGTATCATCAGCAGCGACACGGCCGCGATCCACCATTTGTTGCGGCCGCGCGCAAGGAGGAATCCCAGCAGAGCCAGGAAGATGACCGCCGCTCCCACATAGACGGGCCCTCCCGTGTAGGGCTGCGTGCCCCAGTACATGGGCAGCTGGCGTTCGATGCCGCGCATTCCCAAATCGGTGGCCGTCGCCGCCACTTCTCCGTCGGCAGGGAAGACCGTGCCCGAATCGCGGCCCATGAAGTCGGGGATCAGCAGGTTGAAGGTCTCGGCCTTGCCGTAGGACCATGCCGTGGCGTAGTCGAGATCGAGGCCGCCCGTCGTTTTTTCGGTGGCTTCGGCCAGTTCCGAGCCTCCGCGGATGGTGTCCTCGGTGTGGGTCGCCGTGTACCACAGCGGTGCGAAGTTCGAGGCTACGGCCAGCAGTCCGGCTCCCAGCAGCACAGCCGTGCGCTGTGCAAAATTGCGCAGGTGCTTCTCCCGGAAAGCGATTACGGCGTCGCTGATCCACAGCGCGCCCATGGCCAGCAGAAAGTAGTAGGCTATCTGAGGATGGTTGCTTCCTATTTCAAGCGATGCGGCCAGCGCCGTGAGCGCACCGCCGTACCACATGTTGCGGCGCAGGGTGATCCAGGCGCCGCCCATCATCAGCGGTGCGTAGACCAGCGCCCACATCTTGGTGAGGTGTCCGGCGCCGATGATCAGCAGGAAGTAGGTCGAGAGTCCGTAGGCCAGAGCCGGAACGATGGCCGGCCGCGGGTCGATGCCCATCATCAGCAGCATCGCCCAGAAAGCCGTCATCGCAAAAAAGAGGAACGACGCCGGCGTGTCGAGTATCTTGGTCGCCTGCCCCACGGTGCGTCTGACCAGTTGGGCAGGGTAGGCCACGTTGATCAGATAGGCGGGCATGCCGCCGAACATGCCGCCCGTCCATTGGGGGTCTTCGCCCGTGGCAAGCCGCATTTCGGTGATGTCGCGGGCCATGCCTTCATATTGGATGACATCGTGTTGAGGCAGTGTCTCGCCGCGGAATTGGGGTGCGAAGTAGAGTACGCTTACGACCAGGAAAACAAGCAGGGCTGCCGCTGCGGTGAGCGCCCGCCCGCCGAGTTCTTTCGGGAGGTTCATGATGCAATGCTGATAAACAAAGGACAAAGATACGAATAAGTCGAGCGTAATGCCAAATTTATTTGAGCATTACCGAGACGGAGTATCTTCTTTAAAGATACGAATAAGCCGAGAACAAAAACTTGCTTGCATTTTGCCGAGCGGGAGTATCTTCTTTAAAGATACGAATAAGTCGCAGACAGCTCGGGCGTATCTTCGGCGCAAGCCAGAGTTCGAATAAGCCGAGAACAAAAACTTGCTTGCTTGCATTTTCCCGAAAAGTACAAAAAAGTACGGACTGCCCCGTGCGGTTGTCGGTGCGGCGGCTTTTCGGCGGACGAACACGTCCTTTCGGAGCGTGCGCCGGTGTGCGTTTCCGGTCGTCGGGGGCCGGAACCCGCACTGCAAGCAGCGTTCCCGGCGGCGTATGGCAGAGAGTTTGTCCGTTTGTTTCGGCGGCCCGGACAGGGAAATATCGAATCGAAGAACGTGGATAATAACGAAAAAATCGTATATTTGCGCACGTTTGTTTCCGCCGCCGCCGTTCGGGCGGCGCTGCCGGCGCTTCTTCGCCGGGCGGAAGCAGCGGCCGCAGCAGCAGAAACATGGAGGGGACGATGACATCTTTGGATACGATCCGCAAACCCGTCGAGGCCGAGTTGAAGGCTTTCGAGGAGTTCGTCGGGCGGCAGTTCACGGCCGAGGGCGAGTTGCTCTCGGAGATGTTGCGGCAGGCGCTTCTGGCGCGCGGCAAGGGCATCCGTCCGTTGTTGGTGATGCTCTCCGCTGCGATGAACGAGCCCGTGCGCGGTTCCTCGCTCGGGCGGCGTCCGTGCCTGGCGGCCATGATGGTCGAGATGATCCACGTCGCGTCGCTCATTCACGACGACGTCATCGACGAGTCGGACACCCGGCGCGGACGGCCTTCGGCCAACGCCCTGTGGCAGTCGCACAAGGCCGTGATCCTCGGCGACTATATCTTGGCCCGCAACATGAACATCGGGCTCCAGAGCGGGCAGTTCGACCTCGTGACCCATATCTGCGGGTCGATGTCGGCCCTCTGCGAGGGCGAGATTCTGCAGAGCGACCACGCTGCGCGGTTCGATCTCACGCGCAAGGACTACCTCGACATCATCTTCAAGAAGACCGCCAGCCTCATCGGCGTCAGCGCTTCGGCCGGAGCTTTGGCCGTGGGCGCCCCGCGCGACAAGGTGGCTCTGATGCGCCGTTTCGGCGAGTCGGTGGGCATGGCTTTCCAGATCCAGGACGACATTCTCGACTATACCGCGGAGGGCCAGGCCGGCAAGCCGGCTTTCAACGACCTGCGCGAGGGCAAGATCACGTTGCCGCTGCTCTGCGTGCTCGAGCGCATGGACGAGGAGCGGCGCGCCCAGATCATCGACCGGCTCCGGCGTTGCGGCCAGGATGCCGACGCCATGGAGTACCTCCAGCGCATCGTCGTCAACGAGGACGGCATCGCGTCGGCTGTCAGCGTCATGCGCAGCTACCTCTCGCAGGCGGTCGACCTGCTTGCGGCCTACGAGGTTTCGCCTTACAGGAAGGCGATGGTCGAGTTGTGCGCCTACGTCGGCGAGCGCGACCATTGACGGGGGCTGAACGATTTCGATACGCCGGGCGCAGAGCCAAGTCTGCTTGAGCTGTGCCGGGGCGGGAGAAGGTGCAAAATACCTGAACTAATCTATAACTCAATGGAACAGACCAAAAACTACAAGTTGCCCATCGTGCCCATCGTCACGATGTTCTTTCTCTTCGCGATGATCTCGTTCGTCACGAATCTCGCGGCCCCCATCGGTACTATCTGGAAAAACGAGTACGCCGGTGCCAATACGCTCGGCATGATGGGTAACATGATGAACTTCCTGGCCTACCTCTTCATGGGTATCCCGGCCGGCCGCATGCTCGTGCGCATCGGTTACAAGAAGACGGCCCTCATCGCCATGGCCGTCGGTGCCGCGGGTCTCTTCGTGCAGTACCTCTCCAGCATCGTCGGTGCCGACGTCGCCGTCTGCGACATGGGCGAGGGCATCTCCCTCAAGCTCGACTTCGTCATTTACCTGCTCGGCGCCTTCATCTGCGGCTTCTGCGTCTGCATGCTCAACACGGTCGTCAACCCCATGCTCAACCTCCTGGGCGGCGGCGGCAACAAGGGCAACCAGCTTTTGCAGACCGGTGCGGCGCTCAATTCGTTGTCGGGTACGCTCACGCCGTTGTTCGTCGGTGCATTGATCGGCACCGTCACCGCGCGTACGGCCATGAGCGACGTCACGCCCCTGCTCTTCATCGCCATGGGCGTCTTCGTCGTGGCTTTCGCCGTCATCGCTTCGGTGCAGATTCCCGAACCCCACCTCCGCAAGGAGGGCGATTGCCGGGCCAAGTCGGCCCATAGCCCCTGGAGTTTCCGTCATACGGTGCTCGGCGTCATCGGCATCTTCGTCTACGTCGGCGTCGAGGTCGGCATTCCCGGTACGCTCAACTTCTACCTCGCCGACGGTTCGGAGCGCGGCGCAGGCCTCTTGTTGAACGGTGCCGCCGTCGGCGGTGCCATCGCTGCGGTCTATTGGTTGTTGATGTTGGTCGGCCGTTCGCTCAGCAGCCTCATCAGCGGCCGGGTCTCGAGCCGTACGCAGTTGATCGTCGTTTCGGCGGTCGCCATCCTCTTCGTCGTGCTGGCCATCTTCATCCCCAAGACGGTCACCGTGGCCATGCCCGGTTACAGCGTCGGCGACGGCTTTCAGATGGCGCAGGTGCCCGTCAGCGCCTTGTTCCTCGTCTTGTGCGGTCTCTGTACGTCGGTCATGTGGGGCGGTATCTTCAACCTCGCCGTCGAGGGGCTGGGCAAGTACACGGCCCAGGCTTCGGGCATCTTCATGATGATGGTCGTCGGCGGCGGCGTCCTGCCCCTCGTCCAGCAGTTCATCGCCGACCGCGCCGGTTATATGGCAAGTTACTGGGTCATCGTCGCCGGTCTGGCTTACCTGCTCTACTACGCGTTGGCCGGTTCGAAGAACGTAAACAAGGATATTCCCGTCGAGGAGTAGCCCTCCCCCGACTGCCTTACGATATGATGCGTCCGGCGTCCCGAGTCAAGGGGCGCCGGACGTATCTTTTGTGCCGCTTTGGGTTATACGATCCCTGTCGCGCGCCGCTTCAACAGCAAGGGTTCGCGTTGGGTCCCGGCCGGCTCTTTATCCGGTCTCGGCCGCGTGCCGGAAGCGGGGTTCCGCAGCCGTTTCGCTCGCAGCGGCTTCGCCAGTAGCCGTTTTGCGCATTGTGCTCGGGGCGCAGCTTGCGGAGCACGCTTGCGGGCCCCCGCAGGCTCTCGGCGGCGTTTCGGCTGCGGCGGTCACTCCTCGCTTTTCTGTTTGTAGAGTTCCAGCCGTTGGCAGCAGCTCGCAGCCACGATTTTTCCCATCCGGGCCGTTTCTTTGAGTTGTTTCGCCGCTTCCGCGACCGGTATGTCGTATTTCGGGTCGGACAGCGCGTATTTCAGATGGGTCCTCAGCCGCGCCAGCGTTTTGCTGGGTTCGATGTGCGTGCTGTCGAACAGCAGCATCAGCTCCGGGGAGAGCGTGCGCATCCGTTCGTGCATCAGCGCCAGGTCGGCGGTGCCGGATTCGCAGTTGTGGTAGGCCCGGTGGAGCGCTTCGTAGTATTGTACGGCCGCCTGCGCCGTCTGATGGGCCGCCAGGCGGATGCGTTCGGGGAGCGGATGTTCGAGGTTCTGCGCGGCTTGTTCCAGCAGGCGGTCGCCCAGCGCCACGAGCAGATCGGTCTGCATCCCGATCGCTCCGCAGACCCGCCCGAAGTCGGCGCGGCGCTTCGGGCGTTGGACCGTGCGGTGTTCCTTGCAGTAGAGCGGTTCGCCTTCCAAAAGCGCCAGGTAGAGAAACGCCGTGCGTTGGGTGTTCAGTTCGTTCAGCGTCGCAATGTAGAGGTTCACAAGCGGAATCTTGCGTTGTTTGGCCGGTAGTTTTATGTTCAGCAGGCGTTTGGCTTCCCTCCAGTCGTAGTCGGGCGTGTCGCCTACCACCATCAGCAGGTCGTAGGCCGTCGCTTCGCTGTGGGGCGTGCCTCCCGCCAGCTTGCCGAACAGCAGGATGTATTCGGGGGCGCAGGGGCCTTCGGCCAGTATGCGGGCTATGCGCTCGGCTTCGGCGCGGTCGTATGGGAGGATGTTTTGTTGGGTTTCCATGTTTTTTTCGGTGAATTCGTTCGGGTCGGGCCGTATCTACCCCGGCGGAGCGCTGCGGGCGGCCCGGGATTGTTTGTTCGGAATGGTAGAGGAGTGTCAGTCGTGCCGACGGTCCGGCGGTCGGCGGGAGGGGTGGTTGCGCGGCGGTATCCGCCGGCGGTGGAGTGTGTGCAGCGTTCGCATAAAATAAAAAAATGCGCAGCTGCGAACGCTACACATCACCTTTTCAGGCTACCGCAAGGTGCCGTTCACGGGTCGCTAAACCCCAACGGCTCTGCGCACACTTTTTTAAGTCTGCCTTGGGTAGCATACTTGAAAAGGTGGATAGATACATAACGTTCGCAAGGGCAAAGATACGAAAGAATTTCGGAAAAGCGAATTCTTTTGTCCCTCCCGTTTCGTTTTGTCTGCCGGACGCAAGGTTGTTAATCCGGCGGTCGGCGGCGGGAGGGGTGGTTGCGCGGCGGTATCCGCCGGCGGGCGAGAAGTGGCGGCGTCGGAACGCAGCCCGGAAGAGTTGTTCGCATAAAAAAAAGAGGTGCGCAGCTGCGAACAACTCTTTCCTCTTTTTACGGATTCCACAGCGGTGCCATTCGCGGGTCGCTAAACCCCAACGGCTCTGCGCATACCAAAGTATTTCGCCGTGGAATCGACGAAGTAAAAAGAGCTGTTAAGAATTGTTCGCAGAAGCAAAGATATGAATAAGCGGGCGCAAAAGCAAATTTATTTGTGCTTTGCCGGAATATCGCCGGGGGTTGCGGCTCGGAGAGCCGCGCGGGCCGGAGCCTCCCGCAGCGGAGGCCCGCAAGCGTGCCCCGCAGGCTCCGGCCGCCCGGTTAAGAACGGGGCTTTGCAATTTCGCCTGCTGTATCCTGTTACGAATATTTTGCAGCGCGCAGGCTCCTGCCCGCCTTGCGATGCCCGTGGTCTCCCGCCGCAGAGGTCCGTAGTGCGTGCCCCGCAGGCTCCTGCCCGGAAGTCCGCCATTTTTTGGTGTCCGGCCCCGGCATTTTATAATATGTTTCTTCGTTGCCCGGCTCGCGCTTCGCGCGACCGCCCCAGCCGGGCAACGAGATGCCGGGCCGCCGCCGGATCGACGGCGGCCGCGCCGCGGGGGAATCTGTTTCTCGGGGAAGAATCCGCTGCTGCGGCCCCTCAATAGAGGAAGAACACGATGCCGATGAAGTGGCAGACCACGGCCAGGTTGATGAGCAGGTGCCACACCATGTGGTGGTAGCGGAACCCCTTGCGGGCGTAGAACCAGGCGCCGAGCGTGTAGAGCGCTCCGCCGGCGGCGATCAGCGCCAGCAGCGGCACGGAAGCCTGGCGGATGAAAAGCGGCAGGAAGAAGACGATGGTCCACCCCATGACGAGATAGATCGTCAGACTGACGCCCGGGATGGACCTCCGCGACAACGACTTGTAGAAGATGCCGAACAGCACCATGACCCATTGCAGCACGGTGATGAGCAACCCCTGCCACCCGCCGATGACCGTGATGGCGATGGGCGTGTAGCTGCCCGCGATGGCCACGTAGATGAAAATATGGTCCAGAATGTGGAATACGGCCTTGTGGCGCGACTGGGGGTTCATCGAGTGGTAGAGCGTCGAAGCGAGGAACATCAGGAAGATCGAGACCACGAAGACGCTCACCGAGGCCGAAGCGGCGACCCCGTCGTGGACGTAGGCCCACACGGCGGCGAACGGCAGGGCGGCGAGTGAGAGCAGCGACATGACGCCGTGGCTCACGGTGTTGGCGATCTCCTCGCCGAAGGTGGGGATGTAGGGGAATCGTTGGCGGGTCATGGCTGCGGTGCGATGGGTCGACGGGTCAAATTTATGAATTTTTTTACATATATTTGCAAAGAGTAAAAACAGGAGGGACGATGGAACAGGCACGCTATGACGATTTCCGCACGCTGGTGCGGAATACTTTTTCGGAACGGACGCAGGCCGCCGTCGACGAGGCGCTGGAGTGGGCGGCCGCGAGGCTGGACGGCGCGCTGCGCTACGACGGCCGCCCGATGCTCGACCACGCGGTAGCGGTGGCTGCCATCGTCATCTCGGAGGTGGGGCTGGGCCGCAACTCCACCGTGGCGTCGATCCTCCACGACGTGGTGCGCCTGGCCCACAAGGAGATGCCGGCCGAGGAGTTCCTGGCGCTGACGGAGGAGATCCGCACCCGCTTCGGCCAGGAGGTTGTGGGCATCACCGTCGGGCTGGCCAACATCTCGCAGCTCCGGCTCAAGGCGGCCAAGGAACAGGCCGACAACTTCCGCGATCTGATCGTCAGCTACTCCGAAGACCCGCGCGTGATCCTCATCAAGCTGGCCGACCGCCTGGAGGTGATGCGCTCGCTGGAGATATTCCCGCGCGAGAAACGCCGCAAAAAGAGCTGGGAGGCCCTCAATCTCTATGCGCAGATCGCCCACAAACTGGGTCTCTACAGCATCAAGAGCGAGCTGGAGGACATAGCGTTGAAATACCTCGAAACCAAGGACTACGAACATATCGTCGCCAAGCTGGAGGAGAGCGCCGACGAGCGCCGCGCCTTCATCGCGCGCTTCCTCGTGCCGGTCGAGGAGCGGCTGAAGAAACTGGGCATCCGCTACCACATCAAGAGCCGCACCAAGTCGATCTTCTCCATCTGGACCAAGATGCAGAAGCAGCATGTGCCCTTCGAGGGCGTCTACGACATCTTCGCCCTGCGCATCATCATCGACTGCCCGCGCGAGGAGGAGAAACAACAGTGCTGGACGGCCTATTCGGTGGTCACCGACTTCTACACGCCCAATCCCAAGCGCATGCGCGACTGGATTTCGATCCCCAAGTCCAACGGCTACGAATCGCTCCACACCACCGTCTCGGCCGAGGGCCGCTGGGTCGAGGTGCAGATACGCACCGAGCGCATGGACGCCGTGGCCGAACGCGGCATTGCGGCCCACTGGCGCTACAAGGGCGTGAACCAGGGGGCGCAGACCAGCGAAATGTGGCTCGGGCGGCTGCGCGAGCTGATGGAAGACACGACCCATTCGCTGGCCAAGCGTTTCGACGCCAAGCCTGCGTCGGGCGAGATTTTCGTCTTCACGCCCAACGGCGACCTGCGCAAACTGCCCGAGGGCGCCGTGCTGCTCGACTTCGCCTTCGACATCCACACCTCGCTGGGCTCCACCTGCGTGAGCGGCAAGGTCAACAACCGCGCGGCCTCGATCCGCGACGTGCTGCACAACGGCGACATCGTGGAGATACAGACCCGGAAGGACCAGACGCCCAAGGCCGACTGGCTCTCGGTGGTGGTCACCTCCAAGGCGCGCAACAAGATCAAGTCGTACCTGCGCGAGGAGCAGGCCAAGCATACGCGCATGGGCCGCGAGGAGCTGGAGCGCAAGATCAAGAACTGGAAACTGGCCCTCACCATCGACGAGGCGGTGGCCTGCCTGGCCAAACACTTCAAACTGCGTCTGGGTACGGAGGTCTACGCGCTGATTGCCACGCAGAAACTCGATTTCGGAACGATCAAGGAGATTCTGATGCGCCACCTCTCGGGCGAAGCCGAGGAGGAGCGCCGCGCGGCCGCGGCCGAAGCCGAACGGCAGAAGACCTGCTCGTCGCGCGAGAGCGCCGCGCCGCAGGATGCGCTGGTCATCGACGACGACATCTCCAAAATCCAGTACAAGCTGGCGCGCTGCTGCAATCCCATCAAGGGCGACGAGGTTTTCGGCTTCGTGACCATCAATTCGGGCATCACCATCCACCGCACCGATTGTCCCAACGCCAAACGCATGCGCGAGAATTATCCCTACCGTGTTATCGAAGCCCGCTGGCGCCAGTCGGCCTTGGGAGCGTTCCGCGTGACGATCCGCATTGTGGCGGCCGACACCACGGGCATGGCCAACCACATTACCGAGACCATCAGCCGCGAACTGAAGCTCAACATCCGGTCGTTCAACTTCGAGACCGCGTCGGGCGGCTGCGTAGCCGGCACCGTCTCGGTCGAGGTGCCCGGCGCGGGCGTGGTCGACACGCTCATCCACTCCATCATGCGCATCAAGGGCGTGCAGCGGGCCTACCGGATCAACTGAAAAGTGAAAAGTGAAAGGTGAGGGGCAGGAACGAAGTTTCGTTGGCTGCCCCTTTTCACTTCTCTATATTAAAGCAGCGGCGAGAAGATCCGCATGAACGATTCGGCCCAGCGCCGGGGCCGGGGGCGCCGGAACCATTCGCCCGGAGCGACCCGGCGGCATGCCGCCAGGTCCTGCTCGTAGATGGCGGTCATCCGGGCGCAGAAATCGCGGTCGTAGACAAAGGCGCTGACTTCGAAATTGTGCTCGAAGCTGCGGAAATCCATGTTGGCCGAGCCGATGACCGTCAGATCGTCGTCGATAATCAACAACTTGGAGTGGAGGAACCCCGGCATGTAGAACGCAATCTTGACGCCGGCCTGCATCATGTCGTCGAGGTAGGAGTGGCTCGCCAGATCGACCACGCGCGAATCCGAGCGGGCGGGCAGCATCAGCCGCACGTCGATGCCGGCCAGCGCCGCTGTCTGGAGCGCCGAGTTGAGCGTTTCGGAAGGCAGGTAGTAGGGCGTCTGGATCCATACGCGTTTGGTGGCGCGGGCCACGGCGAAGCTGTCGGCCTGCAACAGCGTGCGCCATTTGCCGAACGGGCCGCTGGGCACCACCTGCAGGATGCTGTTGGCGAAAGTTGCGGCCGGCGGCAGGAAAGCGGGGTCAGCGAGCTGCTGCTGGGTCGTGGCCACCCAGTCGCTCAGAAACGAGGCCTGCAATCCGGCCACACCGCCGCCTTCGACCCGGAAATGGGTGTCGCGCCACGGTTCGCGGAGCCCGTTGCCCCGGTCGATGCCCATGACATAGCGGTCGGCGACGTTCATGCCGCCGAGGAAGCCCACGGTGCCGTCGATGATCGCTATCTTGCGGTGGTTGCGGTAGTTGACCTTGCTTGTGAAGCGCGGGAACTTCACGTGCAGAAACGCGTGTGCCTCGATCCCCGCCGCCCGCATGCTCTCGAAAAAGGCTTTTTTCACGCCTGCGCACCCTACGTCGTCATACAGCAGACGCACCTGCACGCCTTGGCGGGCCTTGGCCGCGAGCGCGTCGCGCAGGCGGGTGCCCGTGACGTCGTCGCACAGGATGTAGTACTGGATGTGGATGTGGTGTTTTGCGCCGGCGATCGCTTCGAGCAGCGCTTCCATTTTCGATTTTCCGTCGATGTAGGGCACGATGCGGCTGCCGCCGAGCGGCTGGGCGTGGGCGGTCCGCTCCAGCAGCCGCATGAGCGGCAG
The DNA here is from genome assembly GCA_910575495.1 of Bacteroidales bacterium. GTDB lineage: Bacteria > Bacteroidota > Bacteroidia > Bacteroidales > Rikenellaceae > Alistipes. The sequence goes on along the minus strand of CAJTFS010000001.1, from coordinate 171,692 downwards.
ATGATGCGTCGGCACGGCGCAGGGGTCGGCGGTTTGTCCCTCGAGCCGGTTGTCGAGCCGCTTGCGGGTGCGGCGCGAGATGATGCGTCGTTTGGAGAGGTTCTGCCCGAAAAAGAAGTAGATGACCAGCCCGGCACCGGGCGCGAGCACCAGCACGAGTATCCACGGCAGGGTCTTGAGCGGGTTCCGGTTGTCGGTGATGATGACCAGAGCTACGCCGAGGACCGTCAGGGAGTAGACGACCAGGAAAACGGTGGTTAGCAGTTGTTGCATGGGCTGAACGGTTGGTGCCTGCGCCTGTGCGGCGCGCGCCGTCAGGCTTCGTGGCCGGGCGCGTCGGGCGCCGGGAACTCCACCGTGTGGAGCAGGTGTTCCACGCCGCGCAGGAAGTTGCGCTTGCGGAGCTTGGGTGAGTAGACGTAGCAGTCGAGCGTGAAGACGCGGCCCCTCGCGGTGTCGACCGTGGAGAAACTGACGAAAGGACCGCCCATGTAGTCGTTGGCGACATCCCAGAAGCCGCGCAGCTCGTACCAGGTCCGGCCGTTGGCTTCATAGACCCGGTAGTCGGGGTCGACGACGTCGGCCGTGACCATGTAGGAGCCGTCGGAGGGGCCCGGAATGCGTGCCGCGAACTTGTTGCGTGCCGCCACGAGCGCTTCGCGCGAGAGCGAGGCGGGACCTTCGTAGGGATAGGAATAGATGAAGAAACCCTGGCTGGCGGCCGGATATTCGTAGCGCGCCCAGATGAAGTCGGGCTGTTCGGCGGCGAGAACATATCCCTTGGAAACGGCCATCTCCGCCCCGAAGTGCTGGCGAATGGCTTTCTCGATGCCCGGAACGCCGTATTTTTTGGCGAATTCGACATCGCGGGTGCGTTCGGCGGTCTCCAGGAGCTCGGTCAGTTTGCCGCCGTTTTCGGCCAGATAGCCCGCCAGCGTCCGGTCGTCGGGGCCTTGCAGGGTCAGCACGATCTGCGGCGTCGCGGTGACATTGTAGCGCGCGCCTATGGTTATCTTGTCCAGCGAGGGGTCGGTCACGACCTTGAGGATGTTGCGGTGGTCGGCGATCATCCCCGTGAAATCCTGCGCACGGACGCGCAGTACGTCGAAATGCGGTTCGGTCTGGTTGAGATTGGGGATCGGCGCCGTGAGTGTGTTGCGCAGCGCTTCGCCGGTTTCGCCCGTCCATTCGCGTTGTTCGCAGACTACGATCACTTCGTAGGGCGCACCCTGCGAGGCCTTGAGCGGCGATCCGGAAAGTTTGTGGAAAGCGTCGCAGGCGGTCGCCGCAACGGCGACGCATGCCGCGAAGAGCAGACGGACGGATGTTTTCATGGCGTTACAAGTTTACGGTTTTCACAAAGATACGAGTAGCCGAGCGGAATGCCAAATTTATTTGAGCATTCCCGAGGCGAAAGTATCTAAGACAGAGTCAAAGATACGAATAAGCCGAATACAAAACCAAACATAGTTTGGATTTTGTTGAGGCGGAGTAGCTTCGGCGCAAGCCAAAGATACGAATAAGCCGAGAACAAAAACCTGCTTGCTTGCTTTTTGCCGAGATAGTCTCGGAACCGCCAAAGACGACCGGGACGTATCAACTTTTTTTGGCATCGGCCCGGAATTTTGCGTAATTTTGCCCCATGCGACTCAAACCGCCCAAAATAATCCGCCGGCTGATGCCCGATCTGATTTGGGAGATCGACGATCCCGAAGGGGTGTTCCTCACTTTCGACGACGGCCCCACGCCCGGTATCACCGAGTGGATCCTCTCCACGTTGGACAAGTACGGTGCCAAAGCGACCTTTTTCGTCCTGGGCAAGAACGTGGAGATGTACCCCGACCTCTACCAGCGCATCGTCGATGCCGGTCACCGCGTGGGCAACCACACCTATTCCCATCAGAAAGGTTGGGGCATGAGCCTGGAGCGTTACACCGAAGACGTGGATTTCGCCAACGATCTGATCCGCAGCGATCTGTTCCGGCCTCCCTACGCCCGCATCACCCCGGCGCAGGCGCGTTTCCTGGGTCAGCGTTACAAGTTGGTGATGTGGGACGTCATCTCGCGCGACTACAACCGCACGCTTTCGCCCCGCGCATGTCTGAAGAATGTCGTCAAGCACCTCGCTCCCGGTGCGATCGTCGTTTTCCACGACAGCGAAAAGGCTTTCCGCAACATGCGTTACGCCTTGCCGCGCACGCTCGAGAAGATCCGCCGGTGCGGTTGGAAATGCAAGGCCATCGAGTTGTAGGGCCGATGCCTGATTCCGAATCCGCCCCTCGTTCGCCCGGCCGTTCCGCTGCGCCGGAACCTTGCGGTTCGCCTCCGTACGATGCAACGGCCGCTTTTTTGCACTTTAGCGGAAATTTTCGTAAATTTGCGGTCAGCTAAAAATTCCAAAACGACAGAGCTATGACCATCACTGCCGCCGACATCAAGATCGGCATGTGCATCGAAATGGACGGCAAGACTTTTCTTGTGGTCGATTTCCAGCATTGCAAGCCGGGCAAGGGCCCCGCATTCGTCCGTTCGAAACTCAAGAACCTGGAGAACGGCCGCGTCCTCGAGAACACCTTCTCGTCCGTGAGCCAGAAGATCGAGCAGGTGCGCGTCGAGCGCCGCCCCTACCAGTTCACCTACGAGGACGACCTGGGTGCGCACTTCATGCACACCGAGACTTTCGAGGAGATCAACATCGAAAAGAGCCTCATCAACAACTACGACCTGATGGCCGACGGCCAGATCGTCGAGGTGATGTTCCACACCGAGAAGGAGACCGTCCTTTCGGCCGAACTGCCCCCGATCGTCGACATGGAGGTGACCTACACCGAGCCGGGCATCAAGGGCGACACGGCGTCGACCAACTCGCTGAAGCCCGCTACGGTCAACACCGGCGCCACGGTCCGCGTGCCGCTGTTCATCAACACCGGCGACAAGATCCGCGTCGATACCCGCACCCGCGAGTATTACGAGCGCATCAAGTAAGGCGTTTCGAACGCCGAAACGAAGAACCCGGAACACGCCTGTTCCGGGTTCTTCGTTCTGCGAGCAAGGGAATCGGACGGCTTCGTGAGCGTTATGGCCGGGCCGGTTCTTAGCTATATCCGGCGGGGAGTTCCGATGTCCCCGTTTTCTCTTCGGTCAAGGTAGCCGTCGCGCCCGGAGTGGCAAGGGTCATGGCTTTTGTCAGTGCGGCGCTGCAGATTCAGCAGTCCGCTGGCGATCGGTCCGTCCTTTCGCCAGTTGTTCATCCCAGCCTGCCGCGGAGCCGAGAATAATTCAGAATTCACAATGCAAGATGCACAACTTTACGATTAAGCGAGAGTAAAGACCGTTCACGGTCTTTACCGAGCAGGAGTGATGATGGTGCAAGCCGAGAGTCATTCCGAACTTGTTCGAGCATGACCGAGGCGCCGCCCATCCAAGGCACAGCCGAAGTCAAGCCCCCGTAGGGGGAGATTAATTCACAATTAAGAATCAGTCTGTCATTCTGAGCATCTGCGGTCGACACTTGCAGCGAGGATGGTAAAACGAGCGCCCCGGCTGTCATTCTGAGGAGCATAGCGACGAAGAATCCGTATCGTCAGCATACAGATGTTTGACTGCACTTCGTTTGTCTTTCTCCTCCTTGCAAGGCATAGTCCGCAAGCGGCCTCTGCACTCGCTGCGTTCATCATAGATTCTTCGCTAACGCTCAGAATGACATATATGGAAATTTTGAGACCTCACGAGAAACTAATTGTGCATTAATCTCCCTACGGGGGCTTGACTTTGGCTTAATCGTAAAGTTGTGCATTTTGAATTGAACTTGTTCCCTCTCCGCCGCATCCACTCCAGCGATTGCCGGTCAACGCCTGCTACGGGCTTCCGCAACTATACGACGGGAGCCTTGACGAACGTCGGCACGCACGTTGGCTATTGGTCTTCGTCCACCCACGCATCCGATAGCCCGAACGCGACGTTCCTGCGTTACTGGTCGGGCGAGTTGGGCCCGATCTACGGAACGAAACGCGCCAACGGTTTTTCCGTGCGCTGCGTCCAGCACCTGCAGGCTGCCTTTTTCGAAGGGAAAGTGAAAGATGAGAAGTGAAAGGCTTTGTGTTGCCGATTGTCAGCCGAAAAAAACCTTTCCCTTTTCACCTTGCCTAAATTTCCACGATACCGTTCCGGATGGCGAAAACCACCAGGGCAGCGGTGTTCTTGCATCCGGTTTTTTCCAGGATGTTGGCGCGATGCTTGTCGACCGTGCGCTTCGAGATGAAAAGTTCGTCGGCGATCTCCTGGTTGGAGAGTCCGCGGCAGACCAGCACCAGAATCTCGCGTTCGCGGGCCGAGAGCGGTTCGTCGGAGATGTCGTCGCGAGTGTGCATGTGCGAAGCGAGCGAGACGAGCAGCTGCGGACTGAAATAGGAACCTCCTCCCATGACGCTCCGGATGGCTTCGAGCACGTCGTCGATCTGCGAATCCTTCAGCAGAAAGCCCCGGGCCCCGGCTTCGACCATGCGCGTGTAGTAGCTCTCCTCACCGAACATCGAAAGAGTGATGAAGCGCAGTTCGGGCCGCAGGGCCAGGGCCCGTTCGGTGGTTTGCGCACCGTCGATGCCCGGCATCGAAAAGTCCATGAACACAACGTCGGCCTCCAGCCCCGGAAGCATCGACAGGAATTCTTCGCCGCTGCCTGCCTCGCCCACCACGCGGCAGTCGCCGTTGCGTTCGAGCAGTCCGCGCAGTCCGTTGCGGAACAGCGAATGGTCGTCGACCAGTACGATCTTGCAGGGTGTCATCGGCGGTCGGTTTTGTGCGCCCTTGGCGCCGGTTCGCGGCGGGTGTCGATGCGTATCGTCGCGTGCATGCCCTTGCCTTTGGCCGAGTCGATGTCGAAGGTGCCGCCCAGCGAGTTGATGCGCGAGTCGATGTTGGAGAGTCCCATGCCGCAGTCCATCATGGCCTTGCTGTCGAATCCCCGGCCGTTGTCGCTGTAGTCGAGTACGAGCGTCGTTCCGGCGCGCGAGAGCGAAAGGTTGACGTTGGTGCAGGCGGCGTGCTTGAGCGAGTTGTTGATCAGTTCGCAGATCACGCGGTAGAGGATCACCTCCACGTCGGTGTCGTAGCGTTCGGCGCGCAGGTTGGTCGTGAAGCGGATGCGCACGTTGTGCATCGCCGCGCTGCGGTCGATGAAGTGCTGGACGCCGCGCGCCAGGCCGAAGTCGTTGAGTACGTGGGGCGACAGGTTGTTCGATATTTCGCGCAGCGAGCGGATGGCCTCGTCGATTACGTAGGTCGTGTTGTCGATGATTTCGCGTTGTTCCGGCGTGCGTTCTTCGCGCGCAAGGGCCGAAAGCGACATCTTGGCCGACGACAGCAGGGGTCCCAGTCCGTCGTGCAGTTCCTTCGAGAAGCGCGACCGGGCCTTCTCCTCGGTGCGCAGCACGGCCGTGAGTATGCGTTTGTTGAGGGTCTGGCGCTGGCGGTTGAGCCGGGCGATGTATTTGAAGAGTTTGTGGGCGTAGACCACTCCGATCGAGAGACATACCGACACCACGATGCCCAGATAGCCGAACCACCACCGCGGGTTCACCTCGGCGCCGCAGGCCAGCAGCAGCTGCACCACGCGTTCGACCGAGAGCAGCGAGAATCCCACGATGAATAGAATCCACACCGAGTTGTATTTCGTGGTGCGTACGAGCCGCAGGGCGTAGACCGTGGCCAGCGTCTGTACGAGGATGGAGATGACAAGCAGGATTTTTATAAGCATGGCGGCAGTAATTTGTCGTTGGTTGTGTGAGCGATGCCGGGTTTCGGGCTACTTCGCGTGCGGAGCGAACGTCGTGCGGAGCTGTTCCAGCCGCCGGTAGTCGGTCAGGTCGGCCTGGACCGGCACGATCGTGACCCATCCGCGGGTCAGAGCCCATTCGTCGGTGTCTTCGGCGTCGGGTTCGGTGTTCACGAAGTTGCCCGTTAGCCAGAAATATTCGCGGCCGTTGGGGTCTTCGCGGCGGAAGAATTCTTCGCGCCAGTAGCCCGCATTCTGCCGGCAGAGCCGGACGCCGTGCAGTTCGTCGGACTTGCCGACGGGTACGTTGACGTTCAGACAGAGGGGCGTTCCGACCGGCCGTGCGAGCAGGTCGCCGATGATCTGCCTGCCATAGTGCACGGCCGCTTCGAAGTCGGCATCGGGCGAGTGGTCGTCGAGCGAGAGGCCCACGGCCGGACAGCCGTAGAAGCTCCCCTCGATGGCGGCGCCCATCGTTCCCGAGTAGAGTACGTTGACGGCCGAGTTGGAGCCGTGGTTGATGCCCGATACGACCAGGTCGACCCGTTCTTCGCGCAGCAGGTGGTCGAAGGCCATCTTCACGCAGTCGACCGGCGTGCCCGAGAAGGCATAGACCTCCACGCCCGGTTCCTGGCGTACGCGTCTCAGAAACAGGGGTTTGTACATGGTGATGGCCTGGCTCATGCCGCTCTGCGCCGTCTCGGGAGCCACCGCTACCACGCGGCCGAATCCTTTCACCGCTTCGATGGCGGCGGCCAGTCCCTTCGAGGCGTATCCGTCGTCGTTGGTGACCAGTATCAGTCGTTCGTTCATGCTTTCGGGTTCTTATCCATGGCAAATATACGAATAATTTGCCGAGACCGCAGCATATCGGTCGCAGCTGAATTGCACTCTGCATTCCGGCGCCGGCCGCAGGCGGTTGCATGAATATTTCGTGCCGTATTTGTTCGGTACAAAAAAACTTCCTATCTTTGCCATCCCTTCGGGGACGCAGATCAACCTCTTCCAATGGGTGTTGCGGCAGAGCGGGCGACCGCAGGATTACGGGGCAGGGTCTCCGTATGGTAGCCGGAGCGCAGCGGGAATGTTGGATGCGAAACGCAAAAATTCGTTGCAACAATGAACAAAGACGCAATCATCAAGCTCGTCAACGAGCAGATGTGGCCCAAGACCGACGCCGACGTGCCGTCGTTCAAGGCCGGTGACACCATCACCGTGACCTACAAGATCGTCGAGGGCAGCAAGGAGCGCCTCCAGAGCTTCCGCGGTGTGGTTATCCAGATCAAGGGCCAGGGCAAGACCAAGATGTTCACGATCCGCAAGATTTCGAACGGCGTGGGTGTCGAGCGTATCTTCCCGCTCTATTCGCCCCACATCGAGAAGATCGAGGTCAACAAGATCGGTGTGGTTCGCCGCGCCCGCATCTACTACCTGCGCAACCTCACGGGCAAGAAAGCCCGCATCAAGGAGAAGCGCATGACTTCGTCGTCGGAGAAATAGTCTCCCGATGCAATCGGAAAACGGATGCCGCATTTGCGGCATCCGTTTTCATTTTGGGGTGCATGCGACGCCGGCTCTCTTTCTTCGGGGGCCGGTTCCGTTTTACTTCTTGCGTACTACGTAGATGTGGTCCGCCGGCAGAGCGAAGCGGGTCCGTTCTTCTGCTGTGAATGCGGCCGCGTAGTCGATGTCGCGGGCTTCGAATCCGGCTTCGCGCAGGCGGTCGGCATAGTCTCGGCCGTAGATGCGCCGGTGGTCGTATTGCCCGAAGATGCGGGTGCGCTGTTCCGGGTCGGTGATCGTGTCGTCTTCGTAGGTCGTTTCGCGGTTCAGGTCCACGGGCGACAGCAGAATTCCCCACCCCACCCCGGGACGCAGAATGCGGTGCAGTTCGCGCAGGGCACGGCGGTCGTCGGCCACATGTTCCAGCAGGTGGTTGCAGATCACTACGTCGACCGAGGCGTCGGCCAGCGGAATCCGTTGCACGTCGAAGTGCAGGTCGGCCAGCGGGCTTTCAAGGTCGGCGGTGACGTAGCGTTCGGGATGCGCCGCGAAATGGGGCTTCAGATGGCGCATGATGCACACTTCGGGGGCTATGTGGAGCGTCTGCGGGAAGGTGCGCAGCAGATCGGTCTCGCGTGTGAGGTAAAGCCACAGCAGGCGGTGGCGTTCGAGCGAAAGACACTTGGCGCACAGCGCATTGGACCGTGCGTGTACATAGCCGTAGGGGAGGAACCGGCGGAACCGGGCGCCGCACACGGGGCATTCCGCGCCGCGTCCCCGGTAGAACAGCCCGACAAGCGGCACGGCCCATCCGGCCATGCGTTGCAGCACGGGGCGCGGCAGGTGGTTCAGGGCCCAGCGAATCAGTCGTTTCATCTTATTCCAGTATTTTGTCCACTTCGGTTTCGGCTTTCAGCAGGCGCGCTTTGCAGGCGGCGATCAGTTCGGTGGCGCGCTTGATTTCGGCGGCCAGGGAGTCGACGGTGACCTCCTCGCGCTGGATGCGGCCCAGAATCTCCTCGACCCGGGTCATCGCTTCTTCGTAGGTCAGCTCTTTTTTTGCCATATCGGTTGCGTTGGTTGAATTCGGTGTGCCGGCAGCTGCGGTCCCTCTCGTTCGGCCGGGCGCCGGGGCTCTATCGGTCGTATGTCTTGTCGGTGACTGTAGCGGTCAGGGTGCCGTCCGGGAGGCGGATTTCCACTTCGTCGCCCTTGCGTATTCCGCGTGCCGAGGTGAGGGTGCGGCCGCCGCTGCGGAGCAGGGCGAATCCCAGCCGGAGCAGGCGTTCGGGAGCGTGGGAGGTCACCATGTCGGCTGCGTTGTCCAGCCGCATGCGTTGACGGGCCAGCAATTCGCGCGCCGTTTCGGCCGGCCGGCCGATCAGCCGCTCCAGGCGCATCTTTTCGCGTGCCAGGCATTCGGCGCTCAGTTTCCGCAGGTCGCCCAGCCGTTTTTCGAGTTCCAGTGCCGCGGTGTGGGTGCGGGTGCGGGTGGCTTCGGCAAGACGCAGCGCCGCCGTGTCGAGGGCTCCGTGGAGCTGTCCCGCCCGTTCGTCGAGCCAGCCGGCTACGGCGGTGGGGGTTTTCAGCGAGACGAAGGCCACCATGTCGGCGACGCTCGTATCCTTGTCGTGCCCGATGCCGGTCAGCACCGGCAGCGGAAACTGCGCTACGTAGGAGCAGAGCCGGTAGGCGTTGAAGCAGTTGAGGTCGCTGGCCGATCCGCCGCCGCGGATAAGCGCCACAGCGTCGAATTCATCCTGCCGTTCGGCAATCCGGCATAGTGCGGCGATGACCGAGCTTTCGGCTTCGGCACCTTGTACGAAGGCATCGAAAAGCGTGGGCCGGAACCGGTAGGGGCTCTTTTGCAGCTCCTTGCAGAAGTCGCGGTAGCCAGCGGCCTGGGCGCTCGACACCACGGCGATGCGTTGGATGCCGGCCGGCGCCGCAAGCTGGCGGTTCATCTCCCACACCCCGTCGTCTTGCAGGCGGCGGATGGTCTCCTGCCGTTGCAGCTCCATGTCGCCCAGCGTGTGGCTCGGGTCGATGTCGGTGAGTTGGAGCGCAAAACCGTAGATTTCGTGGTAGGTGACCAACGCCTTGGCCAGAATCCGCAGCCCCCGTTCCAGCTTGCGCCCCGTTTCGGTTTCGAACCGGGTTGCCAGGCGAGGGTAGGCGCTGCTCCAGATCATGGCGCGCGCCTGAGCCGTCGGAACGCCGTTGTCGCCCCCTTTTTCCACCAGCTCCAGGTAGCAGTGCCCCGAGTAGTTGACCTTGAGTTCCGAGATTTCGGCGATCACCCACACGGGCAGTTCGAACTGCTCGTCGAGCGTCTGTTTGACGTCGCGCAGCAGTTCGCGCAGGGTGACGGGGCGGGGTTCGGCCATAATGTCAGCCCAGAAGGATGCCGATGGTGAGCAGCAGTCCGAACAGCTGCATGTTGCGGGCCGTTTCGCCCAGGCAGACGTTGAGTTCGTCGCCGTGGTCGATGCGGATCATCTTGCGCCACGTCCGGAAGAACGGAATGCCGTAGAGCAGCGGCAGCAGGGCCGCCCACAGCCGGCCGTCGGGCGCGAGCGTCAGGCAGAGCGTCAGGGCTGCGATGCCGAGCACAAGGTAGCCCCAGCGGCCGACTTGTTCGCCCAGCAGGACGACTAAGGTGCGTTTGCCGCAGCGGGCATCTTCGGCGCGGTCGCGGAAGTTGTTGATCCATAGCATGGTGTCGATGATCAGTCCGCAGGCCAGCGCCGCCGCGGTTATCTGCCGGTTCCAGTCGCCCGTCTGAATATAATAGGTGAAGCAGGCCGGTATCAGTCCGAAAAACGTCACCACGGCCGCGTCGCCCAGTCCGTGATAGGCCAGCGGCCACGGTCCGGCGGTGTAGAGATAGGCGAACAGCAGGCAGACGAGCCCCACGATGATGAGTTTCCAGCCGCCGAAAAAGAGCAGTCTGCAGCCGACGGCTCCGGCGGCGATCGTGAAGCCGGCGATGCCGGCCTTCATGGCGGGAAGGGTGATGTAGCCTTTGGCGAAGGCGCGGTCGGGGCCGAGCCGGTCGGGCTGGTCGGCGCCGCGCAGGAAGTCGCAGAGGTCGTTGACCAGATTGGCCAGGCATTGGGTCAGCACGGCGAAAAACAGGCACAGCAGGGCGATCGCCGGATGGAAGCCTCCGTCGGTCCAGGCCATGGCCGAACCGACGGCTACGGGGATGACCGCCGCCCCGAGGCTGTAGGGCCGTACGGCGAGTACCCAGGCGGAGAACGAGTTGGTTTTCATGATAGGGTGTATTCGGATGTTTCGTCGCCGACAGGTGTTGCGGCGACGGTTCGGGTTTATCGTATGCGCAGATAGGGTTCGCCCGGCATGGGTTTGCCTTCGGGCAGCCGGACGGTCACCACTCCTTCGCTTTCGACGGGCCGTCCCGCCTTGAGAGCCGGCTGCCACCGCGGCGCTTCGGCTATTGCTTTCAGCACACGCCTTTTGAGCCGCCCGTCGGTAGCTTCGAGCACTTCGGTGACTTGCGTTTCGCCGTCGGGCGTGATTTTGTAGCGCAGGGCGACGCGTGCCGGCGGTTCGTCGTCGCCCCACTTCACCTGCGCCGCAATGTAGCTGCCCAGCGTGAGCGAATCGATGCCGAAGCGGGCGTTCGAGTCGTAGCGCAGTGTGATGAGAATCACTCCGTTGGTGGCTTCGGGGCCGAAACGGGCGATGGTCTCCTCGTCGGCCGGCAGTTCTTCGATGCATTCGATGTCGTCGGGCGGGATCGAAGCGATTTCGTCGCGCGGCGAGCCGTTGACGAGGTAGAGCGGTTTCTGCGCGGCCAGGGGCGCAACGGCAAGCAGGGCGGCCAGGAGCGTGAGGATGCGGATCATGACGGACGTTTTCGGACCGAACGCGGTTCGTCCGGGGAAAATTGCCTTTACAATTCGCTTTCTTTGAGTCGTTCGGCGTTCTCGGCCACGATCAGATGGTCGATGCAGTCCTGGATGTCGCCGTCCATGAAGGCCGCCAGGTTGTATATCGTGTAGTTGATGCGGTGGTCGGTGATGCGTCCCTGCGGATAGTTGTAGGTGCGGATCTTGGCCGAGCGGTCGCCCGTCGAGACCATCGTCTTGCGCTTCGAGGCGATTTCGTCCAGATACTTGGAGTATTCCAGGTTGAAGACGCGCGTGCGCAGTTCCTCGAACGCCTTGTCGAAGTTCTTGAGCTGCGATTTCTGGTCCTGGCACTGCACGACGATGCCCGTCGGGATGTGGGTCAGTCGGATGGCCGAATAGGTGGTGTTGACCGACTGTCCGCCGGGGCCCGAGGCGCAGAAGATGTCCTTGCGGATGTCGTTCATCGAGATTTCGATGTCGAACTCCTCGGCTTCGGGCAGCACGGCCACCGAGGCGGCCGAGGTATGGACGCGTCCCTGGGTCTCGGTCTGCGGCACGCGCTGCACGCGGTGGACGCCCGATTCGTACTTGAGCGTTCCGTAGACGTTCTGTCCCGAGACTTTCATCACCACTTCCTTGTAGCCGCCGGCGGCGCCTTCCGAGAAGGAGGTGAGTTCGTAGCGCCACCCTTTCGACTCGACATACTTGGTGTACATGCGCAGCAGGTCGCCTGCGAAGATGGCCGCTTCGTCGCCGCCCGTGCCGCCGCGGATCTCCACGATGGCGTTCTTCGAGTCCTGGGGGTCCTTGGGGATCAGCAGCAGCTTGATCTCCTCCTCCATGCGTTCGATGGCCGGTTCGAGTTCGGCGATCTCCTCGCGGGCCATTTCGCGCATCTCCTCGTCCTTGTCGTTGAGGAGTATGTCTTTGGCTTCGGCCAGGTTGGCGATGGCCGTGCGGAAACGCTCGGAGGTCTCGATGATCGGTTCCAGTTCCTTGTACTCCTTGTTGAGTTGTACGAACTGCTTGACGTCGGCGATGACTTCGGGGTCGGTGAGTTTCTGCCCCGTCTCCTCGTACTTGAGTTTCAGACCGTCGAGGCGGTTCAGAATGGAAAGGTCTGCCATAAAAGTATCTTGCTTAAAGTACAAAGATACGAATAAGTCGAGCGCAAAAGCAAATTTTATTTGCATTTTGCCGAGACGGAGTATCTTGGGCGCAGCCAAAGTCGAATAAGTCGAGCGCAAAAGCAAATTTTATTTGCATTTTGCCGAGACGGAGTATCTTGGGCGTCAGCCAAAGTCGAATAAGTCGAGCGCAAAAGCAAATTTTATTTGCATTTTGCCGAGGCGGAGTATCTTGGGCGCAGCCAAAGTCGAATAAGTCGAGCGCAAAAGCAAATTTTATTTGCATTTTGCCGAGACGGAGTATCTTGGGCGCAGCCAAAGTCGGATGCAATGGCAGGAAAACATTGGGTATTGCCGGGCGCGCGCGTCTTCGATGCGGCCAAGGAGCATCAAAAATCAAGAATCGCCGATCAAGAATCGTGGTGTCGGGCTGGTTTTGCCGATAAATTGTTATATTCGCATCATGATTCGACTTTCGCTCATCATTCCCACGCACAACCGGGCCGAACAGCTGGTGGCGGCGCTGCGTTCGGTGGTCCGTCAGACGCTCGATCCCGCCGTGTGGGAGTGCGTCGTTGTGGACAATGCTTCGACCGACGACACGACGGCGTGCTTCGCGGCTTTCGCGGCAGAGCATCCGGGGTTCGGCCTGCGCATGGTGCACGAACCCGAAGCCGGGGTCTCCCATGCCCGCAACCGCGGTCTGCGCGAGGCGCGCGCCGAACTGACAGCCTGGATCGACGACGACGAGCGGATCAACGAAGGATTCCTGGCTGCCTACCTTGCTTTCTTCGACGAGCATCCTGAAGCCACCGTGGCCGGCGGACGCATCATCGCTGAATATGTGACCGGACGGCCGCGCTGGATGTCGAAGTTCACGGAGATGCCCGTGGCCAATCCTATGGATTTCGGCCCTGCGGTGCGTACGTTCCCGCTCGGCCGGGTGCCGGGCGGCGGCAACATGGCGCTGCGGCGCTCCGTGGCATTGGCCTACGGCGGGTTCGATGCAACACTGGGGCGCGTGGGCCGCGAGTTGATCGGCGGCGAGGAGAACGATCTGTTCGAGCGCTTGTTGCGCGGCGGCGAAACGATCTGGTACGTTCCCGATGCGGTGATGTGGCACATCATTCCGCCCGAAAAGCTCAGCGAATCCTATTTCCGGCGGCTGTGTTACAATGTCGGCCGGAGCCAGCGCCTGCGGGCCGTCATCCATCGGCGGCGGTGGAAGTCCGGGTTCCGGGAGGTGCTCAAATGGGGCGCTACGCTGTTGCTTTGTTTGACGCTCCGCCCCGTGCAGGCGCGGTGGCTGCTGCGCATGCGCTGGCAGATCACCTGCGGCCTTCTCGGGAAATAGGAAAATAAGAGAAGGAGTCCGGCCTCCCGAACTCCTTTCCGATGAGCGGCTGCCCGCGATGGGGCGCCGGTTCTTTTTCCGTCAGAACAGATATTTTTCGGTCTTGACCTTGTTGACAAGGCGGTAGATGTCTTTCCACGCTTCGTCTCCGAAAGTCGTGCCGACCACCTCGATGACCTTGCCGGCCGTGATGGCGCCGATGGTGCCGCACTGGCGCAGCGAGAGCCCGTCGCACATGCCCGCAAGGAATCCGGCGGCATAGAAGTCGCCGGCGCCGGTGGTGTCCACCCGTTTGGCTGCGGCCATGATGCCGACGTGGACCACCTCTTCGCCTTGTTTGATCAGAGCGCCGCGCGTGCCGATCTTCACGATGGCCAGTTCGCACATTTCCGAGATCATCTGCAGGGCGTTCAGCGGTTCGGCCTCGCAGGTGAAGGCCTTGGCTTCGTCTTCGTTGGCGAAGACGATGTCCACGTAGTCGTGCACCAGCTTGCGCAGGAACTCCAGGTTTTCCGCCACGATGTTGAAGCTCGCCAGGTCGAGCGCCACTTTCAGTCCGCACGCTTTGGCCGTCTTGGCGGCCGTGTGGATCAGTTCCTGGTTCTGTACCAGATAACCCTCCATGTAGAGGCAGTCGTAGCCGTCGAAAAGAGCGGGGCCGATTTCCGCGGCTTCCAGTTCGAGGGCGGCACCCAGGTGGGTGACCATGGTCCGTTCGCCGTCGGGCGAGATGAGCGACACGCATTTGCCTGAGCGTTCCTTGCCGCGGAACACCTTGGGAGCAACCTTGAGGTTTTCGAGCGCCTGCACGAAGAAGTCGCCCGTGGTGTCTTGTCCCACCTTGCCGATGAAGCCCACCTTGCAGCCCAGCTGCGCCATGGCGCGGATGGTGTTGCCGGCCGATCCGCCCAGCGAAAGGGAGTAGGGGAGTCCGGCCACCGATTTGGAGATTTCGGTCTGCAGGCGGTTGCCTACCAGGCTCATCGAGCCTTTGGGCAGGTCGTAGCGCTCCAGCACGGAGTCGGTCTTGAGGTTGACCAGCATGTCGGTCAGGGCATTGCCGATACCTATCACATGTTTCATTTTCAGCGTAGTTTGGGTGCTGCGGGGTTCTTTTTTCAGTAGCTTTTCCCGCCTTGAGCATAGCCCGAACAAGTTCGGTTCTGCCCTCGGCTTAAGAAAAGGTGCGTTTTATATCGAAAGAATCTTCACAAGGTCGATGCGGTTGCGGTCGATGCCTTTGTTGTGCTTCACGGCCTTGGAGAAAGGTACATAGACGATGCGGCCGTTTTCGGTGCCGATCATCACGTTGCGCTGTCCTTCCATGATCGCCTCGATGGCCGATTCGCCCATGCGCGAGGCCAGAATGCGGTCGAAGGCCGTGGGCGAGCCGCCGCGCTGGATGTGGCCCAGGATCGTGACGCGGGCGTCGTATTGCGGGAACTCTTTCTTCACGCGTTCGGCCAGGGCCGTGGCACCGCCCGTCTTGGGGTTCTCGGCCACGATGACGATCGCCGAGTTCTTGCTCTTGCGGAAGCCATGGTTGATAAGTTCGGCCAGCTGGTCGACTTCGGTCTCCATTTCGGGGATGATCGCCGCCTCGGAGCCCGTCGCCAGGGCGCTGTTGAGAGCCAGATAGCCCGCCGTATGGCCCATCACCTCCACGAAGAAGAGCCGTTCGTGGCTCGAAGCCGTGTCGCGCAGCTTGTCGACCGACTCCATGATCGTATTCAGCGCCGTGTCGTAGCCGATCGTCGAGTCGGTGCCGCCCAGGTCGTTGTCGATGGTGCCGGGCAGTCCTACGACCGGTACGTTGTATTCCTGCGCGAAAATGCCGGCGCCCGTCAGCGAGCCGTCGCCGCCGATGACCACCAGGGCGTCGATGCCGGCGGCGACCATGTTGTCGTATGCCTGCTTGCGGCCTTCGGGCGTGGCGAACTCCTTGCAGCGGGCCGTCTTGAGGATGGTGCCGCCCAGCTGGATGATGTTGCTGACGCTCTGCGACTTGAATTCTACGATTTCATTGTACACCAGCCCCTTGTAGCCGCGCATGATGCCTTTCACCGCAAATCCGTTGTAGATGGCGCTGCGCGTCACTGCGCGGATGGCCGCATTCATGCCGGGGGCATCGCCGCCCGACGTCAGAACACCGATACATTTGATTTCTGCCATGCTTTTCTCTGTTGTTTGAGCGTTGGTTGGACCGTTCCCGGATTGGCTCCGGCCGGGCGCAGAAGCGTTCGGAATCCGATTCTGCCGCGGCGAAGCCGTTCGTGGAAAGCCGAAGATACCTGCGGGCCCGGCGCTGAACCGAACGGTCCGCGGCCGGAACGGAGTATTTTCGGCACAGCCAAAGATACGCATTATTTCAAATTTTTCAAAAAGCGGGCCGCGGTCTCTCGATCGGCGAGGCGGTTTTTGCGGCGAACGGCGGCGAACGGCGGCGGCACGGTGCGCCGGCCGGTTCTGTCGGGACTCCCCGGTGCAGAATGGTTTTTCGGGGGCGGACGGCCGTGGCGGCGGCCTGCGAACAAGTACGGACGAACCTGGCGGCCCGTCCGTGCTCCGAAAAAAACTTTTTATTCTAAAAACTGGCTTGTTGCTCCTTTACGACTCTTTTCCCGACTTTTCGATCATTCGCAGGACCGCTTCGTTGTCGGCTTCGTCGGCATAGAGGGTGATCTGTTTGCCGCCGGCCGTGATGTCCATGCGCGACTGCTCCTTGTCGACCACGATTTCGATCTGCTTCGACGGTACGCTGATGTGCACCGTGCGGAGGTTGTCCTCGACGATCTTTTCGTCTTCGAATTCTTCGAACATTTGCCGCAGCGTGGTGGTGTCGCCTTCGATGATCACTTCGCGGTCGAGCATGCGGCCCGCGGGCTCGATTTTCTGGCGCACGCGGTCGACGGCGTGTTCCCGGACTGCGAGGCATCCCAGCGCCACGATGCAGAGAATCCACGCCAGGAAGATGCCGAGGATGGTTTTTCCGCCCGGTTTGCGCGATGCGATCATGCACATCGTCACGTAGATCAGCAGGATGACCAGCAGCAGTGCAACAATGATGCCGAGGATGGGTATCCACAGGTTGATTCCGCCCAGGACGTCCGACATGATCAGCATGTCGCGGCCGCCCACCGCTATGGCGAAGAGCCCGATGATCAGCATGCAGGCTGTCAGGATAAGACCGAAGACCACGGCGCCGGCCAGCAGCTTGCAGAGGATCAGCACGATCTGGCCGATGCCCGACACGGCCTGCGCCACAAGGGGTTTGGCCCGGCTGTCGGGGTCGCCGTCGGAGGCCGTGCGTTCGGTGGTCTGGCGGATGGAGCGTTCGGTGATGCGTTCGCCGTTCATCTCCAGCTTCTGACGTGCGGTGCGGGCCGCAGGCACGGTGAACCACATGATCAGGTAGCAGATGATGAAGACGCCGAAGAGGTTGCCCATCGTGGGTCCGAGCCAGCGCAGCACGGGGATGGTCTGCATGCAGGTGAGCAGCAGCGGCAGAAAGAGCGCCAGCCGCGCCCACGAGGGGTCGATGTCGAAGTATTTGCCGATGCCCGAGCAGACGCCGCCCAGCTTGGCGTTTTCCGTGTCGCGGTAGAGCCGCCGCGGGATGCGGGGTCCGCGCCGGTCGCCCGCCGGATCGGTGTCGGAGATCTCCTCGGCCGAACCCATCTGGTGGATGATGTCCAGAATGAGCGGCAGGTTCACCACGCGGGTGTTGTCCTGCACCGAGAGGATCAGTTCGGCGATGCGGGCTTCGATGTCGGCCACGATCTCAGCGCTGTCGGCCGAATCGGCATAGCTTTTTTTGAGCGTTTCGATGTATTCGTCGAGCGTTTCGTAGGCGTCGACGTCCATGGTGAACGCTACGCCCGAAAGACTGCATTTTTTTACCTCGTTCATGTTTGCGGTGTGTTGGAAGGGTTATTTTTTGCGGATGCTGCCGCCGCTCGAGCTGCTGGAGGTCGCGTTGCAGTCGCCGGTGTAGCGGATGCTGCTGCCGCTCGAGGCGTTGGCCCGGAGGTTTTCGGTGCAGAAGATGTGCGCCGACGAGCCGCTCGAAGTGCGTATGTCGGCATTGCGGACCGCGAATTCTTCGCCGTGCAGCGCGGCGGCCGAGGAGAGTCTGCCTTCGCAGCGGTCGGCCGAGCCTTTCACAATCAGTTCGGCGGCGCTCGAGAGTTTCAGTTCGCAGTCGGCGGTCGTGACGTCGGCGGTGATGCGTGCCGAGCTCGAGGCGTCGAAGCTGCACTCTTCGGCCTTGAACGCGCCTTTGATGCAGGCGGCGCTGCTGGCGTCGGCTTCGCAGTCATAACATGCGGCATCGGCTTCGATGCGCGCGGAACTCGATGCCTTGAGCGATATTTTGCGGGCCGTGAGTTCCGGTTCGCAGACGATGAGCGCCGCGCTCGATGCCTTGAGGGTGTTGATCCGCTTGTTGTAGGGTACCGTCACCGCAACATGGTGGTCGGTCAGGCTGCCCACCGACTTGTCGAATCCGATGACCAGCGTTCCCTCGTCGTCGACCTCCGCCACGACCTTGTCCAGCAGGTTGTCGTCGGCTTCGATCAGCAGGTCGTTGCTGCGGGTGTTGCCGATCTTCACGCGGATGGCGCGCGAGACGCTGACGGCGTCGAACTTGCCGACGGTCTGCGTGCGGGAGACGATTTTGCCGCTGCCCTTGGTGGTGCGGCCTTTGGCGAAGAGTTCGGTCAGATTCGAAGCCTGTACACCGATGACGGAGCCTACGACGGCGGAGAGCAGGGCGAGACTTAAGATAAGAATAATGAACTTTTTCATGACTCGGGGATTTTTGAGGGGTTAGTTTTCGGTTTTGCCGTGACGGATGGTGCGGATCTGCCCGACCAGCTCGTTCCACGCGTCGTCCAGGTTGGCCAGGTAGGCATGCCCCTTTTCGGTCAGCGTGTAGTATTTGCGGGGAGGTCCTTGCGGCGACTCCTCCCAGCGGTAGGTCAGAAGTCCGGCGTTTTTCTGCCGGGTGAGGATGGGGTAGAGCGTCCCCTCCACGACGATCATCTCGGCCTGCTTGAGCTCGGCGATGATCTTCGGCGCATAGGAGTCCTCGCGGGAGAGTATGGCCAGAATGCAATACTCCAGGATGCCTTTGCGCATCTGTGCTTTTACGTTGTCTTCAGCCATGGGATTCAGGGGTTTGATTGTTTGGGCTCCAGCGGAATGAGGAGCCAGAGGATGATGTAGGCCCAGAGCGACAGTCCTCCGAAGAGGAAGAGGATCAGGGCGGCGATGCGCACGAGTCCCGTGTCCAGTCCGAAGTAGGCGGCCAGGCCTCCGCAGACGCCGGCCACTACGGCGCGGCGCGAGCGATAGAGTCGTTGTTTTTTGTCTGTCATGGTATTTATCGGTTTTTTCGGTTCGGTCGGAAGGTGCGTTGCGGCGCTTCGGGTACGATGATCCACAGGATGACGTAGATCCATACGGAGAGTCCGCCGCAGAGGATCAGCAGCAGGGTGACGATGCGTACCAGCAGCGAGTCGATGCCGAAGAATTCGGCCAGACCTCCGCATACGCCGGCCAGCGCGCGGTCGGTGCATGATCGACGCAGTCCACGGGGCGGCGTGGCGGCAGCGGCCGAAGCGTGTTTTTCGCCGAAGTCGGCCGGCGAGCCCATGCGGTCGATGGCGGTGCGGGTCATCTCCAGCGTGACCACCTGCATCGGCGAGGTGATCCGTTCGTGGAAGATCTCGGCGAAGTGGCGTTCGATGTCGTCGAGCGTCTCCGTGTCATCGTTCGGGAGACGGCTGCGGATGTCATCCATATAATCTTTCAGCAGCGTGTAGGCGTCGCGGTCGAGCGTAAAGGCCACCGAGCCGATGTTTGCTTGGATCGTTTCTTTCATGGTCCGACAGGGGTTACAGGGTTTGTTGTTGCGTTTTTGCTATTTTTACATTGCAAATATAATGCTCTTTTTGGTATTATGCAATGCAAAGTATTGAATTTTTCGATAAAAGTTGCTTTTTTCTTGTTTTGCGGTGGGCAGAGCGTGGTTACCTATGTATAATAGAGCTTCATCCGATACGTCTGCAGGCGCTTTTTCTGCGCGGGCGGTCAGCGGAGTTCCCGAGCCTTTTGTTTTCACGCCTGGGTGCGATGCGGTTTTTCGCACGGCTGTCGGTGCGGTGCAATGACGTATGCGGTGCCGCAGCTGCATGAAAAAAGCGGAACCCTTCGTAAGGATTCCGCTTGCTGTGTCGGACGGAGGTCCGTCAGTCTTCGAACTTCGCCGAGAGGAACTCGCGGTTGAGCCGGGCGATGTGTGCGATGGAGATCGACTTCGGGCATTCGGCCTGGCAGGCACCGGTGTTGGTGCAGTTGCCGAATCCCAGTTCGTCCATCTTGGCGACCATCGCCTTGGCACGACGGGCACCCTCTACACGGCCCTGGGGCAGCTTGGCCAGCGACGAGACGCGGGCTGCCACGAAAAGCATGGCCGAACCGTTCTTGCAGGTCGCTGCGCAGGCACCGCAGCCGATGCAGGCCGCGGCATCCATCGATTCGTCGGCGTCGGCCTTCGGGATAGGAATGGCGTTGGCATCGGGCACCGAGTTGGTGCGCACCGAGATGAAGCCTCCGGCCTGGAGAATCTCGTCGTAGGCCGAGCGGTTCACCACCAGGTCCTTGATGACGGGGAACGCCGCCGAGCGCCACGGCTCGATGGTGATCGTCGCGCCGTCCTTGAACTTGCGCATGTAGATCTGGCAGGTCGTCGCACCGTCGCCCGGACCGTGGGCCCGGCCGTCGATATGGAGCGAGCACATGCCGCAGATGCCTTCGCGGCAGTCGTGGTCGAAAGCCACGGGTTCCTTGCCCTCGTGGATAAGGTTGTTGTTCAGAATGTCGAGCATTTCGAGGAACGACGTGTCGGCCGAGATGTTCTCGACCCGGTAGGTCTCGAAAGCGCCCTTCGACTTGGCGTCCTTCTGACGCCATATTTTCAGATTGAAATTCATGATTCCGAATTGTCTTTAATATTGTACGTCAGAAAGCCTTAGTCCTTGTAGTTGCGCTGGGCCGGGTGTACGAACTCGAAGTTGAGCGGTTCCTTGTTCAGCTCCGGAGCCTGGTCCATGCCCTTGTATTCCCACACGGCGGCATAGACGAAGTTTTCGTCGTCGCGCTTGGCTTCGCCCTCCTCGGTCTGGTGTTCCGAGCGGAAGTGTCCGCCGCACGACTCCTCGCGGTTCAGTGCGTCGCGGGCCATCAGCTCGCCCAGCTCCAGGAAGTCGGCCAGACGCAGGGCTTTCTCCAGTTCGACGTTGAATTCGTTCTCCTCGCCCGTGAGCTTGACATCCTGCCAGAATTCCGTGCGCAGAGCCTGGATTTCGACGATGGCTTTTTCGAGCGATTCCTTCGTGCGGGCCATGCCGACGTTCTCCCACATGATGTGTCCCAGCTTCTTGTGGATGTCGTCCACCGACTGCTTGCCCTTGATCGAGAAGAGTTTGGCGATCTTCTCTTTCACCGCTTTCTCGGCTTCGTCGAAGGCCGGCGTGTCGGTCTTCACCTTCGGAGCCTGGATCTTGTGCGAGAGGTAGTCGCCGATGGTGTAGGGCAGTACGAAGTAGCCGTCGGCCAGACCCTGCATCAGGGCCGAAGCGCCCAGACGGTTGGCTCCGTGGTCCGAGAAGTTGGCTTCGCCGATGGCGTAGAGTCCCGGAATGGTGGTCATGAGGTTGTAGTCGACCCAGATGCCGCCCATCGTGTAGTGCACGGCCGGGAAGATCTGCATCGGCTCCTCGTAGGGGCTCACGTCGGTGATCTCCTCATACATGTCGAAGAGGTTGCCGTAGCGCTGCTTGATGATCTCCTTGCCCAGACGCTCGATGGCGGTCTTGAAGTCGAGGAAGACGGCCAGTCCCGTTTCGTTCACGCCGTAGCCGGCGTCGCAGCGCTCCTTGGCGGCGCGCGATGCCACGTCGCGCGGCACCAGATTGCCGAACGCCGGGTAGCGGCGCTCCAGGTAGTAGTCGCGGTCCTCCTCGGCGATGTCCGAGGGTTTCTTGGCTCCCGAGCGGATGGCCTTGACGTCTTCGAGCTTCTTCGGCACCCAGATGCGGCCGTCGTTGCGCAGCGACTCCGACATGAGGGTCAGTTTCGACTGCTGGTCGCCGTGCACGGGGATGCAGGTGGGGTGGATCTGCGTGAAGCAGGGATTGGCGAAGCCGGCGCCCTTGCGGTAGCACTGGAATGCGGCCGAGCCGTTCGACGCCATGGCGTTGGTCGAGAGGAAGAAGACGTTGCCGTAGCCGCCCGTGGCGATCACGACGGCGTGGGCTCCGTGGCGTTCGATTTCGCCCGTCACCAGGTTGCGGGCGATGATGCCCTTGGCTTCGCCGTCTTCGATGACGATGTCGAGCATCTCGTGACGCGGATAGCTCTTCACCGAGCCGGCGGCGATCTCCTTGTTGAGGGCCGCATAGGCGCCCAGCAGGAGCTGCTGGCCCGTCTGGCCGCGGGCGTAGAACGTGCGCGATACCTGCGCGCCGCCGAACGAGCGGTTGGCCAGCAGGCCGCCGTATTCGCGGGCGAAGGGTACGCCCTGGGCCACGCACTGGTCGATGATGAGGTTCGACACCTCGGCCAGGCGGTAGACGTTGGCTTCGCGGGCACGGTAGTCGCCGCCCTTGATCGTGTCGTAGAAGAGGCGGTATACCGAGTCGTTGTCGTTCTGGTAGTTCTTCGCAGCGTTGATACCGCCCTGCGCCGCGATCGAGTGGGCGCGGCGGGGCGAATCCTGGATGCAGAAGATTTTGACGTTGTAGCCCAGTTCGCCGAGCGAAGCGGCTGCGGAGGCGCCGCCCAGGCCCGTTCCGACGATGATGACGTCGAGTTTGCGTTTGTTGGCCGGGCTTACGACCTTGATCGCCGCCTTGTGGTTGCTCCACTTCTGGGCAAGTTCGCCGGCGGGAATTTTAGCATCTAATTTCAGTGCCATATGTTCGTACGGTTTGTTGTTACGGGTGAATGCGGATTTAGCAGCTGCCTGCGCAGCAGGGGCAAAGGCTCCGGATGAAGTAGAAGACCGCCACGGCGGCGAAGCCGAGGAAGATGATCGTAGCGACGAGGTTGGAGATGCACTTCAGGCGCGGATACCACGTGTCGTTGGCCCAGCCCACGGTCTGGAACATCGACCACACGCCGTGCGTGAGGTGGAACCACAGCGCCGCGAACCATACCAGGTAGAGAGCCACATAGTACCACTGCGAGAAGGTGTAGGCGATCAGCGCCGCACCGTCGGTGGGAGCCAGGCCCAGCGAGTTGGTGTGCGCGCCCGTCAGCTCCACGAGCTGCATCTTAGCCCAGAAGTTGAAGAGGTGCAGACCCAGGCCGCCCAGCACGATGAAGCCCAGCACGAGCATGTTTTTCGAGGCCCAGCTCACGCCTTTCTCCTGTACGGTGACGGCGTAGCGCTGCGAGCCGCGTGCGCGGTAGTTGTTGACCGTGAGGATCAGCGCATAGGCGAAGTGCAGCACCACCAGCGCGGCCAGTCCGGCCGTGCCGACCAGCGCATACCAGTTGGCGCCCAGGAATCCGCAGATTGCGTTGTAGGCTTCGGGCGAGAAGAGCGCGGTCATGTTCATGGCCATGTGGAACAGGATGAAAAGCACCAGCGCGCAGCCCGAAATGCTCATCACCAGCTTCTTGCCCACGGAAGAATTGCAGAGAAAAGAGCTCATAACGATAAAATTGATTATTTTTGTTGATGTTTGTGTTGCTGTCCTTTGCGGCACGAAGCAGGGGGCCGGTTGCGGCGGCAGGGCGGAAGTCTCTTTCGCCGGGCGGCGGTCTTCTTCGCGACGACGTTGCAAAGATAGCCATTGTTTGCAGAATAACAATAGCGGCGCGGGGGAATTTGCGCTGAAAACGAGGGTTGACGATCGCATGCAGCGGTATGCCGGTGCCGTGCCGGTCGGGTTTGTTTCGGTTTTGCGGCCGGAGCCCCTCCAATGGCGGTGTGCCGGGGCGGAGGTGAAACGGAACAGGCGGTCGGCCGCGAGCCGCAGCGCCCGGATTCCGCGGATGTTGTTGCATAAAGTATAGAGATTATGACCAAGCAGGAGATACGCGTTGCCATGAAGCGGGCGAACCGGGCGTTGTCCGACACCGAGCGCCGCGCAGCGTCGGAGCGGATATGGGCGCAGGTGGCCGCTTCGGCCGAGTTTGCGGCGGCCCGGTGCGTGGCCCTGTTCTGCTCGCTGGCCGACGAACCCGACACTGCGGCGGTCCTGGCGTCCTGGAGCCGGTTGAAGCGCATCGTCGTGCCGCGGGTCGAGGGCGAAACGATGCAGTTTTACGACTACGATCCTGCGACGATGGTCTGCGGCGCTTTCGGCATTGCCGAGCCGGGCCCCCGGGCGGGGCGGTGCCGGCCCGGGGAGATCGATCTGCTGGTGGTGCCGGGCGTGGCTTTCGCCCGGTCGGGCCTGCGGCTGGGGCGCGGCAGGGGATATTACGACCGTTACCTCGCGCAGCCCGGGATGCGTGCGTGCCGGATCGGGGTGTGTTATGCTCACCAGCTGGTTGCGGATTTGCCGGCCGAGCCCCACGATGCGCCGATGGACCGGGTGGTCGACGACAGGGATTCCTTCGGCACGATGCGTGCACGGGGAGGCGGAAAATAACTGCCGGCCATTCCGCTCTGCGGGAGATGCGCCGGTGCAGAAGTACGGCAGCCCCGAATGGCGGCCGTATGGTGAACGACGGATGACAAATACCTCTTGATTATGAAGAAGAAACGGATCTCGCTGGTGTTGGGCGGCGGCGGCGCGCGCGGCATCGCCCACATCGGGGTCATCGAAGCGCTGGAAGCTGCCGGCTACGAGATCGCCTCGGTGGCGGGCACTTCGATGGGTGCGCTGGTGGGCGGCATGTATGCGGCGGGCCACCTGGAAGAGTTCAGAGAGTGGCTTTGCAGCATGGACCGCTACAAGGTGCTGAGCATGGTCGACCTGGCTTTCAGCTCCGAAGGCCTGGTCAAGGGCAACCGGGTGATGAAGGCTCTGAAGGAGCTGGTGCCCGAGGTGCGGATCGAGCATCTGCCGCTGCCTTTCGCCGCCGTGGCGGCCGATCTGCTGACGGGCCGCGAGGTGGTTTTCGACCATGGAGGGCTCTACGATGCCATCCGTTCGTCGATCTCCATTCCGTCGGTTTTCCAGCCCGTGCGGCTCAACGGCATGGTGTTGGTCGACGGCGGGACGGTCAACCCCCTGCCCGTCAACCGCGTCGTGCGCGAACCCGGCGATCTGTTGGTGGCCG
Organism: Bacteroidales bacterium; assembly: GCA_910575495.1. Taxonomy (GTDB): domain Bacteria; phylum Bacteroidota; class Bacteroidia; order Bacteroidales; family Rikenellaceae; genus Alistipes. Next base: position 146,756 of record CAJTFS010000001.1, on the reverse strand, counting down.
TGGACGTGAGCGCCCCCTTTTCGGGGCAGAGCCGTTCGCTCAACTACTATCATCTGCTCACCTTTTCGTCGGAGATCATGATGCAGCACATCGCCCAGCTGATGTGCCGGATCTATCCGCCCGACATGTTGATCGAGATACCCTCGGACCGTTTCGGCATTTTCGAGTTCTACCGCGCTGCGGAGATTCTCGAATCGGGCCGCGAGTTGATGGAGCAGGTGCTGATGCGGCCGCTCGTCGCGGCGGAAGCATAAGAAAACCCCGTGTTGCGGACGCAGCACGGGGCTTTTGTTGGTTTGCACCGGGGCTCCGGGTGTGTTGTCCGGCGGAGTCCGGACTGCCGGGGCTCAGCTTGCGCGCGTGGCTGTCGGCGGTGCGGTATGGGGTGCGGATGCTTCCGGCTCTGAGCAGAAAAGAGCAAAAAAGCGATCGGAAAAGGCAAAAAAATTGCGACAGCCCGGCCGAAGAATTCAAAAATTCAGTGACGCAACTTCACACGGAGAACCGGACTATCGCAATATATGTCGCTTGTAGGCCCTTCCGGGGCACATCAAGTGTTCTTTCGTGACAAAGATAAGCAAATATTCTGAAATAACAATATCTCGGGCCGATTCTGGTATGGGTACGCCCGAAACAGTTAACGGGGCGGGCTTTTCCTGGTGAAAGGCGCCGCTTTTTTCTGTATGGCGGCGAACCTTATTCGATACGGATACGCGGCTTCGCGGCGCGGCTTGGTCTGAAATCCGGTGATCGGCAGGGCGGGAGCGCGGCCGTTCGCACACCTGCCGTAAACGGCTGCGCCGCAATCCGCTGCGGTCGCCGAAGCGCGCAATGCGGCGTGTCGCTTTATGGCATGCTTGTTTCTTTCTGACCGATGCTGCGGGCCTTGACAGCGCGCTTCCCGGTCGTCAGATGTTGCGGTTTCGGTCGCGGATGCGCAGGCCGCGTTTGCCGAGCGGGAATCCGAGGCCGAAGGTCACGTTCGCCGAGCGCTGCCGGACCGGAATGTACTGCGGTGTGAACCGGGCCGTGGCGAGGTCGGTGGCCACGAAGAAGTTGATCCATCCCGGACACAGGTTCAGCGCGAGTCCCAGGCTGTGTCCGCGGCCTGCCGCCAGCGTGTAGGCGGCCGTGAGCGTAAACCACCGCACGGGCGAGAAGTTGACCGATCCGGTGACGCTGTGCAGCGCCTTGTATTCGTCGAGGCGGGCGCGGTAGAGCAGGCCGAATCCCACACGGTGGTCCCACACGAAGTATTCCGCACCGGCGTTGAGCGACGCGTGCAGCATGCGGGCTTTCGTTTGGCTGTCGTCCGGGCGGAAGCGCAGCAGCTCGTCGAACGTGAAGTCGGGCGACGAGACCACTTCGCCGCTCTCCAAGGTGATGCCTGTATATTCGACTTGAGCCGTGCTGTAACCTCGCACCGAGCTGGTCTTGCTCCAGCTCATGAATCCCAGATCGGTGAGCGCCAGCGACACTTGCAGGTCGGGCAGTACGTCGTACGTCGCGCCCAGGTCGACGGCGAATCCGTAGCCGGCGGGTTTGATGCTGCCGAGGCCGATGTCGTCGATGCCGAAGTAGGGGCGCTGCGATTCGTCGGTGCGGTAGTCGATCTCGGCGCCCGGAATGTTGGCGTCGATCGATCCCTTGGCTTCGACGGCCCAGCGATCCTGGTGCATGGTGACGTTCATGTAGTCGAAATTGACCTTGGCGCGGGCAAGACCCACCAGCACCTTGGCTTTGGCGCCCACGTAGAGCTTCTCTCCCAGCAGCGGGAACGAGTAGCTGAAGCCTGCATCGAGGTAGGTGCTGGCCGTAGCGCCGAAGTTGCGGATGACGCCTTCTTCGCCGCGCTTGACGAATTCGAACAGCGATTTGGGCAGGTTGATTCCGGCCGCGGCATGCAGGTTGATGTCGAAGGCCCAGAAGTTCTTGCGGTTGCGGGTGAACTTGCCGAATCCGAGGATGTTGGTGCGGACGTCGAGTCCGAGCAGGTTGTTCTCCTTGATGTTGCGCAGGGCTTCGTCGGCCGTGACCGACCGGTCGAAGATCGTGACGAGCTTGCCGTTGCGCGGGTAGAGCACGTCGTCGAGCGCAAGGCTGCTGTTCATGTTGACGTCGATACCGCCTGCTGCGGGGATGTTGAAGTAGCCACGCAGGGGTGCGAACGCCGGATTGAACTGCGTGCGGAACGTCGAACCCTCCATGAAGTAGGCCGTGGGGTTCTGGGCTGCGGCGCCGGTCGCCAGGAAGAGCGCCGCCAGGAGCATGCGGAGTGTTTTCATGAGGCCGCTTGTCAGTAGTTGAGGTTCAGGGCGCCGGTCTTGCGCAGGCTCAGACGGATGGTGACCGGACTCTGCTGGTCGATGACCGTGCCGGGATAGTAGTGTTGCAGGTCGACCGGCACGCGCACCGTGACGTTCGAGGCGCGGGAAAGCGCGCGAAGGTCTTTGGCGTAGATGCGGGTCGAGGGGAGCTGCGTGGTGTCGGCCGCTTCGATAAGGAACGTGGGCACGCGGATGTCGGCCGGCTCGAACGACGGCGAGAGGTTGAGCGTGATCGGCAGCGAACTGATCACCTCGCCCTCGATCGAGAGGGTGTTGACCGGATCGGGGGTGTTTGCGGGATCGAGGTTGGCGGTCAGCATGTCGAGCATGTCGCCCAGGTCGATCGCGCCCAGTTCGTATTCGAGCGTCTCGACGTCGAGCGCCGTCAGGTAGTTGCGGGCCGATTCTTCGGTTTTGGTGCGGATGGCTTCGCTGAGCGTGCTGCCGGTCCGGAACTGCTCCTTGAAAGTTTGCAGGAACAGCGTCTTGGAGACGTTGTCGGGGAGGTTCAGCGTGGCCAGAAACTTGATGCGGTAGTCGCTCCAGGCCAGGTCGGCCACCTGCGCGAGCTTCTCTTCGTTGCGCTTCATCTCGTCGATCAGCGCATCGAGCAGGCGTCCCATGTAGGCGTCTTCGGTGCGCACGCGGTGCAGGTCCACGCAGCCGGCGCCGTCGGGCAGGGATGCGGGGAGCCAGACGTCGGCTTCGGCGAGCATCTGCCGGAGCGAGCCCTTGTCATCGTGGATGTCGTCGAGGGCCACCTTGATGCAGGCCAGGGGCACTTCGAAACACGAGGCGTCGCCGCCGATGGCGATGTGGCCGGTGTCCAGGTCGCTCAGATCGTAGTCGCGGTCGAAACACCCTGCGGCCAGCAGGGCGAGCGGACAGAGCAGCAACAGTTTTTTCATGGGGTTGAAAGCGAGGTTTTTCATTGGGGGTGCGGGCGCAACCGAGTCCTTGGACTTTTCCGGTTCCGGAAACGGGCGTGAAAATGAACGGTTTGCGGCGCAAAGATAATACATTCGGACAATTAAAACAACACGATTATATACCATGTCGTATCAACAATGCTGTAATTTCGTTTCTGTCGGATTTCCGTCAGAAGCCCCCTGCCTGAGGCGGGGGTTCGGGGGTGGGTCGGAACTTGAATACGCGGCCATAGCCGCGAGTTGCAGCAGTCGGATGCAGGATTCAGGATGCAGGTCCAAGGACGCCGGTACATCAAGTATATAGATGGGTAGAACAATATTGCGGATGATTTGTACCGGGTCTGTCGGGCGTGCTTGCAGCGTGTGCCGTGCAGGCTGTTTCTGGCGCGGCAGACTAATCGTTCTTTCGGGGCATGTTTTCTCGCCTCGGCATAGCTCAAGCAAGCTTGGCTCTGCGCTCGGCTTGCCGGAAACGTTCCCTTTGGGCAAGTTTTCTCGCCTCGGCATAGCTCAAGCATGGCTTGGCTCTGCGCTCGGCTTGCCGAAAACGTTCCCTTTGGGCATGTTTTCTCGCCTCGGCATAGCTCGAACAAGTTCGGCTCTGCGCTCGGCTTGCCGGAAACGTTCCCTTTGGGCAAGTTTTCTCGCCTCGGCATAGCTCAAGCAAGCTTGGCTCTGCGCTCGGCTTGCCGGAAACGTTCCCTTTGGGCAAGTTTTCTCGCCTCGGCATAGCTCAAGCATGGCTTGGCTCTGCGCTCGGCTTGCCGAAAACGTTCCCTTTGGGCATGTTTTCTCGCCTCGGCATAGCTCGAACAAGTTCGGCTCTGCGCTCGGCTTGCCGAAAACATTCATAATGCTTACCTTTGTCTCGTATGGCCGAACATGCGAAAACCGATCTCAAGGAGCAGGTGGCTCTCCTGCCGCTGTCGCCGGGCGTCTACCAGTTCGTGGACCGCTCGGGCAAGATCATCTATGTGGGCAAGGCCAAGAGCTTGCGCAAGCGCGTGTCGTCCTACTTCGTGCAAAGCCGCGAGCACAGCGCCAAGGTGCGCGTACTGGTGAAGCAGATCGTCGAAATCCGTCACATCGTCGTCGACAGCGAAACCGACGCCCTGCTGCTGGAGAATTCGCTCATCAAGACTCTGCAGCCGCGCTACAACATCCTGCTCAAGGACGACAAGACCTACCCCTGGATCGTGGTGCGGCGCGAGCACTTCCCGCGCGTGCAGTCGACCCGGCAGCTCGTGCGCGACGGGTCGCAATATTTCGGTCCCTACGGTTCGATGATGATGCAGCACAGCATGCTGGAGTTCATCCGCGAGGTGGTGCCCCTGCGCACCTGCAAGCTCAACCTTGCGCCCGAGTCGATCGCGCGCGGCAAATATTCGGTCTGCCTCCAATATCACCTCGGCAATTGCAAGGGTCCCTGCGTGGGGCTTCAGTCGGAAGAGGATTACGGCCGGCAGGTGGAGCTCGTGACGTCGATCCTCAAGGGCGACCTGCGGCCGGTGCGCAGTTATCTCGAGGGCGAGATGGCCCGGGCCGCCGAAGCGCTGAAGTTCGAGCAGGCGCAGCGTTTCAAGCAGCGGATCGACGCACTGGACCACTACGCCGGCAAGTCGGTGATCGTCAGCGCCCGCATCGTCGATGTCGACGTCTTTTCGCTCCTGCCCGACGACGATGTGGCCTATTGCAACTTCGTGCGCATCCGCCACGGTTCGGTCGTGGGCGTTTCGACCGTGCGTCTCTCGACGGGAGTCGGCGCCGACGAGCGCGACATGCTCACGCTGGCCATCCAGCATGCGGTCGAGAACATTGCCGACGGCGAGCTGGCCCGCGAGGTGATCGTGCCTTTCCTGCCTTCCACGACGCTGCTGTTCGACGGTGTGACCTTCACCGTGCCCAAGCGGGGCGAGAAGCTCGATTTGCTGGAGTTTTCGCGCAAGAGCGCCCGCATCTACCGCGCCGAGCAGCTCAAGAACCTCGAAATCAAGAATCCCGAGCGCCACACCGACCGGCTGATGACGGCCTTGCAGAAGGAACTGCGCCTCGACCGCCAGCCGCGCCACATCGAGTGTTTCGACAACTCCAACCTCCAAGGCAGCCATCCCGTGGCGTCGTGCGTGGTCTTCCGCGACGGCAAGCCCTCGCGCAAGGAGTACCGCCATTTCAATGTCAAGACCGTCGAGGGGCCCGACGACTACGCCTCCATGCGCGAGATCGTCTACCGGCGTTACAGCCGCCTGGTGGCCGAGGGTGCCGAACTGCCCGATCTGATCATCGCCGACGGCGGCAAAGGGCAGATGGGGGCCATCCACGAGGTGCTGGAGCATCTGCAGCTGGACATTCCCATCGCCGGTCTGGCCAAGGATGCCCGCCATCGCACGGCCGAACTGCTTTGCGGTTATCCGCCCCTGTTGGTTGGGCTGCGTCCCACGTCGCCGCTCTTCCACCTGCTTTCGCATATACAGGAGGAGGTGCACCGTTTCGCGATCTCCTTCCATCGTCAGAAACGCAGCAAGGATTTCATCCACAGCGAGCTGGAGCAGATTCCCGGCGTCGGCGAAAAAACCGTCCGCGAGCTTCTGCAGCACTTCCGCACCGTCGCCAAGGTCAAGGCCGCCAGTTTCGAGGAGCTCGCTGCTCTCGTCGGCGAGGCCCGGGCGCGCAAAATCCGCACGTCCTTCCATCCCGAGGTGTAGTTTGCGGCCGGTGGCGTTTTTCGGGGCTCCGCTTTCTCTTTCAATTGCTGCTTACTTACCCGCAGCCTTTCCTCCTTTTCTTCCTCCGGTGTTCGCCTTGCAGGTTGTCGGGCGCTGTTTCCGGGGTTTTCTTATCCTGCGTGAAAATAATTGCCGACGGAGGATTGCGAATCGTGAATTTTTATTATCTTTGCAGTCCCGATTCTACATGGAATGCGGTTTGCCCGGATGGCGGAATCGGTAGACGCGTTGGTCTCAAACACCAATGACAGCAATGTCGTGCCGGTTCGACCCCGGCTCCGGGTACAAAGTCAATCTGCTGCAAAACAGCAGATTGTTTTTTTGTGCCGGGGTCTTCCTCCGGTTACCTCGGTCGCGGAACCCCGCGCCGTCATGTCGACGACCGCGGCGCTCCCTTCGGTGAAATCGGACGTAGTCCGACATTCGACCCCGGCTCCGGGTACAAAGTCAATCTGCTGCAAAACAGCAGATTGTTTTTTTTGGCCGGGGTCTTCCTCCGGTTACCTCGGTCGGGAACCTTTTATTATTATAATAAGGAGCGCCGTCTATTCGGGGCCGGCGAGCGCGTCGATGACCAGCCGGTTGGCCCGATCGACGGTGGCGGTGTCGAGCGAAGCCAGGTAGATCCGCGTCGTGGCTTCCGAGTTGTGGCCCATGCTTTCGCTGATGACCGAGAGCGGGATCTCCTTGCTGCGGGCGATGCTGGCCCAGGTGTGGCGCGCGACATAGAGCGTCAGGGGCGCTTCGAGCCCGATCTGTCTGCCCAGCGCTTTCAGCCCGCAGTTGATCCGATAGCCGATGTTTTTGTATTGGCCGTGTTCGTTGCCCGGCGTGCGGATGATCGGCAGCAGGTACTCCGTCCCGGCATTGGGGTGGCGGTCGACGATCTCTTGCATGCATGGCTCCCAGCGGATGGCGAGCGGCTGTCCCGTCTTCTGCCGGCGGTAGGTCAGCATGCCCGCCTTCAGGTCGGAACGCCTGAGAAAGGCCATGTCCACGAACGACATGCCGCGGGTGTAGAAACTGAAAAGAAACATGTCGCGTGCGAATCCGAGCGCAGGGCTGCCGGTCAGCTCCATGTTGCGGATGCGGCGTATGGCTTCCAGCGGGATGGCGCGCTTGACCGTCTTGTCGATGCCTGTGTAGACATGGCGGAAAGGGTAGGTCTGCAGCGCCAGCCCCTTCTCCACGGCCCGATTGTAGGCCGCCCGCAGTATGCGCATGTAGAACGATGAGGTGTTTTTGCAGACGCCCGTTTCCCGGAGCCATGTTTCGTAGGCGGCCGTCACGTCGGCGGTCATCTCGTCGGGTTGCAGGTTGCGGCCTCCGCGGAAGCGGGTGAAGCTCCGCAGGGTCGTGTCGTAGGTCTCGGCGGTGCGCAGCCGCCCGTGTTCGTGCAGGCGGGCGATGGTTTCGTGCATGAGTTCGAAAAAACCGGTCGGCGGGGTGTCGAAGGCCGCTGCGAGTTCTTCGTGGGTGTAGTCGGGATTCTGCCGTTCGAGTCGTTTCATGGTCTGTTCAAGACGCTCCACGTCGCGGTCGATGCGCTCCTGCAGGTCGGCCAGGTAGCGGCGCCGCTCTCCCGTCGGGGGCAGCAGGATGCGCCGGGTGCGGTCGTTCCACTCCTGGGGGAGGAGCCGGTAGCCGGTGCGGATCGGTCGGGCCGTGCGGTTGCGGATGATCCGGTAGAACAGGACACCCTCTCTTCCCTCGACCGTCGAGGGGCGGAATTTTACTTTGATCGTTGCCATATATAGAAAATTTGGGTTGCGTCGATGGCAAATTTCGGCAGTTTTTCCGTTTGTGTATCCGGGTTGGCGTCCGCAAGAGGTTAGAATGCCGGGAGATAGGCTTCCCGGAGGCGCCGCAGACGGGAGATGCGCTTCGCCGGGGAGGCTGCGATGCGATTTTTTGATTCCGAATTCTTAGTTTTTGTTCCGAATTTTATAACTTTGCGCCACGACCGGAAAAATCCAAAAAAAAACGAAATAGCAATGGGAAGAGCCTTTGAATATCGCAAAGCGCGAAAAATGAAGCGCTGGGGACACATGGCCCGCACTTTCACCAAGTTGGGCAAGGAGATCGAAATCGCCGTAAAGGCGGGCGGTCCCGACCCCTCGGGCAACACGCGCCTGCGCATTCTGATCCAGAACGCCAAGGCCGAGAACATGCCCAAGGAGAACGTCGAACGCGCCATCAAGCGTGCTTCGGAGAAGGACGCGGCCGATTACAAGGAGGTCGTATACGAAGGCTACGGCCCCCACGGCGTGGCGTTCCTGGTCGAGACTGCGACCGACAACACCAACCGCACGGTGGCCAACGTGCGCATGCACTTCAACAAGTGCGGCGGTACGCTGGGCAACAGCGGTTCGGTGGCTTTCATGTTCGACCACAAGTGCATCTTCAAGTTCAAGGCTGCGGCAGGCGCCGATGCCGAGGAACTGGAGTTGGAGATGATCGATTTGGGAGTCGACGAGTTCTATGTGGAAGAGGACGGCATTACGGTCTACGCTCCCTACGAGTCGTTCGGCGCTATCCAGAAGTGGTTGGACGACAAAGGATTCGAGATCGTGTCGGGTGAGTCGGCCTACCTGCCCACCGACACCAAGGAGCTGGACGCCGAGGGCCGCGAGTCGGTCGAGAAGCTCGTCGAGCGTCTGGAGGAGGACGACGACGTGACCAACGTCTACCACACGATGAAGGAGCCGGAAGAGGAGTAGTTCCGACGAGCAGTATAAGCGAGGGGGCAAGCCGATGCTTGCCCCCTCGTGCGTTTATTCGAACCGTACGAACTGCTGCCCGGAGGTGAGACAGAAGGGGCAGTAGGGCTCGCAATAGTTGGATACGAAGATGTTGCCGCAGCGCGGGCAGACCAGGTAGGACCACTCCTCGTCCGTTTCGTCGCAGCCCAGACACCGGTGCATGAGCACCGTGTGGCGCATGTCGACCGACGAGGACCAGGTCAGCAGCCGCGCGGCATAGCGGTTGTTTCGGGCGATGGCGCGGTCGATTTCGTTGCACTTGCATTCGCGGGCCGTGCGGAGTTCGTAGGCGATGCTGCGTTCGAGATTGCCGTCGGTGTTGCCGTGGAATACGATGATGCGGGTCGGCGGAAGGTAGCTGCCGCCTAACTGGCGGATGGCTTCGCGGCAGTTCTGTTCCTGGAGCCGCTCGGAGAGCGCCATGGCGCGGAAAAGCCGCGCCACCTGCCCGCGGCTCTCCTGTTCGGCGATGCCGGCGAAGTGGTCGTACTGCGTCGACTTGACATGCTTACGGCGGCAGCAGGCGTCGAGGTCGGCGATGGTCTCGCGCCACGGGATTTCGACTTCGTGGCGGCGGGGGTGGGTGGCCGAATAGTAGATCCAGGTCAGAATGGCCGTCGAGACGACGAAAAGCAGGAGAATGAAGAGCGGTCGCAGTTTCATGGCATGTCATCGATAGGGAAAGCCTACCGGTGCATTTTTTGTGCCAGCCCCCGATGCTCCGGCGCGCGTTTTTCGGGGTCGGCTTCTCCGCGTGCGTGCGCCGGGTGCTTCCGTTGCGGAAAAGATCGTCCGGCGATGTTCTGAAACGCTCCCGACCGTTCGGCGGCCGCTGTCGCAGGACGCTGTCCGGTTGTTTCTGCCGGACGCCCCGGCCGTTTCAGCCCCGTCTGTTTGCGAAGTCCCGGTTCCGGCCATTTGCGGAGCGTTCTTTGCGGCTGGCCGTGTCGGCGTGGGACGGGCCGCCCCTTCGATCGCGAAACTCTCCCGCCGGGTAGTACACCGTTCGGAAAATTTTCGTAACTTTGTCTTCATAAACAGCATTGCATGGAATACAAAATCGGAAAGGATGCCCGGTGCGCCGTCATCGGCTACGGCAGCTGGGCCACGGCCATCGTGGGCCTGCTCGCAGCCAACGAAGCGCGCGTGGGCTGGTATGTCCGCAATCCCGAAGTCCTGGAGGGGCTCCGCTCCGAAGGGCGCAATCCGCGCTACCTGGCCGACCTGGAGTTCGACATGGAGCGCATCGCCGTCTCGGACGATCTCAACGAAGTGGTGCGGGGCGCCGACGTTGTCATCCTGGCGGCTCCTTCGGCCTATCTGAAGGATTTCCTCGCGCCGCTCACCGTGTCGCTCGCCGACAAGTTCGTCGTTTCGGCCATCAAGGGCATCATCCCCGGCGACTGCTACAAGACCGTCGTTGAATATATCCATGATGAGTACGGGCTGCCTTACAAACAGCTGGGTCTCGTCACCGGACCGTCGCATGCCGAGGAGGTGTCGCGCGGCAAGCTGACCTACCTTACGGTGGTCTGCACCGATCCGGAGAATGCCCAGGTCATCGGCCGCAAGTTTGCGGCGCCCTACATCAAGCTGAGCTACTCCACCGACCTCTACGGCGTCGAATATGCCGCCATCCTCAAGAACATCTATGCTTTGGCCGTGGGTATCGCCGTCGGGCTGGGCTACGGCGACAACTTTCTGGCCGTGCTGATCGCCAACGGCGCCGGCGAAGTGAAACGTTTTCTGGACGAAAGCTATCCCGATGCGCGCGAAACGCTCGTCTCGGCCTATGTGGGCGACCTGCTGGTGACCTGCTATTCGGTCCACAGCCGCAACCGCCGTCTGGGTCTGCTGATCGGTCACGGATGCACCGTGCGCAGCGCGTTGAACGAAATGACGATGGTGGCCGAAGGCTACTTCGCCGCCGACTGCATCCGCCACATCAACACCCGCCACCGGGTCGAGATGCCCATCGCCGAGATGGTCTACAAGGTCCTCTACCAGGGCGCGTCGCCGCGGCGCAGCATGAAGGAGCTGATTCCCAAATTAATCTGACACGATATGAATACTTTGACTCTCGACATCCGCAAATCCGGCATCGAGGTTACGGCCGACATGAAGGCCAAGGCACAGGCCGCCAACGCACTGCTCCACTCGGGCAAGGGTGCGGGCAACGACTTTCTGGGGTGGGTGCACCTCCCGTCGTCGATCTCCGGCGCCGATCTCACGGCCATCGAATCCGCCGCAGCCAAGCTCCGCGCCAAGGCCGATCTGGTCGTCTGCATCGGCATCGGTGGTTCCTACCTGGGCGCCAAGGCGGTGCTCGAAGCGATGAGCGATCCGTTCCGGCTTCTGCGCAAGGAGCGGAAGGACCCCACGGTGGTCTTCGCCGGACAGAACATCTCGGAGGACTACATCCATGCGTTGATGGAGGCTTCGAAAGAACACTCCGTTGCCGCCATCGTCATTTCCAAGTCGGGAACCACCACCGAGCCCGCCATCGCTTTCCGGTTGATCAAGGCTGCCATCGAGCAGCGCTACGGCAAGGCCGAGGCCGCCGAACGCATCGTTGCCGTGACCGACAAGGCCCGCGGTGCGCTGAAGACGCTGGCCACCGACGAGGGCTATCCCACGTTCGTTATTCCCGACGATGTCGGCGGCCGTTTCTCGGTGCTGACTCCCGTGGGACTGCTGCCGCTGGCCGTTGCCGGCGTCGACATCCGGGCTCTGGTGCGCGGTGCGCAGGAGATGGAGGCGGCTACCGACGAAAAGGTCGCTTTCGACGAAAATCCTGCGGCGATCTACGCCGCCGTGCGCAATGCACTCTATGCCAACGGTAAGAAGATCGAAATTCTGGGTTCCTACGAGCCGCAGCTGCAGTATGTCAACGAGTGGTGGAAGCAGCTTTACGGCGAGAGCGAGGGCAAGCAGGGTAAGGGTATCTTCCCGGCCAGCGTGACCCTCACGGCCGATCTTCATTCGATGGGCCAGTACATCCAGGAGGGCGAACGCACGCTTTTCGAGACGATCATTTCGGTCGGGGAGCCCGCCTCCAAGGTGACGATCGATGCCGACGGGGAGAACCTCGACGGGCTCAACTTCCTGGCCGGCAAGCGCATTTCGGAGGTCAACCGCATGGCCGAACTGGGCGTGCAGCTCGCCCATGTCGACGGCGGCGTGCCCAACATCCGCATCGGGATTCCGCGCATCGACGCCCATACGGTCGGCGGTCTGCTCTACTTCTTCGAGAAGGCGTGCGGCATCAGCGGCTACCTGCTCGGCGTCAATCCGTTCGACCAGCCGGGTGTCGAGGCCTACAAGAAGAACATGTTCGCACTGCTGGACAAACCCGGTTACGAGGAGGCGTCCAAGGCGATCAAGGCGCGGTTGTAGTTCCGCCGTGTCGCACGAGTTCCGGCGTCTTTCCGCGCGCTTTTACCTTTGCCGCGCTTTTAGTGCGGCTGCGTCCGAAGCGAATCCCTGCGGGGGTTCGCTTTTTTTTGCCCGCACGATGACCGATGCGGAGGCGGGATGCAGGGAGGGTGTTCGGCGGTCGCTCCATGCGATTTGCCGATGGGGAATGGCTTGTGTGCGGTTCAGTCGGGTCATGGAAAAGGAACATGTCCGGTTCAAGAAAAGGTTTTCTTTCGGATAGTTTCTCGCCTCGGCATAGCCCGAACAGGTGCGGCTGTGTTCTCGACTCGGGAAAAGACTGAAAAAAAATCTTGCGGAAAATGCCGAATATTTGACGGCTTTTTTCTACCTTTGTGCGGTACGTGCGCACATGCGGAAACAATGCTCCGGCCGGCGAAGTCCGGGACGCGCGGACGACTGGCAGTTAGCCGATTACGAAAACCGATACGAAACACCCCATGGGACTTTTTTCACTGACACAGGAGTTGGCCATCGACCTGGGCACAGCCAATACGCTCATTCTCTACAACGAGAAGGTGGTGGTCGACGAACCCTCGATCGTGGCGCTCGACGTGCACACGGGCAAACTGGTGGCCATCGGCAGCCAGGCGCGCAACATGCACGAGAAGACCAACCCCAATATCAAGACGATCCGTCCGTTGAAGGACGGCGTGATCGCCGACTTCAACGCTACGGAGCTGATGCTCCGCGGCATGCTCAAGAAGGTTAAGACTTCGGGCAGTCTCTTCGCTCCCTCGCTGCGCATGGTGATCTGCATCCCGTCGGGTTCGACCAACGTCGAAATCCGCGCCGTGCGCGATTCGGCCGAGCACGCCGGCGGCCGCGAGGTCTACATGATCTACGAGCCGATGGCCGCGGCACTCGGTGCCGGACTCGATGTCGAGGCGCCCGAGGGCAACATGGTCATCGACATCGGCGGCGGTACTTCCGAGATCGCCTGCATCTCGCTGGGCGGCATCGTCTGCTCGGAGTCGGTCAACGTGGCGGGCGACGTCTTCACCAACGATATCCAGAGCTACGTGCGCCAGCAGCATAACATCCGCATCGGCGAACGTACGGCCGAGGCGATCAAGTGTTCGGTGGGCGCCGCCGTCTCCGACCTCGACGAGGAGCCGGAGGATTTCGTGGTCACGGGCCCCAACATGCTGACGGCACTGCCCCAGACCGTGGCGCTCTCCTACAGCGAGATCGCCTACGCCCTGGAAAAGTCGCTCACCAAGATCGACGCGGCACTGATGAAGGTGCTCGAATCGATGCCCCCCGAGCTCTATGCCGACATCGTGAAGAACGGCATCTACCTCGCCGGCGGCGGTGCCCTCATCAAGGGTCTCGACCGGCGTCTGACCGAGAAGACCGGCCTGCCGTTCCATATCGCCGAAGATCCCTTGCGGGCTATCGCGCGCGGTACGGGCATCGCCTTGAAGAACATCAACCGTTTCTCGTTCCTGATGAAGTAGACGCTTCCCGGCGGCGGATGCGATGTCCGGCAGGCCGGGGCAAGAAATAGTGATAATCAATTGTTTGCGGATTGCGGGCCCTCTGCCCGCAATCTTGGATTAGGTAACTTCGCAATCTCCAATCTCTCGGAACCGTGCGCAAACTCATCGAGTTCATCCGCAGCGTCTATGTCGTGGCGTTGTTCGTGGCGCTGGAGGCGGTGGCCGTCGGCTACTACGCGCGTTCGACCTGTTATACCCAGGCGCGCCTGCTGGCCCGGTCGAATGCCGCGGCGGGTGCCGTACACGGTTTTTCTGCCGGCGTGCGGCGTTACTTCAGCCTCGGGACGGAGAACAAGGCCCTGCTCGAACGGGTCGCCTATCTTGAGGAGCGGCTGGCCCAGTATGACGAGGCGGCCAACATCGCCCGTCTGCGCAAGTACATGACCGAGATCGGCGGTTCGAAATACCGCGTCATGACCGCTACGGTGGTCTCCAATTCGATCAACCGCACGCAGAACTTCATCACCATCAATCGCGGTTACGGCGACGGCGTGGTGCCCGACATGGCCGTCCTCACGCCCGGCGGCGCAATGGTGGGGTATATCATCGACTGCACCGACCGCTATTCGGTGGCGATGCCCGTGCTCAATACGTCGTTCCGCGCCAGCGGCAAGCTGGAGGGCGCCGATTATTTCGGCTCGGTCTACTGGGACGGCGCCGACCCCCACACGGTGCTGTTCGGCGAATTGTCCAAATATTCCGAGCCCAAGCTGGGACAGGAGGTCGTGACCACGGGTTTCTCGCAGTTCTTCCCCGAGGACGTGCTCATCGGCCGGGTCGAGCGCGTCTCGATGAACGAAACCCGCACCGCTTTCACGGTCCGCGTGCGTCTGGCCGCCGAATTCTCCAAACTGACCGACGTCATCCTGGTGGAAAACCGCGATGCCAACGAAATCATCGGGTTGGAGAAGAGCGAGGGCGTGGAAGAGTATATCCGTAACGAATAACCGATGTTGCGCATAGTCACATATTCGCTGCTTTTCGTGGTCACCGTGTTGTTGCAGGTCTTCCTGTTCGACAACCTCTCGGTGAGCATCTATCTCAATCCGCTGATCTACGTGGCTTTCATCGTTCTGTTGCCCGTCGACACGTTCGCCGTGTGGCTTCTGTTCGCCGGGGTGGTCATGGGCGCTACGATGGATTTCCTGATGGGTACGGCCGGCATCAACACCATTGCCACGGTGCTGATCGCTTTCGTGCGTCCGTTCCTTCTCACGAATCTCTACGGCCGCGATGACCTGCGCGACGGCGGCGTCCCCTCGCCCGAGCGGCTCGGACACCATGTCTTTCTCGATTACCTGGTCATCCTCGTGGTGCTGCACCACGCCGTCTTCTTCACGTTCGAGGCTCTGTCGTGGAGCCATGCGCTGCGTACCGTCGTGCGTACCATCGCCAGCGGCTCCGTCACCGTGGCCGTCGTGTGGCTGCTCACACGCATCTTCACCGCCAAATTCGTAGCCCGTCTATGAACGGTCCCGCCGACAGCCTTTTCCGCATGCGGCTCCTGCAGGGGGTCGTGCTGCTGGTCTTCGCCTTGTTGATCGGCCGCCTGGCGTGGCTGCAGCTCTTCGACGAGCGCTACGAGGAGATGGCCAAGGCCAACGTGCTGCGTCATGTGGTGCTCTATCCGCCGCGCGGCGAGGTGCTCGACCGCAACGGTGAGTTCCTGGTGCAGAGCCGCGAGTGCTACGACCTGATGGTCATCGCCCGCGAGATCGACAAGCGCGGTTTCGACACCGTGCGTCTGTGCGAGGTGCTCAACATCCCCATCGAGCGCGTCAGGCGCGAATTGGCCAACGCCCGCATGCGTCCGCGAGCGCCGCGTCTGGTGGCCAGCTACATCGCCAAGGAGGACAAACTGCGTTTCGATGAGTGCAATTTCCGCGGTTTCTACACCGTCTACCGCACCGTGCGGCGCTATCCGCGCAAGGTGGGAGGCAACCTGCTGGGTTTCGTCAGCGAGGTGACGGCCGAATACCTCAAGCGCCATCCCTACTACCAGGCCGGCGACTACGTGGGCCTCACCGGCGTGGAGTCGGCCTACGAGACGGTGTTGCGCGGCAACAAGGGAGTGAAGATCCAGGAGATCGACACCCACGGCGAGATCAAGGGTTCCTACATGGACGGTCATTACGATTCGCTGCCCGATCCCGGCCGCTCGATCGTCAGCACGATCGATGCCCGGCTCCAGCTCCTGGGCGAGGAGCTCATGCGCGGCAAGGTGGGCGCCGCCGTGGCCATCGAGCCTTCGACGGGTGAGATTCTGATGATGGTCTCGTCGCCCACCTACGACCCCGACGAGCTGGTCGGCCGCCAGCGCGGCAACAACTACATGCGCATGCTCCGCAACAAGCGGCGCCCGCTCTTCAACCGCGCCGTGAAAGCCAAGTATCCTCCCGGATCCACCTTCAAGGTAGTGCAGGGCCTCATCGGGTTGCAGGAGGGCGTGCTGCGGCCCTCCGATCTTCACGAATGCCACATGGGCTATCAGGTCGGCCGCCAGCGCATGGCCTGCCACGCCCATTCGTCGCCGCTCGACCTGCGCTTCGCCGTGGCCACTTCGTGCAACGCCTACTTCTGCTATGTCTTCCGCGACATCCTCGACAATCCCAAGTACGGCGGTGTCAAGGAGGGCTTCGACGTCTGGAAAGAGTATGTCCACAGCTTCGGTTTCGGGCGCAAGCTCGGCTCCGACTTCCTCGACGAGGGCCACGGCTATGTCCCCGACCTCGAGTTCTACAACCGGCGCTACCGTCGGTCGTGGAATTCGCTCACGCTGCTTTCGCTCTCCATCGGTCAGGGCGAGCTGGGCTGTACGCCGCTGCAGCTGGCCAACCTCGCCGCCATCGTCGCCAACCGCGGTTATTACTACATTCCCCACATCGTCCGCCGGATCGAGGGGCAGGATTCGCTCGACGCCCGTTTCTACGAGCGCCACTATACGATGGTCGATCCCAAATATTTCGAGCCCATCGTCGACGGCATGTGGCGCGGCGTCAATGTCGCCGGCACCTCGACCGACGCCTATCTGGAGGGTTGGGACGTCTGCGGCAAGACCGGTACGGCCCAGAACCCCCATGGCAAGGACCACTCGACGTTCCTGTCGTTCGCGCCGCGCAACAATCCCCGCATCGCCATCTCGGTCTACGTCGAGAACGGCGGTTACGGCGCTGCGGCCGCGCTGCCCATCGCCAGCCTGCTGGAGGAGTTCTACCTCACGGACACCATCCGGCGTCCCGAGTTGCTCCAGCGCATCAAGAACATGAATATCTATTACCCCTCCTATGACCGTTAGCCGTTTTTCCGGAATCTTCGGGCACCTCGACCTGTGGACGATCCTGCTCTATGCCGTCATCGTCGTCCTGGGGGCCGTGTCGATCTTCTCCGCGTCGTATAACGAGAATTCGGTCAACATGTTCGCCTCGTCGCATTTCTACATGAAGCAGGCCGTCTGGATCGGCATCGCTTCGTGCGCCGCGCTCGTCGTGCTGCTGCTCGACAAGCGGTTCTTCCACATGCTCGCCTACCCGGCTTATTTCGCCGGCCTGGCCGTGCTCGTCGCCGCATTGTTCTTCGGCCGCGAGGTCAACGGCGCCAAGGCGTGGTTCGAATTCGGCTCGGTGCGCATCCAGCCCGTCGAGTTCGTTAAGATCGCTACGGCGCTGGCGCTGGCCCGCGCCATGAGTTCCTATTCTTTCTCGATCAACCGGCCCGGCGACCTGCTGAAGGTGGGGATGATCATCTGCATGCCGCTCATGATCATCATCCTGCAGAACGACACCGGTTCGGGCATCGTGCTGGGTTCGTTTCTCTTCGTCCTCTACCGCGAGGGGCTCAACAAGTGGCTCTGCATCCCCATTCTGCTGATCGCCACGCTCTTCATCACGTCGTTCCTCCTCTCGTCGACTGCGCTGCTGATTCTGCTGATCCTCATCTGCACCCTCTCCGAGGCCATGATGAGCGGCGAGTGGCGGTCGCGCATCGTCTACCTGGCGGCGCTGGCTCTGAGCAGTCTGCTCATCTGGCTCGTCATGCACTTCGCCGCTCCCGGAGCCGTCACGTTCTACGGTGCGTTGCTCGCCGTCACCTTCCTGTCGTTCTTCTTCATCGCCGCCTACGCCTACCGGGCCAACCTGCGCAGCATCTTCCTGCCCGTGGCCCTTTTCGTCGGGGCGCTCATCTTCCTCTCGACCACGGGGTATATCTTCGACAACATTCTGAAACCCCACCAGCAGAACCGCATCCTCAGTTTCCTGGGCATCCGCAGCGATCCGCTGGGCATCGACTACAACGTCAACCAGTCGAAGATCGCCATCGGCTCGGGCGGCTGGACGGGCAAGGGCTTTTTGCAGGGTACGCAGATCAAGTACGGGTTCGTGCCCGAGCGGCATACCGACTTCATCTTCTGCACCGTCGGCGAGGAGTGGGGTTTTCTCGGCGCCACCGCCGTGCTGATTCTCATGTGTCTGTTGATCATGCGGCTGATGCGCATGGGCGAGCGGCAGCAGGAGCCTTTCGGACGCGTCTATTGTTATTGCGTGGCATCCATTCTGCTGTTCCACGTTCTGGTCAACGTCGGCATGACCATCGGTCTGATGCCCGTCATGGGCATTCCGCTGCCCTACATGAGCTACGGCGGTTCGTCGCTGGTCGCCTTCACCATGCTGTTGTTCATCGCCGTGCGGCTCGACGCCTCCACACGGCAGTTCCCTTTGGAAAGTCAGATGCCATGATCCGTTTCTCTCCTGTCGGTCTCTCCGCCCGTGAGGTTGCCGAAAGCCGGCGCCTCCACGGCGACAATGTCATCGCTCCGCCGCGCGACGAGCCGGCTTGGAGACTTCTCGCCGAAAAGTTCCGCGATCCGATCATCAAGGTGCTGTTGTTCGCTGCCGTACTGTCGCTCGCGATCGGCTGCGTGCGCTCCGACTTCACCGAGTCGATCGGCATTCTCTGCGCCATCGTCCTTGCCACCTGCGTCGGGTTCTTCTTCGAGTGGGATGCCCGGCGGCGCTTCCGGCGTCTCAATCGGGTCAACGACGACATCGCCGTGAAGGTCATGCGCGACGGTGCCATGCGCTCCGTTCCGCGGCGCGAGGTGGTCGTCGGCGACTTGGTTGTCATCGAGAGCGGCGAGACCGTGCCCGCCGACGGCGAGCTGGTAGAGGCCGTATCGCTCAAGATCGACGAATCGACCCTCACGGGCGAACCCGAGGTGGACAAGACCGTCGATGCGGCCCATTTCGATTCCGAGGCCACCTATCCTTCCAACATCGTGCTGCGCGGAACGACCGTCGCCGACGGCTACGGACGCTTGGTCGTCACCGCTGTGGGCGACCGGACCGAGGCCGGGCGCGTGACCGAGCAGGCCGCGGCGCCGAACGAGGAGCCTACGCCGCTCGACCGTCAGCTGAAGCGTCTTTCGCGCTTGATCGGCCGGGTCGGCGTCGGACTGGCCGTTGTCATTTTCTGCATTCTGCTGGGCAAGGCGTTGTTTTTCAGCGATCTGTTGCATAACGACTGGCTCGTCGTTTCGCAGCATGTCCTGCACCTCTTCATGGTTTCGGTGGCCATCATCGTCATGGCCGTGCCCGAGGGGCTGCCCATGAGCATCACCTTGTCGCTCGCCATGTCGATGCGGCGCATGCTCCGGACCAACAACCTGGTGCGGCGGATGCATGCATGCGAGACGATGGGCGCCGTGACGGTCATCTGCACCGACAAGACCGGCACGCTGACGCAGAACCGCATGCACGTGCAGGAGCTGGAGCGCTATGATACGCTGCCCGAGCGCGATTTCGCCGAAATCGTCGCGGCCAATTCCACCGCATTCCTCGATGCCGAGGGGCGCATCCTCGGCAATCCGACCGAAGGGGCGCTGCTCGCATGGCTGAACGAGCACGGTTTTTCTTATGAATCGCTGCGGGCGGGTGCCGCGATTGTCGACCGGCTCACCTTCTCGACCGAACGCAAATACATGGCTACCATCATCCGCAGCGGTGTTTCCGGCCGGCGGGTGCTGTGTGTCAAGGGGGCGCCCGAGATCGTGCGGGCCATGTGCGCCGACGACGGCAGGGAAGCGTGCGTGGCCGCGCAGCTGGCCGCTTTCCAGAGCCGTGCCATGCGTACGCTGGGCATCGCGTGGGCCGAGACCGATGCGTCGACATGCCGGGAAGCCGTGGCCCGCGGCGGACTGCATTTTGCGGCCGTGGCGGCGATCGCCGATCCGGTGCGCGCCGATGTTCCGGCCGCCGTGCAGCGTTGCCGGCAGGCGGGTATCGGCATCAAGATCGTCACGGGCGACACTTCGGCGACCGCCTGCGAGATCGCCCGGCAGACGGGTCTGTGGGACGATGCCGCCGACGGCGACGCCAACCGCATGACGGGTGCGGAGTTCGCTGCGGCAAGCGACGAGGAGCTGCTGGGTCGCGTTCGTGCGCTCAAGGTTCTTTCCCGTGCCCGGCCTTTGGACAAACAGCGCCTGGTGCGCCTCTTGCAGCGTTGCGGCGAAGTGGTGGCCGTCACGGGCGACGGCACCAACGATGCCCCGGCGCT
This sequence comes from Bacteroidales bacterium, assembly GCA_910575495.1. GTDB lineage: Bacteria > Bacteroidota > Bacteroidia > Bacteroidales > Rikenellaceae > Alistipes. The sequence continues at coordinate 126,526 of CAJTFS010000001.1, read as the reverse complement.
CAACTTCGCCCATGTCGGGCTCTCGATGGGCTCGGGAACCTCCGTGGCCAAGGAGGCCTCGGACATTACGTTGCTGGACGATTCGTTTTCCTCCATCGCCACGGCCGTCATGTGGGGTCGGTCGCTCTACCGCAACATCCAGCGGTTCGTGCTCTTTCAGCTGACGATCAACTTCGCGGCCATCGTCATCTGTCTGGCCGGTGCGATCTTCGGCACCGAAATGCCGCTCACCGTGGTGCAGATTCTGTGGATCAACATCATTATGGACACCTTCGCCGCCATGGCGATGGCGTCGCTGCCGCCCAACGCCGAGGTGATGAACGAGAAGCCGCGGCCGCGCGACGAATTCATCATCACGCCCGCCATGGCGCGCACGATCTTCGTCTGCGGCGGTGCGATGGTGGCCCTGCTGCTGGGGATGCTGCTGCGCTGGAGTGTCGGCGGGGCCGAACTAACCCTGCGGCAGCTCACCCTCTTTTTCTCCGTCTTCGTCTTCATGCAGTTCTGGAACATGTTCAACGCCAAAGGGTTCGAAACCAGCCATTCGGTTTTCCGTTCGTTGAAAGGGGGCCGTGAATTCTTTCTGATCCTTGCGGCCATCGGCGTCGGGCAGGTGGTCATCGTCGAGCTGGGCGGTGAGGTGTTCCGCACGGTGCCGCTCACGTGGCAGGAGTGGTTGATCCTCATCGGTGCCACTTCGTGTTTCGCGCTGGCGGGCGAGGCCGTCCGTGCCTTGCGGCGCCGGCAGTTCCGATAGGTAGATGCTGGACGCAGCGCACGGGAAAGGCACGTGCCCGGCTTCCGATACCCAGGGGATCGACTTCGGCGGCACGGAACCCGAACACCCCTGCAAGCCGAACGCCCAAGGCCAAGGGCGAAGAAGAGTACATCGTACCGTGTTCGCCCACTTTGTCCAATGCCCCCGAGCCGTCGTGGCGGCTGCCCGCAGCAGGCATTGTAAAGCAATCGCTCGAAGGAATGCGGCGGAGAGGGAACAAGTTCAATTCACAACTTTACGATTAAGCGAGAGTAAAGACCGTTTACGGGCTTTACCGAGCAAGAGTAAAGTTAAGCCCCGTAGGGGATTAATTCAAAATTTAGAATTAATAGATTCTCTTCGAGAGTTCGATTCCACCGTTGTCATTCTGAGGCGAAGCCGAAGAATCTATTAATCAGCAGTATTTATTCTTCAAGTGCTCGCCCGGGCCGGCTGCGGGGGTCGCGCTTTTAGCGCGAGCCGGCCCCGGGCGCAAGGTCTTCCGATCAGAAAGAGACCAGAGCCTGCGGGACATGCTTGCCATAATTGTCATTCTGAGCGTTAGCGAAGAATCTATGATGAACGCAGCGAGTGCAGAGGCCGCTTGCGGACTATGCCTCGCAAGGAGGAGAAAGACAAACGAAGTGCAGTCAAGAATCTATGACAAACGATAAGGAATCAGATTCTTCGTCGGTCGACGACCTCCTCAGAATGACAAATTGTGCATTTTGAATTGTGAATTCTGAATTGTTCTTCGGCTCCACGGCAGACTGGAATATGCAACTGGCGGCAACGCGGAAAGGTAGAGGGAAAAGATGTTCGGGGCGGCCGCAGCTTGCAGAGCTAAATACCGGCTTCAGCCGTGCGAGCCGAAGCCCCGCCCTGCGGAGGCTCGCAATACTCGCCCCGCTGGCTTCGGCACGAGAACTTTTGCGCCACCGGTCGACAGCGTCGGACAAAAAGCCGGTGCCGGTATCTCTGCCGAACCAAAACCGTAAGCTGGCTGCGGCCCGCGCGACTCTGCGAATTGTAAAACTATCGAAAACCGGTGGCAAACAACCGCAAACAAACAACGATTCCTAACCCTCCCGCGCCATTACGCCGCCAGCGGATTGCTGAATCTACCACCTCTCTGACAAGAGCCGTGACCCCTGTCACTCCGGGTCGGCTGCCGTTGCCCGGCACGAAAAAAGGCGGGAGACCGAACCTCCCACCTTTTTCTTTGTGCGGCGTGATGATTACAGAATGCCCTGCTCGACCATCGACTTGGCCACCTTCATGAAACCGGCGATGTTGGCGCCCTTCATGTAGTTGATGTAGCCGTCCTGCTCGGTGCCGTACTCCAGGCAGGCGCCGTGGATCGACGACATGATCTGGTGCAGCTTGGCATCGACCTCCTCGGCCGTCCAGTTGAGTTTCTGCGAGTTTTGCGTCATTTCCAGTCCCGACGTGGCCACGCCGCCGGCGTTCACGGCCTTGCCCGGGCCGTAGGGGATCTTCGCGGCGATGAATGCGTCGATCGCTTCGGGGCGGCAGCCCATGTTCGAGACTTCGGCCACGATCTTCACGCCGTTGGCCAGGAGCTGCTTGGCGTCGTCGCCGTCCAATTCGTTCTGCGTGGCGCAGGGCATGGCGATGTCGACCTTCACTTCCCACGGCTTGCGGCCGGCGATGAACTTCGAACCCGGGAACTTGTCGGCATAGGGAGCCACGACGTCGTTGTTCGAAGCGCGGAGTTCGAGCATGTAGGCGATCTTCTCGGCATCGAGACCGGCCGGATCGTAGATGTAGCCGTCGGGGCCCGAGATGGTCACCACCTTGGCGCCCAGCTCGGTGGCCTTCGTGGCGGCACCCCAGGCTACGTTGCCGAAGCCCGAGATGGCGATCGTCTGGCCCTTGATCTCCATGCCGGCCGTTTCGAGCATCTGGCGCAGGAAGTAGACGGCGCCGAAGCCCGTGGCCTCGGGACGGATGAGCGAACCGCCGTAGGTCATGCCCTTGCCGGTCAGCACGCCCGTGTTCTCGCGGGCCAGCTTGCGGTACATGCCGTAGAGGTAGCCGATCTCGCGGCCGCCCACGCCGATGTCACCGGCCGGCACGTCGGTCTCGGGACCGATGTGGCGCCACAGCTCGGTCATGAAGGCCTGGCAGAAGCGCATCACCTCGCGGTCCGACTTGCCCTTGGGGTTGAAGTCCGAACCGCCTTTGGCGCCGCCCATGGGCAGGGTCGTCAGTGCGTTCTTGAAGATCTGTTCGAAGCCCAGGAACTTGAGGATCGAGGGGTTCACCGAGGGGTGGAAGCGCAGGCCTCCCTTGTAGGGGCCGATGGCGTTGTTGAACTGGAAGCGGTAGCCGGTGTTGACCTGTACGTCGCCCTGGTCGTCGGTCCACACCACCTTGAAGGTGAAGCTGCGGTCGGGTTCGACGATGCGTTCCGCAATGCGGTTGGCTTCGAATTCGGGGTGCTTGTTGTAGGCCTCTTCGACGGTCATCAGCACTTCGCGCACGGCCTGCAGGTATTCGCTTTCGCCGGGATGTTTGCGCTCGAGTTCGGTCATCAGTTTGTTTACGTTCATACGATATGAGGTTTAAGGTTTTTATCTGTTACAAATATAGAAATTATTCTTATGGATCGTAATCTTTTTTTGTGAAATTTTTAACGGATGCTCCGCCTTTCCGGTTGCCGGTCGTTGCGGCCGCCATCTGCCGGCCGCAGAGGCCGGGCGGGGGATTTTCACCTGCGTTCCTCGTCGCAGAAAGGTGCTTCGCAGACGATTCCCTTGTCGGCCCGGCCGTCGATGCAGACCCACAGCGGCCGCTGGAAGCGCACCAGCCGCAGGAACTCTCCTTCGTAGAGCGCTTCGCGGGCGTCGAGACGGTCCTGGCGGAAGATGCCGTCGCCGCGGAACGGGTTGATGGTCAGGTAACCGACGCCCAGGGAGGTGACGTTTTGGAAAAAGTGGGTGCCTTGCGAGGGTTCGACGTCGAACTGCTCGATGCCGCACTCCACGATGACCTTGGCTTCGGAGATGTGCGTCCACTTTACCGGCACCCCCAGGAAGGGGTCCGAGGAGCCCCAGCGGCCCGGACCCACCAGCACGTAGGAGCGCTTCTCGTCGCGCAGCCGGGCGTTGAGGGCCAGCAGTTCGTCGGCGATCTTATCGGTCGAAAGGGAGTTGAAAGCCTCGGTCTTCACGTAGACGATGTCGGCTATGTCGGTCATCTGCCCGATGCCCAGGGCGCTTTCGCCGTAGATCAGCGCCCGGGAAGTCTCCACGCTCTCCCAGTCGATCGAGCGGTTGTCGTGGTTGTCGATGATGGGGCGTATCTGCAGCAGGTTGAAGATGTGCTGGCGGCCGTTGGGCACGTCCATGTTCACCGCGAACTCCACCTCCACCGGACAGCGCATCTCCTCGGCGCCCAGGGCCAGGATGTCGTCGACGATTCGGGCCAGCGGGAAGGTGTTGTACTTGAGGATGTTGTTGAACGTGATGACTTTGCGCCCCCGGTCGTAGGGGCTGTCCGAAATGCGTTCGTTCTCGCGGTCCCACACCGAGGTCACATGGCGGGCGTTGCGGTATTCGCCGAGCTCGGAGAGGCTCAGGCGCCGCAGGTTGACGCTGTCGTCGATCGAGGTGCGGAACTCCTCGGGCCGCAGGCTCAGCGCCAGCACCTCCGACTGGGTGTCGCGCAGCGCCAGTTCGGGGGTCGAGGTTTGGAGCACTTTCTTCGGATGGCGGGGCGAGAAGCGCAGCGTGCGGCCTCCGTCGACCACCAGCTTGCCCAGTCCCATCGCCACGTTGCAGATGCCGTCTTCGGGCTGCTCGTCGCCGATGGGGTAGCAGTTGATCGAGCGCGCCACGCCCGAGAAGGTCGGGAAGAAGAGGCCGTTCTGCTCCGTGCCGCACACTTCCTGGATGATGACTGCCATCTTCTCCTCCGAAATCAGGTTCTGCGAAGTCTGGATGTAGGCCCTCGATGCCGCGAAGTAGACCGAGGCGTAGACGCTCTTCACGGCGCGCAGCAGCAGACGCAGCATCTGGTCCTCGTTCTCGGCATAGGGGATCATGTAGGTCGAATAGATGCCTGCGAAAGGCTGGTAGTGCGAATCTTCGAGCTTCGACGACGAGCGCACGGCCAGCGGCGAGCGCACGGTGCGGATGTAGGCCTTGAGTTCTTCCTGGAGGCGGGCCGGCACGGTCGAGGTGACGAACTCCGAGAGGATCTCCTCGTCGGTGAAGTCCTGCGAGATGATGTATTGCAGGCCGTTGAGGGCGATGAACTCGTCGAAGTAATCGGTTGCGATGACCACCGAACGCGGAATCATGATCCGCACGCCTTCGTGCTTGTCGTACTGGCGATGCTTGATGAGCATCGAGTTCATGAAGGCCAGGCCGCGCGCCTTGCCGCCCAGCGAACCCTCGCCGATGCGGGCGAACGCCACCGCGTCGGAGTAGGTCTCGGGGTCGAACTTCGCCACGACGCCCTGGCCCAGCAGCGTGCGGTAGTCGCGGATCAGATTGACCAGTGTGCGGCGGTGTTCGGCTACGGTGGCGAAATGGCTCTTGTTGTGGCGGCGGATCGAGGCCGCGAGTGGAAAGAGGCCCCGCGAGTAGAGCCACTTGGAGAGGTGGTTCTGCGAGGTGTGGTAGTCGAAGGCGTCGTCCGAGACGGTGGCGATCATCTGCTGCATCTGCGCCAGGTCCTTGGCCCGGCCGATCACCGTGCCCGTGTCGGGGTCGCGGAAGATGAAGTCGCCGAAAGCGAACTCGGTGGAGATGTAGTCGTGGAGCTGGGAAAGCAGCGTCTTGGAGTTCTTGGCGATGAATCCGGCGCCCAGCGCGCGGGCCTGGGCCTCGAACTCCACCTGCGACGACTGCAGCAGCACCGGCATCAGCGGGTTGTCCTCGCGGATGCGGCGGCAGAGCGCGATGCCGGCGTCGAGCCGTTCGCTGGCCGGCGGATCGCCGCGGTGCATGACGAAGCCCACGTCGGAAATGACGCCCAGCAGGTTGCTTTTGTAGCGGTCGTAGAGCTCCGCGGCTTCGTCGTAGTCGGTGGCCAGCAGCACCTTGGGCCGCGCCCGCTTGCGCAGGATCTGCTGCTGCTCGTTGAGCGCATCCTTGAGGAATTCGGCGTTCTGCATCAGCAGCAGCCGGTAGAGCTCGGGCAGGTAGGTGGAGTAGAAGCGGATGGAGTCCTCCACCAGCAGAATGGCCTGCACGCCGCCCTCCAGGATGTCCTCCTCGGCGTTCATCTTGTCTTCCGCCAGTTTGATGATCGCCATGATGAGGTCGTTGTTGCCGTGCCAGCAGAAGATGTAGTCGATGCCCGAGCGGTCCTGCTCCTCGATGCGGCGGTAGATGTCCTTCGAGAAGGAGGTGAGCAGGGCGACGGGAAGCTGCGGATGGCGTTCCTTGACCTTGCGGGCGAAGGTGAAGACGTCCAGCTCGCCGACGTTGTACATCGTCAGAACGAAGTCGTAGGAGTCGTCTTCGGCCAGCACGTCGAGCGCTTCGAGCGTCGAGCTCACGCGGGTGAACGACGGCGGGTTCGACATGTTGAGGTCGAGATACTCCTGGTTGATCTGCGACTCGATGTGGCCGTCTTCTTCCAGAATGTAGCCGTCGTAGCTGCAGCACACGAGCAGGATCTTGTGGATCCGGTGCTTCATGAAACGGTGTTGCGCGCGCGTGCTGTCGGGCAGATGTTCTTCGCGGGTCTTTTCCATAAGCCTTGTTTCGGTTCGGTCGGGGCCGTGCCCCGGATGCTGCGGATTCCGCCTGCAGCGGCGGGTCGCCGGATCGCGGCGCCGCTGTTGCAGGGGCTGGTTCGCGCCGCTGTCGGAGCTCCGGTAGCTGCCGTGCGGGTCTCTGCGGACCGCCGCCGGTGCGCCGTGCGGAGCGTCGGAGGGGCCCGGGCGTCCGTTTCGCCGGGTCGGCGGAAAGTTGCGGCGGAATCGCTAACAAATGTAAGAAAAAATGGTTATCTTTGGTGCGTTCGAGTATAAATATCATCCGATGGATACGCAAAAATACCGTTTGCAGGAGGTGCTCTCCTCCGCAGTCGAGCGCGAATGGCTCGATTTCCCCAAACGCCTCTACAAGGGCAACCGCAACTGGGTCTGCCCGCTCGACGAGGACATTCTGAAGGTCTTCGACCGCAAGAGCAACGAGCTTTTCGAGGACGGCGAGGCCGTCCGCTGGGTCGTGCGCGACGAGTCGGGCGAGATCGTCGGCCGCATCGCCGCGTTCTACAACCGCGAGAAGGCCGCCATCGAGGAGCAGCTCACCGGAGGCTGCGGATTCTTCGAGTCGATCGACAGCCAGGAGGTCGCCGACATGCTGTTCGATGCCGCCCGCATGTGGCTCGCCAGCCGCGGCATGGAGGCCATGGACGGCCCCATCAACTTCGGGCAGCGCAGCGACTGGTGGGGCGTGCTGGTCGAGGGCTTCGAGTTCCAGCCTCTCTACAAGAATCCCTACAACCTCTCTTATTATAAGGAGCTGTTCGAGAACTACGGCTTCCGCAACTACTTCAACCAGCACAGTTTCATCTGGCGCAAGGATGCTTCGGAGGCCAACCGCCAGATTTTCGCCCGCGCCGAGCGGCTCTACGCCACTCCCGGCTACCGGGTCGAACACCTCGACATGCACAACCTGGAGGATGCCGCTGAAAATTTCCGCATCATCTACAACCGTGCATGGGCGCTCTTTTCGGGTGTCAAACCCATGAGTTCGCCCGAGGCGCTCTCCATGATGCGCATGCTCAAGCCGGTGCTCGATCCCGAGATCGTTTTCTTCGCCTACTTCAATGACGAGCCCATCGGCTTCTTCGTCACGGTGCCCGATCTCAACCGCATCATCGGCAAGTTCAACGGCAAGTTCGGCCTGTGGCAGAAGCTGCGCCTGATGTGGGACCTCAAGGTGCGGCGCAAGTGCGACCGCATCTTCGGCATCATCTTCGGCATCGCGCCCGAGTACCACGGCAAGGGGGTCGAATCGGCCATCATGGCCGAGTACTGGAAGTACATGGACCGCACCGACATTCCCTACAAAACGCTGGAGCTGGCGTGGATCGGCGATTTCAATCCCGTCATGAACCGCATGATCGAGACCTACGTCTGCGCTTCGCGCCACAAGATACATACCACCTACCGCTATCTCTTCGACCGCGAAAAGGAGTTCCGTCGCTGCCCCCGCCTGGGCGTGAAGCGGCGCGAGGAGTAGTCCGGCATTTCTTCCGTATGCTTCCGATCCGTGCGGCCGCTTCCGTCGGGCCGTGCGGGCCGAATCCTTAAAACTTCCGCCAATGAAAACCACCGCTTTCACCAAGTACCACATCGCCGCCGGGGCCAAGATGGCCGAGTTCGCGGGGTACAACATGCCCATCGAGTTCTCGGGCATCAACGACGAACACATGACCGTGCGGCAGGGCGCCGGCGTCTTCGACGTCAGCCACATGGGCGAAATCTGGGTCAAGGGACCCAAGGCGCTCGAACTGCTGCAGCGTATCACCTCCAACGACGTGTCGAAGCTCTACGACGGCAAGGTGCAGTACTCCTGCATGCCCAACGGCCGCGGCGGCATCGTCGACGACATTCTGGTCTACCGCGTCGACGCCGAGACCTATCTGCTGGTGGTCAACGCTGCCAACACCGGGAAGGACTGGAACCACATCTGCGCCGAGGGCGCCCGGCTGGGCATGCAGACCGGTCATGGAAAGGAACTCTACAATGCTTCGGATGAAATCTGCCAGCTCGCCGTGCAGGGGCCGCTGGCCATGAAGATCGTGCAGAAGTTGTGCGACGAGCCCGTCGAGGAGATGGAGTACTACACGTTCCGCAAGATGCGGGTGGCCGGATGCGACGCCATTCTTTCGATCACGGGCTACACCGGATCGGGCGGCTGCGAGATCTACGTGGCCAACGAGGACGGCGACAAGCTGTGGTCCGCGCTGTGGGAGGCCGGCGCCGAATACGGGCTGAAAAACATCGGTCTCGGCGCCCGCGACACCCTGCGTCTGGAAAAGGGCTTCTGTCTCTATGGCAACGACATCGACGACACCACCTCGCCCATCGAGGCGGGTCTGGGCTGGATCACGAAGTTCGCCGAGGGCAAGGAGTTCATCGACCGTGCGCTGATGGAGCGTCAGAAGAGCGAGGGCGTGACGCGCAAGCTGGTCGGCTTCAAGATGATCGACCGCGGCATTCCGCGTCACGGCTATGCGCTCGCGGCGCCCGACGGCACGGCCATCGGCCATGTCACGTCGGGTACCATGTCGCCGTGCCTCAAAGTCGGGTTCGGCTTGGGCTATGTTGCCGCCGACTTCGCCAAGCCCGGTACGGAAATCGCCGTCATCGTCCGCGAAAAGCCGCTCAAGGCCGAGGTGGTGAAGATTCCGTTCGTCTAAGGAAAGCCCGCCCGGGCATATCTTATGCGCCCTGCCAGGAGATTCCGGCGGGGCGTTCTGTTTGCTTCGGCGGTGCGGTCCGGGTGCTTGCGGCAAGGTGTTTCTTGGCTGTGCCGCCATCCTCTGTATTGCTCGTGTTGCGAACCTGAACGGATTTTGTTGCGGAGTCTGTTCGTGTGCAAAAGGTTCCCGTTCCGGAATATCCGGCCGCGCTTCGGAGCAAAAACAGACCTTAAATCGGGCCGGAGAAATAAAATTTGCTTATTCGCGTTCTTTTACGTATCTTTGAGTGCAAAAACTCGGATTTCCACTCCTGCAATCATGGCCGACAAAAGCGTCATAGCAAGCATCGAAGCTCGTGTCGGACGGTTGATCGAGGATCATCGCCGTCTGCGGGGGCTCTGTGCCGAGCTGACGGCCCAATGCGAAGCGCTGCGCAGCGAGAAACGTTCGCTGGAGGAGCGCGTCCGCGGGCTCGACGCCGAAGTGGCGCGGATGCAGCTGGCCGAAGGACTGGCCGGCGGGAGCGGGAACCGGGACAAGGCGCGGGCGCGCGTCAACCGTCTCATGCGGGAGGTCGACAAGTGCATCGCGCTGCTGGAGCGGTCCGATCTCGGTCCGGTGCCGGAAAACGAAGCGTAGCGGAACGTCATGCAGGAAGAAGAGAATCCCCGGGAGAGCGACAAGCAGGCCATCAATCTCAAGATAGCCGGCAAGAGCTACTCGTTTTACATCCAGCGCGGCAAGGAAGAGAAATACCGGTTGGCCGAGCGCGAGGTGAACAAGTGCCTGGTCGACGTCCGCAAGCAGAACATCCGCAGCTGGTCGGAATCCGACCACCTGGCCATGGCGGCGCTGAAGTTCGCCATCGCTTTCATCGACGCCCAGTTGGGCCGCAGGGTGGGGGGCGACGACCTCGGACGGCTCGAAGAGCTCGACGGCGAAATAGACGCCTATCTCAACTCCTTCGGGGAGTGAGCGTTCTTTAACATACGAGAATCTACCCGCATGGATTCCTTACGGCTTTGCGAAACTGAACACTTCTTACATTGGAGCAACTCGCGGCGCTTCAAAACCAGGCCTCGACCCCGACAGCAGGGTGTACGCTCCGGCGTACCGGTGGAAGGTTGCGATTGTCGGAGCCTCCACACATGACTTATCTTGCAGATTCGTCAAACAAGCTAAGGAATCTTATGCGGTTTTTTGATAATCCGGCTTTCCGGCCGTCGGTTCCCGCCCCCGCGGGAGACGGCCGGGCTGTCCGAAGAAAAAACATTTTTTAATAACCAACAAAAGCAGACCCTATTCAATGAATACCATCATTTGGGCAGTCATCTCGGCCGTGGGCGCCGTTGCGGTCTATGCCGTGGTCACCGATTTCGTGGCCCGCATTTCGATCCGCCGGCGTCGCGAGGCAGCGCTCAGGGAAGCCGCCGCCGAAGGCGAGATGATCAAGAAAGAGAAGATTCTCCAGGCCAAGGAGAAGTTCATGCAGCTCAAGAGCGAGCATGACCGTCAGTGCAACGAGCGCAACCAGAAGATCGCGCAGAGCGAGCAGCGCGCCCGCCAGCTCGAGCAGAACCTCCAGAACCAGCAGCGCGACCTCGACAACCGCCTGCGCGAGAACGAGCGTCTCAAGGAGCAGATGCACAACCAGATGCAGGTGCTCGAACACAAAAAGTCGGAGATCGACCAGATGATGCGCGAGCAGAACGTGCGTCTCGAGCAGATCTCGGGCATGAGTTCCGAGGATGCCAAGAACATCCTTATCGAGAACATGAAGGCCGAGGCCAAGAGCGAAGCCGCCGCCTATATCAACGAGACCATCGAGGAGGCCAAGATGACCGCTTCGAAGGAGGCCAAGCGTATCATCGTTGCCTCCATCCAGCGCGTCGCTACGGAGACCGCCATCGAGAATGCCGTCACCGTCTTCAACATCGAGAGCGACGAGGTCAAGGGCCGCATCATCGGCCGCGAGGGCCGCAACATCCGCGCTCTGGAGGCCGCCACCGGCATCGAGATCATCGTCGACGATACGCCCGAGGCTATCATCCTCAGCGGCTTCGACCCCGTGCGCCGCGAGATCGCGCGTCTGTCGCTGCACCAGCTCGTCACCGACGGCCGCATCCACCCCGCCCGCATCGAGGAGGTGGTATCCAAGGTCCGCAAGCAGATCGAGGAGGAGATCGTCGAGGTCGGCAAACGCACGACCATCGACCTGGGCATCCACGGCCTGCATCCCGAGCTGATCCGGATGATCGGCAAGATGAAGTATCGTTCGTCCTACGGTCAGAATCTGCTCCAGCACGCCCGCGAGACCGCCAACCTGGCTGGCATCATGGCTTCCGAACTGGGGCTCAATCCCAAGATCGCGCGCCGCGCCGGTCTGCTGCACGACATCGGCAAGGTGCCCGATGATGAGCCCGAACTGCCGCATGCAATCATCGGCATGAAACTCGCCGAGAAGTACAAGGAGAAGCCCGAGGTGTGCAACGCCATCGGAGCGCACCACGACGAGGTGGAGATGTCGTCGCTCATCGCGCCGATCATCCAGGTGTGCGACGCCATTTCGGGTGCGCGTCCCGGTGCCCGCCGCGAAGTGGTCGAGAGCTACATCAAGCGCCTCAAGGAGATGGAGGACATCGCCTTGTCGTACCCCGGCGTGGTCAAGACGTATGCCATCCAGGCGGGTCGCGAGCTGCGCGTGATCGTCGGCGCCGACAAACTTACGGATCAGGAATCGGAGAGCCTGTCGCACGACATCGCCAAGAAGATCCAGGACGAAATGACCTACCCGGGCCAGGTCAAGATCACGGTTATCCGCGAGACCCGCGCCGTTTCGTACGCGAAGTAGGCCGGGCGCTGCGTTCGCCGGCGGGAGGCGATGGCTGGGAGACGGTTCCGGAGACGGGGGCCTGCCATAACGAGAGCGTCGCTCCTTGGCTCCGGCCGGTTCTATGGGATGTCCGAATTTGCAGAGTTATGCCGTTGGCATTGTCTGGTGCCGCAGCAGACTATAAGGAAGAAACCGAAAATCCGTTAAGAGAGTAGGTACAATTAAATTTATTGTCAAACTCAAACTTTTTACACTATGAACTGGTTAAAGACCGCATTCAACGTGTTCGTCAACGCCGTTAAGGGTCAGTACTTCGACTTCAAGGGTCGGACGAAGATGATGGACTTCTGGATGTTCCTGGTGATCTACATCATCATCAACGTCGTCCTGTCGATCGTCGACATCTTGTTGGCCGCCTTGCTGGGCTTCACGATCCTGTCGTCGCTCTTCCAGCTGGCCATGCTGTGCCCGCTGCTGGGCATCGGCGCCCGCCGCATGCACGACATCGGCAAGAGCGGCTGGTTCCAGATTATCCCGCTCTACAACCTCTACCTGTGGGCACAGCCCGGTCAGAAGGAGGCCAACAAGTGGGGAAATCCCGTGGAATAGCCGGTCGACTCATTACAAGGCAGAATCCGCCCTTCGCGAAGGGCGGATTCGCTGTTTCCGGGGCTTTGCAACACATGCTTCCGGCCCCGATTCCCTTATTTCTTCATGCCATGGATTCCGAACTCTTGCATTATATCGAAACTTCCATCTTGCCGCGTTACGAGGCGTTCGACGCGGCACATCGTGTCGACCACGCCCGCAGTGTGATTGCCCGAAGTCTGGAACTGGCGGGCCATTATGAAGTCGACATCGATATGGTCTGCGTCATTGCCGCCTGCCACGACATCGGATTGGCCGACGGCCGCGAACGCCACCACATCCGTTCGGGCGAACTGCTTGCAGCCGATCGCACGCTGCGCCGGTGGTTCAGCGAGGAGCAGATTGCTGTCATGCGCGACGCTGTGGAGGACCACCGCGCCTCCTCCGACCACGAACCCCGCACGCTTTATGGGCGTATCGTCGCCGAGGCCGACCGCTGTCTGGAAGCCGACACCGTGCTGCGCCGCACGATCCAATATGGGTTGGAGCACTATCCGGCGCTCGACCGCGAGGGGCACTATGTCCGTTGCCTGGAGCATCTGCGCCGCAAGTATGCCGACGGCGGTTATCTGCGGCTGTGGATTCCGTATTCCGACAATGCGCGCCGCCTTGAGGAGTTGCGTGCGCTGATCCGGGAGCCGCATTTGCTGAGGGAGCGCTTCGATGCGCTCTATGATGCTCTGGAGGAGGCGTAAAAAGAGACGGAACCGGGCGTCGGGGCGCGGCTCCGGCCCTCCCCTGCCGGAAAGGCAACCTGGCAGATGCTGGACGCAGCGCACGGAGCGTCCGTTGGCACGGGTTCCTGCGTTCAGCGGGTTGACGTTGCTTGCTGTGAAAGTAAGATAACTCGCATTGTTGTTGCCGGAGGCGAACGACGACGAACCGTAGTAGTCGCCATTCGTGCCGACGTTCGTCAAGGCTCCCGTCTCGCGGTTGCGGATGCCCGCAGCCGAAGCCTTGACAGCAATCGCTGGGATGAATGCCGCGGATGGCCTTCGGGGAAAATCCGCAGCAGACGGATGGACAACTGGCGGCGGCGTTGGAGCGTCCCGGCCTTCGGGTTCCGGCGCTCCGGCGCAGAGGCCGCCAGCGGACTGCTGAATCTGCATGCCGCACTGGCGGGAGCCGTGGCCTCCGCCACTCCGGGCATGAAGTTGCGCATTTCGGGCAGGGGAAGATCGGAGTCGGTCTGTGAGACGCTATTTTATCTCTGCATAAAGATCGTAGTCGGCGGCCGAGGTGATGACCGCGTCGTAGAACCGGCCCCGGAAAAGCCGCCGGGAAGCGGCCGGAACGAGAATCTCCTGATCGACCTCCGGCGAATCGTACTGCGAGCGGCCGACGTAGAAGTCGCCCTGCCGCGAATCGATGATGATGCGCTCGGTGCGCCCGACACGGCGCCGGTTGTTTTCCAGCGAAATGTCGCGTTGCAGCGCCATGATGCGTTCGACCCGCTCCTGCTTCACCTCCTCGGGTACGTCGTCGCGGAGCCGGAGTGCCGAATGGGTGCCCTCCTCCTCGGAGTAGGGGAAGACTCCCAGCCGCTCGAAACGCACTTCGCGCACGAACTCCTCCAGCTCGGCGAAGTCGGCGTCGCTCTCGCCCGGGTAGCCGACCAGCAGCGTGGTACGCAGGGCCAGGTCGGGGATGGCGCGGCGCAACTTGCGGATCAGCTCCATCGCTTCGGCCTTGGTGTGGCGGCGCAGCATGGCCGTGAGCTGGTTATCGGCGATATGTTGGAACGGGATGTCGAGATATTTGCAGATTTTGGGTTCGGCGGCCATGACTTCGATGACATCGTCGGGGAAGCCCGCCGGGTAGGCATAGTGGAGGCGCAGCCATTCGATGCCGTCGATGCGGCAGAGCCGGCGCAGCAGTTCGGCCAGCATCCGTTTGCCGTAGAGGTCGATGCCGTAGTAGGTGGTGTCCTGTGCGATGACGATCAGTTCGCGGACCCCCTGCGCAGCCAGCTTGCGCGCCTCTTCTTCGAGCACCTCCATCGGAACCGAAACGTGGGCGCCGCGGATGAGCGGGATGGCGCAGTAGCCGCATTTCCAGTTGCATCCCTCCGAAATCTTCAGATAGGCATAGTGGCGCGGGGTGGTGAGGCTGCGTTCGGTGGCGAGTTCGGGGTTGTCGGCCGCTCCCAGGGCACGGACGATGCCGTCCCACGTGCGGGCGCCGAAATAGTCGTCGACTTCGGGAATCTCGGCCCGCAGTTCGTCGGCGTAGCGCTCCGAAAGACAGCCGATGACGAACAGCCGTTCGATGCGTCCGGCTTTCTTGGCTTCGGCGGCCCGCAGAATCATCTCGATCGATTCCTGCTTGGCGTCGCCGATGAATCCGCAGGTGTTGATGACCACCGTTTTGGCGTCGGTGCGGTCGCTGTCGTAGAGCACTTCGTAGCCTGCGGCGGCCAGGCGCGCCATGAGGTGTTCGCTGTCGACCGTGTTCTTGGAACACCCGAGGGTGACGACGTTAATCTTCTTCATTGCCGAAAAGGGCGTTGACGAATTCGTGACGGTCGAAGACCTTGAGCTGGTCGACGCCTTCGCCGATGCCAATGTAGCGCACCGGCACGCCGAAACGGTCGCTGATGCCGATTACCACGCCGCCCTTGGCCGTGCCGTCGAGCTTGGTGATGGCCAGCGAGGTGACCTGCGTGGCCTGGGTGAACTGCTTGGCCTGTTCGAAGGCGTTCTGCCCGGTGGAGCCGTCGAGCACGAGCATCACTTCGTGCGGTGCGTCGGGGATGACTTTGGCCATGACGTTGCGTATCTTCGTCAGCTCGTTCATCAGTCCGACCTTGTTGTGCAGGCGCCCGGCCGTGTCGATCAATACGACGTCGGCACCGTTGGCCTTGGCCGAGGTGAGGGTGTCGAAAGCCACCGAGGCGGGGTCGGAACCCATCTCCTGGCGGATCATGGTGGCTCCGGCGCGGTCGGCCCACACCTTGAGCTGGTCGATGGCCGCGGCGCGGAACGTGTCGGCAGCTCCGATCCACACCTTGCGCCCGGCTTTCGTGAGCCGCGACGCGAGTTTGCCGATGGTGGTGGTCTTGCCGGCGCCGTTGACGCCTACGACCATGATGACGTAGGGGCTCCCGGGGCGGATGTCGGGACCGCAGCCGTCGTTCGGACCCTGGGCCTGTTCCAGCAGGGCGGCGATCTCCTCGCGCAGGATGGTGCGGAGCTCCGAGGCGTTCATGTACTTGTCGCGGGCGGCGCGTTCTTCGATGCGGCGGATGATCTTGACGGTGGTCTCAACGCCCACGTCGGAGGTGATGAGCACCTCCTCGAGATCGTCCAGCACGTCGGCGTCGACGGTCGAGCGTCCCGCCACCGCGCGGGCCAGTTTGGAGAAAAGTCCGGACTTGGTCTTCTCCAGTCCGGCGCTGAGTTCCTCCTGTTCGCGTTTCGCCATTTCGGGTTGTCCGGCAGCGGCCGGCTCGGATTTCTTTTTGAAAATATCGAAAAGTGCCATACGGTTTTACCAAAAAGAGTCATGAGAGAACAGGTGCGGTACATGCAAGGGCGGTTCCGTTCTTCCCTCGATGCTTGCGGCCCGTTTTGTGCAAAGATACGGATAAGCCGAGCGCAATGCCAAATTTATTTGAGCATTGCCGAGGCGAAAGTATCTAAGACGGAGTCAAAGATACGAAAAGTCGAGCGCAGAAGCAAGCATTAGCTTGATTATGCCGAGACGAAGTATCTTCGGCGCAAGCCAGAGTTCGAATAAGCGAGGGCAAAAGCAAGCTTGCTTGCATTTTGCCGAGCGAGAGTATCTTGGGCGAAGCCAAAGATACGAATAAGTCGAGAACAAAAACTTGCTTGCTTTTTGCCGAGCGAGAGTATCTTGGGCGAAGCCAAAGATTGTGCAAGGTGAGGGCATAGCCAAATCGATTTGAGCTATGCCGAACCGAAGCCTATCTTCTTTTAAAGATACGAATAAGTCGAGAACAAAAACTTGCTTGCTTGCATTTTGCCGAGCGGGGAGTATCTTGGGCAAAGCCAAGATACGAATAAGCCAAGAACGAAAACCTGCTTGCTTGCTTGCATTTTGCTGAGCGGGAGTATTCGGGCACCGGCCGAGATGAAAAGATAATAAGAAAGTCCGAAAAAAACGTTACCTTTGTTATAAAGTTAAACGCTTTTTCGCAAAAATACCCTTCCGCTTTCGGGTGGCTCCCGGAGCCGCGCGGGCGCAGTCTCTCCGGCGGAGGCCGCACCCATCCGGCTGGCGCCGGGCGAGCCCTGCAGGTTGCGGTCCGAGTACGATCATCGGGTTCTGCCGCGGCAAACCGGATAGAGAAGCGGTCGGGACATGCTTGCGGATAAGCATATAAAACCATCAACAATGAAAAAGACGCTCCTGCTCTTTCTGGCCATTGCCGGCTGCATCGCGACGGCTGCCGCCCAGGATATGATCATCAAACGCGATGCCTCGCGCATCGAAGCCCGCGTGACGGAGATTTCGCCTGCGGAAGTGCGCTACAAGCGTTTTTCCAATCCCGACGGGCCGACCTATGTGCTGCCTGTGAGCGAGATTGCGGCGATCCGTTATGCCAACGGCGAGGAGGAGCGTTTTGCCGAGGTTGCGAAGGCCGCGGCTCCGCAGCCGCCGGCCGACGTGCGTTATGCCGTAGGCGACTACTACGAGCGTGACGGTGTGCAGGGCATCGTGGTGGAGATCGACGAGGAGGGGCGTCACGGCAAGATTCTTTCGCTCGACCAGGCGATGTTGCCGTGGACTCTTTTCCGCAAACCCGACCTGCGGACCGTCGGAACCGATGACCAGGGCGACGGACGCGTCAACATGGCGACGATGGAACGCTACATCGAGGCGAACGGGCTGTCGTGGTCCGACTTCCCGGCTTTCGAGTGGTGCCGCAACAAGGGCGAGGGTTGGTATCTGCCGGCCATCAACGAGATGCTCATCGTGGGCAGCAGCTATCATGGCGGTGTCCGCTCGCACAGCGACCGCAAGGCCCGCAACAACTTCAACGAGACCCTCCGTTCGCACGGCGGCCAGCGCATGGACCGCATGCTCTACTATTTTACTTCGACCGAGAAGAACGACCGGGAGGCCTGGACCAGCCACATGGAGCTCGAAGCGCCCTACGTGGTCGAAATTCCGAAGCACAACAAATTCCTGGTGCGAGCCCTGCGCAGGTTCTGACGGACGTAGAACGGAAGACAAAAGGTGAAAGGTGCCGTCCGGTACTTTTCACCTTTCTTTTTATGCTTCTCCGCAAAAATACCCTCTGCTGTTTTGCGGTTCTTGGAGCCGCACGGGCTGCAGTTTCCATCGGCGGCTCCGGCCCGTTATGAATGGGGTTTGCAAATTTTGCGTGCCCCGTCGGCCGCGGTCCGAAATCAAATAGAACCGACAGCCGCGGGTGTTTCTGCTAAGAAGCATTTTTTTACGGCGGTTGCTTCGTCCGCCGGTTTGCGGCGAGCGCTTGCACCCGGCGAAAACGACTTCCCTGGCAGATGCTTGGACGCAGCGCACGGAGAAACCTATGGAACGGTACCACCCGTTCACCGGGTTCACGTTGCCCGCGTTGAAATAGATGCGCCCCGCGTTGTTGTTGCCGGAAGTATAGGACGACGACGACCAGCAGTCGCCCTCGATGCCGACGTTGGTCAAGGCTCCCGTCGTCCAGTGGCGGTAGCCCGCAGCAGGGATTGTGAAGCAATCGCTGGAATGAATGCACCGCGGACACTTGGGCTGCTGCGGCGCAGACTGGGATTCAAAGCTGGCTCCTGGGGCCAGCGGACTGCTGAATCTGCCCGACCTCGCTGGCAGAGGCCGTGACCTCTGTCACTCCGGGCCGGAAGTCGTTCTTTCTCTTGGTCCGACCCTGCAAGACACACAAAGGGCACCCCTCGGGATGCCCTTTGTATTTCGAGAGACGGACTCTCGAAACACTATTTCTTCTCTTCAGCGAAGAATTCCTTGACCTGCTCGTTGGGGACGATGCCTTCCTTGAACATGTAGGCACCGGTCTTCTCCGACTTGACCATCTTGATGCACTTGGTGAAGTTCTTGCCCGTGCCGGTCTTCAGTGTTGCGACTACTTTCTTTGCCATGGCGCTCTAAAACTATTTGATTTCACGGTGAACGGTGACACGCTTGAGGAACGGGTTGTACTTGCGACGCTCCAGACGGTCGGGGGTGTTCTTCTTGTTCTTGGTGGTGATGTAACGCGACATGCCGGCTACACCGCTCTCTTTCTGTTCGGTGCACTCGAGGATGACCTGAACTCTGTTGCCTTTCTTAGCCATTGTGACGATGATTTTTTAGTAAACGGATTTGGGGGCTGCGGCTTCGCGGAGAGCGACCTCCAAACCCTTCTTGTTGATGGTTTTCATACCGGCAGCCGTTACCTTGAGGGTGATCCAGCGGCCCTCCTGCTCCGACCAGAAGCGCTTGGTTTTCAGATTGGGGCTGAATTTGCGCTTGGTCTTGTGGTGCGAGTGCGAGACGTTGTTGCCCGTCATCGCCACCTTGCCTGTGATTTCGCAAACTTTCATTTGTTGTTCGATTATATGGTTTGTTCCCGCATGAAACGGGATGCAAATATACGGTTTTTTCGGTAAACGGCAAAAAAAATCACAGGGCTTGATTTGCAATTCGGAATCGGGCCGGTGCTTCGGTGCCGGAATCCGGTGGGGTTGCGCTTGGCACTGCGTGCCGGTTACGAATGTTGCGACAACTGTTCGCGCAGCAGTGCGATGGCCTGCGACGAGGCGCGGTCGATGATCTGTCCGCGGTCGGTGCCGCATTGTTTGAGGACCGCGACCGTGCCGCGGGGTCCGGCAACGGCGATCCAGACCGTGCCGACGGGTTTTCCGGCCGAGCCTCCGGCGGGTCCGGCGATGCCGGTGGTGGCAACGGCGTAGTCGCTGTCCGCCGCGCGGCGCACCCCTTCGGCCATCTGGCGGGCGACCTGTTCGCTGACGGCTCCGAACCGTTCGAGAGCCGCCGGATCGACACCCAGCAGGCCGATTTTGGCTTCGTTGCTGTAGCTGACCACACCGCAGCGGAAATAGGCCGAGGCGCCGGGCATGGCGGTGAACCGGGCGGCGATGGTGCCGCCGGTGCAGCTCTCGGCCGTGGCGAGGGTCTGGCCGCGTTCGGTCAGCAGGTTGTGTACCAGTTCTTGGAGCGTGGCCGTTTCGAATCCGACGATGTGTTCGGGAATCAGTGTGCGGAGCGCTGCGAATTGCCGTTCGATCTCCTGCGAGACGCTCTCGCCCTCCACTTCGTAGGCCGAGAGGCGCAGCCGCACGGCGCCGGGGTTGGGCAGATAGGCGAGTTTGAGATAGGGCGGCAGGGCGGTTTCCCAGGTTTCGATGCGCTCGGCAAGCATCGATTCGGCCAGTCCCGAGGTGATGAGCGTGCGGTGGACGATCTGTTTGAGCGCAAAGCGGTCCTTGAGCCGCGGCATCACCTCGTCCTGCATCAGATGCTCCATTTCGAACGGCACGCCCGGCAGCGAGACGACCACGCGTCCTTCGTCTTCGAACCACATGCCGGGTGCTGTGCCGTGGGCGTTGAACAGCACGGTGCAGCAGGCCGGAACGAGGGCCTGCGAGCGGTTGAGTTCGTTGAAGGCGATGCCTCTTTCGGTCAGCATCCGCTCGACATGGGCCGCCACGACCGGGTCGTTGACCAGCCGGCTGCCGAACATCTCGGCGAGCGTCTTCTTGGTGATGTCGTCCTTGGTGGGGCCGAGACCGCCGGTCAGTATGACGACCTGCGATGCGGCGAGCGAGCGCCGGAGCGTTTCGACGATCGCGCTGCGGTCGTCGCCGATCGAGACCTTTTCGCGGACGACGATGCCGGCGTCGTTGAGATGGCGGGCGATGGAGACCGAATTGGTGTCGACGATCTGGCCGATGAGTATTTCATCGCCGATCGTGATGATGGAGGCATTCATGGGTGACGGGTTTCAGAGAGCCGGCGGCCCGGCCGGATTATTCAAAGTAGACCGGGCGGTCAGGATTCGGGAGTTTGCGCGGCGGTTCCGGTTGCCGGAGTTCCGGTTTCGGCGGTTTCGGCGGTTTCGGCCGGCGCGCTGGCCGCTTCGGCGTCGGCGATCAGGGTGCGGCAGATCTCCCGCACGAGCCGGGGACCTTCGTAGATGAGTCCGGTGCAGAGCTGGATGAGGTCGGCGCCGGCTTCGAACATGGCCCGCGCGTCGTCGGGGGTCATTATGCCGCCCACGCCGATAATGGGATAGTTGCCGCCCGAACGGGTGTGGATGCGCCGTACGATGCCGAGCGAACGGCGGGTGAGGGGGGCGCCGGAGAGTGCGCCGGTACCGATCCGGCCGATGGTCTCGAAGTCGGAGCGCAGGCCGTCGCGGGAGCGGGTGCCGTAGGTGGCGACGATGCCGTCGAGCGGGGTTCCGATCAGGATGTCGGTGATCATGTCGATCGTTTCGTCGGACATGTCGGGCGAGACCTTGAACATGATGGGGCGGTAGTGGTTCTGCCCGCGCCGGAAGTCGAAGAGGGGATTGAGGATGCCGAGAATCTCCTCGCGGGTGTGGTCGCAGCCGTCGCAGTCGATGCTGACGGTGAAATAGTCGACATACTGGTAGAGATTGCGGAAGAGCTTGAGGCAGTCGGCGGCGGCTTCCTCGGGCGGGGTGCAGGTGTTCTTGCCGATGTTGCACCCTACGATGGCGCCGCGGTGGGGTTTGCGCAGGCGGCGGATGGCGGCTTCGAGACCCCGGTTGGGGCGGCCGGTGCGGTGGATGACGGCGTTGTCTTCGGGCAGCCGGAAGATGCGGGGGCGGGGATTGCCCGGCTGGGGCCGGGGCGTGAGCGTGCCGACCTCCACGAACCCGAATCCTGCCGCCGCCAGCTCGCGGACGACCTCGCCGTTGCAGTCGATGCCTGCGGCCAGCCCGATCGGGTTGGGAAACCGCAGTCCGAAGACTTCGCGCTCGAGAACCGGATGCCGCACGGCGAAACACCGCTCCAGCAGCCAGCGTCCGCCGGGCAGCATGCCGGCCAGCCGCAGCAGCCGGAGGACGAGGCGGTGCGCCCGCTCGATGCGGAACGTGAAAAGCAGGGGCCTGATGATCCGACGATACATAACGGACGCAAAAGTAAGAATTATGAATCAAAAAAGAAAAATCGCGAATCGAAAATCAAGTTGCGCGGGTTGCGTTTTGCTTGGAGACCCGGGCAAGCCTTGCGCCGGAATGAATTTGTGCGCGGCCCCGCGTCATAAGAAAGCAGCCGGCAGATGCTTGGACGCAGCGCACGGCGAAACCGCAGGCGCGTTGGTTGCTGTTCAGCGGTTTGACATTGCCGGAATTGAACGCCAGGTAGCCCGCCCCGTGGTCGCCGGAGAGGGTGGGCGAAGAACTCCAGTAGTCGCCGTAGCCGTCGGGCGTGTAGGCGCCCGTCCCATAGTGGCGGTAGCCCGCAGCAGGCGCTGGAAAGCAATCGCTCGGAAGCATGCCGCGGAGAACGGTTCCGGATGAATGATCGATGGTCGGATCGTTCATCGGCGTCTGGCCCCGCGGCAGACGGAAATTCAACCGACGGTGCCGGGCCCGCCGCAGCGGTGCGCGTTGTGCCGCCGGCGGAGTGCTGAATCTGCCCGACCGCGCTGGCGGAAGCCGTGGCCTCCGTCACTCCGGGTCCGGAGAGCTGCTCGTAAGACCTAAAAATATTCGCGTCGGAAAGCATATCCGTCGCGCATGCGCTCGAAGTCGGCGGGCGAACGCTTCAGCCGCCGGCTTTCGGCTTCGATGTCGAAGGCTCCGCCGATGGTGGCGCAAAGTTCGGACCACGCGATGGGCCGCGGTGCCGATGGGGCGGCTTCGGGCGGGTACCATGTCCCGAGCGGCAGGCCGAATGTTTCGGCGACGGCGCGTACGGCCAGTGCGGTGGCGGTGGCCTTGCCTTGTTCGGAATAGCCGGCGATGTGGGGCGTGGCGATCGATGCGCGGCGCAGCAGCGCGGGGTCGATGTGCGGTTCGTGTTCCCAGACGTCGAGGGCGCACTCCGTGCCGCTTGCCAGGAGCGCCTGCGTGTCGACGACTTCGCCGCGCGAGGAGTTGATGAGCGTGGCGCCGGGTTTCAGCGTGCGGAGAAGCGCCGTGCCGGCCATGTGGCGGGTCGATGCGTCGAGCGGGACATGGAACGTGAGCAGGTCGGCTTCGCGGGCGACCGTTTCGAGAGGCAGGAACCCGAGATGTTCGCGGGCTTCGCGCGGGGGATCGCAGCAGAGCACCCGGAATCCCCACGCTTCGGCGTATTGCTGTACGAGCGATCCTACGTGACCGACGCCGACGATGCCCAGCGTCTTGTCGCCCGGATTCCACCCCTGCGTGCGGGAGAGATGGACGAGCAGGGCGGCGATCCACTGCAGGACGCCGCGGGCGTTGCAGCCGGCGGCCGTGGCGACGCGGATGCCGCGGGCGGCGCACCACGCCGTGTCGATGTGGTCGAATCCGATGGTGGCCGTGGCCACGAGCCGCACGGCCGAACCGGCGAGCAGCCGTTCGTCGCAGCGGGTGCGGGTGCGGACGATCAGCGCGTCGGCATGGCGGACCTCCTCGGGCGTGATGGCGGAGCCCGGAAGGCAGCGGACTTCGGCCCAGGGTTCGAGAACGCCGTGCAGGAACGGGATGGCGCTGTCGGCGACAATGGCGATTTTGCGGACGGAGTTATTCATTGCGGGTCAAAGGTAGAAAAAAAACAAAAAATGCGTATCTTTGGCAGCGTTTCGGATTGCGCTTGCCCGGCCGGAATGCGTTCGGCAGCCACCTATTTAATATATTACGATGGAGACGTCATTGCAACTTTTCGATCCCGACGGAGTGGGTGTGGACAACGGCACCTATTTCGGATTGCCCTTTACGCCCGACGATGCGGAGCTGGTGCTGATCTCGGCCCCCTGGGACGTGACGGTCTCCTACGGTGCCGGCACTTCCTACGGCCCCGATGCCATCATCGAAGCCTCGACACAGCTGGATTTCTACGATCCGCTCTCGCCCGACGCCTGGCGCCGGGGCATCGCGACGGCCGACGTCGACTATTCGCTGCAAGAGGAGTCGCAGCGTCTGCGCGCCGATGCGGTGAAGGTCATCCGCCACCTCGAACAGGGAGGTTCGCCGGCCGACGAGAGCATCGAACGCAAGGTGCGCCGCGTGAACGAAGGGTGTGCGGCGATGAATGCCAACATCTACGGGCAGGCCTGCCGCTGGCTCGACAAGGGCAAGATCGTGGGTCTGGTCGGCGGCGACCACTCGACGCCCTACGGATTACTCCGGGCGCTGGCCGAGCGCCACGACCGTTTCGGAATCCTCCACATCGACGCCCACCGCGATCTGCGGGAAGCCTACGAGGGTTTCGAATTCTCGCATGCCTCGATCATGTACAACGTCCTGCGCGACATTCCGCAGGCGGCTAAGATCGTGCAGGCGGCCGTGCGCGACTACAGCCGCGGAGAACTGGAGCTGGCGACGGCCTCGGACCGCGTGGAGAGTTTCGAGGACCTGGCGCTGGCGGCAGCCGAATTCCGCGGCGAGACGTGGGACGAACAATGCCGCAAGGTGGTGGAAACGCTGCCCGAGGAGGTCTATGTGAGCTTCGACATCGACGGTCTCTCTTTCGAGAACTGCCCTCGCACCGGCACGCCGGTTTCGGGCGGTCTGAGCTTCAACAAGGCGATGTGGCTGGTGGATGCCGTGGTCCGTTCGGGCCGCCGGATCATCGGCTTCGATGTGGTGGAGGTGGCTCCGGCGCCGGAAGAGCGGACCGATGCCATCACGGGGGCCCGCGTGCTGTGGAAACTCTGCGGCCTGGCGCTCAAAAGCGCTGCGAACAAGAACGAAAACCATAAAAAATAAAGAAACATGCGTCTCTTCTCAATGTATCGGTGGGTGCGCAACCGGCACGAACTCGCTTTGCGCAGCCGGGGCTTCATGGAGGCTCCCTGGGCCGGCGGCGTGGTGCTGCTGGCGTGCGTGGCGGTGGCCATGCTGTTGGCCAACCTGCCTCTGACCAAGGAATTCTACCACAACTTTCTGGAAACCGACCTTTCGTTGGTCGTCCACTCGCCCAGCGGTGCGATCGACTGGGTTTTCCCGGACGGGATGACGGTGGAGAAGTTCGTCAACGACTGCCTGATGGTGATCTTCTTCTTCACGGTGGGGCTGGAGATCAAGCGCGAGGTGGTCAACGGCCAGCTCTCGTCGATGCGCAAGGCCATTCTCCCGGTGGTGGCCGCGGCGGGCGGCATGGTGGCTCCGGCACTTATTTTCCTGCTTTTCAACCACGGAACGCTCGCGGCCAACGGCTGGGGAATCCCCACGGCTACGGACATAGCCTTTGCGGTAGGTATTCTTTCGATGCTGGGCGACCGGGTGCCGGTATCGCTGAAAATCTTTCTTACGGCGCTGGCCATCGCCGATGATCTGGGCGCCATTCTGGTCATCGCGCTCTTCTACGGCGGCGACCTGCAGCTGGGACTGCTGACGATCGCTCTGCTGGTGATGGCGGGCGTCTATGTCATGTACCGCATGGGCGAGAAGCGCATGCGCTTCTACGTCGTGCCGGCCATTGCGGTGTGGGGGCTGTTCTACTATTCGGGCATCCACGCGACGCTCTCGGGCGTGGCCATGGCGCTGCTCATCCCGATGGAACCGCGTTACAGCAAGGAATATTTCGTACACAAGATGCGCTGGCTGAACGATCATCTGCTGGCTGTGGAAGATTCGAACGGAGAGTTTCCCAACGAAGAACACCGCTTCTACCTGCGGGAGATGGCGCTGCTGGGCGACCGTTCGGTGGCGATGAGCTACCGGCTCGAACATGCCCTGACGCCCTATGTGACCTTCCTGATCATGCCGATTTTCGCGCTTGCCAACGCCGGCGTGGAGATCACGTCGCTGGAGTACATCAACATCTTCCACTTCTCGCCCGAGATCGGCTCGGTGGGCATGGGCGTCTTCTTCGGCCTGCTGGTGGGCAAACCGCTGGGCATCTTCACGGCAAGCTGGCTGGCCGTGAAGTCGAAACTGGCCGTGATGCCCGAAGGCGCCACGTGGCGCATGCTGCTGGCGGTGGCCTGCCTGGGCGGTATCGGTTTCACGATGTCGCTTTTCGTGGACTCGCTGGCCTATACGAACGCCGGACTGGTCGACCGTGGCAAGATCGCTATTCTGATGGGCTCGATGGCGGCCGCAGTGGCGGGCAGCCTGCTGATTCTCCTGTTCGCCAAAAAACAACGGCAATGATAAGGCGTTCGGCAATCGCCGCACTGCTTCTGGCAGTGGTGGTGTCGGCCTGCTCGAAAAAGGGCGGCGGGAATGTGAAACTCCGGAACGACACCGATTCGGTGGCGTATGTGATCGGCATGAACATCGGCATGAACCTGCATGCGATGGACTCGACGATCAACGCGGCGGCCGTGTGCGACGGCATCCGCGATGCGCTTGCCGGACAAACGAAACTGACGACGGAAGAAGCGCGGAACTACTATCTGCGCTACATGAACTACACCCTGCCGGAGAAAGCCCGGGCCTATGAAGAACAATTCCTGGCCGACATCGCCAAGTCGAACCGCTCCTATGCGCGCACAACGTCGGGCGTGACCTATACGGTGGCCGAGGTGGGCGACCAGAATCTGGTGCCTACGTCGGACCGCGACACGGTGGCGGTGCGCTATGTGATCCGCACGGCCGACGGTGCCGAGAAATACTCCTCCTATGCCCGCGGCGATACGCTGCGCAGCGCTTTGGGCGATCTGCGCCGGGGCGAGCGCGAGGTGCTGAAGCTGGTCGGCAAGGGCGGCCGCGTCGATGCGTGGCTTCCGGCCGCTGCGGCTTATGGCGCCGACGGAAAGGCCGAATGGGGCATCGGACCCAATGCGACGCTCCGATATGAAATGGAGGTGGTCGACGTGGTGAAGTTTACGCACCGCCGCTGAACGGTTTTTCGAGGCAGGGGTCCGGCCGCTACGCAAATAGATTGTTTTTTGCTCGGCTTGCACTTTAAGGGTATTCAGCATCGGCTTGGATGGACGGCGGGTTCGGCAAAATTCGAATAGATTGGGTTTCCGTCTCGGCTTGCACTTTACCGCTGCTTCGCACCGGTTTAGATAGGCTGCGCCTCGGCAAAATTCGAATAGATTGGGTTTCCGTCTCGGCTTGCACTTTACCGTTGCTTCGCACCGGTTTAGATAGGCTGCGCCTCGGCAAAATGCAAATAAATTTGCTTTTGCTCTCGGCTTGCACTATCTTTGCCCTCGCACAGAAAATATTCAAAACGACGATAAAACAATGAAAAAGACTCTTTTTGCGACGCTCGGCGCCGCGTTGATGCTGGTCGGCTGCGGCAGAAACTCCGCCGAACAGGGAATCCGCATGGGCGACCTGTCGAAATTCGACTCGCTCTCCTATGCCATGGGCGCCAACTATGGCCTCGGCATTTCGGCTCAGATGGGACACATTCCTTTCGATACCGAAGCCATGGACAAGGCCATCGAGAAGGCGATGCTCGGAAACGAGATGATGTCGCGCACCGAAGCCGACAAGCTGCTGCGCGTCTATTTCAGCTATGAAAAGGCCGGCAAGCGTTCGCAGGAGATCGCTCTCAAGCGCGCCCAGGCCGACAGCCTTCGTCTGGCGAGCGGCGATTCGACCGAGGTGGAATACGGTCCTGCTCCGGAGATGTTCGAAGACGAGAAGGAGCGCAAGGAGATCTCCGAGGCGTTCGGTACCGACATCGGTTGCGCCCTGCGCGAGTTCGAATTCCCGCTGCAGATCAGCTGGGTGCTGGAGGCCCTGAAGGACGTTCGCAAGGACGAGCCCAAGATGGACCGCGACGAGGTGATCGGCTACCTCGACCACTACTTCCGCGTCGAGATGCCGCAGAATAACGCCGAAGCGTCGGAGAAGTGGCTGCAGAAGATCGCCCGCAAGTCGGGTGTCAAGAAAACCGAGTCGGGACTGCTCTACAAGGTGGTGAAGGCCGGCGATCAGAACATCAAGCCCCAGCCCCTCGACATGGTGAAGGTTCACTACACGGGCCGTCTGCGCTCGGGCCGCGTCTTCGACAGCTCGATTTTCGAGAACCGCCCGAAGGAGCAGCAGGAGATGATGAAACAGTATTACCCCGACACCTACAATGAGAACAATCCGGTCGAGTTCCAGCTCAATCAGGTCATCAAGGGTTGGACCGAAGGCATGCAGCTGGTGGGCAAGGGCGGCAAGATCAAGCTCTGGATTCCGTCGGAACTGGCCTACGGCGAAAGCGGCACCCGGAACATCGCCCCCAACCAGGCGTTGGAGTTCGAGGTGGAACTGCTCGATGTGACTCCCTATGTACCCCCTGTAGTCGGCAACGAAACCACGGAAACCACGGAAACCACGGAAGCCGAGCAGGCCGAGTAAAAGCCATTCGGTTTATAGAAAAAGCCGCCCCATTCCGGGGCGGCTTTTTCTATGGACGGGTGATTGGGCCGGTCTTGAAAGCACCGGCCCGGGTGCTTCTTGTGCGGAGAATACGATCGGTGTGTGATAGCGGGTACGCCGCGTACCGGTTGCGGTTTACTCCGGGAACGTTTGATCGGCTGCATGTTTTGGGCTTCGGCTGCATTGCGGCAACAAAAAACCTTCGGAACTGAAAGCCCGAAGGTTCTGTTTTGTTATAGCCGGTTCTGTCCGGAATCATGTACTGCTCAGAACGGCAGGTCGTCGACTTCCGACGCGGGTGCCGAAGCATAGGAGGGTTCTTCGGGCAGGGGCGGCATGTTGTCGGGCATCGGCGCGGCGGGTGCTTCGGCCTGCTTGGGCTGGAGGCGCCATGCGCGGATGTCGGTGTACCAGCGGCCGTTGTATTCGCGCGATTCGATGTTGACCGAGACGTTGTAGCTGGCTCCTTCGCGCAACTTGGACACGTCGTCGGGCCGGTTGAAGAACGTCACGCAGATCTTGCGCAAGAACTGGCCGCCGTCGTTGTATTCGAAAACGATGTCCTGGCGCTGCCATTCGCCGCGCGCCGACGTGCCCTTGGTCACGGGCATTATTTTGTAGACGGTTCCTTCGAATTCCATAAATATGAAGTTTGTTTAATGTCGCAAAGGTAGCAATTTTTCGCCACTTTTCGCAAGCACGGTTCAAAAATGCGTTCGCCGGACGGGTCTCCTGCCCGGTTGCAGATAGCAAAAAGGCCGCAACCTGCAGGTTGCGGCCTCTGCTGTGGGCCCAGAGGGGCATGATCCCACGACCTTCGGATTATGAGTCCGCTGCTCTGACCGACTGAGCTATGGGCCCGGCTTGGGCGGAAGACCGCCCGAAGACGGCTGCAAAGATAGGAAAACAATCCTAAATGCGCAAGAGCCGATGCGGAGCGGGGCGAAAAAACAAGAAGGGGCGATTGCTGCCGGAGAACCGCGGCACGATGATGCGGCCGGCAGCCCGGGTGGAAAGTCGTGAAGCCGCCGGTGCCGGGAGGCCGGACCGGAACCGGTTCGGGCGGAGAGCCGGCGGGGGCCGAGCGGTGCCGGGGCGGCTGTGCGGCAGCGAATTTCGGGGGCGGAAAAAATAATTGCTTATTGTGAATGGCGAATCGTGAATTTTTATTACCTTTGTCGCGCTTAAGCACAAACAAAAAACAAAAACAACAAATGAAAAAGGGTATTCATCCGGAGGATTATCGTTTGGTGGCGTTCAAGGACATGTCCAACGACCACGTGTTTTTGTGTCGGTCCGCCGTTTCGACAAAAGAGACCATCGAAGTGAACGGCGAAACCTATCCCGTGTATAAGATGGAAATCTCCAACACGTCGCACCCGTTCTACACGGGCAAGATGAAGTTGGTTGACACCGCCGGTCGCGTCGATAAGTTTATGAGCCGCTACGCAAAACGCTACGATAAGAAGAACGCGAAGTAAACACCTCGCGAACGAAAGAACGGACGGGCCGCACGATGTTGCAGTCCGTCTTTTTTTGTGCCGGGATTCGTCGGGCTGCGCGTGCTGGGACCAGTTGCGGCCGGCTGTTCTTTGTGCTTGGCATTTCGGTTGTAAAAGAGCTGTTCGGGCAGGTTTTGTGGTAGCGCTTGCTACTTCGGTCGCGAATGATTGCCGTTGAGGTTGCGGCGGTCGCGAAAACGGGATGCCGGGTGGAACTATTTCTCTTTGTATTCGGCCTTGATGCGGTCGATGGTGCGTCCGCCGATGCCGAACGAAGTGTCGGGCAGCTCCTTGACGGTGACCATGAAAAATTGTTGCGGGATGGCGGTGGCCTTGGCGGCGGCAAGGGTGACCTGTTCGATCAGGGCTTGTTTCTGAGGTGCGGTCAGCGGGCCGCATTCGATGGAGATGTAAGGCATGGACGGATTGTTTTCGGTAAAGATAGTGCTAATCGTGAGCAATGCCAAATAAATCGGAGTTGCGGCTGCTCTTTGGTGAAAACGTGCAGATCGCGAAGCGTTCGGCTGCAGTCGCAGCACAGGCGGTGGCCCCGGACGATGCGTTATTGAATCCGAATGATGCCCGACTCGGGCGAATGAGCGCGGAAAGCTGTTCGTCAAAGCGTTTTTCGGGATGATATTCATCGATAATTGTGTATCTTTGCCGAGACCAAGCAAACATAAAAACATGAAAAATTATCTTGTAGTCATGGCGGCGGCGCTTTGTGCGCTGACGTCGTGTGTGCGCAAACAGGTGGTGCTCGACATGGCCGATCAGCGCGATTCGCTGACGCATGTGGTGAGCGAGAAAGATTCGCTGATCAACCTGGTGTTCGAGGAGATCAACACGGTAATGACCAATCTTTCGGAGATCAAGATGCGGGAGAATCTCATTACGGTTCCGCAGAACACCGAGGGAGGCATCCGCCCTGTCGAACAGATCCGCAGCGACATTGAGGCGATCGACCGCCTGCTGCAGGAGAACCGGACGAAGATAGCGTCGCTTCAGGATGTGTCGCGCCGGCTGCGCCAGGCCAACGTGAAGATCGGGGCCTTGGAAAAGACCATCGTGGGATTGAACGACCAACTTGCCGCCAAAACGGTGGAGGTGGAGGAGCTGCGCGGGGAGCTGGCCGAGCGCGAGCAGCGAATCGCCCGGCTGGAGACGGAGGTGGCCGACCGCGACGCCGAGGTGGTGGCGCTGAACTCGGAAAACACCGAATTGGACAACCGGCTCAATGCAGTATATTATATTGTCGGTTCGGAGCGCGAGCTGCGCGATGCCCAGATCATCAACAAGGAGGGCCTTATCGGCCGTACGCTGACCGTAGGCCGCAGCGGAGCGATCGAGAGTTTCACCAAGGCCGATTCGCGGCTGCTGACCGAGGTGCCCGTGGGCGGGCGGCGCGCAACGGTGGTGACGTCGCATCCCGACGGCAGCTACCGGCTGGTGACGCGGGCGGACAAGCACGTTCTGAAGTTGGTGATTACGGATCCAGCGAAGTTCTGGGAGTCTTCGAAGATTCTTATTATCAGCTATAAATAGGATCTCACAAGGCATCCTAACAGAAGAACGGCCCCTGCTTCGGCAGGGCCGTTCTTTTTATGGGCATGTGTCGGGATTTGCCGGGCGGATGAGCGGACAAAGCCGGGCGCGTAGGTTTCTCGTTGGTAGGATCGCCGTACGATTGGTGGTTGCCTGGCTTTTGCTGGACGAGGGCCGACTCGTAAAATAGGAGAGGGGCTCGGTGTAGGATTTATTTCTCCGCGACGTAAACGTTGAGGTCGATCCGCTCCCCGGAGGAGAGCAATTCGGCTTGTTTCTCCACGCGGTCGAGCCGCATGCCGAGCCGTTGGGGAATGCGGTTGCTCGGGAGATTGCCGGTGGCGCAGCGGATTTCGATCCGGCGCATGCCGAGTTCTTCGAACGCGATGCGGCGGAGCTCCTGCACGGCCGCCGTGACGATGCCCCGGTGCTGGAACTCCTCGCGGAGCCAGTACCCGATTTCGATGCTTCCGCAAGCGGGGTCGGCCGATTTGAATCCGATGAGTCCGGCGAAAAGGCTGCCGGCGCGGAGGGTGTAGACCGGATTGGCGGGATCGCCGAGCGAAGCGGCGATGAAAGCCCGGCTGTCCTCCTCGCTTCGGGTAAGCGCCACGAAAGGCAGCCATTGCCCGAGGTAGCCGCGCTGGGAATCGATGGTGCGGAAGATGTCGCCGGAGTCGTCGGGCCGCAGGGGCCGGAGGGCAAAGCAATCGAAAAGCGGAATCGTCATGTTGCGAAGATAGTCAAACGGACGAAGACAGCCAAATTTTCCGGCTCTATATATAAGGTACGGCCGGGTGCGGAGGGCGGAGGCGGTCGACCCGATGACGCCCTTTGTTCCGCAAGGTGATATTTTTCGTGCAAGCTGTTGCGGTATTCAAAAATTTTCCTATCTTTGCACCCGGTTTCGCTCCTTTAACGGACGGGCCGGATGCGGTTCTTTGAGAAAGATCGAAAAGTAGAAAAAATATCGCGGAATATTTGCGCGATAAAAAAAATATATCTACTTTTGCAATCCAAAACGGTTGATTCTGCCGATGTAGCTCAGTTGGCCAGAGCAGCTGATTTGTAATCAGCTGGTCGGGGGTTCGAATCCCTCCATCGGCTCCGAAAGCCGATGCGAGAGAAACGGGCCGGGAACGAAGAGCCCGGCGATGCGACGGAACGAAGACGGCGCGGGGTTGGAAATCCCGGAAGTTCTCGGAATGTCGGACTCGGCGGAACAACGACCTCCCCTTTGCGGAGGAAAATACGGGAAGTTACCAGAGCGGTCAAATGGGGCAGACTGTAAATCTGCTGGCTTACGCCTACGGTGGTTCGAATCCATCACTTCCCACTTGAGAAACCGGTTGGAGTTGCGAAGTCCCCCGGGGCGGCCGAAAGGCTGCCGGGAGGGAGGAGGCGGACTCCGATACGGTATATTTTTGCGGAAGTAGCTCAGTTGATAGAGCATCAGCCTTCCAAGCTGAGGGTCGCGAGTTTGAGCCTCGTCTTCCGCTCTGAACACGACGGTGCGCGATGCCGGCGACCTCCGGAAACAGAGGCGGCGGTGTTGCCGCTTCTGTTGCAAAAACGAAACCAGGAATAATTTTTACAATACTTCAAATACTTAATACTATGGCAAAAGAAAAATTCGACCGTTCGAAACCGCATGTGAACATCGGTACCATCGGTCACGTCGACCACGGTAAGACGACCCTTACCGCCGCTATCACGACCGTTCTGGCTAAGAAAGGTCTGTCGGAGCTCCGTTCGTTCGACTCGATCGACAACGCACCCGAGGAGAAGGAGCGCGGTATCACGATCAACACCTCGCACGTCGAGTACCAGACGGCTAACCGCCACTACGCTCACGTAGACTGCCCGGGCCACGCCGACTATGTGAAGAACATGGTAACGGGTGCCGCTCAGATGGACGGTGCCATCCTGGTAGTTGCCGCTACGGACGGTCCGATGCCCCAGACCAACGAGCACGTGCTGCTCGCCCGTCAGGTGAACGTGCCGCGTATCGTTGTTTTCCTGAACAAGTGCGACATGGTGGACGACCCCGAGATGCTCGACCTGGTCGAGATGGAGGTCCGCGACCTGCTTTCGAAGTACGAGTACGACGGCGACAACGCCCCCATCATCCGCGGTTCGGCCCTCGGCGGTCTGAACGGCGAGGCTCAGTGGGAAGAGAAGATCATGGAGCTCATGAACGCTGTCGACGAGTATATCCCCATCCCGCAGCGTGAGAACGAGAAGCCGTTCCTGATGCCTGTCGAGGACGTGTTCTCGATCACCGGCCGCGGTACCGTCGTAACGGGCCGTATCGAAACCGGTGTCATCCACGTGGGCGATCCCGTCGAGATCATCGGTCTGGAGGAGAAGACGCTGACGTCGACCTGCACCGGTGTCGAGATGTTCCGCAAGCTGCTCGACGAGGGCGAGGCCGGCGACAACGTAGGTCTGCTGCTCCGCGGTATCGACAAGAAGGAGGTTAAGCGCGGTATGGTTGTGGCCAAGCCGGGTTCGATCACTCCGCACACCGAGTTCGAGGCCGAGGTCTACATCCTGAAGAAGGAGGAGGGCGGCCGTCACACGCCGTTCCACAACAACTATCGTCCCCAGTTCTACCTGCGTACGATGGACGTAACGGGTGAGGTTCACCTGCCCGCCGGTGTCGACATGGTAATGCCCGGCGACCACGTGACCATCAACGTGAAGCTGATCTACCCGGTAGCATTGAACGAGGGTCTGCGTTTCGCAATCCGCGAGGGCGGCCGTACGGTAGGTGCCGGTCAGATTCTGAAGATCGTGAAGTAATTCGCGTCATAAACCGGGGCGGCGCTCGCCGCCGCCCCATCTTAGGAGCATAGTTCAAGGGTAGAATAGCGGTCTCCAAAACCGTTGATGGGAGTTCGAATCTCTCTGCTCCTGCCAAAGAATAAAGAGAAAAGTTATGTTCAACTATTTCAAGGAATCCTACAACGAGCTTGTAAACAAGGTGACGTGGCCCACGTTCCAGCAGCTCCAGAGTTCCACGGTGGTCGTGATGGTGGCGTCGGTCATCTTCGCGCTCGTCGTATTGGCCATGGACCTCTCGTTCGAAAACATCATGGGCGCCCTCTACAAGACGCTGGGCAATCTCGGCCGCTAAAACTTCGGTTGCAAGATGAGCGAGATTCAGAAGCAGTGGTACGTTGTACGTGCGATCGGCGGTAAGGAAAACAAGGTCAAGGAGTATCTCGAGGCCGAAATCCGCCACAACCACCTGGAGGATTACATCTCCCAGGTGCTGATTCCCACCGAGAAGGTCTACACGATCCGCAACGGCAAGAAAGTCTCCAAGGAGAAAGTTTCCTATCCGGGCTATGTCCTGGTGGAGGCCGCATTCGTAGGCCAGATCCCTATTTTGATTCGTAATACTCCCAATGTGCTGGGATTCCTCGGCGACACGAAGGAAGACAGCCGCTCGATGCACGCAACGCCTCTCCGTCCACAGGAGGTGGCCCGCATCCTGGGCCGTGTCGACGAGATGAACGCCATGGAGGAGGAAAACGAAATACCGTTCTTCGCCGGCGAGACCGTCAAGGTCACCGATGGCCCTTTCTCAAGCTTCCAGGGTACCATCGAGGCCGTCGACAACGAGCGCAAGAAACTCACGGTATCGGTGAAGATATTCGGGCGCAAAACTCCCATGGAGTTGAGTTTCACCCAAGTAGAAAAAGAATAAAAACCAAGGAAAACTATGGCAAAAGAGGTTGCTGCATTTATCAAATTGCAGATCAAAGGCGGTGCCGCCAATCCTTCGCCCCCGGTTGGTCCCGCATTGGGCTCCAAGGGAGTCAATATCATGGACTTCTGCAAGCAGTTCAATGCACGTACGCAGGACAAGGCGGGAAAGGTTCTTCCGGTCATCATCACGGTTTACAGCGACAAGTCGTTCGACTTCGTTGTAAAGCAGCCGCCCGTAGCCGTTCAGCTCAAGGAAGCAGCCAAGGTGCAGAAGGGTTCCGCCCAGCCTAACCGCGACAAGGTCGGTCAGGTGACGTGGGAGCAGGTCCGCGCCATCGCTCAGGACAAGATGCCTGACATGAACTGCTTCACGCTGGAGTCCGCTATGCGCATGGTAGCCGGTACGGCCCGCAGCATGGGTATCAATGTTGTCGGTGAATTTCCTAACATGTAATCGAAGAAGATGAGTAAGTTGACAAAAAATCAAAAGGTCGCCTACGCGAAAGTGGAGGCCGACAAGGCCTACAAACTTTCGGAGGCCGCCGCTCTTCTGAAAGAGATTACGTTCACGAAATTCGACGCTTCGGTCGATATCGACGTGCGTCTGGGCGTCGATCCCCGCAAGGCCAACCAGATGGTTCGCGGTGTCGTTACCCTGCCGCACGGTACGGGCAAGCAGGTCCGCGTGCTGGTGCTCTGTACTCCCGAGAAGGAGGCCGAAGCACAGGCTGCCGGTGCCGACTTCGTGGGTCTGGACGAATACGTCGACAAGATCAAGTCCGGCTGGACGGATGTCGACGTGATCATCTGCACCCCCAATGTGATGGGCAAGGTCGGTGCGCTGGGTCGTATTCTCGGTCCCCGCGGCCTGATGCCGAACCCCAAGACCGGTACGGTGACCATGGAGGTCGGAAAGGCCGTCAAGGAGGTGAAATCGGGTAAGATCGACTTCAAGGTCGACAAGTTCGGTATCATCCACACTTCGGTCGGCAAGATTTCGTTCTCGGCCGAGCAGATCGCGGACAACGCGAAGGAAGTGCTGGGCATGATCATGAAACTGAAGCCCGCTGCCGCCAAGGGCGCCTACGTGAAGAGCATCTATCTCTCGACCACGATGAGCCCCGGTCTGCAGATCGATTCCAAATCAGTTGAAACCAAATAAGAAGGAGGACACAAGAGATGACTAAGGAAGAAAAACTGGTTGTTATTGACAGCCTCGCCGAGCAGCTCCGCGCTTATCCTCACTTCTATATCACCGACATCGAGGCCTTGAACGCCGAGCAGACCGCTTCGCTGCGCCGCAAGTGCTTCGAGAAGGAGGTCAAGTTGGTGGTGGTGAAGAACACCCTGCTGACCAAAGCCCTCGAGAAGGTGGAGAAGGCCGACGCTGAACTGGTGAAAGTACTGGAGGGCCCGACCTCGATCATGTTCGCCCATGTGGCCAAGGCTCCCGCGACTCTGATCAAGGAGTTCCGCAAGGAGTCGGACAAACCCGTCTTGAAGGCTGCTTACGCCGAGGGTTGCGTCTACATCGGCGACAATCAGATCGAAGCTCTCTGCAACATCAAGTCGAAGGACGAACTCATCGGCGACATCATCGCGCTGCTGCAGTCTCCGGCGAAGAATGTTATCTCTGCATTGCAGTCCAATGCAGGTCAGAAGGTTGCGGGCATCGTGAAGACGCTCGAATCGCGAAACAACTAATCACAACAAGTAAAAAACAAAATCTAATACGCTTACAACTATGGCAGACGTAAAGAAACT
The DNA here is from genome assembly GCA_910575495.1 of Bacteroidales bacterium. Classification (GTDB taxonomy): domain Bacteria; phylum Bacteroidota; class Bacteroidia; order Bacteroidales; family Rikenellaceae; genus Alistipes. The sequence goes on along the minus strand of CAJTFS010000001.1, from coordinate 89,897 downwards.
TGCTGAAGAACTGGTAAACCTGAAAGTTACCGAGGTAAACGAACTCGCACAGATCCTCAAGGAGGAGTATGGCATCGAGCCGGCTGCTGCCGCTGTTGCCGTTGCAGCTCCCGCTGCAGGCGCCGGTGAGGCTGCTGCCGCCGAGAAGTCGACCTTCGACGTGATCCTGAAGAGCGGCGGTCAGGCCAAGCTCCAGGTTATCAAGGTCGTGAAGGACCTCGCAGGTCTCTCGCTGGGCGACGCCAAGGCACTCGTGGACGGTGCTCCCAAGGCTGTGAAGGAGGGTGTTTCCAAGGAGGAGGCCGAGCAGATCAAGGCCCAGCTCGAGGAGGCAGGTGCTGAAGTTGAGCTTAAGTAGCTTTGCTGCTTAAGATTCACACAAGATGAATCCAGGTATAGGGCTTACCGGTGTGTAGGCTCTATGCCTTTTCTTGGTCTAAAGATCGGAAGTGCCGGTTTTGTGCTGTGTCCGATCTGCGGAGAAGATGCTCCCGGGGCGTTTTGCGATGCCTGCATACGGGGGCATCGGCGGGATTGGGTAGACCGGCCCGCCGCAACTGAGGAGAGAGGGCTGGCGGGACGCCGTCGGGCGAACCGGCGCGAAGATCCGAAATTCGCGACCGAAAGCCGGGTGTCGAGTGTCGGGTGCCGACGCAGCGCCTGTTTCCGCAGCCTTGTGAAAGTTTGTTTTTCGGAGGTCCGTTCCGGCTCCGATCTACGCTTCAACTAATTTGGATTTACGATGTCCACAGCTAAAACACAACAAAGAATCAGCTTCTCGACAGTCAGGAACCGGGTGCCTTATCCGGATCTGCTGGAGGTGCAGCTCAAATCATTCCGGGATTTTTTCCAGATGGACACCACGGCCGAGAACCGCAAGAACGAAGGCCTCTACAAGGTGTTTCAGGAGAACTTCCCCATCACGGACACCCGGAACAACTTCGTTCTGGAGTTCATCGACTACTACATCGACCCGCCGCGTTATTCGATCGAGGAGTGCCTCGAGCGCGGACTTACGTATAGTGTTCCGCTGAAAGCCAAGTTGAAACTCTATTGCACGGACGACGAGCATGAGGATTTCGGCGTCGTGGTGCAGGACGTCTACTTCGGGACGATTCCCTACATGACCGAACGCGGTACGTTCGTCATCAACGGTGCGGAGCGTGTCATCGTATCCCAGCTGCATCGTTCGCCGGGCGTTTTCTTCGGCCAGAGCATGCACACCAACGGCACCAAACTCTACTCGGCGCGCATCATCCCCTTCAAGGGTTCGTGGATCGAGTTCGCTACGGACATCAACAACGTGATGTATGCCTACATCGACCGTAAGAAGAAGTTGCCCGTCACGACGCTGCTGCGTGCCATCGGTTTCGAGGCCGACCAGCAGATTCTCGAGATTTTCGATCTGGCCGACGAGGTGAAGGTCACCAAGGCCAACCTCAAGAAGGCTGTAGGCCGCAAGCTGGCGGCACGCGTGCTTTCGACCTGGGTCGAGGACTTCGTGGACGAGGACACGGGCGAGGTGGTGTCGATCGAGCGCAACAACGTCATCGTAGATCGCGAGACGGTGCTGGCGGAAGAACATATCGACGAAATCATCGAGAGCGGCGCCAAGACGATTCTCCTCCACAAGGAGAACCAGTCGGGCATCGACTTCTCTATCATCTACAATACCCTGCAGAAAGACCCCTGCAACTCCGAAAAGGAGGCTGTCGTCTACATCTACCGGCAGCTGCGCGCTTCGGAGCCGCCCGATGAGGCGACGGCGCGCGACGTCATCGAGAAACTTTTCTTCTCGGACAAGCGCTACGACCTGGGCGACGTGGGCCGCTACCGCATCAACAAGAAGCTGAACCTGGACATCGATCCGGAGACGCGTACGCTGACGCGCGAGGACATCATCGCCATCATCAAATATCTGATCCAGCTGATCAACTCCAAGGCCGACGTGGACGACATCGACCACTTGTCGAACCGCCGCGTCCGTACCGTGGGCGAGCAGCTGTCGAACCAGTTCTCGGTGGGCTTCGTGCGCATGGCGCGCACCATCCGCGAACGTATGAACGTGCGCGACAACGAGGTGTTCACGCCGGTGGATCTGATCAACGCCAAGACCCTGTCGTCGGTGATCAATTCGTTCTTCGGAACCTCGCAGCTTTCGCAGTTCATGGACCAGATCAACCCGCTGGCCGAAATCACGCACAAGCGCCGTCTGTCGGCCCTCGGTCCCGGCGGTCTGTCGCGCGACCGTGCCGGTTTCGAGGTGCGAGACGTGCACTACACGCATTACGGACGTCTCTGCCCGATCGAGTCGCCGGAAGGCCCCAACATCGGTCTGATCTCGTCGCTGTGCGTCTATGCCAAGATTTCGCCCATGGGCTTCATCGAGACGCCCTACCGCTCGGTGGAGAACGGCAAGATCGACATGGACAACTCCCACATCCGTTACTACTCGGCCGAAGAGGAAGAGGGTAAGATCGTGGCCCAGTCGAACATTCCGATCGACGACAAGGGCAACTTCCTCCAGCCCGAGCGCATCAAGGCGCGTCAGGGCGCCGACTTCCCCGTGGTGACGGCCAAGGAGGTGAACCTCATGGACGTGGCCCCCAACCAGATCGCATCGATCGCCGCCAGTCTGATTCCGTTCCTGGAGCATGACGACGCCAACCGTGCGCTGATGGGTTCGAACATGATGCGCCAGGCCGTGCCCCTGGTGACTTCGGAAGCTCCGATCGTCGGCACGGGCATCGAGAAGGAGATGATCTCCGACAGCCGCATCCAGATCGTGGCCGAGGGCGACGGCGAGGTGGTTTTCGCCGATGCTACCAAGATTCAGATCAAGTACGAACGGACGGACGACGAGATCCTCGCTTCGTTCGCGCCGGAAGTCACGACTTACGAACTTCCGCGCTATCGCCGTACGAACCAGAATACTTCCGTCACCTTGAAACCCACCGTATTGACGGGCGACAAGGTGAAGAAGGGGCAGATCATCACGGAGGGTTACTCGACCGAGCGCGGCGAGCTGGCCCTGGGCCGCAACCTCAAGGTGGCTTTCATGCCCTGGAAGGGTTACAACTTCGAGGACGCCATCGTAATTTCGGAGCGTATCCAGCGTGAGGACATCTTCACGTCGGTGCACGTCGACGAATACATCATGGAGGTGCGCGACACCAAGCGCGGTGTCGAGGAACTCACCTCGGACATCCCCAACGTCTCGGAAGACGCCACGAAGGACCTCGACGCCAACGGTATCATCCGTGTGGGTGCCAACGTCCACCCGGGCGACATCCTCATCGGCAAGATCACGCCCAAGGGCGAGAGCGATCCTTCGCCCGAGGAGAAGCTGCTGCGCGCCATCTTCGGCGACAAGGCCGGCGACGTGAAGGATGCTTCGCTCAAGGCGCAGCCCTCGCTCCACGGCGTGGTGATCGGCACGACGCTCTACAGCCGTGCCAGCAAGGACACCAAGAAAGGCAAGAGCGCCGAGAAGGCCCAGCTGGACAAGCTCGACGAGCAGTTCGCGACCGAAATCGCCGAACTGACGAAGCGTCTGACGGGCAAGCTGTGGTCGCTGCTCCAGGGCAAGACCACCACGGGCATCACCGATTATTTCGGTGTGGAACTCTATCCGGCCGGCACGAAGTTCACGCTTAAGATGCTGGAGGAGATCGCCCGCAAGACGACCGACGACAAGACGGGCGTGGTTTCGGGCTATCTGAACCTCGGGGCTTGCAAATGGACGGGCGACGCCCGCATCGATGCCCTGATCGAGGCCACGGTGAACAACTACTCCATCGAGTGGAAGAAGGCCGACGCCGCCATCAAGCGCGAGAAGTACAACTTCACCAACGGCGACGAACTGCCGCAGACCGGTGTCATCCAGATGGCCAAGGTCTACATCGCCAAGAAGCGCAAGCTCAAGGTGGGCGACAAGATGGCCGGCCGCCACGGTAACAAGGGTATCGTGGCCAAGGTCGTGCGCGACGAGGACATGCCTTTCCTGGAGGACGGTACGATCGTCGACATCTGTCTGAACCCGCTGGGCGTGCCTTCGCGTATGAACCTCGGACAGATCTACGAGACTGTGCTCGGTTGGGCCGGCCGCGAGCTGGGACTGAAGTTCGCCACGCCGATCTTCGACGGCGCCTCCCTCGACCAGATCAACGAATACACCGCGCAGGCGGGGCTGCCGCACAGCGGCCGCACCTACCTCTACGACGGCGGCACGGGCGAGATGTTCGACCAGCCGGCCACCGTGGGCGTGATCTACATGCTCAAGCTCGGCCACATGATCGACGACAAGATGCACGCCCGTTCGATCGGTCCCTACTCGCTCATCACCCAGCAGCCGCTGGGCGGTAAGGCGCAGTTCGGCGGTCAGCGCTTCGGTGAGATGGAGGTGTGGGCGCTCGAGGGCTTCGGCGCCGCCAACATCCTGCAGGAGATTCTGACCATCAAGTCCGACGACGTGATGGGCCGCGCCAAGGCCTACGAGGCCATCGTCAAGGGCGAGAACCTGCCCAAGCCGGGCATCCCCGAAGCGATGAACGTGCTGCTGCACGAGCTGCGCGGTCTGGCTCTGTCGGTCAAACTGGAGTAAGTGGTTTTAGAGGAAAAGAAAAAAACAAACGATATGTCAATTTCCAAAGACAACAAAGGCGGTAACGGCTACAACCGCATCTCGATCGGCCTGGCCTCCCCCGAGGAGATCCTGGCCCAGTCGAGCGGCGAGGTGCTCAAGCCCGAAACCATCAACTACCGCACCTACAAGCCCGAGCGCGACGGTCTCTTCTGCGAGCGTATCTTCGGCCCCGTGAAGGACTACGAGTGCCATTGCGGCAAGTACAAGCGCATCCGTTACAAGGGCATCGTCTGCGACCGCTGCGGTGTGGAGGTGACCGAGAAGAAGGTGCGCCGCGAGCGCATGGGCCACATCTCGCTGGTCGTGCCGGTGGTGCATATCTGGTATTTCCGTTCGCTTCCCTCGAAGATCGGCTACCTGCTGGGTATTCCGTCGAAGAAGTTGGAGGCTATCATCTACTACGAGCGTTACGTGGTCATCAATCCCGGTGTCGCTGCCGAGCAGGGCATCGAGCGTCTGGCGACCCTCGCCGAGAAGGAGTACCTCGACGTGCTGGCCTCCCTGCCGAAGGGCAACCAGGCGTTGGATGACAGCGATCCCGACAAGTTCGTGGCCATGATGGGCGCCGAGGCGATCTACACGCTTCTGAAGCAGGTGGACCTCGATTCGATGTCCTACGCCCTGCGCCACAAGGCGTCGACCGAGACTTCGCAGCAGCGCAAGTCGGAAGCCTTGAAGTGTCTGAACGTCATCGAGTCGTTCCGTGCTTCCGAGGGCAAGAACAAGCCCGAGTGGATGGTGCTGAACGTCATTCCCGTCATCCCGCCCGAACTGCGTCCTCTGGTGCCGCTGGACGGCGGACGTTTCGCCACGTCGGACCTGAACGACCTCTACCGTCGCGTCATCATCCGCAACAATCGTCTGAAGCGTCTCATCGAGATCAAGGCGCCGGAAGTCATCCTGCGCAATGAGAAGCGTATGTTGCAGGAGGCTGTCGATTCGCTCTTCGACAACTCGCGCAAGTCGAACGCCGTGAAGAACGAGTCCAACCGCCCGCTCAAGTCGCTGTCGGATTCGCTCAAGGGCAAGCAGGGCCGCTTCCGCCAGAACCTCTTGGGTAAGCGTGTCGACTACTCGGCCCGTTCGGTCATCGTCGTGGGTCCCGAGCTGAAGATGCACGAGATGGGTATCCCCAAGGATATGGCCGCCGAGCTCTACAAGCCGTTCGTCATCCGCAAGCTCATCGAGCGCGGCATCGTCAAGACGGTGAAGTCGGCCAAGAAGATCATCGACCGCAAGGATCCCGTCATCTGGGGCATTCTGGAGAACGTCATCAAGGGTCATCCCGTGTTGATGAACCGCGCCCCGACGCTCCACCGCCTCGGTATCCAGGCTTTCCAGCCCAAGCTCATCGAGGGCAAGGCCATGCAGCTCCACCCGCTGGCATGTACGGCGTTCAACGCCGACTTCGACGGCGACCAGATGGCCGTGCACCTGCCGCTGGGCAATGCCGCCATTCTGGAGGCGCAGCTGCTGATGCTGGGTTCGCACAACGTCCTCAATCCGGCCAACGGTGCGCCTATCACGGTGCCGTCGCAGGACATGGTGTTGGGTCTTTACTACATTACCAAGCCCCGCAAGGGCGTGAAGGGCGAGGGCTACACTTTCTATGGCCCCGAGGAGGCCATCATCGCCTATAACGAGAAGCGCGCCGACCTGCACGCCATCGTGAAGTGTCTGGTCGACGACCTCGACGAGAACGGCAACCCCGTGCGCGTCATCAAGGAGACGACCATCGGCCGCATCCTCTTCAACCAGGTGGTTCCGCAGGAGGTCGGCTACATCAACGAAGTGCTGACCAAGCGTTCGCTGCGCGACATTATCGCCGTGGTCATGAAGAAGGCCGGTGCCGACAAGGTGGCCGCTTTCCTCGACGACATCAAGAACCTCGGCTACCGCATGGCATTCCAGGGCGGTCTGTCGTTCAACCTCGATGCCGTCATCATCCCCGAGGAGAAGGAGAAGCTGGTGCAGGAGGGCTATGACCGTTCGGACGCCATCATGGAAGACTACAACATGGGTCTTATTACCAACAACGAGCGTTATAACCAGATCATCGACGTGTGGACCAACATCAACTCGAAGTTGACCAAGGCGGTGATCGACACGCTCGTCAAGGACGAGGACGGTTTCAACCCCGTCTACATGATGCTCGACTCCGGTGCCCGCGGTTCGAAGGAGCAGATCCGTCAGCTGAGCGGCATGCGAGGTCTGATGGCCAAGCCGCAGAAGTCGGGCGTCGAGGGTGGTCAGCAGGTCATCGAGAACCCGATTCTTTCGAACTTCAAGGAGGGCCTTTCGGTGCTGGAGTATTTCATCTCCACGCACGGTGCCCGCAAGGGTCTGGCCGATACCGCACTGAAGACGGCCGACGCCGGTTATCTGACGCGTCGTCTGGTCGACGTGGCGCAGGACGTCATCATCAACGAAGAGGACTGCGGCACGCTGCGCGGTCTGACGGCTACGGCCATCAAGCGCAACGACGACGTGGTGCAGACGCTCTACGACCGCATCCTGGGTCGTGTCGCACTGAACGACGTGATCCACCCGTTGACGGGCGAAGTGCTCTGCAAGGCGGGTGAGGAGATCACGGAGGCCATCGCCGAAGCGATCGAGAAATCGCCGCTGGAGTCGGTCGAGATCCGTTCGGTTCTCACCTGCGAAGCCCGTCGCGGCGTCTGCGCCAAGTGCTACGGACGCAACCTGGCCACGGCCCGCATGGTGCAGAAGGGCGAGGTGGTCGGAGTCATCGCCGCCCAGTCGATCGGCGAGCCGGGTACGCAGCTGACGCTCCGTACGTTCCACGTCGGCGGTGTGGCCGGCGGTACGGCTGTCGAGACCAACGTGGTGTCGAAATACGAGGGTCGTCTCGAAATCGACGAACTGCGCACCGTCAAGGGCAAGAATTCCGCAGGCGAGGCGATCAACATCGTCATTTCGCGCCAGTCGGAGTTCCGCATCGTCGATCCGAAGACCGAAATCGTACTCTATACGCACAACCTGCCTTACGGCGCTACGCTCTTCATGGCGGACGGCGCTGCGGTGAAGAAAGGCGACCTCATTTGCGAGTGGGATCCCTACAACGCCGTTATCATCTCGGAATACGAGGGCAAGGCCGTCTATGAAAGCGTGCTCGAGGGTATCACCTACCGCGACGAGCGCGACGAGCAGACGGGTCTTTCGGAGAAGGTGGTCATCGAGTCCAAGGACAAGACCAAGAACCCTGTCATCCGCATCGTCAACAAGGAGGGCGAGGAGGTGAAGCAGTACAACCTGCCCGTGGGCGCCCACGTCGTGGTCAAGGACAACGCCAAGATCAAGGCGGGCGATGTGCTCATCAAGATTCCGCGTGCCGTCGGCAAGTCGGGCGGCGACATCACCGGCGGTCTGCCGCGCGTGACCGAGCTCTTCGAGGCCCGCAACCCGTCGAATCCCGCCATCGTGTCGGAAATCGACGGCGAGGTCACCTTCGGCAAGATCAAGCGCGGTAACCGCGAGATCGTCATCACCTCGAAGGAGGGCGATCAGAAGCGTTACCTGGTGCCCCTGTCGCGTCAGATCATCGTGCAGGAGAACGACTACGTAAAGGCCGGCAGCGCCCTCTCGGACGGCGCCATCACGCCGACCGACATTCTCAACATCCTCGGTCCGACGAAGGTGCAGGAGTACATCGTCAACGAGGTGCAGGAGGTCTACCGCATGCAGGGCGTGAAGATCAACGACAAGCATTTCGAGGTGATCGTGCGCCAGATGATGTCGAAGGTCAAGATCGAGGATCCGGGAGACACCCGTTTCTTCGAGGATCAGATCGTCGACAAGTGGGAGTTCATGGATGTCAACGACGAATTGTACGACAAGGTGGTCGTCACCGAGGCCGGCGATTCGACGAACCTCCAGCCCGGACAGATCGTGTCGCTGCGCAAGCTGCGCGACGAGAATTCGAGCCTCAAGCGCCGCGATCTGAGCCCCGTGCAGGTGCGCGACATCGTTCCCGCCACGTCGACCCAGGTGTTGCAGGGTATCACCCGCGCCGCACTCCAGACTTCGAGCTTCATCTCGGCGGCTTCGTTCCAGGAGACCACCAAGGTGCTCAACGAGGCGGCCATCCAGGCCAAGGTCGATCCGCTGGAGAACCTCAAGGAGAACGTCATCTGCGGTCACCTGATCCCCGGCGGTACGGGTCTTCGCGAGTACGACAGCCTGGTTGTCGGCTCGAAAGCCGAGCTGGACGAAATCCGGCAGGCCCAGTAGCGGGCATATTCCCGGGCGGCACCCCTCTGGCGGGTGGCCGTTCCGTCAAAAGAAGCCGCTCCGGAAAACCGGAGCGGCTTCTTTGTCTTTTGCGGACGGGCTGCGGTTCAGAACCGATAGCCCAATGTCAGTGCGTAGGTCATGGTGTGGTCGGAGCCCGGTTTTGCAAGCCGGGGCAGCCCGTACTGCGCTTCGGGGCCTACGATGAATCGTCCGGCCACGAAATCGAATCCCGCGCCTGCGCCCAGTTCACGGCGCATGGCGTCGTAGTGGTTGCCTTCGGGCTGCACGCTTCGTACGCGGCAGGCGACGTAGGGGCCCGCATGCACCTCGATGCGGGTGCGGCCGGCCGCACGGAACGATCCGACCGCTCTATGGGGGTCGAGACAGGAGAGCTGCACGGCCTGCTGAAGGAGCGGCCGGCTATCGCTGTTCGTAGCGCTTCGCCAGGCCGCCTTCGGCGGTTTCGCGGTAGAGGCTGGGGAGGTTGTGGCCGGTTTCGTTCATCACTTCCACCACCTTGTCGTACGACACCAGGTGCGAACCGTCCGACAGGGTGGCGTAGATGTTGGCGTCGAGCGCACGGGCGGCCGCCACGGCGTTGCGTTCGATGCAGGGCACCTGCACCAGACCGCAAACGGGGTCGCAGGTGAGTCCCAGGTGGTGCTCCAGGCCCATTTCGGCGGCGTATTCGATCTGCGACGGGGTGCCTCCGAAAAGCTGGCAGGCCGCCGCTGCGGCCATGGCGCAGGCAACGCCTACCTCGCCCTGGCAGCCCACCTCGGCTCCCGAGATGGAGGAGTGGGTTTTGGCAACGTTGCCGAAAAGTCCTGCCGTGGCCAGTGCCCGGAGGATGCGGATGCGCAGGAAGTCGCGCGAGGTGGCGAGGTGGTGCAGCACGGCCGGCACCACGCCGCTCGATCCGCAGGTGGGAGCCGTGACCACGATGCCGCCCGAGGCGTTCTCCTCGGAGGTGGCGAGCGCGTAGGCGTAGATCTTGGCCCGCGAACTCATCGACGCTGTGTAGCTTTTCGATTTGACCAGGTAGGTGCTCGCCTTGCGTGCCACCTTGAGTCCGCCGGGCAGGACGCCGTCGTTGTTGAGTCCGCGCTGAATGGTGTCGCACATGGTGGTCCACACGGTGTCGAGGTAGTCCCATATCTCGGGGCCCTCGCAGTCGTTGACATACTCCCAGTAGGTCTTGCCTTCGCGGTAGCACCACTCCTTGATCTCGGCAATGGTGGTCATCGGGTAGATGCTGCGCGGTGCTTCCTGGCGGGTGGTTTCGTTGGCCAGCGCACCGCCGCCGATGCTGTAGATTTTCCAGCTGTCGATCACTTCGCCGTCGCGGATTCCTTCGAACAGCATCCCGTTGGGATGGAAGGCCGGCACCTCGTCGGGGCGCCATACGATCTCGGTGGGTGCATGGGGCGTCAGCGAGTCGAGGATGGCCATGTCGGTGAGGTGGCCCTTGCCCGTGGCCGCAAGCGAACCGTAGAGCGTCACACGGTAGGCGCCGACGTCGGAGCAGCGTTCGCGGAACAGTTCGGCCGCTTTCTTGGGACCCATCGTGTGGCTGCTCGAGGGGCCGTGGCCTATCTTGTAGAGTTCTTTGAGCGATTCCATGGCTTTGTTTTGCGTGGATCATACGAAAAAGAGCGTGTCCGGAACACCCTCTTTTAGTTGTTGCGATTGTGTAGCCCCACCGCGACTCGAACGCGAATTTAGGGTTTAGGAAACCCTCGTTCTATCCCTTGAACTATGGAGCCTTGAGCCGGCTGCGTCCGTTTCGCTGCCTGTTGCACGCCCGAAAAAGATGCAGTGTCTCCCTTTCGGCGGGAAACACTGCAAAGATAGCGCAAGCCGAGCGGAAAAGCAAACGGAGTTTGCATTTTCCCGAGGCGCCGCCTATCTAAACCGAAGCCTTGCTTTGGTAAAGCGCAAGCCGAGCGGAAAAGCAAACGGAGTTTGCATTTTCCCGAGGCGCCGCCTATCTAAACCGAAGCCTTGCTTTGGTAAAGCGCAAGCCGGGCGGAAAAGCAAACGGAGTTCGCATTTTCCCGAGGCGCCGCCTATCTAAACCGAAGCCTTGCTTTGGTAAAGCGCAAGCCGAGCGGAAAAGCAAACGGAGTTTGCATTTTCCCGAGGCGCCGCCTATCTAAACCGAAGCCTTGCTTTGGTAAAGCGCAAGCCGGGCGGAAAAGCAAACGGAGTTCGCATTTTCCCGAGGCGCCGCCTATCTAAACCGAAGCCTTGCTTTGGTAAAGCGCAAGCCGGGCGGAAAAGCAAGCCGAACTTGCCTTTTCCCGGGTGCGCCTTTGCCCGAAGGCCTGCTTCGTGGAAGCGAAATCGGACGGACACGCGAACCAGGCTTGATCGGTCCGGGACAACGTCTCTCCGGATTGCCGGCAGCCAGGCGACGGCCGGCCGGAACGATCCGGAGGCGTCAGAAGTTGAAGCCTACGCCCAGCGAGAAGACGTTGGCGTGCAGCTTGTAGTTGCCCGAGAAGACCTCCGAGAGCTGCGACGGATTGCCGTATTGGTAGATCGGGTAGGAGCCCGTGCGCTCGGGATCGGCAGACGAAACAAAGCAGTAGGCCAGGTCGATGGTCATGAAGCGGGTGGGGCGGAAGCCCAGACCTACGGTGTAGGCGACCTTGGTCATCGAGGGTGTCTCCGGATTGAGGTACTTGCTGTCCACAGGGCTTTCGTCGACGTACATACCCATGCGGGCCGTGAGCCATTCGGTGGCCTTGTACTGCCCGCCGAAGCGGATGGCCAGCGTGTTGGAGTAGTTTTTCTCGGAGACGATGGGGGCGATGCCCAGTTCGGTCTCGTTGAATTCGACGTTGAGCGTCTTGTAGGCGCTCCAGCCGTTCCATTGCAGATCGAGACCCAGCTCCCATTTGGGCGTCGGGCGGAACGCTACGCCCCACGTGACGACCGTCGGGAGCGGCAGTTCGGCGTTGAACGTGCCGCGGTCGAGTCCCGGGATCACTTCGGCGCCGCCCGACATCACGCTCAGATTGTTCAGCAGCGTCAGGTAGTTCCGAGCTTCGGGCGAAGCATAGTTGAGCGAGGCGTGCCCTTTGTCCACTTTCATGTTCATGCGCGAGCGCCAGGTCATGCCGACCGACCATTCGTCGGTAATGTCCCAGAGGATTCCGGCATTGACGCCGACAGCCACCTTGGCGTCGCCTCCCAGCTTGGCCGAGACGATGGCCTGGTTCTCGAAATGGGTGGCGAAGTAGGCGGCGCCCGCATCTGCCTGGTTGACGTAGCCCTGCAGGGCTGCGATTTGTGCCGTCGTTTCCGGAGTCGCGGGCAGTTGTTGCAGCTGGGCGATGTTGGCCTGCAGCTTGGCGGATGCGAGCTTGAGTCCTCCGGCAGCCGTCAGATTGCCCGTGGCCGTCGGGAGCATCGAGCGCGAAAGGTCGAAGTTGCCCCACGTGATCATCAGACCGGCGCCTATCGAAAGGCGGTCGCAGATCTTGAACGAAAGGGTCGGCTGCACGGTGAAGGCCTTGAGGTTGATCTGCTGCACCAGATGGGCGCCCGACCAGTTGTCGCCCCAGTTCATCGACGAGCCGTAGGGCGTGAAGAAGCCCACGCCGACCGAAAGCCGTTCGATGGGTTTGTAGTTGAAGTAGACGTGCAGCGGGGTGGAGAGTTTGTTGTCCGACTTCTCGATGGGCCCCGGCGTGTAGTCGTTGTTCAGGTCGGGCAGCGAACGATAGCGCACGTTGGAGGCGATGCCCGTGGCGCCGATCGAGATATCGAACTGCGACTTCTGGAACGATGCGGCCGCAGGGTTGAAGAAGATCGACTCCGAGTTGAGCTTCATGGCCGTACCCACGTGTCCCATGGCGGTCTGTCGGGCCGACATGTTGTTGATCTGGTAGCCTTCGGCCAAGGCGGTTCCGGCGATGGCGACGGCTGCCGTCAGAAGGAGAATTCTTTTCATACGTTGAGTTTTGGTTCTTACTTGCACGCTCGCAGGCGTGCGGGAATCGGGGCAAAAGTATGCAAATAATCCCCGGCAGCCAAATATTTTGGTCTGAAATGCCTTAAAATTCAACCAATAGGCGTATTTTTGGCCGATAGGGCCGGGCCGGGTGCCGCATGCCGACCGCTGCCGGATCGCGTATGCCGGGCCTTTTCTTTTTTCTTGCAACATACACGTTCAGAGTCTTTGCCGTATCTTCCAGCATCAATCTGTGGAGCCTTGCGTGGCAGTTCGGAGCTTATCCTGCAGGTCGGATGGCCGTCTTGCTTGCGGTGCCCCCCCCCTCCGGCAATGTGTTCGCTCCGGTGCTGGGTTGCGGCTTGTGTTCGAAATCGGTTTGCGGGATAGTTGGTGCGGTGCCGTATAGGCTCGCGGCTCCGTGTAGCGAACCGAACTTCGACACGCCTGTCGGGCAAAATGTCTCTCTGCAAAATATCCCTCCGCCGTTTTTGGAGTCTCTCGGAGCTGTCGTAACTATCCGGCTCGCCGGGCGTGTTCCGCAAACCTGTGTCCCGACCGGTTGCGAAACCAAGGCGCAGGCTGCGGTCCGATAACGACTCGGAGTTCCCTGCCGACCGGCAATCCGAAAACCGAATCGACGGACGCATTTTTGCGGATAAGCGTTAAATGTTTTTCGCGCTATATATTTAAGGTATGCTTTTTGGAACGGTGTGCGCGTCCGGCGGCCTGCTTGTGTCCGCGCTCGGCATTCGGCAGGGAACCGGGCTCCGGAAGAACGGCTTGTGCGACGTGCGAACATTCGGAGACGACCGGCCCGACCGCGCGGTGCTGCGCAGTTGCAGGTGCTCCGGTCCGTATGTTCTATGCCGGCAGCCGAAACGGATCGTTTTTGGGATTTAATAAAAATTTCGGTTCCCGGCGACACCCGACGGCGCGCTTTCTCCGATTTGTTCGCAATCGGGTCGGGAGCCGCCTGGCGCTGACAAACTTTTCGGTAAAAACTGAAAAAATATCTGGAAAATTTGTGGGGGGGGGGGAATTTTTTTCATATATTTGCGGCGTGAAGGGTACCGTAGACTCGCGACTCTTCCATGTTCCGTTCGGTGGTTTGCGTGTTCCGTTCGGACATGACGAAATCGCGGCAAATCGGTCTCAGACCCAGTTCTCGGAGGGTTTGACCGGCTGGGGAGCAGTACATAAATTGTTGACAAGGCAACTGTCGTCTTGCTTAGGTTGGGGCTCCTGTCCCGGCCGATTTCGGCTTGTTCTGGGGTGCCGGAACAGGTCCGATTGCAGGGCGCAGCGACGGATTACGAACGAATTTAAATAAACGTGTTGGCCTCCGGCTACCTGGCGATCGCCGTTCGGAAAGGAGTATTCCGGTCTTGGGACTTCGGCGCACGCAGGGTAACCTAAACGCAAGGGCTGTAACTCTGATATAAGTATGAAGATTTTTGACTCTCCCAAATTTTTCCGGTTCTTGCCGGTCGCTCTGTGTCTGTTGTTTCTGACGTCGGCGTTGCAGGCCGTTGCTGTTCCTGCTCCGCCCGAATCGGGGTCGAAGCTCTCGATCGCCGACTCGACCTACCGTCAGGTCATCACCGAGGGCTCGAAAAGTCTGAGCTGCTATCTCAACTATCCCCAGGGCAGTGCCAAGATCATCCCCGATTTCGAGAACAACGCGGCGGAGCTGGAGAAGCTCGATGCTTTCATCCGTCAGGTCTTCCGCGACAGTCTTATCTATGTCGACTCGATCCGTCTGACGGGTTACTGCTCGATCGAGGGTTCGTTCACCGCCAACGAGCGTCTGGCCAAGACCCGTGCGCTGGGTTTCAAAACCTACCTTGACAACGAATACGAGTTGTCGAGCCGCTATCCCATCCGTGTGAGCTGGATCGCGGAGGATTGGGACATGCTCCGCAAGCTCGTCGAGGAGTCCGATATGCGTTATCGCAACGAGGTGCTCAACCTTATCAACAACGTCGACGTCTTCCAGGGCCGTGAGAAAAAGCTCATGGATTTGGCCGGCGGAGCACCTTATAAATACATGCTCAAGAACTTCTTCCCCGCTTTGCGCCGCGTCGAAATCACCGTGAACTACGACTTGCGCCGCATCCTCGAGGAGAAGCTGCATACCAAACTTTCGCAGGAGGAGTTCGAGGCCGCCCTGGCCCGCGAGCGCGAGGAGGCTTTGGCCGAGGAGCGCCGTTTGGCCGAACTTGCCGCCATGGAGGAATCGGCCCGTCTCGAAGCCGAGCGCCAGGCCCGTGAAGCCGAGCGTCTCGAAGCATTGCGCATCGCGCAGGAGGAAGCCCGTCTGCAGGCCCAGCGCCGTGCCGAAGAGGAGGCCCGCATCGAAGCGCAGCGCCGTGCCGAGGAGGAAGCCCGCATCGAAGCGCAGCGCAAGGCTGTCGAAGAGGCCCGGATGAAGAAAAAGGAGGCCCGCAAGCTCTATCCCATCTTCGCCCTCAAGACCA
Source organism: Bacteroidales bacterium (assembly GCA_910575495.1). GTDB lineage: Bacteria > Bacteroidota > Bacteroidia > Bacteroidales > Rikenellaceae > Alistipes. Next base: position 74,557 of record CAJTFS010000001.1, on the reverse strand, counting down.
ACCTCGTTGCTTGGGCCGGTGTGGTGCCGTCGGATGTCGCCAGCTTCAAACGCACCACGTTCATGCCCAACCTCGAAGGCGAAGTCTACTTCGCCGATCGCTGGTCGGTTTCGGCTTCGGCCCTCTATTCCAATTGGGAGTACAGCGGCGGCGAGAAGTTCTGGGGTTATACCGCCTACAGCGCCGAGCCCCGCATCTGGATCAACGGCAACGGATTGTTCCGCGGCTTCTACGTGGGTCTCTACGGCCAGATGGGCGACTTCAACAGACAGGAGAACCGCGACGACACCGAAGGCGCCGAGATCATGACCAACTATACGGGCGATTACTGGGATGCCGGTCTCTCGCTCGGTTACATGCTCTCGCTCTCGAAGCACTGGTGTCTCGAGCTGAACGTGCGCGGCGGTTACCGCAGCGCGTCCTACGACAAGTACACCCGCTACATTGCTCCGGACCATATTTACAACTACGACGACAACCTCCCCGGAAAGAAAAATCAGTTCGCCCTTACCGGCGTGAGATTCAATGTCGTCTACCGTTTCGGCCGCGGCAGACGTTAGCAGACATACAATAAACCGCGCCCTTCCTTCGTATTTATGGGGCGAAGGCGCGGATGAACATAGAACCATTACAGGAGAATCTGTCCGCGTCCTCGCTGGTCCCGGTAGTAGATAAACCGTTATTATGAAAAGAAAATTGACATACATGCTGTTCGGTGCCTTGTTCTTCGTACTGGCAGCAGAAATGGGTTGCACCAAACAGAGTTTGGATCTTCGCAAGAACGAGGGTTTCGTTCGGATCGATCTGTTGTGGAAGGGCAATACACCTTCGGGCAGCCGGTTCTACTTCTATCCTCAGGAGGATGTGGAGGGCAACCCCGAGCCCTACTCTGTCGATTGCCCCGCCGAAGGCTTCACCGGCAACATGCCTTCGGGCACTTATAAGGTCATCGTGCATAACAGCGATATCGAGAATCTCGCCATGCGCAACGAACACGATTACGATCGTGCCGAGATCTATGTTCTGGGTGAGGACGAAGCTGCCGCTTCGGTTTCGCGGGCCGGCTCCTTTATCGCCCAGCCGAGCGAGCTGATGCTGGCTGCGGGTATCGATGATCCCGATAACGCAGGCCAGGTGACCACGCTCAAGGTCGCCTACCGCGAGAAAGTCACGGTCACCGCTTCGCCTGCTCCCCGTGTCAAATATCTGCGCTTCCTCTTTACGGTGGACGATGCGTCGCAGGTCTCGCTGACCGGCGGTTCGTTGTCCGGTGTGTCGCCTTCGCTGCATTGCGCTTCGGCTTCGTGCTCTTCCACTTCCGAGCAGGTCCGCTTCACCGTGGAGCCCAATTCCGGTTCCGAGTGCGATTTCCGGGCGGAGGTGTCGGTGCTCGACCTCGTTCAGCCGAATACCGGCGTGCATATTCTGACCTTGACTTTGCTCCGTCCCGACGGTACCTCCTATCAGATTACCCGGGATCTTTCCGCTACGGTCAACGATATCCTCAATCATAACGGCGGTACCATCCCCGTAACCATTCCCATCGATATTCCCATCGAGCTGAAGAAGATCGGCGATGACCTGAAGGTCGATGTCGGCCAGTGGACGCAGGGTACCGGCGGCGGTACGCTCCAATAGGACCGTGCGTGAGTAGTGTGAGTATAAAAATTGATTAGATATGTTTAGAAATTTCTTGTTTCTCGTCGCCTTCTGCGGGGCGTTCGCTTCCTGCTCCACCAAGCAGGATCTGGACGTCCGCGAATCCGAGCGGGTCATCCGGCTCGGAGCTGGCGGAGTCGAGGAAACGCCCCGGACCAAGGCCGTAGTCAATTCGTTGACCGATCTGGCCAGCCCCGGTGTGGGTGACAATATCGGTATCTGCGGCGTTCGGGTCAACAGCAATACGGCAGCCCCCGTCATGGGTTGGGGCAACGTGCTCCCGATGGATAACGTGCGTACGACGGCTGTTTCGGCCGCCAACGGTGCAGTCTCCTGGAACGGCGTCTATTTCTACCCCCTCGATAATGCTTATGTCAAGTTCTGCGCTTATCATCCTTACGCTTCTTACGAGGGCAACGGCCGCCTGCGCCTCGAACCTTCTTCGACCGGCAAGGCTCCGCTCCTCTCTTTTACGTTGAACGGCGAGGACGACATCATGTACGCTACGCCCGTAATCGGCAAGCAGGGCTCGGCCCCCGATCCGTTGATGTTCCATCATACGCTCACGCAGTTGACGTTCGAGATCATCGATGACAGCGGTACGCTCGTCGGCGAGAAGATCCAGAGCATCGAGGTGCTCGATGTCAATACTTCTTCGACCATGAACATCGAAACCGGAGCATTCGGAACCTGGGGTACGAAAGCGAACCTTACCGTTTCGGGTACCGCCGACGTCGAAATTCTCAGCACGGCAGCCCAGGCGGTAGGCAGCAGCATCATGCTCCAGCCCGGCCAGGCTTCTTTCAAGGTGCGCGTCAATACTTCTTCGTTGGGCAGTTACACCGCTACCATCCGCCCCACTTCGATCGGCGACAACGGTTCCTATGAAACCTCTTTCGCCGCAGGCCGCTCCTATCTGATTTCGCTGCGTTTCGACAAAACGACTGAACTCGGTGCCTTGGCAACCGTTACCGATTGGGTGCTGATAGGCTATGATGAGATCACGATCAAATAATTCAAAACGGACAACAATTATTTTCAACTAACTTTTTTTAACTTCATTCGTATGAAAAAACTTATTTTCTCCGTGCTTGCCGTAGCAGCTATGGCAAGTTGCTCGAAGAGCGAGTTGGTAGAGCGTCCCGTCGTAGACGGCGATGTTGCCATCAAGCTCACGTCGGAAGTTCTGACCGTCAAGCAGGCTATCAAGGCTCCGTTCGAGGGTATCACGGCTACCGATTCGCTCGTTGCACGCGTCATCGCTTCGACGACTTCGGGTGATTTTGCCTCGAATACTTCGAAGTGGCACGACGACACCATCTCTTTCGTAAATGGCAGCGACACGAAGGCTGTTGGTTACAATCCTTCGCGTGCTTATCCGACCGACGGCAGCTCGGTTTTCCTCTGCGGTCTCTATCCTGCGTCCATGACCGATTGGATGAACTTCTCGACTTCGAATACGTCAGGTGTCTATAAAACGACTGCCGAGTATACTTTCGACGGTAAGACCGACGTGATGCTCGCCGCTCAGGTCGAGACGAAGAAGTCCGAGGCGTTGGTCGGCACCTTCAAGAAGCTCGTCTTCAACCACATGCTCACCAAGCTCGTTATTCGTGCCAAGGCTAAGACGACTGCTGCTGTCACTGACTTCGGCGGTATCACCGAAATCGTTCTGACCAAGGCCAACGGTCTCACTCCCAACACGACGATGCTGGGTACGCTCAACGATGGTACGGCAGATCCCTCCAAGGCTGCCAACTTTACGCTTCCCGATACCATGGCATTCTATACGTTCGACAACACCACGACTCCCGGTACTGCCGCAGCTACCGACTCGCTCTTCTCGGCTAAGAACGTTGTGCTGACGGTTGTCGATGGTACGAAAGTTACGGTAGCTCCTTCGATTGGTTATTCGATGGTCGCTCCTATCATCGCCGATGGTACCGAGGATTACGAGCTCCTCGTTAAGACCGAGAAGAACCCGGCTGGTTTCCCCGTTAAGATCAACCTCAAGGACGCTGCCGGCAACGCATTCACCGGTTCGACCCAGGGCAAGGCTTTCGTCGTAACGATCCTGTTCGAGTCGACTCCTATCGAGGCTCTCGGCGAGGTTACCGATTGGGAGAATATCGTTCTGCCGGGCGACATCACCATCAAGTAGTTCAGGCTACCAGCTGCGGTTTCATCGCCGCACTTCATAGGCTGTAAGGGGTTGAATGTCCCCTTACAGTCACAAGGATCCTCCCCGGACGTTGCAGGACTTCGTGCCCGGCCGGAACTCGCACTGCGAGTCTCGGTCTCAGCAAGGGCCGACGCGTGGGGCCGGTTGTGGAGGAGGGGGCTGTGTTCGGTCCCGCAGGGTTTCGGTCCGGAAAGTCTTACGGACTTTCTCGCCGGAATCGGAAGTCGTGCTCTGTCGGATTTCGGGAGAGCGCAACGGTAACGACAATAGAAATAAAGTAATAAACTAATAAGTCAAAACCATGAAAACTTTTGTCAGAAGCATCGTCCTTTCGTTCGTTGCTGTTTCGGCCATCGCTTTGACCGGATGCTCGAAGAAGGATGACGTGCCCGTCGAGATCGACGGCCAGCTCGTCGAGATTCTCCCTTCCGGCGGTTCTTTCAAGGGCGGCGTCGTTTCCCAGAGTTCGGCTGCGTCGCGTGCCGTCATCGATGCGGGGCATACCCGGGATCTGAAGGTCGCTTTCGCCCGCATCGATCAGAAGAGCGAGACCGATGCCACCTATCCCGCTTACAGCACCGTTGCTGCCGCCCTGCCCGCTACCTGGACCAAGGGTTTCACGGCTGCCAATGCTACGGCCATCTCGTTCGACGTGCCCCAGTACTACCTCACGCGCGTCACCAACAACAATACCAAGTTGGTCGGTTGGTATCCCCACCTCGCTGCGAACACTTTCTCGTCCGGTGAGGTATCCATCGCCGTCGACGGTGCCAATGACATCATGTTGACCCAGGAGTTGGAGGGTAACAAGGACACCACTGCAGCTTTCGGTGTTACCGGTAAGATTTTCAACTTCAAGCATAAGCTCGCTCTGTTGAAGTTCCGCGTCTACGCCAAGGATTCCGCCGCCGTCAAGAACGGTTACGGCAAGCTCAAGGCCATCACCTTGAAGAAGCAGCTCGCCACTTGCAAGATCGCGTTGCCCGGTGACCAGGCCGGTCAGGTCACCTTCGACTACGCCGCCGCTCCCGACCCCGAGGACATGGATATGGTCAAGAAGGCCGCCGATTCTACCGATAAGGCCATTACGTACCCCTTGGAGCTCCCCGTCCTCACCGTCACTGACAACGGCGACGGCACTTCCACCACCAAGAAGAACGACATCGAGTGCGGTTACGCTCTGATCGCCCCTGTCGGTGCTTCGGGCAAGGTCTCCGTCGCCATCGAGACCGAGTTGGGCGGCACCAAGGAGGTCGACCTCACGCTTCCCAAGGATGCAAGTTCCACCGTCCTCGGTTTCGAGGCCGGCAAGGCTTATAACATAGTCCTTTGTTTCACCACTACGGGCATCGATCCCACCGCTACGATCACCGAGTGGATAAAGGCCGATGACATCGAAATCGAACTTTGATTATCGCCCGTCCGTTCGGGCTGCTTCACACGGTTTCCGCTCGCTTCGGGTTCCGCTTCGGCGGTTCCCGGGGCACGGCGGAAGATACCCGAAGGTGTGCGGGGCCGTCCCTTTCGGACACGCGGTTGATTAAATAATTTGGTTGTTTTCATGAAGAAGTTTTTATTTTTCTCGTTGCTGATTCTCGCGGCCGGATGCCACAAGTCCGAGTTGCGTGAGTCCGATGCCGATCGGGTCGCCGTCAGCTTCATGCTCAGCGGCGTTACGGCTGAGGTCTCGCCTACGCCGCGGGCTGCCGACGGTAGCGTCACTACGCCCCCCACCACTTCGGGCGCAGTCGCCTTGAAAAAGGACGCTACGGTGCGTATCTTGGTGTTCAAGCGTACGGGTACTTCCGCCGACATCTCCGTCGACACCCAGGTCGCCGCTCCCTACGGCGAGGCTACCTACGTCGTCCAGGCCGATGGTTCGTTGAAGCCCTGCAATGTCGATTCCGAGGGCAAGGTCGTTACTTCGTCGGCCACTCCCGCCGCCATCCGTCTGCGGGCCGATGCCGACTACGATTTCTACGCCTTCACTCCCGCTGCCGAAATTGCCGATAAGACGGGTGCCAATAAGTACAAGGTCGCCATCAAGCACGGTACCGACCACGCTGCGTCGCTCACCACGGTTAAGATCGTCAAGCCGACCGCCGGTTCCGACAAGCAGACCGTCGCTTTGACTACGTTGGATCGCAAATGTTCGCAGTTGTCGTTCTCCATCGAGCGCAAGGCTACCAGTTCGGCTATCCGGAGCATCAAGGTCGATACGGTCTATGTCACTAATATCGCCGCTTCGCCTTCGACTGCTACTTTGTTGCTCAAGGCTTTGGATGTAACCACTAAGGCCAATACCGGTTCTTTCACGTTCCCCGAGGGCGAGGTTACCTACGATAGCGTCGGTAAGGTCACTCCGTTCGATTGTTCCGGTGTCGTGTTGCCGAAGAACGAGTCGGAGTTCAAGTTCCATCTCTCGGTGCGGTTCAACGATCCCGGCAATACCAAGATTTCTTCCGAGCTTCCCCCGGCCACGGTGAAAGCTGCGTTCAATCCCGGTTATCATTACAATTTCAAGGTCGTCTTGAAGGGTAGCGTCATCACGTTGATCCTTCAGGTTCAGCCTTGGGGTGCCGAGGTCGATTGGGGCAATCTCGAAATGGGCGGTTCGCCCAGTGTCGACATCATCGTCGGCGATTGGAACATCGAGAATTGGGACGATTTCGAAATGGGCAACGGTTCCGGTGCTTCCATCGAAGTCGGCGCTTGGAACCCCAGTCCTTCTTGGGACGAGGACATCGCTGGCGACCCCGTTTTGTCGGGAGCCCTCACTTCTGCCGGTTGGACCGATGGTCCTGTCGACGGTACGGGCGATGTCGGTTCGGGTTCTTCCGCGGGCTCTGCTCCCGGTAATTGGGGCAACGGCGTCACGGGTTCCGAGTCTTTGGGCGATTGATTCCCGTCATTTCATCTCATCACAATATAATAATTCATTACATAATTAATAACAGGCGATTATCGCAAAATTTTCGAATCATGAAAAACTTAAGTAAATTGATTTTGTTCGTTTGCTTCGGTATTCTCTTCGCCGCTTGCAACAACGACAATCTCGACACGACCGATCCCAATGGCAACGGCGGTTCGGATTTCGGTTCCAACGGTCCGAAGGTCACCAAGACTTTCTCGTTCTCCATTCCCGAAATGGCGAGCGCCGGTCTCGACATCTCGCGTGCCGAGTTGGAGGAGGACGCCGACGAGGCCATCTCGTTCGGCATGCAGCCCGCTACGCGTGCTACCGTAGCTGCTACCGCTGCAGAGAAGACCATCAAGAATCTCTACATTATGCAGTTCGATGCTGCCGGTAAGATTCTCGGTAAGGGACAGAGCATCCCCGCTTCGGACATCAAGGTCGACAACACGACCGGCAATGCGTCCGTCGACATCACCATCGACGAGGCTACCGGCAGCAAGCTCTATGTCTTCGCCAACTGCCAGCCTTTGAATGCGAATACGGATACTACGGAGGCTAAAATGAAGGCCGACTCTATCCAGATCACCACTGCCATTACGGTTGATGACCTCGCTACTAAAGGCTTGCCCATGATGGGTATGGCTACGTTGTCTGCGAGCGCTTCGTCGATCAACGTTCCCATGTCGTTCCTCGTTGCTAAGATCAGCACCAAGGTTTCGACTTCGCTGCCTTCCGGTGCTTCGTTTACTCTGACAGGAGTTGGTCTCGTCGACGTTCCCAAGCACATCTATATCACGAGCGGCGCTACGACCTCGACGAAGGGTGGTTACCATAGTTCCTATGCTTTTACCACCACCAATCTCACGCGTACCGATCCTTTTGTCTTCTATGTTCCCGAGAACAAGGCCGGTACGGTTGCCGGTCTGACTTCGAAGACCAAGTCATGGTGGGATGCTCCCGAGCACGCTATGCGTCTCCGCATTAATGGTACTTACAAGAAGAATTCTTCCGATGCGGGTGTTGCCGTTTATTACGAGCTCTATCCCGGTGCTAATTCCGCTACCGATTTCAACGTCGCACGTAATACGGTCTACACCATCAATCCTACGGTCAAAGGTACCAATGTTTCGTCCGACCTGCGTGTATGGGCCAATACTTTGGTGAACTTGAATGTCAAGGGCACCGGTTCTACGGATACTTCCGCCAACTGTTATATCGCTTATAACTCTGGTACGGCTTATCACTTCGATGCGACTATCAAGGGTAATGGCAAGAATCGTGACGGAAGCGCCGCTGCCAAACATACACCTACTTCCGTAGAGGTGCTTTGGGAGACTACTTCGGATCAGTATATCATTCGTAAGGTTAAGCTCTATGGCGGTCATGTTTATTTCCTGACGGCTGGTTCCGTCGGCGGCGATGTTCGTCTGGGTAATGCCTTGATCGCAGTTAAGAGTGGTTCGAACATTCTTTGGAGCTGGCATATCTGGTCGACCGGTCCTATTTCCACTGAATCTTATAAGATTCGTGCTACCGGTGCGGGTATTCCCACTACTGTGAAGATGATGAACCGTAACCTCGGTGCTGCCAATAATAACCCTGGCGACCACAATGCATTCGGTTTGCTTTACCAGTGGGGCCGTAAGGATCCGTTCGTAGGTGCCAATGGTGTTTCGGGTTCGACCTATGCAGAAAGCACGATGGGTCAGAATTGGCCGGTAAAGGCGTCTGCGAATACGGGTGCTGATGCCAATGCTTCGGTTGATTTTGCGATTAAGAATCCTACAACTTTCATTACGCAGATCAATACGACCACCTACGACTGGGTGAACGCTCCTACTGTCGAAAAGCAGTTGAATAATCTCTGGGGCAATGCCAGCACGGTGACGGGTTCGATTACTTGCACTCCGTTGAATTTGAATACCAATAAGGGGACGAAGACTATGTACGACCCGTGTCCTATCGGTTATAAGGTTCCGCCGCAGTACACTTGGACGAACTTCACGAAGGACGGTAATAACCACGGCGAAACCGATAAGGCACAGTGGAATGTTTCCGGTACTTTCGATCATGGTTGGAAGTTTTACTGTGCTGCTGATGGATCCGGTGCCACTACCTTCTATCCTGCTGCGGGCTACCGCAACAACGCGACGGGAGCCTTGGGAGACGTCGGCACGAACGGGGAGTATTTCTCTTCGTCGCCGCTTTCCGCCAGCATTGCTCAGGCGAGTGCGCTGTGGTTCAATTCGGGCAATGTGTACCCTTTGAGTTATCCGCTTCGGGCGTACGGACGCTCCGTGCGCTGCGTCCAAGAATTCTAGTGAGCGAGCGTAAGCGAGACGAACGCATGATGTTTTATCAAGGGGGCGCTTTAGGGCGCCCCCTTTTTGAATACCGCCTTTAAGGCGGTCGAAAAATTTTTCGATTTTTGGGGTCATTTTTTTGAAAGTTCCCCGAAAAAGACTATTTTTGCTATTGGAAACCACCGGAACCGCGGAGTTTTCGGACTTTTTGGACGTTCTTTCTCGTAATCTTCCGATCGCTATCTTGCAAACGACAAGATAACGCAAGATAAAAATCATAATTATCTTGCGAGCGACGAGAATTATCTTGCCGCTATCTTGTTGGCTGACGACTCTCCCGGTTTTCCAAGGGAATCATCGCGCGAGTCGCCTGCCGCGCCAAAGACGGAGACACTCCGAAGCACCCGGTCCGCTCGACCGATCATCGACCGCCCGGCTTCGCTTCGCCGCCTGCCGCCAGGAAATCCCTCGGAACCCGATACGACAACCACATCCGAAACCGACGACCCCACGCCCGATGATTTCCCGGCAAACGAGAGTTACATGCGCTTCTTCGAAGAAATCGCCCACCGGGAGGATCGGAACGCAAACCAGATCGTTCTCTATCCCGAAGGTCTTTTTTACAAGGCTTACGACCGGTCGGCATTCGCATGCGTGAGCCGGATTTCCACTTTCAAACCATCCAAGAAACGCATCAAGTACTGCGCTCGCGAGATGGCGTCGATAGGGTTTCCGGCCGTGGCGCTCGCCAAGTATTTTCCTGCGGCGCCCGAACCTCTCTCCGATGGACGGATAGAGATAACTCTCGAGGATGACATCGACACGCATGCCTGCGAGACGTGGAAAGCGTCGCTTCCCCTCAAGGAACGACGACCCCGCGGAAGCAGCAAAGCCTATCTCCCGACGCTGGGACGAGGCGAGAAAACAGGCAATCTGTTCGTGCATCCGGCCGACCTGTTACCCGGCACTCCGGTCCTTGCGGCCGGCACGACGGGGCCGAAGCAACCGGTGCAAACGACGGGGGGAAGGGGGGCTGTGGAACAAGGAGCTTTCCGAACCGCCGGGACGGAGACCGACCGGAGCGAGACGACGGGGCCTATGGTGCCCTGCGGCGAGCTGTCCGGATCCGAAGGTGAGCGGTCCGAACCGACTGCTGCCGGCCGGAGATACGGCGCGGAAACGGGCAATGAAAGTCCGGAAGAGAAGCCGGAAAAGACGACGTGGCTGCGGCGTTTGCTACGCAAAATCCGGCCCGATACCGCTCGGGAGGGACTCGGTAAAGCCGAGGGCTCCGGCGCGGGGCGCGGGGAAATGACCGCAAACGGGAAGCTCCTGCTGCCGGCGGACCGCGAAGCCGCGATGGCGATGCTCCGGACGGGGCTGGTCCCGGAAATGGCAATGCTGGCCGACGCGGTGCGGACAAGCGATTGGCAGGCGGCAACGCCGCAAGCGAACGCCTTGGTGACCGGCGCGGCGCGGACCGATGGTTTGACAGCCGCGATGCCGCAGGCTCTCGCCCGACTGGCCGGAGCGGCCGATCCCGCTGCTGCGGGCCGGACGTACCAGCAGCCGGACCCCGGGCGACCGGCCGGCGACCGATCGCAACCCCGCCGCACCGCCCTCCGCAACGAAGGACCTGCGCTTTCCGGGCCGCGGCCCGGAAGCTGCGACGACAACCGGCGTGAAACGAAAGAAGAACGGGTAGTGCGCCTGATCCGCGAATTCCGCCTGGAAGCGGCGACGCCCGTAGAATGTTTATTATTTGTTGCAGACTTGAAAAAAGAGATCGATGGCTATTTATGACAACCTGCCGGTTTTCAAGGCGACCTACGACCTGCTGCTGCAGGTGGTGAAATTCTCGGTCAACATGCGACGCGAAAGCCGCTACACGCTGGGCGAATCGCTCAAGAAAGAGATTTTGGGGCTCTGCATCAGCATCTACCGCGCCAATCTGACCTCCGAAAAGGCGCCTCTGATCGAACAGGCCCGCGAACAACTTGTGCCCGTGAAGCTGCTGGTACGCCTGCTCCACGACACCCAGCAACTCTCGACCAAACAATACGCCCTGCTCTGCGACAACCTGGAGACCATATCCCGCCAGCTGACCGCATGGCAGAAGTATACCCAGAAAGACAAAAACAAGTCCCGCACGCCCGACGCCGAACCCGAAAGCGACGCTCTGGCCGAAGGACTCGAATAAACGATAGAAAACAGCTGTTTTCGACCCGGAACGGTGCGGGCTACGGTTCGTGCCGGTGCGGTGAAGTAGATTCAGCAATCCGCTGACGCAGAGTCCCGGGACGGATTCATCCCCCCGCCCTCCGACCGCTGTCAGTTGTCCATCCCAGATTGTACCGGGGCGCCCGCAAGGTCTCTTCGGGACATTCATTCCAGCGATTGCTCATCACAATTTCGGGCTACCGCCACAACGCGACGGGAGCCTTGGGTGCTGTCGGCACGAACGGCTACTATTGGTGTTCGTCGCCCTTTGCAGCAGACGGAGTCCACGTGTATTGCGGCGGTATCCTTTACTTTCATGCGGCCACCGCGTCGCCTCTGGAGTGGACGAACCGTGCGAACGCTGTTCCCGTGCGCTGCGTCCAGCATCTATCCCGGAACGACTGTTTTTTATCCGGGCTCTTTGACACATTGAGCATTTTTCAACGTTTTCGATAAGCCGAGTGCAGAGCCAAGCTTGCTTGAGCTATGCCGAGGCGAGAAAAGGTGCAAGAAATTGAACGTTTTCGATAAGCCGAGTGCAGAGCCAAGTTTGCTTGAGCTATGCCGAGGCGAGAAAAGGTGCAAGAATTTGAACGTTTTCGATAAGCCGAGTGCAGAGCCAAGCTTGCTTGAGCTATGCCGAGGCGAGAAAAGGTGCAAGAATTCGAACGATAAAAAACAGCTCTCCTCCGACCCGGAATGGCAGAGGCCACGGCTTTTGCCAGTGCGGCCGAGTAGATTCAGCAATCCGCTGTCGGCGTCCGAACGGCGCATCGTCAGCTTTTCATCCCAGGTTAGACCGAGGTTGCGATGCTCCCTCGGAACATCCAATCCAGCGATTGCATATCAAATCCTGCCGCGGGCTACCGCGACCGTGTGGGCACGGGAGCCTTGCTGGCTGTCGGCGCGAACGGCTACGTGTGGTCCTCGTCGACCTTTGCGTCCGGCAATATCAACGCGGGCAACATGGACTTCAACGCGACGTGGGTGAACCCCCTCAATGCGAACAACCGCTCCAACGGTTTTTCCGTGCGCTGCGTCCAGCATCTATGCGGAAGCTGCTTTTTATCCAAAAGTATGATACCGAAAACGGCTTGTCACCCCGAGTGGCGCAGGCCACGGTTTGCGCCAGAGCGGTCGATAGATTCCGCAATCCGCTGGCGGTCCTCCATCCCGGAATCCGTCAGTTTTTCATCCCAGTTTGCGCCGGGGCGACTACAGAGCATCCCCCGCGCATTCAAACCAGCGATTGCCACAACATAGCTACGGGCTACCGCCACAACGACACGGGAGCCCTGGCGAGCGTCGGCGCGGGCGGCTACGCCTGGTCCTCGTCGTCCTTCGGCGGCACGGTCCCTCGCGACGCGGGCAACCTGAACTTCAACGCGACGTGGGTGAACCCGCTGAACAACAATGCCCGGTCCAACGGTTTCCCTGTGCGCTGCGTCCAGCATCTGCGGCCGTTTTCTTACCTGGATTTCCTGCCGGACGGCACGGGAAACAGCTCTCCGACCCGGAGTGACGGCGGTCAAGGCCTCTGTCAGAGCGGTGGATAGATTCCGCAATCCGCTGACCGCATCCCGAAGGCGAGGTCAGCTATGCAACCCAGATCACCCCATAGCACCTCTATGGGACGATCAGACCAGCGATTGCTACAAATACGGGGCTGCGGGCAACCGCAACCGTGAGACGGGAGCCTTGGGCGGCGCCGGCACGAACGGCGAGTACTGGGGCTCGTCGTCGAACGCCGCCGGCAACATCAACGCGAGCTCCGTATACTTCATTGCAAGCACAGTGAACCCTTTTGGCAACCCGAATCGGGCGAACGGCTACTCCGTGCGCTGCGTCCAGCATCTATACGAGCTGATTCATGCCGTGGAACCGGCGCGATTTACCCGAAGATAGAACCGAACCGACCGGATCCGGAGTGGCCCGGGCCAAGGCTCTGGTCAGCGTGATCGCAGATTCCGCAATCCGCTGGCGGTGTCACGACTGCCAGCTATGTATCCCAGATCGTACCGGAGCGACCCGCGAAGCTCTCCGGAACGCTCAATCCAGCGATTGCTGCCTATTGCTGCGGGCTACCGCCACCGTGACGGCGGAGCCTTGACGAACGTCGGCGCCGAGGGCGACGTCTGGTGCTCGTCGACCTATGCGTCCGGCAATATCAACGCGGGCTTCCTGAACTTCAACGCGACGTGGGTGAACCCGCTGAACAACACGAACCGGGCGAACGGTCTTTCCGTGCGCTGCGTCCAGCATCTGCGTGTGAGGGGAGGCGGCTTCTATTGACGGGCAAGACCCGGCCGCAAACAGCTAACCGACCCCGAGCGGCGCAGGCCACGGTTTGTGCCGGAGCGGTCGAGCAGATTCCGCAATCCGCTGACGGCGCTCCGCACGACTGCTGCCAGCTATTCATCCCAGATCGTACCGGAGCGACCCGCGAAGCTCTCCGGAACGCTCAATCCAGCGATTGCCACACCACGTTTCGGCTGCTGCGGGCTACCGCCACCGTGACGGCGGAGCCTTGACGGGCGTCGGCGCCGAGGGCGGCGTCTGGTGCTCGTCGACTTCTGCGTCCGGCAATATCTACGCGGGCTTCCTGCACTTCGGCGCGGGCGGCGTGAGCCCGCTGTACTACACGTCCCGGGCGTACGGTCTTTCCGTGCGCTGCGTCCAGCATCTGCAAAGCTGTTTCCGACCCGTCCGAAGCGGCAAGAACTCTCCGACGAACGGCTCTCCGGGACCCGGAGTGACGGAGGCTACGGCTTCGGTCAGAGCGGTCGGGTAGATTCCGCAATCCGCTGGCGGCGGTTCGCACGCCAGCTCTGCATCCCAGTCTGTGCCGGAGCTGCCGAACTCCTCCGGGACATTCAATCCAGCGATTGTTATGAAACCCCTGCTGCGGGTTACCGCAACCGTGAGACGGGTGCTTTGGGCGGCATCGGCACCGAGGGCAACTACCGGTCGTCGTCGACCGCTGCCTCCGGCAGTGTCAGCGCAGGCAACTTGAACTTCACTGCGGGCAACGTCAACCCGCTGAATGGCTGGTACCGTGCGAATGCCTACTCCGTGCGCTGCGTCCAGCATCTACCCCTGGAAGCCGTTCGACTCGGAGAGCGGCCGGACGGCCAAGACCCTGAATGGCGGAGGTCACGGCTTCTGTCAGCGCGGTCGCAGATTCCGCAATCCGCTGGCCGGGCCGTGAGGCGCCGACCAGCTGTTCATCCCAGATTGTCCCGGGGCGACCTCGGAAAGAACTCCTCGGGACGATCAATCCAGCGATTGCCGGAAAACCGGGTGCTGCGGGCAACCGCAACCGTGAGACGGGAGTCTTGGCGGGCATCGGCGCGGCCGGCTACTACTGGTCTTCGTCGCCGCGGTCTGCCGGCGAGATCTACGCAGCCAACCTGGACTTCAACGCGAGCAACGTGAACCCGCTTGGCTGGAACAACCGTTCCAACGCCTTTTCCGTGCGCTGCGTCCAAGCATCTGCAAGGCCGTTCCTGCCCGCCCGACGGGGGAATCCCTAAAAAACAGCTTTTTCTACGGCCCGGAGTGGTGGAGGCCACGGCTTTTGCCAGCGCGGCCGGGTAGATTCAGCAATCCGCTGACGATGCCCCGAAAACATGGTCAGCTGTACATCCCAGTCTGCGCCGGAGCGGCTCTGCCAGCCCCCTTCGGCACATTCAAACCAGCGATTGCGGCTCACTTCTCGCTACGGGCAACCGCAACCGTGAGACGGGAGCCTTGACGAGCGTCGGCGCGAGCGGCTTCGCCTGGTCCTCGTCACCCAACGCCTCCGGCAGCGTCAACGCGGGCAACCTCGGCTTCGATGCCACCGTAGTGAACCCGCTGAACAACAACAACCGGGCGAACGGTTTTCCCGTGCGCTGCGTCCAGCATCTACGGAGAGCTGTTTTATTTAATTTCTGTCGACTATCCCATACAAACTGCCATTCTGCTGCGAAAAGACGCTCAAACACGCTGAAAAACAGCTTGCCGGCCCGGAATGGCCGGGGTCAAGGCTCCGGCCAGCGAGGTCCGCAGATTCCGCAATCCACTCACCGACCGCCGTGCGGCCTGTGAGTTGTACATTCCGGTCTGTCCTGGAGTTGCTGCCGAACTCCTCCGGAACACCCAATCCAGCGATTGTCCCGGGTGCTACGGGCAACCGCAACAACGCGTCGGGAGCCTTGGTGAGCGTCGGCACGTGGGGCGCCTACTACGCTTCGTCGCCTCTGCTTGCGGGCAATGTCAACGCGAGCCATTTGGCTTACGGTTCGGGCGACCTGCACCCGCTGAACAACGCGAACCGGGCTAACGCCCTTTCCGTGCGCTGCGTCCAAGCATCTGCGAAGCTGTTTTAATCGTTTCCGCAACCGGAGAATGCGGCGCTCGGAAACGGATTCCCCCGACCCGGAGTGGCGGAGGCTACGGGCTTTTGCCAGCGCGGTTGTAGATTCCGCAATCCGTTGCCGGCATCCGCGACGGGCCGGTCAGCTATGCACTCCAGCCTGCGCCGAAGCAACGTAACATATCCTCGGCGCATTCAACCCAGCGATTGCGCCAATGCCTGCTGCGGGCTACCGTCACACGCTGACGGGAGCTGTTGGCGGTGTCGGTGGCGAGGGACTCTGCTGGTCGTCGTCGTCCTTTGGCGGTTCGGGCAACTCGTACGATGCCGGCTACCTGTACTTTCATTCGGACCGTTTGGACCCGCTGAATGCGAACAATCGGTCCTACGGTTTCTCCGTGCGCTGCGTCCAGCATCTACGCGGAATCGTTTCCGACGCCTGCGCTCCTGCAAACTACCCGATAAAAAACGCTCCCTTGACCCTGAATGGCGGAGGCTACGGCTTCTGTCAGTGCGGTCGGTAGATTCAACAATCCACTGACGGCCTTGTTCGATCATGGCATCAGTTGTTCAACCCAGTCTGCTCCGGAGTTGGCCTCTGCGCCTGCTCCTCCGGAGCATTCACTCCAGCGATTGTTTCCGATGCCTGCTGCGGGCTACCGCCACGAGTCGTCGGGAGGTTTGGCGAACGTCGGCACGTGGGGCCTCTGCCATGCCTCGTCGTCCTATGCTGCCGGCAGTATCAATTCGGCCTACTTGAACCTGAACGCGGACAACGTGAACCCGCTGAACAACGCGAACCGGGCATCGGCTCTTTCCGTGCGCTGCGTCCAGCATCTACGAGGGCTGTTTTTTTATCCTTTTCCGATCGTAATACGGCACATCCCGGTCCGGAATGGCGGAGACCAAGGTCCCGGTCAGCGAGGCCGAGTAGATTCCGCAATCCGCTGGCGCTACCGCGTCAGCTGTGCATGCCAGTCTGCACCGAAGCGGCCGGAGCGCTCCTGCGGTGCACCCAATCCAGCGATTGCATGACGTGCTCCTGCTGCGGGCTATCGCAGTGCGGGAGCGGGAGCCTTGACGGCCGTCGGCACGGAGGGCAACTACCGCTCTTCGTCCCCCTTTGCGGCCGATGGCGCCAACGCCAGCCGTGCGGGCAACCTGAACTTCAACGCGACGTGGGTGAACCCGCTGAACAACGCTACGCGAGCCTCGGCCCTTTCCGTGCGCTGCGTCCAGCATCTACTGCTGTTTTATGATCTTTTTTGACTATATTTGGAACCGAATAGAGTATTCGGAGCAAAAACGGCTCCCGGCCCCGAGTGGTGCGGACTACGGTCCGTGTCAGAGCGGCCACAGATTCAGCAATCCACTGGCTCGGCCGGATAACCGCCGCGAAGAAGCCAGTTGTCCATTCCAGCCTGCACCGAAGCCGTTGCGTCTCTTCGGTGCATCCAATCCAGCGATTGCGCTTGGGCCTGCTACGGGCTACCGCGTCAACACGACGGGAGCCTTGGCTGACGTCGGCGCGAACGGCCACTGGTGGTCCTCGTCGTCCTACGCCTCGGGCAACCTCCATGCAGGCAGTTTCTTCTGCGACGCAAGTCGCATGAACCCGTTGAATAACGACAACCGGGCCAACGGCTTCTCCGTGCGCTGCGTCCAGCATCTGTGCGGAGCTGTTTTACCTAATTATTTAACGATACCCTATGAACGAAAAACTTTTGACTGATGTTTTCCGGGCCTACTACGATGCCCGCGAAAACAAGCGGAACACCCTCAGCCAACTGCGTTTCGAGATGGACCTCGAAGCCAATCTGATCGAACTCTTCCACGAGATCGACGAACGCCGCTACAAGGTGGGCCGCAGCATATGCTTCATGACCAACGTACCGGTCAAACGCGAAATCTTCGCGGCCGATTTCCGCGACCGTGTGGTGCACCACCTGCTGTGCAACTATGTAGCCCCGCTTTTCGAACGCACCTTCATCACCGACAGCTACTCCTGCCGCAAGGGCATGGGCACCCATTTCGGCATTGCGCGCCTGGAACACCACATCCGCTCGTGCTCGAACAACTTCCAATGGAAATGCTACCTGCTGAAACTTGACATACAAGGCTATTTCATGAACATCAACCGGCAGATACTTTTCAATATTATCATGGAGAAACTCGACCGCTTTGCCAAACGCCGTGCTTTCGACGGCAAGACCTGGGAAGAGTATCTCGACTACGATCTGGTGCGCTATCTGTCCCGCGAAATCGTGTTCAACGACCCGACCGAGAACTGCGAAGTGCGCGGCACGCAGCGCCAATGGATCGGACTGCCCCGCTCGAAGAGCCTGTTCCACACGCCCGACGGCTGCGGCCTGCCCATCGGCAACCTGACGTCGCAACTTTTCAGCAACGTTTACCTGTCGAAACTCGACGACTTCATCAAACGGACCCTGCGGATGAAACATTATGGCCGCTATGTCGACGACTTCTACATTGTCGGCACCGACAAAGCCAAGCTGATGCAGCTGGTGCCCATCATCCGCAATTTCCTGAAAGATGAACTGGGCCTGATGCTGCATCCCGACAAGATTTATCTACAGGAAGTGACCAAAGGAGTCAATTTTCTGGGAGCCAACATCAAACCCTATCGCCGCTACCTTGTGAACAAGACCAAGCGCCGGATCAACCGCCAGATGCGGAGCGCCGAACACCGCCCCGCGAGCATGATGGTGGCTACGGTCAACTCCTACCTGGGCTACATGCGGCATCTCAACTGCCAGAACTACACGCGCAAACTGATCGAACGCAACCAATGGCTGCTTGAGAAGGGCTACTTTACGCCCTACTATCGCAAGTTCGTACCCTTCAAGAAGACGAAGGAAGAAGCCAAGAAAGAGATGCGATGAAAAAGCCGGGGCGGCCAGACGGCCGCCCCGAATGCTGTTACCTGGCGTTGTAGGCTTCGAGCGCCTTGCGCAAGACGAGCAGCGCCCGCTCGAGGTCCTCCTTCTTGAGGACGTAGGCGATGCGCACCTCGTTGCGGCCATAGGCGGGATCGGAGTAGAAGCCCGATGCCGGAGCCAACATGACGGTTTCGTTCTCGTAGCTGAACTCCGAGAGGCACCAGGCGCAGAACTTGTCGCAGTCGTCGACCGGCAGCCGTGCGACCGTATAGAAAGCGCCCATGGGGATGGGCGAGTAGACGCCCGGAATGCGGTTCAGACCGTCGATCAGGCATTTGCGCCGCTCGATGTACTCCTCGTAGATTTCGGTGCTGTAGCTGCGCGGTGCGTCGATCGAAGCCTCGGCGACCAACTGACCCAGCAGCGGGGGAGAGAGGCGCGCCTGGCAGAACTTCATGACGGCGTCGCGCACCGCCTTGTTCTTGGTGATGAGCGCCCCGATGCGGATGCCGCACTCGGAGTAACGCTTCGACACCGAATCGATCAGCACCACGTTCTGCTCGATGCCCTCGAGATGGCAGGCCGAGATGTAGGGCGATCCTGTGTAGATGAACTCGCGGTAGACCTCGTCCGAGAAGAGGAAGAGGTCGTATTTCTTCACCAAGTCGCGGATGCGGTTCATCTCGCGCCGTGAGTAGAGATAACCTGTCGGATTGTTGGGGTTGCAGATGAGGATGCCGCGCGTGCGGGGATTGATGAGCTTCTCGAACTCCGCCACGTCGGGCAGGGCGAATCCCTGCTCGATCGACGAGACGACCGGACGGATGGTGGCGCCGGCCGAGATGGCGAACGCCATGTAGTTGGCATAGGCGGGTTCGGGCACGATGATCTCGTCGCCGGGGCTCAGGCACGACATGAAAGCGAACAATACGGCCTCGGAACCGCCCGTGGTGACGATGATGTCGTCGGGCGAGAGTTTGATCTGATACTGCTCGTAGTAGCCGGCGAGCTTCTCGCGCAACGATCTGTAGCCGTCGCTGGGGCTGTACTCCAGGATCGTGCGGTCGATCTTCTTCAGCGCGTCGAGCCCCACCTGCGGGGTCGGCAGGTCGGGCTGGCCGATGTTGAGGTGATAGATCTTGACGCCTCGTGCGCGTGCGGCTTCGGCCAGCGGCACGAGTTTGCGGATCGGAGAGGCCGGCATCAGCTCGGCGCGTTGCGAAAGCTTGGGCATGGGGTTATTCGATTTCTACCGTGGAACGGAACTTCACGACTTTGCGGGCCGGAATCTTCACGGCGGCACCCGTACGCGGATTGCGGCCCACACGCTCGGTTTTGTGCTGGATGCTGAACGTACCCAGTCCCGTGATCGTCAGTCGGTCGCCTTCGCGCAACGTGCGGTTCGTGATCCGGATCATGGCGTCGACCGCCTTGCGGGCTTCGAGCCGGGTCATGTTGGAGTCGAGGGCGACGGCTTCGACGAATTGCGTTTTGTTCATAGGGCGGGTGTCGTGAAGTGGAACTTGGCTCCCGACGACGGCCCGGAAACGGCCCGGAACGGACATCGCGGCACGGAAAACCGTGCCGGACGGACCGGGGCGCGGCCGGACAATCGTTGAGCTACCGCAAAGTTATGGAATTTTCGCAGATTCGGGAATTTTCTGCCGAAAATCCGCTTCGTCGCCGGCTCTTTGTTTCGGGACGACCGGGCCCGGCCGTCCCCGTTTGCGGCACGAACATTTGGCAGAATCGAAAATACATGTTACTTTTGCTCCCGGAAAGATGGCAGAGTGGTCGATTGCGGCGGTCTTGAAAACCGTTGAACTGCAAGGTTCCGGGGGTTCGAATCCCTCTCTTTCCGCTTCCGAAGATTGCGCGGCAGAACATCAGTTCTGCCGTTTTTTTGTCGGCGCCGGCCTTGGAAAACAATTTTTCAGCCCGGCGCCGACTTTTTCGCTCGCTCCGCTCGGCGCAATCTTCTTTCAGGAAAAGGCCCTGCTCACAAATAACAGGGGTTGCGGGACGAAATGAATTCTTAATTTTCAACGGTCGTCCCGCGAGTGCTTCGCACTTCGAATCCCTCTCTTTCCGCCGGAAAGGATTGCAACGGCAGGACGTGAGTTCTGCCGTTTTTTTGTTGGTTCCGGCCCCGGAAAACCGATTTTCGAATCCATGCCGACTTACTTTTATCATGGTAAATCATTCGTGACATGGGGCTGGACTTGAAATTAAGATAATATCTCCTTAAAAAAAGGTTCGGCGAGAGATACGCTGATACCAATTCTTACAAAAAAGTAACTATCTGACTTATAGGTGTCTACTTGATAACAATTGTTGTTTGTCTTATATTTGCACTCGAAAGGTAATTTACAATCTTTCAGAAACTATTAAGATAACTACAAAAAACGATTCCATGAAAGAGATTCGGATGATTGCGTCGGGTGCAAATTTCAATGCGGTCGATGCGGGCAAATTCAGCGAATTGGGCGACTATCTTCTGGAACTCGGCCCCGAAATCAAGATTCCGGGCAAGGTGTTCGGAGGTGCGGCCGCCGGTACGACGGGCAGTGAATTTTCGTTTCAGCTCTTCCGGCCGGGCACCGAAACCGGATTCCTTCACACGCACAAAGCGCATGAAGAACTCTACTTCTTCCTTTCCGGCACGGGCGAGTTCCAGGTCGACGGCAAGGTCCTCCCGGTAGCCGAGGGCAGCGTGGTGCGGGTGGCTCCCGCGGGCCGGCGTTCGGTGCGCAACAACGGCACGGCACCTTTGGCGATGCTCTGCGTGCAGTACCGGGCCGGCACCTTCGGCGCCGATGATGCCGCTGACGGCGAGATTCTGAACGAAGCGGTGAAGTGGTGACGCTCTGTCCTGCCGGAAAGCGTCTGCGACCCGCTGCTGCGCAGGGTGTCGCCAAGCCGAATTTTTTCCGGGCCGTCCGACAGATCGGACGGCTTTTTTCGCTTCGGTAGGGAGGATTCGAAAAATTATTCCTATCTTTGCCGCCGCAAAGGTTTTCCCGAGCGCCTGCGGCGCGACGGAATGAAAAGGGAATGCAGTGAGAATCTGCGACAATACCCGTTGCTGTGAGTTCCGGCTCCCCTCGAAGGAGCGAAAAGGTTCTGCAACCAGCCACTGGCCCCGGGCCGGGAAGGCGCAGAAAAGGAACAAGTCAGAAGACCTGCCGATGCGCCATGGGATTTGCTGCCTGCGGGAGTACGGGCGAGAATCGAAACAGCGACCGGTCCGCCGCCCCGACAATGCAGGCGGCAATCCAGCAAGAAGCCGTTTTGATTTTTCGTTGCGCCGTGTTCCCCGAAGGACACGGCCGAATTTTTTTTTTGTACGAACTCAAATAAACGGAAAAGCAATGAAAAATCTCTTCAAACTCCTGCCTTTCGTGCTGCTGGCCCTCGGGCTGACGGCCTGCGACAACAACGACGATCCCGAATACACGCTGCGTGTGCTGACGTTCGAGGACCGAGACTACAAAGGCACCGACAACGGCGGCAAGGGCTTCGCCGACTGGTCGTCGCTCATCGACGCCAAGGAATACGACGGCGCCCTGCTTTACCCCAAGGACGAGGGCGGCACGTGGATCTACAACTGGAACGACGCGGACAACACGTTCCTTGCGTCGCAGTTCGCCGACAGCCAGGGCGACCGGCAGTTCTGGGGCGGCGGTCACGCCGTGTCGAACTACGTGGAAACCGACATCGTCCAATGCGACTATACGCGACAGCTTTCGGTCTGCTTCGAGGCTAACGGCGGCCACAACGGTTCGAAGAATTTCTGCATCCACAACGGCGCGAACGACGACGTGGCGAAACAGCCCTCGTTCCGCTTCATGGACGGCAGGGAGCGCGTCGTGGACCACATGTGGGTGGTCAACACGAGCTATGCGCTCAACAGCATCAAGAACGGCGACTGGAGCGGCGGCCCCTTTGCCGAGGGCGATTGGCTGAAAATCGTGGCTACGGGTCTCAACGCCGCCGGCACGCAGACGGGCACCTGCGAATTCTACCTGGCCAAAGACACCGACATTGTTGCCGACTGGACCCGGTGGGACCTTTCGTCGCTGGGCAAGGTGGCCCGGATCGCCTTCACGATGGAGGGTTCGCGCACGGGCGAATGGGGGCTCAATACGCCTGCTTATTTCGCCTATGACGACGTGGCTGTCCGTTTTGAATAGCGCATGGCTTCCATGATGAGATTCGCCTGTCTGGCAGGTTTGGCCGTGGCGCTGATCGTGTCGTCGTGCAACCGCGACGACACGATCACCACCGACAGCCCGCCCCGCATCCTGCTCGACGATGCGTCGGGCGTCTACACCGTCAAGACGGGGCGCGAGCTGGAGATCGCCCCCCGCTACGAATATGCCGGCTACGCCTCTTTCTGCTGGACGCAGGAGGGATGCGTCATCGGTACCGAACCTACGCTGCTCTACCGTGCCGGGAGCGTCGGCACGGCCTTCGTCCGCATCGAGGTGACCGCTTCCGGCGGCACCGCTTGCGAGGAGCTGCGCATTGAGACCGTGGAGCTCGAAATCCCGGTCGTTTCGCTGCCCGAGGCGGGCCGGGAGTGCACGATCGCGGCGGGCAGCGAGCTACGGTTGTCGCCCGCCGTGGCCCGTACGTCCATCCCTACGCGTTATGTTTGGAGCGTCGATGGCCGCGAAGTGTCCGACGAATGCAACTATACTTTTCGGAGCGACGAGACGGGCTCTTTCCGCCTGCGCTTCACCGCGTCGAACGACGACGGCGAAACGAGCGTCGAAACGAGCGTTAAGGTCTGCGCGCCGGACGAGCTGCCTTTCTCCTGGAGTTTCGCCGCCACGGAATACCGCATGGCTGCCGGGCGCACGATCCGCCTGACACCGCTCGACATCGCACGCACGCAGGGTGTCGTCTTCACCTGGACACAGGAGGGCGCCGTCTTGCAGCAGGGGGCCGAACCGGCCTTGTGTTTCGCATCGTCGGAGCAGGGCATCCACCGCGTGGTCGTCACCGCTTCGGGCGGCGAAGGCGAAAGCTCGTTCACCGTTTCGCAGGAGCTGACCGTCGAGGTCTGCGCTCCCGAGGGAACCTACCGGCGACCCTGCACTGCTGCAAGTTCGGCGGTCGCCGCACGGGTCTATGAATATTTGCCGGCTCCGGGGCAGTTCGTCAATGAAAACTACAGCGCCGGCACGATGGCGGAGGCCTGCGCCTGGGCCGAACGCCAGCTGGCCAAGCCGAACGCTTTCGTGTCGCTGGGCGCTTTCGGCGGCCGCATTGTCGTAGGTTTCGACCACAGCGTCGGGTGTACGGGCGGCTACGACCTGGCCATAGGCGGCAATTCGTTCGCCACCTCCTCCGAGCCGGGGATCGTCTATGTCATGCAGGACGAGAACGGCGACGGCCTGCCCAACGACACCTGGTACGAACTGAAAGGTTCCGAATACGGCAAATCCTCGACCTGGCAGGAATATGCCGTCACCTACTATCGGCCCACCGCCCCCGGCATGGGCGTGGCCTGGCGCGACAACCGGGGCGGAAGCGGCACGGTCGACTACCTGAATTTCCACACCCAGGACACCTACTATCCCGCTTGGGTCGACAGCGAGAGCTACACCCTGCGCGGCACGCGGCTCGAAGCACGCAACTATTTCGACGGGCAGGACTGGATCAATCCGCCCTACGAATGGGGTTATGCCGACAATTTCAGTTCGGTCGACCGGCCCGACGACGATCCCAACGTTGAAGCGGCTGCCAATGTCAACCGCTTCCGCATAGCCGACGCCGTGCGGTTCGACGGTCGCCCGGCCCGGCTACAATATGTCGATTTCGTGATGGTGCAGACGGGCGTCCAGGCCAAAAGCGGCAATCTGGGCGAATCATCGACCGAAGTGTGCGATTTCCGCGACTGCAATTGTCAGGAGTAGCGCACTCCCGAGGTCCGATATTTGCATCGCCCGCAGGCGGTGCAAATATCTTTTATCATGAAACATACGTTTCCTGCCGGGCAGATTTTCCCGCCTCGGCACAGCTTAAGCAAGTTCCGCTTCGCTCTTGGTTTGTCGAAACGATGCCTGCTTCTGCTGGCGTTGCTGCTGGCAACTCCCTGTCTGGCTCATTCGGGCAAGGCGCGTTACCACGTCATCGTCGATACCGACGGTGCCCCTGACGACCTGCGCGCCATCTGCCTGCTTCTGGGCAACCGCGAGGTCGAAGTGCTCGCCCTCACCGCTTCCGAGGGCGCCCAAAGTCCGAAGCGCACCGCCGCATGTCTCTGCGCATTGCTCCGCCACTTCCACCACGAGGGCATTCCCGTCGGTTGCGGCCGGCCCACCGGTGCGGAGGCTCCCGCGTGGCGTGCGCGGGCCGGGCAGGTGGAGTGGGGCCATGTCGAACAGGCGGATTGTCCCGAGGCCTGCGACTTGCTGGCCGCGACCATCGAAGGCGAAGAGGAGACGGTGACGCTCGTGGCGCTCGGCTCGCTCACCAACATCGACGCCTTGTGCTCCGCGCGCCCCGATCTGAAGGAGCGCATCGCCCGCATCGTGTGGTACAACGACTGCATCCGGCCGCTCGAAGGCGCCAACTACCGGGCCGATCCCGCGGCGGCCTGCCGGGTGCTGGCCAGCGGCATCCCCACGGCGATGGTCTCTTCGATCCGGCCGGTCCCGATCTCTGCCGCGTGGATCGATTCGGTGGCTACCGTGGCCACGCCCTATGCCCGGCGCATTGTGACCACGCATCGCTGCCTGCCGCTCTCGCAGTCGATTGCAGAGAGCCATCTCGGTGCCTGGGACGACCTGGCGGCGCTCTATCTGTTCCATCCCGAGCTTTTCGACCGGAAACAACTCACCTACAACGTCTCGGCGTGCACGTTCCGCGATCCGGAGTGCTTCTGTTCGTCGATGCTTCCGCTGCTGCGGGGCAAGCCCGATGCCGAGAGCCGTGTTTTCTACGGATTTCCCACCGATGCGGTCTGCTACGCTCGTGACGTCGAGCCGATCATCGACCAGGCCATCGCGCTTTATGGTCCGAGCGAATGGCGCGCATGCGTGCTGACCAACGAACTGCACGGCCACCTGGGCATCTACGCTACCGTCGGGGTCAAGATGGGTATCCGGGCCCGCGAGTATTTCAACATCGGGGTCGACGACATCGAGGTGACGACCTACGCCGGGCATACGCCGCCGGTGAGCTGCATGAACGACGGGCTGCAGGTCGGTACGGGGGCTTCCGTGGGGCATGGACTGATCCGTGTGGCGGCGGTCGACGCGCCGCAGCCCGAAGCGCTTTTCCGGTTCAAGGACAAGACGATCCGGCTGCGGCTCAAACCCGAATACGCCGAGCGGATCCGGCGCGACGTCCGCCGCGGTGTCGAACTTCACGGCGATCGGACGGAGGCTTACTGGCAGTATGTCCGCGAACTTGCGCTTCACTATTGGCTCGATTTCGACCGTCACGAGATATTCGAGCTGGAGCCCGTGACCGGGACCGCCTGAAAAGAGTTGTCGCATCGGCCGGGCGCCGGGCGAGGGGCAGTCGGCGCACAGCGATTTTTTTATGGCCCCCGGACACATTCCGGTCGCAACTATTCCCGGACGGATTGTCGGAACAAGTAGTTTCCCGCATGGGAACTGCGTATGAATCCGCATTGCCGCCCGGAAACAAAAAAACTGCAAACATCATGTTTGCAGTTTTTTGCTATTCCAGTTCTTTGGCGGAGAGAGAGGGATATGAAATGATATTAAAATAAAGGATAGTTTAGGTGACATGTTTAACTATATATCTTTGTTATTCAAAATAATATGTAGGGTAGTGGTAAAATAAAATATTTTGGATTATCTTTGATTAAGCCAAAATTTGTATGTAATTTTGTATGGGTAAAACAAGGATGCTTTACCTTAAATAATCTCTCCGAATATGGATAAGTACAAACACCGCGTTAGCTTCCGATTGGAGAAGCGAAAAGACAAAGAAGGCAACTACGCTGCCGAATTACCGATTAATGCCGACATCACTTTTGGTGGGAAGCGCGTTTGGTATTATTCGGGATACAAAATTGCTCCGTCCAAATGGGATGAAAAATCCCAGCGCGTCAAACGAAACAATTTCAATTCTGAAGGAGTCTCGGCTTCTGACATCAATCAACGGCTGCTAAAAATAGCCACAGCAGTCGATGAGGCGTTCTCGCAGCTTGAACTACATGACGAAGAAGTTACACCGACTACCGTCAGAGAGGAGTTAAAGAAGTCTCTAAAGGAGGAGAAAGGAACACGGCTTACGGTTGCGCAGGTTTATCAGTTGCTAATTGACGAGAGGGAAAAGGAGTTGACAGAGACTCCTTCGACAGCTCAATGGTCGAAAGGTACACTGACAAAGCACAAAACAATGCTTCGCCATCTGTCCGACTTCAGGCAAGGAATGTTTTTTGAGGACATCAATGATGATCTCCTTGCTAAGTTTGAACTATCTCTTATTGCAAAGGGATTGAGCAACAATTATGTTTTCAAATCCATGAAGGATATTCGCACGTTCTTGAATTGGGCTACGCGCAAGGGCTATAACAAGAATACGGCGTATGTATCATATCAACAGCGCTTTCATGATGAGACAAAATCAGATTCAACAGTCAATTTGTTTGCTCTCACGGATGAAGAGCTTGCTGCAATCATGACTTTTCCGACACATCGTGCAGCGATTGACCGTGCAAGAGATATATTTCTGTTCTCTTGCTTTACCGGATTGCGGTTTTCGGATGTAATAGGATTACGTTGGTCGAATATAGATGGAGATATGCTCGACTGCACTGCTCAGAAAACTAACCATCGCCAGCGGTTTGCGTTGGCTACGGAAGCCTTGCGTATCATCGCCAAATATCCAAAGTCGCCAGATGAGGCCGACCCTCACGTTTTCCCTCAAATCTCCAATCAGAAATATAACGCTCACTTGAAAGAGGTTGGTAAGTTGGCAGGTATGACAGGCGATTGGATTACTGAGAAACAAAGCGGCAGGGAAAAGACAAGAGAAGTGCGCCCAAAATATGAGCTGCTTACTTCTCACGTTGCCCGGCGCACATTTGTGACGATGTGTCTGCGAAAAGGAATGTCGCCCGAAGATATACGCGCCGTCACAGGACACACCACTGCCGACATGATGATGAAGTATGTGAAGTTCGACGATGAAAGCAAGCGCGAGAAGATGAGCATACTTAATGAAGCTCGTCAACAAGAGTGCGAAACCGTGTTTGATTATGGAGTCAGCACCGAGGAGCGAATGAAACTCGGCATACCGGAACAATCATCATACTTTGAATTGTTTGAAGGCGACACTGCATCAGTCACCGCACACCTCGCATTGCTATTTCATCTTCGCCATGACTTTGACCGCCGAGCTACATACATGAAGCGTTTGCCAAATGAAGTGTTTAACGATGTGATTGAACGAATAATCCACAATCAAGATATGATCTGATAATCATATACTTGAGTTTAGTTTCCCTAACCGCATCACAATGGCTGTCTGGCTTCGTCCCATTTTTGCCGCAATATATTTTATGCTTTTGCCTTCGCTATGAAGTTTAAGTAGAAACATGTCTGCACTTTTTGTCCACTTTTTATTAGCATTGGGGTGCTTTGCATAACTTTCTTGCGTGATTTTTTCAGGATGGAGGAACTCGTCAACAAACACGGATGGGAAACGCTTGTCATATAACACGAAAGTCTTTATCTTGGCTCTTGTTATCGACACATAGAACAATCTTCGTTCTTCCCCATAAGGATATTGGTCACTTTGGGTCAAAACATAATTTAGTACAGGGTCATCACTGATAAGGGACGGAAATCCGTAGGTGTCCTTGTTGCATTGGAGAATTATCACATAGTCTGCTTCAAGACCTTTGGATTTGTGGGCTGTCAGAAACTCTATTTTCCTATTTCCGATGAAGTAATAAAATCTATTGCCTTCTTTCATAGGTTGATACTTGTACGACAAATAATAATCATCGAATGAATATCGTCCTAACAGAAAAATGGATTTCTCCAAAGGGATTGATGCAACCAACTGTTCGATAACGTTGCAATAATTGGCTCGCTCGTACTCGTAAAAATACAATTCAGTCTTTGCATCCGAGTTAAATGGATGTATATCTTTTTTTATTTGGGTTCCGTTCCGCTGTATAAATTGCGATGACAAGCTGACCAACGGTTCGCCAAAGCGATATGTCGTTTCAATCTTATTTATATCAGTATGACCGAAAAAATCTGGAAACTGATTAAAAAGAGCCATATCACTGCCGGAAAAACGATATATAGATTGCCAATCATCACCGACACAGTATAGTTTGGCTGGGGGATTACTCTCTCGAAGAACTTTCAAAAAATTGTAGCGGTCAACTGATATATCCTGAAATTCGTCCACAATAATATAATCATACTCAACCGGGTGTGAAGTACGACATATTTCCGTGGCTTGCAGTATTGCATCCGTAAAATCTATCTGACTGAGATTTTTTAATTCTTCAATATATCGTTCATAAACAGGTTGAAAAATGTTCTTCATAATGAACTCGTTACGCTCATCACCTGTGCTGATTGCCTGCCTTATAACCTCTTGGATGGATTTGCAGCTTGACTTCATTAATGTCGCAAAGGTAACGACAAGCCTGATAAACGATTTTTCCTGCTTGCTATTAGGCGGCATAACAATATCATATAATTCCGCATCCGTTTTTTCTTTGATAGGAACACCCGCCTTTTCCAGTTGTACCTTCAGTTTGTCCCTAATATCGTAATAGTGGAAATCAGCACTTGAGGTTGTCAATAGTTCCGTACCGAATTTTTCATGTGCAGCCTTTTTCCATGTTATACCGTCATTGTATTGCTGATTGGCTTCTTCATAACTAATACCCCTATCTTTGGCAAACCACATAGGGACAAGGCTGTGTTCATCCACACCAAAATGTTCCAGATATATTCGCTTCGTTTCTCCGTCCCGTTCATAATAAATGGAAAAATCCGGCATGTATTGCGAGTGCATTTCATCAGCCAATGGATGTTCGTATGGTTCTTCGTATCTGAATTTCACGCCAAGCAATGACAGGGCAAGACATATTTTCTGCTCCTGTTCGCTTCGCACATAAACGGTCTTTCCGTCCATATCCGGGAATTGTGCTTTCAACCGTGTGTCTTTTTGCGCTGAAAGCTGCTGTCTGCGCTCATTCTTTTGCCGTTCCCAATCCTGTTCCTGAATTTGGTAATCAAAGAAGTATTCTACCACACTCTTTTTGAAGTTGTCGTCACCAAGTAACTCTTGGTATATTTTCAAAAACAATGCGTCCGTATTGCTGCATATCGACGGTTTCTGACCTGTCACCTGTCCGATAATATTAAGGGCAAGTTTATGAAATGTGTAGCCACGTAATCCCTCAATACCCATTCTGTCTGTCAGTTCTGCGGCCGCTTTGTTAGTATAGCTGATAAGTAATATCTTTTCCGGATCAACACCTTTAATCTCTATAAGATATTTAACTTTTCCAACAATGGAGGATGTTTTACCACTTCCGGCACTACTAACAACCAAACAATTATCTTCCTCAGAAACTATGGAACGTCTTTGCTGCTTGTCTAATGGGTATTTCAGGCAATGGTCGAAAAAATCCTTGTGGATATCCAACTCCTCTTTTGTATACCTTGTATTATGATTTTTGATGAACCATTGTAAATTCTCAAAATCAGATACGAATTTCGCGATTGTTTCTGACGGTTCTACATGGAAGGTTTCAATCCGTTTAAGAAAGTCATTTACTTCATTGAATGATTCAATGTAATATTCCATAAACTGTTTTCCTTCCCGGAATGTGATGTACCGCCCATTAAAGGCTTGTTCCAAATCGGACTCTATGTCTTGGAAAAAACTATCGTTTTCTCGCCTTAGTGTTCTTTCCGAGCTTTCTTGGTTGGCTTGGAAAGGAGTAATGCTCTTGATTCTTAAAGTCAGTTCTTTTGACTTCTTTTTTAATAATAGGCGAATCGCTATTATGGCAACAACAGCTATAGCAGCGATACATGCACCTAAAGCGAGCAATAGAGTCATAGTTACCGATTATTATAAATTTGGTCGCCCCCGTAGCTAATCTATGGCTGAACGGTACGGCTGAACGGTACGACAGCACGATTTTCTTCATCGAACGACCACTGAACCTGCCATACTTTACCGTCTATCCTATCAAGGAGAATGAAGTTATAGATATTTTGGGTGCTATAAAGCTCAAAACGTCCATTGACTTTTTTGCCAATGGTGATAAGCGGTTTGGGATTTAAGTTGTATTCAAAGCGTCCTTCATCACCTTTGACACTATATTGCACTTGCCACATCTGGCCAGTTTGAGTGTCAAGTTTAATGAATGTCCACATATTTTGTGTGGGAAAGAGTTTGAAGCGTTCTATATCATCCGTTTGTGCGAGCTGCTCTTTGGCATCCTCTTTGTAGGTTGATTTCGGTGCATTATTGGTGCATCCGATCATCACCAAGAGAAACAACGACAAAAACGGCAATACAAATCTATTCATGCTACGTTGTTTTTAGATGTCGTCTAAATCATTCTTGATTTTGGCTTCAACATTCTGCGAGTCCCGGTAGCGAATCATCACCATACCCTCATAGATACCAGATGTTTTTTCTATTGAAAGCTGTATGTCGCCACCTGTCACTTCCCATGCACTGCCATACACGACTGTTCCCTGATGAACTTCCGCCATTAATGCGGTATTTGAGTCAGAACGAGCCGGATTGTTTTCTTTTGAAATTGTAGGTTCTCCATATTTACGAGTGTATAGATCCTTGTAATAGTCGTAGGTATTAACAAGGGTATTCCACTCTCCGCTTGGGTCAAAGAAGACGATTACGGCGAAAACGTTTTTACCGTCATCTGTTGCAGTCACACCGACTGTTGCCTTGCGCCCGGTGAAATCACCTGTAAACAACGTTATATTATTGTCACGACCGATTGAAGTAAATCCTTTGGCTTTAAGCTTCTGACAGAATGTTGTCATGCTCCCTTCGATTGGAATGCCCTTGAAAGAAAGATGCTCTTGCGCCATAACACAAATAACTGCGAAAAGCAACATTAAAGTGACTGAGATTCTTTTCATGCTAATTCTATTTTAGGTTGTTTGTTTCTTTGTTCTTTTAGTCCCAAATTGAGCCGTTAATTACGCAGAAGCGTGGAACTGCAATGCCACGTTCTGAATTGGAGGTCGTAGGAAACCTATACACACGAATGTAGAAATAGCAGCCCACGCTATAGCGTGAGAACCACTATGCTACCTTTGTGTGTAATTGCGAAAGTTCCTACGTTTCCAATTCACAAGATAAGCATAACGCTTCTTATTTTTCCAAAATGTCTAATTCCCATTCC
The DNA here is from genome assembly GCA_910575495.1 of Bacteroidales bacterium. Taxonomy (GTDB): domain Bacteria; phylum Bacteroidota; class Bacteroidia; order Bacteroidales; family Rikenellaceae; genus Alistipes. Next base: position 42,608 of record CAJTFS010000001.1, on the reverse strand, counting down.
TGAGAATCATTGCAAAGTTAATAAAACTTATTGGATTGACAATGGCCTAAGTAGTAGTATTTTAGGCAGGCTTGACATTTTGGGGCGTTACATAGTGAGTTGGGTGCCGGATTGTTGGTTGTCGATGTGGTCGTAGTGGGATTGCTTGCCGACTTCCCATTCGCGGTTGGTGGAGTGGGTGGATGAGGTGTCGTGGGGCATGAGGCGAGTGAGTACAGCGCATTGATGATAGGTGAAGGCTTTGGCTTGTTCCGGTGTGTAGTCAGACGGACGGAGAGGGAGAGTGATGCTACCGGTTGATTTGGCGGTCAGTTCCTTGATGCGATTGGTCAGTTCGGTGGCGTCCTGATGGGTTATGCGCAGGATTGCGAGTTGACGGAGATAACCGTTTGCATCTTCTCCTTGCAGTCTTGCATGGCAACGCAATTCATCAGCGGACATAGAGTATGTCACTGAGAAGCCATCGGCTGATACGACGCGGATTGCTCTACCGCCCTCGCGCATCTTGATCATGTTGACACTTCCTATTCTTGCACCGATGTTGCTTACCGGATGCTTCAGCAATACGGATTCAAATATCTCGGTTGAGAACATGGTGGCGGCAATACGTATAGCCACATCTTCCCTTTCACATTCGGGCGAACTGAAATACCATGCCGATTGACGTGGCGACATCGTGCGTGTATGCTCTGAGCCGTCGAACAATCGGATAGACATTATCCCGTCCATGCCGGACTTCCGTACCTCCACAGAGAACAGGTCGCGGTAAATATCAAGCGGACTTGCCTTGCGCTCCTGCTTCTGTGCGAAGTCAATCAGCTCTGACAGCTTCATCACCTTGCTGCCGTCAAGGGCCATCTTCCGGTTATGGTCAACGATACCGTAGCCACGGACATCACCATTGCGGTCTTTCTGAAAATGAATGTCTATGCCGAATTTGGTTTTGAGTATATCAAGCAGATCCGACAGGTGCCGCTGTTCTTCCTGCGATAGTGTCTTGCCGTTCGCCCCCTTGATTTTACGGATGTCGGGGTTGACTTTACGGCGCACAAATTTTTTCTTCTGACCTTTGTGACCCTTGACATTTTCGACATTTTGAACTTTTCCATCCGCAATTTCAGCCTTGCATTTCCTGATAATCGCCCGGAGTTGTTTAGCGCGTTCTTTCCGGGTATCGTTTTCTTGCGAAATATGCCTCCTTATCTCAGACAACGAGATTGTCGTGGCCAAGACTCCTCCGCGAAACAGAACATACACATCATCTACTCGCTCAAATTTATATCCATGAGAGCGGATCATATTGGCAAACTGGCCCTCGGTGAGATAGCCGTAAGAGAACATACGCTGAATGTCACGGTTGATGTCCGATGAAAGAATACGATTTGCGGCAGCATTGAGTCGTGCGTAGTCGTGATGGTCTGGTATCGGGAAGCCGTTGGACTGTATGCGCGTGGAAAGGATGTGCACATGATTGTTGTCGGTATCGTGGTGGTAGTACACGAAATACGGCTGTCTGCCATATCCGGCTTCCGCCATGAGCTGACGGGCAAAGTCTGTCAGCTCGTCAGCCGACATCACCTGCCCCTTTACTGAGGCGGTGATATGGAACTGAAAGCGCGTGGTCTTGGTGTTGCCGTATGTCCTCGACCGCTCCTTGAGATATTTCTCAATCTCTCCAGCGCAGTCGAAACCGGCTTCATGCAACAGCTCCACCTTATGACGCATGGCCGCATCGACATTCTCCATAGCCATGAGCCGGGCGACGCCCTCGGCAACCTTGCGTTCATTATATCCGGCACCGGGAAAGCCACCACCGGCTACCATGCCAAGTTTCTTGACTATCATAACCGCTCCTTGATTTGGTTCAGATGCTCCCAAATGGCGGATAGCTCATTTCGGAAGAATACAAATGGTTGGATATCCGAGGCGGACAATCCGTAGGGCGACACCTTCATGCGCTCGTTAATCTGACGGGCGGTCTGATTGACATTCGTGCCGATTTTCTTCAACTGACGCAGAATAGCGGTCAGCAACGCTGTGATTTCGGAGGTGGCAGGCGAAGGTGTAACCTCTCTCTCATATTGCAGAGTGGCACAGCGGATACAGGCACTGATGTTACCGTTGAAATGGCTGTCGGCTTTGGCGCGGATTGCTTTGGCGGTCGCTTCATCCACGCGAAGCCGTATTATGATGTTCTTATTATTTGATGACATGATGTTACTATGCTTTGATGCTCTGATACTTTAAAGTTATGATGATATTATGCTTGGATATTATGATTTCATAAAGACTATATGTCTTGATGATTGCATATCTTGATTTCATGGTCACATGACATTTTCATCTATATAAAAGACTGCGAGTTTCGAGCGGGATTGGCCCAACTCTGCGAGGTGGCAGGATTGCCGTTGTGGGAACAATCGGCATATCTTGCACAGCAAGGTTTATACACCAATGAAGTCTGACAAACTCGTTCTTTCCTCTCTTGAATAACCTCGTGAAAAATGTCAAAGTGTCGAAAATGTCAAGGGTCACATGACATTTTAGTGTAGCGTCCGTGTTCCTCTTTTCTGAAAAGAACTGAGTTTTTAAGAAACCGTTTTATCGTGGACTCAGACATTCCGAGTGACCGTCCAATGTCAATGGCATCCGAGGTCCGGAAGTCGTAAGGCAAAGCGTCGAGGAGATCGGACTGTCTTTTGTCAAGATTGCCGGATAAGGATACGCGGATAACACGGTTTTCCATTTCGCGGAAGTATTCAACCAACCCGATAGCCGCCTCCGCGCTTCCGGCATCTATCATTGTTGCCAATTCTCCGGTGCAGATATTCTTCATTATCCGGATTATCAGGCAGAATCGTATGAGATAGATTTCGAGTTTCCCGCACACGGCTTTCTCTGCTTCCGACTCGGTAGCGGAGTATATCGCATTGTTAACGTTCTCTTTCCACTGGCACAGTTTTCTATGGGCTTCAAGGGAGAAAGTCAATTCAGTTGGCTGTTCTTTTCCCTTGAAGTCAAAAGTAACGACTTTGCGGATTATATGGTCCCATTGCTCCATGATTCCATCCGGCATACGCTCAGTGCCCCACGTCGGCATATCTGTAATGTCGGGATATACTTTCAGGAAACGCGAGGAAAAGCCGTTGACAACACGCTCACCACCGAACTGCTTTGCAAGCCGTCCCGGTTGGGTACTTCCGATGATAGAGCAATAGGGGTTCGGTAGGAAGATGTGTTCATCGGATGATTTTCGGATGTACTTGAATGGAGTGCCACTGAACGCACTTAGGAAATAGCTTTCATCCGAACTGTTATAGCGGTTGAAGTTGGCGAACAGGCTTTCAAGTTCATCGCTGTAAAGGATTACGCCTTGCGGATTGTCGCGCATGGCACCGATCAACGCTTCGATTGTCGCATCAACAACCACATGACACCTGCGCCTCGGTCGCTCCATTTCCTTCGGCAAAGAAAGTGCAACGCGCTCTTTCTGAGATTTGGACTCCCATTGCTTGTATGCCTTAAGTTGGGCGCAATATTCCTTGTCATATTCATGGTCGAGGTTTAGCAGAGGCGAAAGGGCGAGCCTTAGCGGTGGTGTCTTGCCACAACTCGGATAACCGACAAGAGCCACATACATAATAGGTCGCTCAACCCATGTTGCCGAAAAACGTACCGTCCAACGGTTTCCCATAGCCGCCGCAAATGTTGTGAACATGGACGCGGCTATGAAATTGACGTTGAAATGTTCATACTCAACCAATGCTTCCACGATATTGCGAATAGCCGAAGGAAATATGCTTAGAGGGAAAGAGGGCACTTCTTTTTGCGGTTTGCTTTGAGGGATAATAGGATCATCCTCATGCAACTCACAAGCCGGACGCAGTGGCATCCGTCTATATCTTGCTGAATTATTATAATTCATTTTGTATGGTATTGTTGATGTATCAGCAGTTTGGAGTATCCCACTGAAAGAGGTGGGATAACTCCGACTTTGTGCTGATAGGGTAGATTAGGTTATCTCTTTCTTGGCATCGGCTTTTGAGATGCAAGTTGCAGGGCGAGATCAACGTCAATGACAATTTTCCTGCCAACCTGTGTGATGGCTTTGTCTATACGTCCGCTTTTCTTTATGCGGATGGCCGTAGGTTTACTGCATGAGAATATCTCACATATTCCGGCGATACCATAGACATAGTGCTTGGTTGCGGTAGGTTCATTTACCGGAGATTGGTTTGTGTTTGTGTCGGCAGATTGTCGTGAGAGGAACAACAGCTCTTCCCCCGTCATCTGCCACACAGGTTTTGAGAGTAATGTCTGTAACTCCATGTGTGTGTAAAATGTTATTGGGGTGATAGGGCGGTAAAGGCAACGTGTTACACTAAAGACAATGTAGGGCGATAAAGGCAATCGGGAGTATGGCCATACTCTATGATGTCATGGATTGACACCGCAAAATTAAGTATGGGTTCACGAATTAAAAGAAATTCCGAACACTTTTCTTCGTTTTACCATGTGATTTTAGGATTGACTAAGTTTGATGTAAAATTGCCACGTCTGAATTTCAGCCACTTACACAAATGGGATACTTCCATAAGGACAAATATGGCATGGTTATCTCATTCTCTCGAATGGAACATCAGGACAGATTGATAAAATATGGATAGGGCCGACAATATACAGGACGCATAACCACAATGATTGTCCGATTAATTTAATGAACATAAAAGAAACCGTGTTCCTCATGCTTGATTCTTTATGATACCAATGGTTTTGTATGTGGCTCAGTTTGCACCCAATATTGTATGTGTTTTTGTATGTGGTAAAAATTAAAATCGCTGTAACTTTGTAAGCTACAGCGATTTAACTTGATTTATTTGCGGAGAGAAGGGGATTCGAACCCCTGAAACGCTTTTGACGTTTACTCGCTTTCCAGGCGGGCCAGTTCAACCACTCCTGCACCTCTCCAATCGGAGCCCAAAAGTAGGCAAACTTTCTCAAATCTGCAAAAAACCGACGAACTATTTGCGGCTCACCCGTTTTATTCGCCCTTTGCAGGGCGGCAGCCGCAGCGGCACCCCTCCCGGCAGCAAGCCCATGGAATTATGTCGCATGACTTTTTCGTGCTATCTTCGCTTCCGGCAACTTCACACCCGGAGTGACAGGGGTTAGGGCTCTTGTCAGCGAGGTATGTAGATTCAGCAGTCCGCTGGCGGTGTAATGGCGCGGGAGGATTAAAGGAATTTGTTGTTTACGGGGTAACTCGCAAAGTTGCGCGAGCCGCAGCCGAGTTCGGTTTTGAGAGCAGTGTTGGAGATATTTTCGTGCCGAAGCCGGCGGAGCGAGTTTTGCGAGCCTCCGCATGGCGGGGCTTCGGCTCGCACGGCTGAAGCCGGATTGTATTTCTACAAACCGCAGTCGCCCGAGCATCTTTTCTCTTTACCTACTCGCGTTGCCGCCAGTTGCTTATTCCAGTCTGCTGCGGAGTTTGCGAACAATTCAGTAGTTTGTCATTCTGAGGAGACCATCGGCCGACGAAGAATCTGTAACCTTGCCCAAAATAGATTCTTCGATGACAATTATGGCAGGCATGTCCCGCAGGCTCTTTCTGATACGGAAGACCTTGCGCCCGGGGCCGGCTCGCGCCCACAGGCGCGACCCCCGCAGCCGGCCCGGGCGAGCACTTGAATGAGTTCCCGAACGGAAATGATTCAATGCAAAGACAGCATTGTCATTCTGAGGAGATCGGAAGATCGACGAAGAATCTGTAACCTTTCCCCAAATAGATCCTTCGCTTACGCTCAGGATGACAAAGTAAGTCTGTCGGGGATTCGGTCGCAGCCTGCGGGGCACGCTTGCGGGCCTCCGCCGGCCAAGGCTGCGGCCCGCACGGCTCGAAGAGCCGAACGACACACCGGCAATCGTAACAAAAACCATTGTTCCGCACTCTCCGCCGCATTCCTTTGAGCGATTGCTTATCAGCGCCTGCTGCGGGCTACCGCCACGAGTCTTCGGGAGACTTGGCGCGCGTCGGCACGTGGGGCGCCTACTATGCGGCGGCGTCTTGCGGTGCCGGCAGTCACGGTTCGGGTTTCTTTCGCCTGGGCACGGACTACATGGGCCCATTGAGCGTTGCGACCCGCGCTTCGGCTCTTTCCGTGCGCTGCGTCCAGCATCTGCAGAAGTTGCTTTTTATGCCGGTTTCGTCTGCGGCATGTTGCTATGCGTCGATTGCTGAAAGATTTTTGCTTACTTTTGTAAACCGACGATTGTTTCGGTGTTTGAATTCAACTTGGTTAGCATCTCTTGGCCGGCCGGAATCGCGTCTGCGCCGCATGCTATCCGAAAGTACGAACCATGGACAGAACGACTTTGCGGGATGCTTTGTGTCCCGAGTGCCCGATCCGCAATGTGCTGGCTCGGCTGGGCGACAAATGGTCGCTGCTGGTGATCTACACCTTGGACCGCTCGCCGTCGATGCGTTTCGGCGAGTTGCTGCGTGCCTTGCCCGACATCTCGCAGAAGATGCTGACCGTGACCCTGCGCATGCTGGAGGAGGACGGTTTCGTGACGCGCAGCGTCTATCCCGAGATTCCGCCCCGGGTAGAATACGCCCTTACCGAACGTGCGCGGTCGCTCCTGCCGCATGTCAATGCCCTGATCGGTTGGGCGGCCGAAAACATGGAGGCGATCCTGGCCGACCGGCAGCGGGTGCGCAGCGAAAACCGGTAGTCGCTGCGAGCCGTTACTCCTTTTCCAACAGCTGCATCTGCTGGCGGATCGATTCTTCGTGGATGAATTGCAGTACGGTGCGCATGAATTCGCGGTCCATTCCCAACTCTACGGCTTGTGCCGCACGCCGCGCCAGCAACTCCTCGTAACGTTGCGCCTGCAGCACCGGCATGGCGTGTTCTTTCTTGTATCGGCCGATTTCGCGCGATACGCTCATCCGGTCGGCCAGAAGTTCGACGAGCCGGTCGTCGAGTTTGTCGATCTTCGCACGCAGCTCGTTGAGGTTTTCGGTCGTGACGCTCGTTTCGCGGATCACCAGGTTGCGCAGTATCTCGGCGAGGGCTCGGGGCGTGACCTGCTGGGCCTTGTCGCTCCACGCTTCGTCGGGCGCACGGTGCGCTTCGATGAAAAGTCCGTCGAATCCCAGGTCCATGGCCTGCTGCGAGAGCGGCGCGATGAGTTCGCGTTTGCCGCCTATGTGGCTCGGGTCGCAGTAGACGGGCAGCTGCGGATAGCGCCGGCGCAGTTCGATGGGGATGGCCCACATCGGATGGTTGCGGTAGATGCTGCGGTCGATCGACGTGAAACCGCGGTGGATGACTCCCAGACGTCGGATTCCGGCGTTGCCGATGCGTTCGACGGCTCCGATCCACAGCTCCAGGTCGGGGCTCACGGGATTCTTGACCAGCACCGGCACGTCGTGGCCCCGCAATGCGTCGGCGATCTCCTGCACGGCGAACGGGTTGGCCGCCGTGCGGGCGCCGATCCACAGCAGATCGACCTCTGCGGCGAGGGCCGCTTCGACATGGGCGGGGGTCGCCGCTTCGGTCGCGACATACATGCCCGTCTCGCGTTTTACGCGTTGCAGCCACGCGATGCCCGCCGTGCCTACGCCCTCGAAGCCTCCCGGTTTGGTGCGGGGTTTCCAGAGTCCGGCGCGGAAGATGCGGACCCCTTCGGCGGCCAGTTGCCGGGCGCTGGCGAGCACTTGTTCTTCGGTCTCGGCGCTGCACGGACCGGCGATGACGAGCGGGCGGCGGCTTTCGACGCCCGGCAGCAGGGTGGGGGGGGTGTCGTTCATGGGTCTCGGTATCAGAGGGTGGGGTTGGGATATGCGGCGTATTCGCCCAGAATGCGGAATTCGCTTGTCAGCGGACGCGCCGCAGCGACGGCCTGGCGGTAACGGGCGAGGTCGTCGAACGTCACGTCGACGTAGAACCGGTACTCCCATTCGCGTCCGACGATGGGCAGCGACTGGATCTTGGTGAGGTTGATTCCGTAGAACGAAAGCAGCGTCAGCACTTTCGAGAGGCTTCCCTGAGTGTGGGGCAGCGTGAAGAGCAGCGAGGCTTTGTCGGTGTGCGCCGGGTCGGCGAACTCCGCGGCCTGCGCTGCGTCGGCCAGGATCAGAAACCGCGTGAAGTTGTGGGGATTGGTTTCGATGCTGCGGGCCAGGATGTCGAGTCCGTAGAGCGCTGCGGCATCGGCGCTGCAGATGGCTGCCGTGCCGGCCGTGCGTTCCAGGGCGATCTCGCGGGCGCTGCCCGCCGTGTCGTCGCGTTCGACTACCGTCATGGCGGGGCGGGTCTGGAGGAAGTCGGTGCATTGCATCAGTGCGATGGGGTGCGACCGCACCTCGCGGATGTCGTCGAGCGACTGCCCCGGGAGCGCTGCCAGCATGTGCGAGATGCGCAGCTTGTATTCGCCCACGATGCGCAGCCGGCTGCGCCGCAGCAGTTCGTGGTTGGGAAGCAGCGATCCTGCAATCGTGTTCTCGATGGCCGCCGCACCCAATAGCGCGGGGTCGGCCTCCAGCCGTGCGAAAAGCTCCTCGAAGGTGGCGCAGGGGAGCACTTCGATCGGTTCGTCGCCGAAGAAGCCCCGGGCGGCCGTCTCGTGGTAGCAGCCCGCCACGCCCTGAATGGTTATCCGTTTCATGGTTCCCGACATAAGAAAATCCCGCTCGGTGAAGCGGGATTTTGTTTCTGTGCTGTTCGCTGTCGATCAGACGCACGCCGTCCCGCTTTTCTCCGTCCCGAAGAAAAAGCCGAAAAAGAAGCATGCGAAGTTCTGAGTCGTCATAACGGTTACAAACTTAGGTAAAAAAACTGCCGTATCCAAATTTCGGCGGCGTTTTTTGGCGCCGGCGGGGCCTTATCGCCGCCGGAGCTTGTATTTGAGGCGGCGGCGATACCTGAAGTTCAGCCGGCAGCGGGCGCCTTGCAGGCGGGTCGCGAAGCTCTCCAGTCCGCGGACGGCCGCATAGCGGTCGAGGATGTAGAGGAAAGCGTCCGTACGGCCGGTCAGGCGCTGGAAATTGGCGATTCCCTGGTCGGGCGAAAGCGCCCGGGGGTGGAAGCGCATGCGGTTGATGTCGATCAGCTGGAACCTGTAGTCCTGCGTTGCGGGGTCGCAGGCGTAGATCGTGTTGGTGCTGTTGAAATCCTTGTGTTCCACGCCGAGTTTGTGGAGGTTGGCCGCAAAGGCGGCGAAAGACTCCAGAACCGCGCGGCTGTCGTCCGCCGGGTAGCGTTCGATCGCATCGAGCAGCGGGCGCAACGAGGTGTAGCGTGCGACGAAGTAGGTGTCGGCGATCACTCCGTTGCGGCGGATTTCGCACCACGCGATCGGTTCGGGCGAGTCGATGCCTATGGCGCGCAGCCGCTGCGCGTGTTCATACGCCCGCTGGGCCTTGCTCTTGCGGAGGTAGGCATATACCAGCGAGTTGAATGCGTTGGGGCGCTTGAACCGCTTGGCCGCCAGGCGCTGGCCCCCCATTTCGATGGCCCGGATCGTGTTGCGGCCTGCATGGAGCGTCTCGCCCGCTCCGGCGGCGAATAGTTCCGGCAGGCGTTCGAGTTGGGGACGCAGGTGTTCGTAGGAGGGGGCGATATGCAGTTTCATGGACGAAGCGGTTTGTGCGATAGGTGCGGATCGTGCGCAGTGTCAGTCTCGCTTGAATACTGCTGAGACGCAACCTATTTTCTGCAAAGATAGTGTAAGTCGAACGCAGTATCAAGTCTCGCTTGAATACTGCTGAGACGCAACCTATTTTCTGCAAAGATAGTGCAAGGCGGGCGCAACGGCAAATTTTATCCGGTTCCGCCGTACTCGGCATGTGCTGCGCGACTTGCCGGCCGGGGCAAAGATAGGTATTTTGTCCGCTTCCGTCTCTTCCGGAACGCCTTTTTTGTGTCGCTTCTTTCTTCTTTCCCTCTTTTCCGCCGGACTCCGAAGTGCTGCGGTCGATCTGACGGATGCTCCGGGCTGTTCGTCCGCCCGCCTGGGTGCAACTGCGGCTCCCGCTTCGGCGGTGACCTATTTAATACAAAAACCCGCCCCTTTGCAGGGCGGGTTTCTCTGCTCCTCGTTCGAGCTGTTTACGAGACTTGAACTCGTGACCTCTTCCTTACCAAGGAAGTGCTCTACCACTGAGCTAAAACAGCATTTTCTCATCAAGAGCGATGCAAAAGTACACAAGAAAAATGAAAAGACAAAAAAAATGTGCAACTTTCGCATTATTTTTCTACCTTTACTTCCGAATCATCACTCACAACCCATGAAGAAAATCCTTATCGTAGGCGCCGGCGGTCAGATCGGTTCCGAGTTGACAAGCCATCTGCGCAAGATTTACGGCGATTCGAACGTCGTGGCCACCGACATGCGCGACTGCCGCGAGCTGGGCGAGGCCGGACCTTTCGAGGTGCTGAACGCCCTCGATGCCACGGCCATGGCTTCCATCGTCGCCCGCTACCATATCGACACGATCTTCAACCTTGTGGCGCTCCTTTCGGCCGTCGGCGAGCGCAACCCCCAGATGGCCTGGAGCGTCAACATGGGGGCGTTGAACAATTCGCTCGAAGTGGCGCGCCAGCACCATTGCGCCCTCTTCACCCCTTCGTCGATCGGCGCCTTCGGCCCCTCGTCGCCCAAGGACGGCACGCCGCAGGACACCATCATGCAGCCCACGACCATCTACGGCATCTGCAAGTATACCGGCGAGATGCTGGGCAACTACTATCACCATAAATACGGCGTCGATACGCGTTCGGTGCGCTTCCCCGGCATCATCTCCAACGTCACGCTGCCCGGCGGCGGCACGACCGACTACGCCGTGGAGATTTATTACGAGGCCGTGCGGTCGGGCCGTTTCACCTGCCCCATCCCGAGCGACGTTTACATGGACATGATCTACATGCCCGATGCCTTGCGGGCCTGCGTCGAACTGATGGAGACCGATCCCGCCAAACTCGTCCACCGCAACAGCTTCAACCTTGCGTCGATGAGCTTCACGCCCGAAATCATCTGTGCCGAGATCAAGAAGCGCATGCCCGGCTTCAAGATGGACTACGACGTCGACCCCGTCAAGAAAGCCATCGCCGAGAGCTGGCCCAATTCGCTCGACGATACTTGCGCCCGTGAGGAGTGGGGCTGGAAACCCGAGTGGGACCTCTCGCGCATGACCGACGACATGCTGGAGCACATCCGGCTGAAGTTCGGCGTGGCCTGACGCCGTTCCGTTGATCGTATTTCGCTCCGACGGTCCCGTTCCGGCGCGGTTCTTGCCGCTTGCGGAGGTCACCGTCGGGGCTTTTTCCCGCTGCTGAGTAAAATGTCGGTTCGATTGAAAAAAACATTGCGCTGGACGGCCGTGGTTGCGGCCGTCGCTGTGGGTGCCGTCGCCGGCGGCAGCCTCTACCTGCTGGCCTATTCGCTCACGCCCCGCAAGACCATGCGCGCCCGCAACGCTGCGGCCCGCGAGGTCATGACTGCCGAATATCCTTTCCTGGAGCCTTGGCTGGACAGCCTCGAAACCACGGGCGCCCTGCGCGACACCACGATCGTCGGTGCCGAGGGCGAGCGGCTGCACGCCATCTATGCTTTTGCGCCCAAGCCGACCGACCGCACGGCCGTTATCGTGCATGGGTATACCGACAACGCCGTCCGCATGCTGATGATCGGCTATCTGTACAACCGCGACCTGGGTTACAACATCCTGCTGCCCGACCTCTATTTCCACGGGCAGAGCGAGGGCCGGGCCATCCGCATGGGGTGGAAGGACCGGCTGGACGTGCTGCGGTGGATGAAGATCGCCAACGGGATTTTCGGCGGTCATACGCAGATGGTCGTACACGGCATTTCGATGGGCGCCGCCACCACGATGATGGTTTCGGGCGAGCAGCAGCAGCCCTACGTGAAGTGTTTCGTCGAGGACTGCGGCTATACCAGCGTCCGCGACCAGTTCGCCAAGGAACTCAAGGAGCAGTTCCGTTTGCCGGCTTTCCCGTTGCTGCCCGTCGCCAGCTGGCTGTGCGATTTGCGTTACGGATGGAACTTCCGCGAGGCTTCGGCCTTGGAGCAGGTGCGCAAAAGCACCCTGCCGATGTTGTTCATCCACGGCGATGCCGACGATTTCGTGCCGACGGAGATGGTCTATCCGCTCTATGAGGCCAAGCAGCAGGGCGACAGGGAGCTGTGGGTCGTGCCGGGCGCCGCGCACGCGCTTTCCTACCGCGACAATCGCGAGGAGTACACCCGGCGGGTCAAGGAGTTCGTGAGCCGCTATATCGAGTAACCGTTTCTTCCGGTTGCAGCTGCGGCCCGCAGTGCGGGCAAAATTGATAACCCCCCCCCGGTCTTGACGGGGCGAGCCTCCGCACCGGGAAGCTGCGGCTCGCGCAGTTCGGAGAACCGCCTGTCTTTTCAGAATCTTTCCCGTTCGTAGGCGTCGATCATCGAGCCGCGTGTGCGGTTGACGATGCGGGCGCCGAGCGTCGCGGCGTAGTCGCGCAGCACTTCGTGGCCGCGGAACAACTCGGCTACCTCGGCCAGATAAACCGACATCGTATAGGGCCTCCGCGGCGCTTTCTGGAACATCGGCCGCAGTGCGGCAGGCGCTCCGTCGTCATAATAATGGCGGTCGGCGCGGCACAGCCGGTTTTCGCCGTCTACGCACAGCCCCTCCAGAAGCGTGTGATCCACGCCGTAGAGTTCGATCCGCTTGTATCCCAGCAACAACGCAATGTATTCGCCCACCTGCACCACGGTGCCGAAGTTGGCGCTGCCCAGTCCGTGGCGGTAGAGCCGGAATTCGAGCCGGCGGAATCCGCGGTACATCAGCGTGTGGAACGGCACGATGCGGATATGGGGGTTGGGCAGAGCGGCCCGGTAGTCGAACCGCTCGGGATTATAATATTGTACATAGAGATTCATCGGCCACGTTACCCGTTCGTTCATCGTGCGATAGAGCGCTTCGACCCGTTCGCGTTCGTCCGTATCGCGGAAGAACATCGGGTCGGAGAGTACATAGTAGGCCGGGCGCAGCTCGGCGAAACGTTCGTCCTGCGCGAAGAAGTTGACAGCCAGAAAATCGCGGTCCCCCCCCCGCATCTCTTCCAGCAGGCGCGGCAGTTCGTCGGCCAGCGCCGGACCGTTGCCCAGAATCGCCATCGTCGGCGCCGGTGCGCCCGCCGTGCCTGCCCGGCCGACATAGTTGCGGAAATTCTCCTTCACAGCCATCGCCAGAAAGTAGAATCCGGTTTCGTAGAGATTGCGCAGAAAGCGGTCGAGTTTTTCGAAGAGAGTCATCAGCAAGGGTTTTATTTGCAAAAGTAGCAAAAGATGGGTATCTTCGCAAGAAAAAGAAAGGTTATGCACGATCCCTTCATTTCGGTCATTGTCCCGCTCTACAACAAGGAACGGGAGATTGCCGGTACGCTCCGCTCCGTGCTGGCGCAGACGCTTCGGCCGCAGGAAATCATCGTGGTCGACGACGGGTCGACGGATCGCAGCGCCTCGATCGTCGAAATCGTAGCTGCCGAAGAGGGCCGCGGACTGGTTCGTCTTGTCCGCCAGCCCAATGCCGGAGAGTGTGCCGCCCGCAACCGGGCTATTGCCGAGGCGGGGGGCGACCTGATCGCCCTGCTCGACGCCGACGATGAGTGGGAACCTGGCTTTCTTGAAGAAATCGCTTCCCTGCGCCGCGAATATCCGGGGTGCGGGGTCTATTCGACCGGGTTCACGGTCATCAGCCACGACGGCCGATTCCCCGCACCGGGGCCCGATCGGCGGGGTGTCGTCGATAATTTCTTCCGCGACTCGGCCCATCGCTACATTTCGATCCCTTCGGCCAGTGCTATTCCGCGCGAGGTGCTCGACGATGTTGGAGGCTTTCCCGAGGGAATGAAAATCGGGGGCGACCTTTACATGTGGATCAAGATCGCCCGTCGCTGGCCCGTCTGCTTCTCGCCCGCGCGGCTTTGCCGTTACTCGAAAGTGGCGTCGAACCGTTCGTCGGCGATCTATACGCCCGAGCGGACTCCGTTTTCGTTCGAGGCGCTTTACGACCCGGCTGCACCCATCGAGGAACGCGAGTTCATTGCCCGTGCCGCTTTGGGCAAGGCTTTGGTGCTGAGCGCCAAGGGCGGCACCGAGGAGGCCGCCCGCGCCGCCCGCACCTTCTCGTTTACCCGCACTTATCGCCGTACGCTCCGCAAGGTGCGCGTGCTCAATGCGCTGCCCGTCGCTTGGCGCACGCCCGTGCTCAACTTCTACAACCGGCTGGCGTGGCTGCTGGCCAAAAAAGGATTATGAAAGAGGAAAGGTCTGCGATCGCAGACCTTTCCTCTTTTCAGTTCTCGAACGTCAGCCCGTCGTCCGCCGAGTCGATGCGGATAGGCTTCGAGCGGTCGACCTCGCCGGCCAGAATCCGCTTCGAGAGGTCGTTGACCACGTAGCGCTGGATGGTCCGTTTGACCGGACGGGCGCCGTAGAGCGGATCGAACCCTGCATCGGCTATCCATCGGCGCGCCTTGTCGGTGTACTCCAGGACAATGCCGTTGCCGGCCAGCATCTTGCGTACGATGCCTAACTGGATGTCGACGATGCGTTCGATGTCGGCATGCGTCAGCGGTTCGAACATCACGATTTCGTCGATGCGGTTCAGAAACTCCGGCTTGAGGTGCTGCTTGAGCAAGTCGACCACCTCGTCGCGCGTCCGTTCGACCACCTCCGGATCGAGCCGCTTGCCGTCGGCCGCCGCCGCGAAACGCTCCTGGATGATCTGCGCCCCCATGTTCGAGGTCATGATGACGATGGTGTTGCGGAAGTCGACCGTGCGGCCCTTGTTGTCGGTCAGACGGCCGTCGTCGAGCACCTGAAGCAGGATGTTGAAGACGTCGGGATGGGCCTTTTCGATTTCGTCCAGGAGCACCACCGAGTAGGGTTTGCGCCGCACGGCTTCGGTCAGCTGGCCGCCCTCGTCGTAACCCACGTATCCCGGAGGGGCGCCCACCAGCCGCGAGACGCTGTGGCGTTCCTGGTATTCGCTCATGTCGATGCGCGTGAGCATCTGGTCGTCGTTGAACAGGAATTCGGCCAGCGCCTTGGCTAGCTCGGTCTTGCCCACGCCCGTCGTGCCGAGGAAGATGAACGAGCCGATGGGCTTGCGCGGGTCGTTGAGCCCGGCCCGCGAGCGGCGCACGGCGTCGGAAATCGCCGCGATGGCCTGCTCCTGTCCCACTACGCGCTTGTGCAGCTCCTCTTCCATGTGCAGCAGTTTCTCGCGCTCCGAGGCCAGCATCCGCGTCACCGGAACGCCCGTCCAGCGCGATACCACTTCGGCCACGTCTTCGGCGTCGACCTCCTCCTTGATCATCGAGCCGTTGGCGGCCGTCTGGCGGTATTCTTCCTGAAAGGCTTCGATCTCCTTTTCAGCCTGCTGAATCTTGCCGTAGCGGATCTCGGCCACCCGGCCGTAGTCGCCTTCGCGTTCGGCCTGGCGGGCTTCGACGTTGAGGCGTTCGATCTTGTCCTTGTTGTCCTGTATCTTGCGCAGCAGGTCGCGCTGGCCCTGCCACTTGGCGCGCATCGCCGCGTCGCGCGACTTGAGTTCCTCGATCTCCTGGGTGAGCTGCTCCACCCGTTCCTTGTCCTTCTCGCGGCGGATCGCTTCGCGTTCGATCTCCAGCTGGCGCACGCGCCGGTCGAGGGTGTCGATCTCCTCGGGCACGGAGTTCATCTCCAGACGCAGGCGCGAGGCCGCCTCGTCCACCAGGTCGATCGCTTTGTCGGGCAGGAAGCGCGAGGTGATGTAGCGGGTCGACAGCTCGACGGCCGCCACGATCGCTTCGTCCTTGATGCGCACCTGGTGGTGGTTTTCGTAGCGTTCCTTGAGTCCGCGCAGGATCGAGATGGCGTCTTCGCGCGTCGGTTCGTCGACCATCACCTTCTGGAAGCGGCGTTCGAGCGCCTTGTCCTGTTCGAAGTATTTCTGGAATTCGTCCAGCGTCGTGGCGCCGATGGTGCGCAGTTCGCCGCGCGCCAGGGCCGGTTTGAGGATGTTGGCCGCGTCCATCGCCCCCGACGACTTGCCGGCGCCCACCAGCGTGTGGATCTCGTCGATGAAGAGCAGGATTTCGCCGTCGCTCGCCACCACTTCCTGCACCACGGCCTTCAGGCGTTCCTCGAATTCGCCTTGATACTTCGCGCCGGCGATCAGTGCACCCATGTCGAGCGAGTAGATCACCTTGTTTTTCAGATTCTCCGGCACGTCGCCGTCGATGATGCGGCGCGCGATGCCTTCGGCGATGGCCGTTTTGCCCACGCCCGCTTCGCCCACGAGGATGGGGTTGTTCTTCGTGCGGCGCGAGAGTATCTGCAGCACCCGGCGGATCTCCTCGTCGCGCCCGATGACCGGATCGAGCTTGCCGGCCCGGGCCTGTTCGTTGAGATTGACGGCGTACTTGCCCAGTGCGTCGAACTGCTGTTCCGACGTGGGGGAGTCGACCGTCGCTCCCTTGCGGAAGGTGCGGATCGCTTCGATCAGCTCCTTTTCCGTGGCGCCGTGGCGCTTGAGCATCTCCGAGGCTGCGCCGCGCTCGGCCACCAGACCCAGCAGCAGGTGCTCGACCGACGCATATTTGTCGCCGAAGTTCTTGGTGAAGTCGACGGCTTTCTGGATCGTCCGCGTGATGTCCTGCGAGAAGAACTGTTCGCCGCCGCCCTCCACGCGGGGCAGTGCGTCTACGGCACGTTCGGCCTCCTCGCGCAGTCCGCGTACGTTGACGCCGACGCGCCCCAGGAGGAATGCGGCCAGCGAATCGTCCTCGCGCACGAGAACCGAAAGCAGGTGGAGCGGTTCGACAGCCTGCTGCCCCCGCTCGCGCGCCAGCGAAAGCGCCGCCTGGAGCGCTTCCTGCGCCTTGATGGTCAGAGTGTTGATATTCATTGTTGTTGTGAATTTTGTTTTGCCGTTTCTCGCTTTTCAGAAGCAAAAGACCTGCCACGCCGCGCTTTGCGGACATCGTGTCAGTCGCTGACGCGTTCCGGCCGACAATCCGACATGCCGGACTGCCAATTTGCAGCATCGGCCGGACAGAATAGCAGGCCGGCTATGCGTCGCGGTCTTCCGGCTTCCCGGCGAACCGCGTGCGAGCCGAATTTCGCCTTTCGCCTTTCGCCTTTCACCTTTGTTTCTATATCTTCGATTTCATCTTAGATACTTCGCCTCAATAAAATCCAAACAAATTTGGTTTTGTATTCGGCTTATTCGTATATTTGCACTATTATGAGCGAATTCATCGTCAGTGCACGCAAATACCGCCCTGCGACCTTTTCGTCGGTCGTCGGGCAGAAGCATATCACCTCCACCCTCAAGAACGCCATCGAGCGCGGACAGCTGGCCCATGCCTACCTGTTCTGCGGGCCGCGCGGCGTGGGCAAGACCACCTGCGCCCGCATCTTCGCCAAGGCGATCAACTGCCTTACGCCCAACGGAGCCGAGGCCTGCAACGAGTGCGAGTCGTGCCGCTCGTTCAACGAGGGGCGTTCGCTCAACATCCACGAGCTCGACGCCGCATCGAACAACTCCGTGGAGGACATCCGCACGCTCATCGAGCAGGTGCGCATCATCCCCCAGGTGGGGCGTTACTCGGTCTTCATCATCGACGAGGTCCACATGCTCTCGGCTGCGGCGTTCAACGCGTTCCTCAAGACCTTGGAGGAGCCGCCCGCCCATGCCGTCTTCATCCTGGCCACCACCGAGAAGCACAAGATCATCCCCACGATCCTCTCGCGCTGCCAGATCTACGACTTCAATCGCATCCGCGTCGAGGATTCGGTCGGATACCTCAAGCACATCGCGTCGCAGGAGGGGATCACGGCCGACGAGGAGTCGCTCAACCTCATCGCACAGAAGGCCGACGGCGGCATGCGCGACGCCTTGTCGATGTTCGACAAGGCCGTGTCGTTCTGCGGCACGACGCTCGACTACCGCAACGTGGCCCAGACGCTCAACGTGCTGGACTACGATACCTATTTCGGTGTCACCGAGATGCTTTTGGGCGGCGATTACGTTCGGGCGCTCGTCGCTTTCGACGAGGTACTCGCCAAGGGCTTCTCGGGGCAGACCTTCATGGCGGGGCTCAACCGCCACATGCGCGACCTGCTGATGGCCAAGCGGCCCGAGACCCTGCGGCTGATCGAAATGACGGGTACGCTGCTCGAGCGATACCGGACGCAGGCGGGCGCCTGCGAAGTCGGATTCCTTTTCGGGGCCATCGCCTGCCTCACGGAACTCGACGGACGGATACGGCAGTCGTCCAACCAGCGGCTGCTCGTCGAACTGGGCCTGATGAAAATCGCCGGGCTCGGTCAAAAAAAAAATGACTCCCTGACTTCTCCCGAGGATTACCCGCTTCCCGAGTTGTCGAAAGCTCCGCAGCCGGCTGCAGCACCCGCTGCCGCTGTTTCTGCGGCAGCGATTCCGGTTACGGCTTCCGCTTCGGCTGCGACTCCGGCCCCCGGGGCTGTTTCCGCCGGGTCTGTTGCTGTCGAACCGGTGCCTTCCGCTCCGGCCGCAGCTCCGGCTCCGCAGGCCGCTCCGGTTGTTGCCCCGCAGGCAGTTTCGGAAACTCAGCCGGCACCGCCTGTGACGGCTCCGCAGCCGGCCCCTGCCGCAGCTGCTTCGCAGCCGGAAACATCCACCTCGCAACCTGCTCGGCCGGCGGCGGCAACCTCCGCGCAGCAGCCGGTCGCCGGACCATCCAACGATGCTCCCGGACCGGCTCCCGCATCGTCCGCTTCCGTGCCGCCCGCGGCCGGTTCTTCGACTGCCACGGCGGCATCGGCGGCCGCATCGACGGCTTCGGCTGCTCCGGCAGCGCCCGCGACATCCCGTCCGGCACGCAAATCCCTCATTTCGGGTGCGTCGCTGGCCGATCTGATCGCCGGGGCGGAGGCTTCCGATCCGGCATCCGAGGGCGACTCCGTACCGCAGGTTCCGGCCGATTTCGATCCGGCGTGCACCGAGAAGCTGGAGCGATCGCGCGGTCGGATTCTGGAGATGATCCGCTCGCGGCGTCCGCGTTTCGTGCCGGCGTTCGAGGAGATGAAGATTCAGAAGAACATCATCTCGGTGAGCGTGCCCACGATGGAGCTGCACGACGAGATCATGCGCAACAAGACGGCGATGCTCATCCGCATAGCCGAAATGGCCGGCGTCATGGGAGTCATCGATCTGCGCGTGACGGTCAACGAGGCGATCCGCGCGGCGCGGCCCATCCGGCCCGAAGACAAACTGAAGTTCCTGACGGAGAAAAACCCCCTCGTGGCGGAACTCCGCAAGGTGCTGGATCTGGAAATGGAATAAGTCGGTTGTTCCGAATACGGTGCAGGGTCGGTCTTGCCCGTATACGGACGCTTTTCCGAAGAAGTAAGTAGAACAAGAAAAAGATATGACAAAGAATTTTATCGAAGAACTCGAATGGCGCGGCATGATCCACACCATCATGCCCGGCGCGAAGGAACAGCTCGAAAAGGAGATGACGACGGCCTACCTGGGTATCGACCCCACGGCCGACTCGCTGCATATCGGCCACCTGGTGGGTGTGATGATCCTCAAGCACTTCCAGCTGTGCGGCCATCGTCCGCTGGCGCTCGTCGGCGGAGCCACCGGCATGATCGGCGACCCTTCGGGCAAGTCGCAGGAGCGCAACCTGCTCGACGAAACCACCTTGCGTCATAATCAAGAGGCGATCAAGCGCCAGCTGGCCAAACTGCTCGACTTCGAATCCGATGCGCCCAATGCCGCCGTCATGGTCAACAACTACGACTGGATGAAGGACTTTTCGTTCCTCGACTTCATCCGCGACATCGGCAAGTGCATCACGGTCAACTACATGATGGCCAAGGATTCGGTCAAGAAGCGTTTCAACGGCGAGGGCGACGGCATGTCGTTCACCGAGTTCACCTACCAGCTCGTGCAGGGCTACGACTTCCTGCACCTCTACGAGACGATGAACTGCAAGGTCCAGCTCGGCGGTGCCGACCAGTGGGGCAACATCACCACCGGCACCGAACTCATCCGCCGCAAGCTGGGTGCCGGGGCCGAGGCGTTCGCCATTACGTGTCCTCTGATTACCAAGGCCGACGGCACCAAGTTCGGCAAGACCGAGAGCGGCAACGTGTGGCTCGATCCGCGCTATACGTCTCCTTACAAGTTCTACCAGTTCTGGCTCAACGTCAGCGACGAGGATGCCAAGCGCTACATCAAGATTTTCACGTTGCTCGACCGGTCTGCCATCGATGCTCTCGTCGCCGAGCACGATGCCGCGCCCCACTTGCGCGTGTTGCAGAAACGCCTGGCGCAGGAGATCACCACCATGATCCACTCCCGCGAGGAGTACGAGAAGGCGGTCGAGGCGTCGGCCATCCTCTTCGGCGGTGCCACTTCCGAAGCGTTGCACAAACTCGATGAAACGACCCTGTTGCAGGTCTTCGAGGGCGTGCCGCAGTTCCGCATCGCCCGAGCCGACCTCGGGCTTCCGTTCGTCGACCTCGCAGCCGAGAAGGCGCAGGTCTTCCCCTCGAAGGGCGAGTGCCGCAAGATGGTGCAGGGCGGCGGCGTGTCGCTCAACAAGGAAAAAGTCGCCGATCCGATGCGTCCGGTGAGTGAATCGGACCTTATCGCCGGGAAATACCTGCTTGTGCAGAGAGGCAAGAAGAACTATTATCTGCTTATCGTCGAGTGATGGAATACCGCATTACGTTGGAGCGCATGGAGTTCCATGCGTTCCACGGCTGTTACGAGCTCGAACGCAAGGTGGGCAACCGCTTCACGGTCGATCTGACCGTCACGGCCGAACTGGGCGACGTGGCCGCTGAGGACTGCGTGGAAAAGGCGGTCAACTATCTGACCGTCTACGAGATCGTCCGCCAACAGATGGCCGTCGCGCAACGCACCATCGAGCGCGTGGCGATGAACATCATCGATGCCCTCTATGCGGCTTTTCCGCAAATCCGGCATCTCTCCTGCACTGTTTCCAAGCTCGCTCCGCCGTTGGGCGGCAAGCTCGACCGGGCCAGCGTTACGCTTGAGAAATAGGCAGGCAGGCCCGACGTTCGCGTTATGCGGCGCGGTCGGATGTTCTTGTGTTTCACTCTTTTGTTTTGGCTCTTGCTTCGGTAGTTTTTGCTTTTTTCGCTTTTGCGAAAGCATGCGGCTGGAGCTATCGGGTTGCAAAGGAGATACAGCCCGGGTTTCGGAATCATGGGTTGCTTCCCGAATCGTCGGACCGGAGTGCGGCAACGTGTTTCGGTCCGATGCTTTCATGCTGTTTAACCGGCGGTTTCCCGGCCCGGAGTGGTGCGGATCATGGTTCGTACCAGCGTGGTTTATGTAGATTCAGCAGTCCGCTGGCAGCGTAATGGCGCGGGAGGGTTATGTAAGGAAACAGTTGTTTCGGGTGCGCAGCGTTGCGCGGGCCGCAGCCAGCTTACGGTTTTGGTTCGGCAGAGATACCGGCACCGGCTTTTTGTCCGACGCGGTCGACCGGTAGCGCAAATATTCTCGTGCCGAAGCCCGCGGAGCGAGCCCCGTTAAGAACGGGGATTTATAAATTCTGCGAGCCTCCGCGTGGCGGGGCTTCGGCTCGCCCGGTTAGCCGGTGTTTACCTCTGCAAGCTGCGGCCGCTCCGAACATCTATCTTTCCCTTTTACCTCCCCTCGTTGCCGCCAGTTGCATATTCCAGTCTGCCGCGGAGTTTGCGAACAATGAATAGTTTGGTTCCAACGCGTTGTGCGACGCGCAGTTCTTCCCGTTTTGTCATTCTGAGGAGATCGGAAGATCGACGAAGAATCTGTAACCTTGCCCAAAATAGATTCTTGACTGCACTTCGTTTGTCTTTCTCCTCCTTGCTCGGCATAGTCCGTCCGCGGCCTTTGGTTCGCAAGGGAAAAGATTCTTCACTTCGTTCAGAATGACAAAGTAAGGTTGTCGAGGTGGGACGATCGCAGCCGGTCCGGGCGAACGATTTGCTGTCGCCGTCGTTCGGCTCTTTGAGTCGTGCGGGCCGCAGCCTCCCGCAGCGGAGGCCCGCAAGCGTGCCCCGCAGGCTGCGCCCGACATTCCGTACGAAGTAAACGCATCGACATTCGTAGCATAAACCATTGTTCGCATCCGCCGCCGCATTCATCCGAGCGATTGCTCCTTGCGCCTGCTACGGGCTACCGCCACCGTGAGACGGGAGCCTTGGCGGAAGTCGGCATGAGCGGCTACATGTGGGCTTCGTCGCCGTGGGTTTCGGGCGACCTGCATGCCGGTCTTTTTTCCCTCGGAGCGGACATTGCGCATCCGCTTACCGGAGGCCACCGGGTTGCGGCCCGCCCCGTGCGCTGCGTCCAAGCATCTGCAACCGCCGGTCCCGGCACAAGGGGCCGATAACAAAAGGCTTCCTGCGATTGCAGGAAGCCTTTTGCTTGCGCGCTCCGCCACGTATGATGTCCGGGGAAGCGTTTCGGGAGCCGGCGCCCGATCAGGCCTTGCCGGCCGAACCGAGGACGTTCTCGCACTTGTGCTTGTAGAGCTTCTTCAGCTCGTCGCGGGCCGGACCCAGGTATTTGCGGGGGTCGAACTCGGCGGGATGCTCCACGAAGACGGTGCGCACGGCGGCGGTCATGGCCAGACGACCGTCCGAGTCGATGTTGATCTTGCAGACGGCGCTCTTGGCAGCCTCGCGCAGCTGCTCCTCGGGAATGCCGACGGCATCCTTCAACGCACCTCCGTGGGTGTTGATGATCTTCACGTACTCCTGGGGTACCGACGACGATCCGTGCAGCACGATGGGGAAGCCCGGGATGCGTTTTTCGATCTCCTTCAGAATGTCGAAACGCAGGGGGGGCGGTACCAGGATGCCCTCGGCGTTGCGCGTGCACTGCTCGGGCTTGAACTTGTTGGCGCCGTGGGAGGTGCCGATCGAGATGGCCAGCGAATCCACGCCGGTCTTCTTTACGAAGTCCTCCACGTCGGCCGGGTCGGTGTAGTGCGAGTGCTCGGAGGCCACTTCGTCTTCGACACCGGCCAGCACGCCCAGCTCGCCTTCGACGGTCACGTCGTGCTGGTGAGCGTATTCCACCACTTTCTTCGTCAGCGCCACGTTCTCATCGTAGGGCAGCGCCGAACCGTCGATCATCACCGACGAGAAACCCATGTCGATGCAGTCCTTGCACAGCTCGAACGAGTTGCCGTGGTCGAGGTGCAGCACGATGGGGATGTTCTTGCCCAGTTCCTTGGCGTACTCCACGGCGCCCTGCGCCATGTAGCGGAGCAGCGTCTGGTTGGCGTACTTGCGTGCGCCGGCCGAAACCTGCAGGATCACGGGCGACGAAGCCTCGACGCACGCCTGGATGATGGCCTGCATCTGCTCCATGTTGTTGAAGTTGAATGCCGGAATGGCATAACCGCCTTCGATGGCTTTGGCAAACATCTCGCGGGTGTTTACCAGGCCCAGTTCTTTGTAGGATACCATAATGTTATTTTTAGCTGATGAATCGTTCGTCTTCGTCTCCCTTTTCTCGCTTCGGCAGGTCGAACAAGTTCGGCTTTGCGCTCGGCGTGTCGAGAAAGGATGCGCTCAAAAACCGCACAAATTTACTTAAATTATTTTAATAATGCGCTTTTTCATGCGCTTTTTGTGAAATTTATAACAGTTGGCGTTCCGGACTCCGGCCAAAGGGCGTTTTGCGTTCGCATGCAGGATGGTTGCTGGGCTTCGGTGTGTTTCCGTGTTGTTTGGCGGAATGCTCGTTCTGCCCGGGTCTGGCTCGGGTGCAGAAATCCGAATTGGGGCGGAACTTCGGCGTAAGGTGGCTCATTAGCGGTTGGCTGGAGTCCTTATCGCTATTCCTTTGTGTGGATTTTTGGACACGATGGCTTCATCTGCCTGTTGGTGCGGCCGTATCGTTTCGCTGGCATGGCCGGTTGGCCGTTGCAGGGCTTGGCGATAGGAGAGGGTATCCGGCAAGGTCCGGGAGGTCTGTTCGGGTGCTAAGCAGCGTTGTTGTTTGTCCGTCAGCCGCGTAGGTGGCTGTAGAGTATCGGGGCCCGGGATACCTGCCGATCGTTTCCGGTTCCGCATAAAAAAGCCGCCGGATTTCCGGCGGCTTTTTCGTTATCGCTTTTGAGAGAGGTTTGTTCCTCTCGTCGTCTCTTTCTCAATCTCACGGCTTCAGATTCGGGGCGTTCCTTGTTCGTGTCCGGTCGTTCACCGATCCGATACGGCTTGCGCAGGTTCGAATGCTGTTCTGTCGGGAGTGTTTCGTACTTGTTTCGTTAACTACGTCCGTTACCCTTCCCTGCTTTCGCCGCGTTTTGCGCCTGCTTTCGTTCCGCTCCGGTCTTTCGTTCCGATTCTCCTGTTCGTCCCTGCCGGCCCCCCCCGCAGGAGAGCGGCGTCAGTTGATGTGGCGCCGGTCGGGTTCGCGGTCGGGCGAGGCGGCATCCATGTCGATCTGCAACTTGACCATGTTGATGGCTGTCGCTGCCGCTTCGTCGCCTTTGTTGCCCAGGCGCCCGCCGCAGCGGTCGAGGGCCTGCTGCATGTCGTTGACGGTCAGTACGCCGAACGCAACGGGCATGTTCCAGTGCAGTTGCAGTTTGGTGATGCCCTGTGTCACGCCTTGGCAGATGTAGTCGAAGTGGCGCGTTTCGCCCTGGATGACGCATCCCAGCACGATGACGGCATCGACATCGGTGTACTCGGCGAAGAACTGCGCACCGAGCGCCAGTTCGAACGTGCCGGGCACATACTTGATCTGGATGTTGAGATCGGGACAGCCGGCGGCTTTCAACGTGCGTACGGCGCCTTCCAGCAGGGCTTCCGTGACTTCGCGGTTCCATTCGGCCACGACGATGCCGAAGTGCATGTCGGCAGCCGACGGCAGCGGAGCGTCGAATTTCGAGAGATTGTGGTTGCGGGTGGCCATCGGATTACGATCAGTTTACGCTGCCCAGCAGTTTCTCGGCATCGCGGGCTTCCATCGACATGGGGTAGGAGGCAAGGATGCGTTCCAGCAGCACCGCGGCTTCGGGCTTGCGGCCCTGTGCCTGCTCGGCCAGCGCGGCCTTGTAGAGATACATGGGGGCGGTGAGGTTGTTGTCCGAGGCTTCGACGGCCTTGGCGTAGTACTTCACGGCCTTGGCAAAGTCTTTCATCTCGACGGCTACGTCGCCCTGGAGTCCGAGGTTCTGAGCGTTGATGATCTCGCCGGGAAGGCCTCGTACCGACGAGAATTTCGCCAGGTAGGCCGCGGCGTTCTCCAGATCGCCCATGTGGAGGTAGCAGATGCCGGCATAGTGCTTGGCCAGGTTTCCCGAGGGGGTGGAGCCGTACTGCCCGATGACATCGAGGAAGCCGGCGCCGTTGGCATCGCCCAGAAGCGCGAGTTCGTAGTCGGGAGTCTGCGATTCGAAGCGCCGCTGCGCCTCGGCCATCAGCTCGGCGGCCTTTTCGGCACGGGGAGCGACGATCGTCGCGCGGTAGCCGAAGATCAGTCCGGCCAGGACGAAGAGCGCAAGGATTGCGTAGGACATCGTGCGGCCGTGTTTCTCCAGGAAGAGCTCGGTTCTGTTCATTGCTTCGCCGAGAGTCTCCTGCCCGGCAGGCTGCTGATTTGCCATATCGAATAGTGTGTTTTGGTTTATGTTCGGATCGGGAAAACGGCAAAAACAATGCAAGCCCGCGCGTGGGAACTTCTCCGTTCCCGCCCTGCGGGGCGCTTGTCGCGCGCCGGTTAATCATGGCAAAGATACAAAACTATTTACAATGTGCAATGCTGTGTCGGGGATTTTTTGTAACTTTACGCCGCGATAGCGCGCATTCGACGGGCCGTGTCCCGGTCCTGTTTCGCTTTCCGGGTTCCTCCCTTGACGGAGGCCGCCGGACGCTTCTCCCTCTTTTCGGGGCGGCACGGACCGCGGTCGGCAGCCGGAGTTGCGGTCGGAAAACGGCGGCATCGAAGCGGCGATCGCCCCTTGCACCATGCGTCTGAAAAAACTTTCGTTGCTCAACTTCAAGAACATCGTCCGGCAGGAGCCTCTTTTCTGCCGCGGCGTGAATTGTCTTGTGGGCGACAACGGTGCGGGCAAGACCAACGTCGTCGATGCGATCTACTATCTTTCGATGTGCAAGTCGTCGTTGCCGATGACCGATGCGCAAAGCATTCTCCACGGGTCCGACTTCTTTCTGCTCGAGGGGCAATACCTCTCCGAGGAGGGGAAGAACGAGTGCGTGGTGTGCACCTTTTCGCGCAAGGGCGGCAAGGTGCTGAAGCGCAACGGCAAGGAATACGAGCGGTTGGCCGACCATGTGGGGCTGGTGCCTGCCGTGATCGTTTCGCCGGCCGACAGCGCCCTTATCAGCGACGCGGCCGACGAGCGGCGTCGCTACCTGAATGCCTGCATTTCGCAGCTCGACCGTCCTTATCTGACTACGGTCATGCGCTACAATGCCGTGCTGGCCGAGCGCAACCGGCTGCTCAAGACCCGGCCCGACGAAACGATGCTTTCGATCTACGACCGGCAGCTGGTCGAGCACGGCGGCAAGATCCACGCCGCGCGGCAGGCTTTCGTCGAGCGGCTGCAGCCCATCGTGGCCGAGTTCTACGGCATGCTCTCGGGCGACCGCGAGCAGGTGGAAGTGCACTACAAGTCGGAGTTGAACGAGCGGAGTTTCGAGGAGGTGCTCCTCGCCGCGCGGCAGAAGGATCTGGTCAACGAGTTCACCACGGCAGGCATCCACCGCGACGATCTGGTGTTGAAGATCGGCGGATTTCCCTTGCGCAAATACGGGTCGCAGGGGCAGCAGAAATCGTTTCTGATCGCGTTGAAGCTGGCGCAGTACGCCATCGTGGCGGAGGCGTGCGGCGAGAAGCCGATCCTGTTGCTCGACGACCTTTTCGACAAGCTCGACGCCGGGCGTGTCGAGCAGCTCATCCGGCTGGTGGCCGACGACGCCTTCGGGCAGATATTCATCACCGACTGCAATTCGCTGCGGCTCAAGTCGATTCTCGACAAGGCCGGCGGCGAGTACGCCCTTTTCACGGTGGAGGGCGGCGAGATCCGCCCGGCCAACGCTGCGGCGGACGACAGCGATGCGGAGAAGACCGGCGCGGAAAAGAACGACGAAGCATGAGACGTACGAAGACCATGTTGATGGGCGATTTGCTGGAGGAGTTTTTCAAGCGCCCCCACATTGCCGCCAAGGTGGCCGAGGGCCGGTTGCCGGAGACGTGGCGCTCCATCGTGGGCGATTGGGTCGCCGATCTGACGACCGAGCTGCGGCTGGAGCGGCACATTCTCCATGTGCGCATCCAGTCGAGCGTCTTGCGGCAGGAGCTCTTCATGCAGCGCGATGCCCTCCGCGAGGAGATCAACAAGCGGTCGGGCGTGCGGTTGGTCAATGCGGTGATCGTGCGTTGAGTGCTGTTGTGGTTGGAGGTTCTCGCGGGAAGCCTTTCAGACCATCCTATAAAAGGGGCAGGAACTCAGTTCCTGCCCCTTTTCGTTTGCGGAGTGCGGCGCCTTTGCGTGGCCCGGTTCTCCGATTCGGGTTGTTTTTTGCCCCCCCCCGATTCGTTCGGACCGGCCCAAGTGTGTCGAGGGTTTTGTCCCGCTCTGCTTTTCAGCTGTTCTGTTCTCCGGTTTGCACCTTCGCCCCCCCCCGGTTTTTCCCGGTCCGGCCCGGAGTCAAGCGCGGTTTGAGAATCCCGGTTTTCCGCCCCGGTTCCGGCAGCTCCAGCTCGGCCTGTAGTCAGCTCCGGCTCGGTCCGGAGCCAGCCCGTTTCGGGCACTTCGGTTCCGTCTGTTTCGGGTCCCTCTGTTTCGGGTCCGGGCCGGTTCGGAGTGATGCGGTTTGGGGCACCCTTCGTTTCCTGCCCCGCCTCGGTTCCGCCGGCAGGCAGTCCGCCCCGGTTCGGTTCCGTCTGTTTCGGGTCCGGGCCGGTTCGGAGTGATGCGGTTTGGGGCACCCTTCGTTTCCTGCCCCCCCCCGGTTCAGCCGGCAGGCAGTCCGCCCGGTTCCGCCCGATTCCGCCCGGTTCGGGAGCCAGGCGGCCCGAAGAATCAGCCGCACTTGGAGTAGCCGCACGACATGCAGGTCAGGCAGCCGTTCTGGTAGGCCATATTCTCCTGTCCGCACGAGGGGCACTTGCCCTTGGACTTGGTGCCGTCGGCGATGTATTGCTTGATGGCGCGGCAGACGCCGGTTTTCCAGGTGTTGATCGATTCGTTGTCGAGATGCAGCGATTCGATGAGCGACACGGTCTTCTCGATGGGCATGCCGTGGCGCAGGACACCGGAGATGAGTTTGGCGTAGTTCCAGAACTCTTCGTTGAAGAGGCGCGAGATGCCGCCGATGGTGTTGGTATAGCCGTAGCGGTCCTTGTACTGGAAGTCGTAGCGCTTCGAGCCGTCTTCTTCGCGCACCTTGATGATGAAGCCCTTGGTGATCTTGCGCGGGATGTACATGGCGTCCTCCTCGATCTTGCCGGTGAAGACTTCGTAGGGGCGTCCTTCCTGCAGACCGACGAATGCGATCCAGTCTTCCGAACCGTTCTTGAAACGCACGATGTCGGCCGGAATCGATTTCGGGCGCTTGGGCGCCTGCCCGGGGTGTTCCTCGCACTTGCGCTTCGACTTGGCGCCTTTCTCGATCAGCACGCCGTCGCGGCAGCCGTCGCGATAGACCGTCACGCCTTTGCAGCCGCACTCCCAGGCCGTGCGGTAGACGTCGGCGACGAGGGCTTCCGA
Organism: Bacteroidales bacterium; assembly: GCA_910575495.1. Lineage (GTDB taxonomy): Bacteria > Bacteroidota > Bacteroidia > Bacteroidales > Rikenellaceae > Alistipes. Next base: position 13,791 of record CAJTFS010000001.1, on the reverse strand, counting down.
GACGTTGTTGGGCAGGTTGACCGTCACCGAAATCGAGTGGTCGACCCACTTCTGGATGGCGCCCTGCATCTTCACCTTGGCCACCCAGTCGATGTCGTTGGCCGTGGCCTTGTGGTAGGGCGAGGCCTCGACCCAGCGTTGCAGTTCGTCGTCGGAGATCGATTCCAGCTTCGAGGTGTCGTAGCCGTTGGCTTCGAGCCACTTGACGAAGTTGTGGTGGTAGACGTTGTATTCCTGGAACTTCTCGCCCGTCTCGTCCTGGTAGTCGACATGGGTGTCGTGGTCGGAGGGGTTGATCTTGCGGCGGCGCTTGTAGACGGTGCGGAACACCGGTTCGATGCCCGACGTGGTCTGCGACATGAGCGAGGTGGTGCCCGTGGGGGCGATGGTCAGCATGGCGATGTTGCGGCGTCCCTTCTCGACCATCTCGGCGTAGAGCTCGGGATCGGCCTCGCGGATGCGGGCGATCATGGGGTTGTTCTTCTCCTTGGCAGCGTCGTAGACGGCGAAAGCGCCGCGTTCGCCGGCCATCTTGACCGATGCGCGGTAGGCTTCCACAGCCAGGGTCTTCTGCACCTCTACGGCGAATGCGATGGCTTCCTCCGAGCCGTAGCGCAGACCCAGGGCGGCCAGCATGTCGCCTTCGGCCGTGATGCCCAGACCCGTGCGGCGTCCCTTGAGGGCCATGTTGCGGATCTTCTTCCACAGCTCCAGCTCTACGCGGCGTACGTCCTCGTCTTCGGGGTCGGCGGCGATCTTCTCGATGATGAGCTCGACTTTCTCCAGCTCCAGATCGATGATGTCGTCCATGATGCGCATGGCCTTGGCCACGTGCTCCTTGAATTTGGGGAAGTTGAACCGCGCCTTTTCGGTGAACGGATCGTCGACGTAGGAGAAGAGGTTGAGCGCCAGCAGGCGGCACGAGTCGTAGGGGCAGAGCGGAATCTCGCCGCAGGGGTTGGTCGAGACGGTCACGAAGCCTTCGTCGGCATAGCAGTCGGGGACGCTCTCGCGGATGATCGTATCCCAGAACAGCACGCCGGGCTCGGCCGACTTCCAGGCGTTGTGGATGATCTTCTCCCACAGCTTGCGGGCGTCGATGTCCTGCTTGTAGGCCGGATTGTCGGAAGCGATGGGGAACTGCTGATGGTATTTCTTGCCGGCGATGGCGGCGCGCATGAAGTCGTCGTCGATCTTGATCGAGACGTTGGCGCCCGTGACCTTGCCGGTGTCGACCTTGGCGTCGATGAAACGCTCGGCATCGGGGTGCTTGATCGACAGCGAGAGCATCAGGGCTCCGCGCCGTCCGTCCTGCGCCACCTCGCGCGTGGAGTTGGAATAGCGCTCCATGAAAGGCACGATGCCCGTCGACGTGAGGGCCGAGTTGAGCACGGGGCTGCCCGTGGGACGGATGTGCGAGAGGTCGTGGCCCACGCCGCCGCGCCGCTTCATGAGCTGCACCTGCTCCTCGTCCATGCGGAAGATGCCGCCGTAGGAGTCGGCCGGGTTCTTGTGGCCGATGACGAAGCAGTTGGAGAGCGAGGCCACCTGGAAGTTGTTGCCGATGCCGGTCATGGGGCCGCCCTGGGGAATGACGTAGCGGAAATGGTCGAGCAGATCGAATACCTCGTCCGCCGACATGGGCGAGGGGTATTTGCGCTCGATGCGCGCGATCTCGGCGGCGATGCGCTCGTGCATCTGCCGGGGCGAACTCTCGTAGATGTTGCCGAACGAATCCTTGAGGGCATACTTGGTGACCCACACCGTGGCGGCCAGGTCGTCGCCGTCGAAGTAGACTTTCGATTCGGCCACGGCGTCGTTGTAGTCGACCTTCTGCGGTGCAGGCGGATTGGAAACTTTTGCCATAATATATCGATACCTTTTTTGATTGTTCCTTTCGGAGGTCCCTGCGGCGGGGACGGTTTTGCAAAGATGGCGCATTCCGGGCAAATATCCCAACAATCGCGGCGCGAATTATACACAAATTATCTACAAAAAGTCGCGGCGCGTTCCAACCGGTTGAAACACACCGCGACTGCTTTTTGCGCAACGGTTTTATGGAGGCGTGTTATTCAATACGAACTACCGGAACCGTTTTTGCGATTTCGGCTTTACTTTCGTATTTATAAATTCCTATTTGCCGTACTCGTTTCCCTTGGGGGATTTTGATTATTTCTTCATCGTAATAACGTTTCCCTTCATCATTTACAAATAAAACAAGAACTCCGGTAAATGAAGATATTCCATATTTTTTATCTTCTGCATGCGCGAGAGCTGCTCCGGGAGATACTTCTTGAAGCACTTGAAACCGATTTCCTTGAATATATTCCCCTGGTTCGTCAAACATAGTAATGCCATGATTATTGGCAGTTGATACGAAGAAAGAAAGCAGTATGATAAAAACAATACCTGTAATTGCACCGGCAATGAATATCAGTAGATTTTTCATTTTATTGAAAATGTTTTATTTGACTGCCACGGCGTCGATTTCTACCAGAGCGCCCATGGGCAGGGCGGCGACTTCGAAACAGATGCGGGCGGGCATCTCCGAGGTGAAGTGTTCGGCGTAGACGGCGTTCATGGCTGCAAAGTCGGAGATGTGCTGCAGCAGGACGGTGGTCTTCACTACATTGTTGAATCCGTAGCCCGCTTCGGCGAGGATGTGCCCCAGGTTGGCGAGCGACTGCCGCGTCTGGGCTTCGATGCCTTCGGCCATCTTGCCCGTGGCGCCGTCGATGGGCAGCTGGCCCGATACATAGAGTGCGCCGTCGGTCTCCACGGCCTGCGAATAGGGCCCCACGGCTTTGGGTGCGAGGGGCGAAGCGATGATCTTTTTCATAGGTGCATGTCTGTTGATTGGACAAAGATATGAATTTCGTATCTTTGCACCAACAATTCGAGACGAAGATGAAACGCATGATCCGGATGCTGTTCCTGGCCCTCGCGGTCGCCCTTGCGGCAGGATGCAGCCACAGCAAAGGGTGCCATTGCCGCGCCTATCAGAAGAAATACCGCCGCCCGCTCGCGGGAACGACCTGGCAGCTGGTCCAGCTCTACGGCCGGAGCGTGACGGCCGCGCCCGGCGCTTTCACGCTTGTCCTTTCGGACGGCGACGGACGGATAAGCGGCCGGGGAGCCTGCAATAGCCTTTCGGGCGCCTATGCGACCGATCGCAGCCGGACCCTGACCATCGGTCCGCTCGCTTCCACGCGCATGGCCTGCCCCGGGCTGGAGCAGGAGCAACGTTTCTTCGAAGCGCTCCGGACCACCACCCACTACGACATGGACGGGCCGTTGCTGCTGTTGCTCCGCAACGGCGAGTTGCAGGCTGTCTTGCAGGCTTTGGCCGAATAGCCGCTCTCAGCGGTGCTGTTCGGACAATTGTTTTGTGTGCGAACTCCGAGACATAGCATATAACCAAAAGCCGCCCGTTCAACGGGCGGCTTTTCTTGTCGGCGGCGGGGCCTATTTCAGATGCGGATTGACCTTGTGCCACTCGTCGACGGGCGGCAGGATGCCCATCGCGATCACCTCGTCGCGGAGCTTGCAGAGGTGGTTGTAGCTCTCGGTGAGGCGCGCGTGCTCCTCGGGCGTGCCCTGCACGTTCTTGTACTCGACGCCCTTGGGGCCGATGGAGGTCTCCATGGCCATGAGGATGTGGCGGAACTCGTCGTTGTGCACATAGACGCCGGCCGGATAGGTGAACGGCTTGCCGCCCATGGCTGCGGCGATCATGCAGATCGAAAGGTAGGCCGGGCTCTGGAACGACGAACGGCCGCGCAGGTCGATGATGTGCTTGCCGCCCTGGACGACGCGCTGCTGCAGTTCGTGCCAGTCGCCTTCGGGCATTTCATGACCGATAAGTTCCGAAAGCGGACGTCCGGCCACGAGCGTCGTCGATGCGAAGACGGCCATCTGCTCGCCATGGCCGCCGTAGGTGCGGCAGTTGCGGATTTCGTCGGGCGAAATCTTGAAATATTGGGCCAGCTCCGAGCGCAGGCGCGTCGAGTCGAGCGCTGCGAGGGTCGACACCTGCGACGGGTGCAGCCCGCCGTAGATCAGCGTCACGAGACCCGTGATGTCGGCCGGGTTGAAGATGACCACCACGTGCTTCACGTCGGGACAGTAGGTGCGGATGTCCTTGCCCAGCTGGGCGGCGATCTCGGCGTTGCCCTTCAGGAGGTCTTCGCGCGTCATGCCGGCCTTGCGGGCGGCTCCGCCCGACGAAACCACGTAGGAGGCGCCCGTAAGCGCATCGCCGATCTCCGACGTCCAGGTGATGTTCACCCCTTCGAAGGCGCAGTGGCGCAGCTCCTCGACCACGCCCTCCAGCGCGGGCGCGAAGGGGTCGTAGAGGCAGATGTTGGGCGTCAGACGCATCATCAGGGCGGTCTGCGCCATGTTGGAGCCGATCATGCCGGCGGCGCCGACGATCGTCAGTTTTTCATTGGTAACGAATTCCATCGTGTTGTGTTTTAGATATGTAATTCTTCGTCGTTGCTTTTTCGGTCCCTCTCGATTTGGCGGGCGGAGGGCCGGTGCATGCTTCGCTGCTTTGGGTGTTTCCGCTTCACTCCATTTCGCGGCGGTTGAGCAGCGCATGGGTGATGGTCAGTTCGTCGACATATTCCAGTTCGTCGCCGAAGCCGATGCCGCGGGCGATCGAGGTGATCTTCACGCCGGGGTAGCGGCGCAGGCGGCTCATCAGATAGAAGAGCGTCGTTTCGCCCTCGACCGAGGTGGAGATGGCCAGGATCACCTCCTTGACACCGCCCTGCGCGATGCGGTCGCACAGCAGGTCGATCTTCAGATCGGAGGGCGCTATGCCCTGCATGGGCGAGATGACACCGCCCAGCACATGGTAGAGCCCCTTGTACTGGCGGGTGTTCTCGATCGACAGCACGTCGGCTACCTGTTCCACTACGCAGATCGTCGCATGGTCGCGTTCGCGGTCGGCGCAGATGGGGCACACCTGCTCGTCGGAGAGGTTGTTGCAGCGGGCGCAGTGCTTGATGTCGTTGCGGAAGCGGTCGATGCTGCGGGTCATTTCGCCCACCGAGTCGGGTTCCATGCGCAGGATGTGCATGGCCAGGCGCAGTGCCGTGCGGCGTCCCACGCCCGGCAGCTTCGACAGCTCGCCGACCACGTCCTGTAAGAGTTTCGACATCAGACGATCTCGATTTTGCGGTTTTCGATCCACCCTTTCTTGCCGTCGTCGATGACGATCTCGCACCAGTCGTCGAGACGGTCGGTGATGGTCACCACGGTGCCTTCGTGGAGCAGGAAGAGGTCGGTGGCCGAGTTGTCGGGCGAGCTCTTCACCGCCGCGGAGGCCGGCATCACCACGGCGCTCGTGCGGTCGAGCATTCCGCGGCGTTCGGCCGCGGCGAACAGCGTGGCGGTCACGAAGAGCACCGCTGCAACCAGAGTGCCATAGAATCCGGTTTTGCGCCACGAGAGCCGCTGGGCCAGCAGAAAAAAGAGGAAAAAGCCCAGTGCGCAGGTCAGAAAGAGCAGCGAGAGGATCGTCCAGGCCGTGCAGCCCATCGTGTGGCGCACGCTGCGCAGCCAGGCGACAAGAAAGAATTCGGGGATGCGTTCGATGTTGTCCTTGGTGCGGGCTTCGGCGACGCTCAGGTTGTAGCGGATGTCGCCGTTGCCGGGCGCCAGGCGGAGCGCCCGGCGGTAGAACAGGATCGCTTTGCCCAGGCGGTCGGCCTTGAAATAGGCGTTGGCCAGGTTGTAGCAGAGTTTCACCGAGACCAGCCCCTGTGCAAGCAGTTCTTCGTAAGTCTCGGCCGCCGCGCGGTAGTCGCCGTTGATGTAGGCCGTGTTGGCCCGGTCCCACAGGAGCGCGGGCGCCGCAGCGTCGGTTTCGGCGGCGGGAACTTCGGTTGAGGCATCAGCAGCAGCCATGTCGGCAGCCTCGGCGGTTGTTGCAGGATCGGTTTGGCCGGCCGTTGCGGCGGGGGCGGCCGGTGTCTGTGCGTATGCGGTCGCCGCAGCGCCGTGCGTCGGTATGAAAAGCGGAGCGGGACCCGCCAGGGCTGCGAACAGGACCAGGATCAATCGTTTCATGGGAATCTATCGTTTGATGATCGACTCGATGCGCGAAATCAGGTCTACGCCGTCGGCGTAGATGTCGCCCATCTGCACCGATGCGGCGGGCGAATACTGTGCCTCGTCGCACTGGGCGATGAGGGCCGTGAAGCGCTGCGACTCGTCGGACGGAACGCCGCGGCGGTGCAGTTCCTCGCGCACGTTCTCCTTGGTGAGGTTGGCCACGGGGATGTTGAACTTGTCGCTCACGTAACCCCACAGCGCGCGCAGCATCTCCTCGTAGAAGGCATGGCGGTCGTGAGCTTCCATGTATTTGCGGGCCGCGCGGAAGCGTTGTACGGCCACCTTGTTGGCGCGCCGGCCGCGGACCAGGGCGACGTTCTGCGATTCGCGGATGCGCCGGCGCAGGGTGGCGTAGGCCGCCGTGAACAGAAGCAGGATGCCGCACAACAGCACCCAGTAGAGCATGCTGAACAGAAACGGCTGCTGCGGAGTGCGCAGCCGGGCGTTGCCCAGCTTGATGAAGCGGATGTCCTCGCCCAGCAGCCGCACCTCCTCTTTCGACATGCCGCGGTTCTGCATCACCACGGCTTCGCCGCCGCCTCCGGCATCGGGTGCGACGTCGAGCGTCAGCGGTTCGGAGCGCAGGGTCGCATACTCCATGCGCGACGGATCGAAGTAGCTGAACACCACGGGTTCGATCTGGAAAGAGCCGTCGGCGCGCGCTATGAAGGGGTATTCGAACTGGCGGTAGCCCGAGATGCCGGCGGCCGACGTGTTGATCGACTCGGTGGTCTTGACGTTGTACTGCTCGAACGAACCGGGCAGCGTCAGCTTGGGGGCCTGCACGAACGTAAGGTTGCCCGTTCCCGAAATCTTGACCGTATAGGTCGCTGCCGAATTGGCGGCCAGCCGCTGCGTCGGGAGCTTGGTCTCCATCGTGAAGTGCCCGACGGCCCCGCTGAATCCGGCCGGGGCGCCGGCCGGCAGGGGTTTGACCGTGATGTTGACGCGCGGACTCTGCACTTTGACAGGCACGTTGTAGACATCGTGGCCGCCCCCGAAGAAAGGATCGGCGCTGCGGTTGCTCGGCACGATGACCTGCGCGACGGCGGTCAGTTCGGCGGGTTCGATGACCAGCGTGCCGGCCTGCTGCGGGTAGAGCAGGTATTCCCAGGCGACCGACGTTTCGTAGATCTTGCCGTTGTAGGTCTCGCGCTGGCGCGGGGCGTTGTCGGTGTTGAGCTGCTGGGCCCAGAATCCGTTGAACGACGGCACCTTGTAGTCCTGGAATCCGGCTACGTTGGCGCGGCGGTAGAGCTTGAAGATCACGCGCAGCGGTTCGCCCTTGTAGACGGTGCTGCGCGATACGGCGGCCCGCAGCAGGATGTCGTCCTTGCCCAGCCGCCGGCGTGCTTCGCTTTCGGGGTTTCGGGACTGCGGTTCTCCGTTGGCGGAGCCTCCCGGCACCACGCCGGCGGAACCCGGTGCGGCGCCCTCGTCGACCACCTCGATCGGCAGGGACCGCGTGCGGTAGGTCTCTCCGTCGACGGCGATGGCGGCCGGGGCGACGGTGAAGTTGCCGGCGCTGTTGGCCATGAGCACGTAGGTGAGCGTATATTCGACGCTCTTGGTCATCGACCCGTTGACGATCTGGATCGACGAGCCCTCCGAAACGGCGGGTCCGGCCAGCACGTCGAATCCCTCGAACGACGGAGGCGCGAAACTTCCGTCGTCGGGCCGGGCGTTGAGCGCGAATTCGACCCGGAAGGCTTCGCCCACGGCCACGATCAGGGGCGAGGAGGCCTCGAAGACGACCTTGTCGGCGCCGGCGGCCGGCCCCCATGCAACGACGCAGAGCGCCGCGAAGATGATTTTCGCAATAAGACCTTTCATCGTTTCAACAACGCGGTTTTGAGTCCGTTCGTATCCGGGGTCTGCAATTTTAATGCTTGAAATCGGCGAAGAAGTCGTTGCCCTTGTCGTCGACGATGATGAAGGCCGGGAAATCCTCGACGTAGATCTTGCGCACGGCCTCCATGCCCAGTTCGGGGAAGTCGACCACCTCGACCGACTTGATCGAGTTCTTGGCCAGGATGGCGGCGGGGCCGCCGATCGAACCGAGGTAGAAGCCTCCGTTGGCCTTGCAGGCGTCGGTGACCTCCTGCGAGCGGTTGCCCTTGGCCACCATCACGAGCGAACCGCCGTGTTTCTGGAAGAGGTCGACGTAGGGGTCCATGCGCCCGGCCGTGGTGGGGCCGAACGAACCCGAGGCCATGCCGTCGGGCGTCTTGGCGGGACCGGCGTAGTAGACCGGATGCTTCTTGAAGTATTCGGGCATGGGCTTGCCCTCGTCGAGCATCTGCTTGATGCGGGCATGGGCGATGTCGCGGGCCACGATCAGCGTGCCCTTGAGGTTCAGACGCGTCTTGATGGGGTACTTGGTCAGGATGGCGCGCACCTTGTCCATGCCTTCGTCGAGGTCGATGTCCACGGCGGGCGACATGGCCGGGGCTTCCTTGGGCAGGAAGCGCGCCGGGTTCTTCTCCAGCTCCTCCAGGAAGATGCCTTCGGGCGTGATCTTGGCCTTGATGTTGCGGTCGGCCGAGCAGCTCACGCCGATGGCCACGGGGCACGAGGCGGCATGGCGCGGAGCACGGATGACGCGCACGTCGTGCACAAGGTACTTGCCGCCGAACTGGGCGCCGACGCCCGACTGCCGGCAGATCTTCAGCACCTTCTCCTCCCATTCGAGGTCGCGGAAGCAGCGGCCTCCCTCGTTGCCCGAGGTGGGCAGTTCGTCGAGGTAGCCGGCCGACGCCTTCTTGACGGTCGAGAGGCACATTTCGGCCGAGGTGCCGCCGATGCAGATAGCCAGGTGATAGGGCGGGCAGGCCGAGGTGCCGAGGTCCTTGATGTGTTCGGTGATGAACTTGGTGAGCGACTCTTCGTTGAGCAGCGCCTTGGTCTGCTGGTAGAGGAAGGTCTTGTTGGCCGAGCCGCCGCCCTTGGTGATAAAGAGGAATTCGTACTCCATGCCGGGCTTGCCGCCGTAGATGTCGATCTGCGCGGGCAGGTTGGTGCCCGAGTTCTTCTCGTCGGTCATGGTGAAGGGCACCACCTGCGAGTAGCGCAGGTTGCGCTCCTTGTAGGTCTCGTAGACGCCGCGGGCGATGCACTCGGCGTCGTCAGCCCCGGTGAAGACGTCTTCGCCCTTGTGGGCGATGCAGATGGCCGTGCCGGTGTCCTGGCAGGTGGGCAGCTCGCCCTCGGCGGACACGCACTGGTTGAGCAGCATGGTGTAGGCCACGAACTTGTCGTTGTCGGTGGCTTCGGGGTCGTCGAGAATGTTGCGCAGCTTCTGCAGGTGGGCGGCGCGCAGGTAGAACGACACGTCGCTGTAGGCGGCCTTGGAGAGGAGCTCCAGACCGGCGGGGTCGACCTTCAGCATCTTGCGGCCGTCGCACTCCACGACCTTCACGTAATCTTTCGTCAGCAGACGGTACTGCGTCTTGTCCTCCCCCACGGGGAACGGTTCCTGGTAGATGAAATCAGCCATCGGTGTATTTTGATTTTGTGTGTTTTATCTTTTTGTCGGGCCGGGGTCCGCAGGGGCGGTTTCCGGCCGTTTTTTCGGCTTCCCTCGGGTGCGGGGTCGAGCCGTTCAGCCGTGCAAAAATACAAAAAACTATCCGGATTGCGCAATAATTTCCGCCGATTTGTTATTTTATTAACACAAACCTCGTGCCCGCTCCGTTTCCGGACGATGCGGCCGGAACAGGGGCGCGCTCTCTCAGCAAAATGCCTTGTGCAAAGGTTTCTTCGGGTTGCGTGCTTGCGCTGTGCTGAAGCGGGGAACTTCGTGCTTTTTTACCGCCGGTTGCGGTTTTTCGGGCCGCGCGCGATGTGTTTGTATCGCCGCCAAGCATCTTTCTTTGCGCGCTTCTTTCCGGTTTGTCATTCCGAGCGGGGCGACGAATCTTTTCTGTGCAGGCTGCTGTCGGCTTCGCACGTCCTGGCACGGCCTCTATTTGTCATTCTGAGCGGAGCGAAGAAGCTGTCACCCTCCCCGGAACTCCGCCAAGTATCCGGTAAAAGCCGGGCGACACTCCGTATTCCTTAGGCCCTGCTCGCAGGGCACAGAACCGGCCGAAAAGCTCGTTTGCAAGGGCGGTTTCGCGGATAAGCATTCGAAGTTTTGGCATTCCGGAAAAAAGCGTTAACTTTGCAGGCCTTTTGCGTGCGCGCGGGATCGTAATTATATACGGGCGCTGCGGAGCCGGTCCCGCGAGGGCCTGTGACGCAACGGCAGCCGGGCGCATGACGGAAGGCAGAACATTATCAACCTTTTAACGAGCGATTGTATCGCAAACATTTCCACAATGGAAGAAAACAAGAATGTGGTCGCAAACGAGAATTTCGACTGGAACTCGTTCGAAAACGACCTGGGCGTCTACAGCCAGCCCAAGGAAGAGATCGCCGCAGCCTATGACAAGACGCTGTCCAACGTTACGGTCGGCGAAGTGGTCGAAGGTACGGTGACGGGACTCACCAAGCGCGAGGTCATCGTCAACGTAGGCTACAAGAGCGAGGGTATCATCTCCATCTCGGAGTTCCGCTACAACCCCGATCTGAAGGTGGGCGACAAGATCGAAGTCTATGTCGACTCGGCCGAGGACAAGAACGGCCAGCTGGCCCTGTCGCACAAGAAGGCGCGCCAGCTCAAGTCGTGGGATCGTGTCAACGAAGCCCTGGAGAAGGACGAGATCATCAAGGGTTACATCAAGTGCCGCACCAAGGGCGGTATGATCGTCGACGTCTTCGGCATCGAGGCCTTCCTGCCCGGTTCGCAGATCGACGTGAAGCCCATCCGCGACTACGACGTATACGTCGACAAGACCATGGAGTTCAAGGTTGTCAAGATCAACCAGGAGTTCCGCAACGTGGTCGTGTCGCACAAGGCGCTCATCGAGGCCGAACTCGAAGCGCAGAAGCAGATCATCATGTCCAAGCTCGAGAAGGGTCAGATCCTCGAGGGTACGGTCAAGAACATCACCTCCTACGGCGTCTTCGTCGACCTGGGCGGCGTGGACGGTCTGATCCACATCACCGACCTGTCGTGGGGCCGCGTAAGCCACCCCGAGGAGATCGTTTCGCTCGACCAGAAGATCCAGGTCGTGATCCTCGATTTCGACGATGCCAAGAAGCGCATCGCTCTGGGTCTCAAGCAGCTCACCCCGCATCCGTGGGAGGCGCTCGACCCCGCTCTCAAGGTGGGCGACAAGGTCAAGGGCAAGGTGGTCGTCATGGCCGATTACGGTGCGTTCGTCGAGATCGCTGCCGGCGTCGAGGGCCTGATCCACGTCTCGGAGATGTCGTGGAGCCAGCACCTGCGTTCGGCTCAGGAGTTCATGAAGGTCGGCGACGAAGTCGAGGCCGTCATCCTGACGCTCGACCGCGAGGACCGCAAGATGTCGCTCGGCATCAAGCAGCTTTCGGCCGATCCCTGGGCTGACATCGAGACCAAGTATCCCGTGGGCACCAAGACCATGGCCAAGGTCCGCAACTTCACCAATTTCGGCGTCTTCGTCGAGATCGAGGAGGGCATCGACGGTCTGATCCACATTTCGGACCTCAGCTGGACCAAGAAGGTGAAGCATCCCGGCGAATTCACGCAGGTGGGTGCCGACATCGAGGTCGTCGTGCTGGAGATCGACAAGGACAACCGCCGTCTCTCGCTGGGTCACAAGCAGCTGGAGGAGAACCCCTGGAACGAGATCGAGGGCAAGTTCTCGATCGACACCGTTCACGAGGGCACCATCACCGAGATGACCGACAAGGGCGCCGTCGTATCGTTGGCCGAGAACGTCGAGGGTTTCTGCCCCGCGCGTCAGCTCACCAAGGAGGACGGCACGACTCCCAAGGTCGGCGACAAGATCGACTTCAAGGTCATCGAGTTCTCGAAGGCTACCAAGCGCATCACCCTCTCGCACGTCCGTACGTATGAGGAGGCCCGCCGCGCCGAGATCGCTGCCGAGAAGGCCGAGAAGCGCGCTGCTGCCGACGCTACGAAGTCGACCGTGAAGAAGATCAACGCTTCGGTCGAGAAGACGACCCTTGGCGACATCGCCGGTCTGGCTGCTCTGAAGAGCGCCATGGAGGCCGCCGAAGCCAAGAAGGCTCCCAAGGCCAAGAAAGAGGAGACCGAGGAGTAATCCGCGGCCATCCGATCGATGAGGCACCCGCGCGGAGTTTCCGTGCGGGTGCTTTTTTACATTCTGACATACTGTTTTCGTCGTTCGTATCGTTATCCTATAAACTGATTCACTGACCCTTCTGATATGAAACGATTCTCCGTTTTCTTGTTGGTCGTTGCCTTGTTGGCCGGCGGTACCGTGCTTTCGGCACCTTCGCATGCGCTTTCCATGCTTCCTTTTTGCGGGCCGGAACATCCGGCGTCCCGTTTTCCGGAAGAGGTTTCCTGCGACGCACAGCGGCATCGGCCGCGCCCGAATCCCGACCGGCACGCGGATCGCCATCCCGGTGTGCGGCCGCAACATCGTCCGAATCGTCCGGGATGTTCGCACGAACAAGACGGCAGACGGCGTAATGCTCGATATGTAGTGAGAGGTGCGACCGTTCTTTATCGCGGTTGTGTGGTGGAGGGTGCTTCGGCCTCGTCGTTCCGCAATCTTGGCGGCGGATACGGATGCGACGCCTGGCATGTCTTCTACGACGGATTCATGATGGACGGAGCCGCAGCTCTTTCGTTCAAGTACCTTGGCAGCGGCTATGCACACGATGCCTGGAGCGTTTTTTACGGTGGGCGGAAGATGGCGGATGCTTCCGTTCTGACGTTTCGGGTGTTGGGCGACGGTTATGCCTGCGATGCCTGGAATACCTATTTTTGCGGTCGCCGGGTCAAAGATTTGCCGCTCCGTTATCGGCGGTAGTTTGTTCTGCCATACGGTTTTCCTCTGAAAGCAGTCGGAGTGCCCGGAGTGGTGCAGGCTACGGCTTGTACCAGCGTGGTCAGTAGATTCAGCAGTCCGCTGGCGGTGTAATGGCGCAGGAGAGTTGATAAGGAATAGTTGTTTTTGGGGGGGGTTGCGCCGGTTTTCGATAGTTTTACAATTCGCAGAGTCGCGCGGGCGACAGCCTCCCGGCGCGGAGGCTCGCCGCTTCGGCTGTCGCCGGGCTCGCTACTCCGCAGGCTGCGTCCGTGCGTTCAGAGAGAGCGTACATTGTAAGTTTGCAAGCTCTGCTTCGGTCGGCGCTGTGTTGTTCTCGTGCCGAAGTCCGCGGGGCGAGTATCTGCGAGCCTCCGCAGGGCGGGGCTTCGGCTCGCCCGGCTGAACGCCGGATTCTATCTCTGCAAGCCATGGCCGCTCCGAACATCTTTTCCTTCCACCTTTCCGCGTTGCCGCCAGTTGCTTATTCCAGTCTGCTGCGGAGTTTGCGAACAATGAATAGTTTGGTTCCAACGCGTTGTGCGGATCGCAGTTCTTCTCGTTTTGTCATTCTGAGGAGCAGAGCGACGAAGAATCTGTATCGTCAGTATGCAGATGTTTGACTGCACTTCGTTTGTCTTTCTCCTCCTTGCTCGGCATAGTCCGCAAGCGGCCTCTGCACTCGCTGCGTTCGTCGATCCGCTTCGCTCAGAATGACAATTATGGCAGGCATGTCCCGCAGGCTCTTTCTGATACGGAAGACCTTGCGCCCGGGGCCGGC